>CACNHT010000008.1 GCA_902620285.1 uncultured Alphaproteobacteria bacterium | reverse complement strand
TAATGCTTCTTCATCTTCGACGATAAGCATTTTTAGTTTCATGGATCTTTACTATTAAATTTTTGTTACAATTCTATTACAATTTATTTTTTCTTTGGAAGAATTGCTTCCCAGGTTGGGTCTGGATTACTATCAAATAGGGGCTCACCAGAAACTGCATAATAAATATCTTCAGCTATATTTTGTACATAATCACCAATTCGCTCTAGGTCTTTAACCATATATAAAAGACTTGTACATGCTGTGATTCTTTTTGGTTCTTCCATCATGTAGGTTAATAGTTGTCTTAATATTCCAAGATATTCTTCATCAATTTGTCTATCCATTAACCAAACTTTTTTTGCGGCTTGATCTGAAAATTCTAAAAAAGCTTTTATTACTTCACTAATCATTATATTTACTTGTGCACCCATATTAATAATATCTCTCGAAGGTTTTTCTGGCAAAACTATTTCTGCTACTGCTACTCTTTTGGCAATATTTGTTGCATGATCTCCTATTCTTTCTAGATCTTTATTGATTTTAATTGCTGAAAAAATTGTTCGTAAGTCTGCAGCCATCGGTTGTCTTTTGCCAAGTATTTCAACTAAGCTTTGATCAAGAGTATTATATGCTTTATCAATTACATTATCGTTTTCTATAATTTTTTCGGCAAATTCTGTATCTTTATCCTTTAAACATTGAAGTGAGTCTTTTAGTTGATTTTCAACTAAACTGCCCATATCAACAATATTATTTTTAATGTCTCTAATTTCTTCATCATATGATTTTACAATGTGTCCTTCTTGTTTCATTATCCAAATCTCCCTGTAATGTAATCCTGTGTTTTTGTATTATCAGGATTTGTAAAAATTTTGTTTGTCTCACCCGTTTCTATTAATTCTCCTAAATGGAAGAAACATGTTTTCTGCGAAACCCTGGCTGCCTGTTGCATAGAATGAGTTACTATAATAATTGTATAGTTTAATCTTAACTCATCAATTAATTCTTCTATAATAGCAGTTGCTATTGGATCTAAAGCAGAGCAAGGTTCATCCATTAGGATTATTTCAGGATTAACAGCAATTGCTCTTGCAATACATAATCGTTGTTGTTGACCGCCTGATAAACTTGTTCCAGGTTCATTTAATCGATCTTTTACTTCATCAAATAGACCTGCCTTTTTTAATGATGAATGTACAATTTCTTCTAATTCATTTTTTGAGTCAACTAAACCATGTATAGTTGGGCCATAAGCAACATTATCAAAAATAGATTTAGGAAAAGGATTTGGTTTTTGAAATACCATTCCAATTTTAGATCTTAGACTTACAACATCGGTTTTTTCACTAATAATTTCTTCGTTATCTACTTTTATTGATCCCGATACTTTACATATTTCAATTAAATCATTCATTCTGTTTATACATCTTAAGAAAGTTGATTTACCACATCCTGAAGGACCGATTAATGCCGTAACTTCTTTCTCCTTGATATCCATTGAGATTCCAAAAAGGGCTTGTTTGGATCCATAATATACATCTACACCATTTGCCAATATTTTAGAGTTACTCATGTTTTACCACTTCCTTTCAAATCTATTTCTTAAGAACACTGCAATGGCATTCATCATAAACAAAAATATTAAAATTACCATTATGGCTGCAGCTGATTTTTCTTGAAAACCTCTTTCTGCACTTTCCACCCAAAGATATATTTGAACAGGTAGTGCTGCTGAAGGTTCTGTTAAACCAGTTGGAATATTAGGAATAAATGCAATCATGCCAATCATTATTAGTGGTGCTGTTTCTCCTAATGCTTGTGCTAATCCAATAATAGTCCCTGTTAAAGTCCCTGGTAGTGCAAGGGGTACGACATGATGAAATACCGCTTGTGTTTTTGTTGCTCCAACTGCAAGTGCTCCTTCTTTAATTGAAGGAGGAACAGCTTTCAATGAAGCTCGGCAGGCAATGATAATGGTTGGTAACGTCATTAAGGCTAATACGGACCCTCCAACTAACGGTGTACTCCTTGGAAGACCAAAAACATTAAGCAATACCCCCAACCCAAGTAGTCCAAAAACTATTGATGGGACTGCTGCTAGATTTGAAATATTTACTTCTATTAATTCAGTTATTCTATTTTTTGGAGCAAATTCCTCAAGATAAACAGACGCTCCTATAGCAATTGGAAAAGATAAAATAAAAACAGTAAAAAGAGTAAATAATGATCCCATAAATGAACCAACTACACCAGCAATTTCAGGATGCCTTGAATCTGCTTTAGTAAAAAAGAAATTATTAAAAACTTGTTTAACTCTATTTTCTTCAACTAATTGATCAACATAACTTAATTGAATATCATTTAATTTTCTTCTATCTTCTGGCACATCCCTTCTTGAATTACCTTTTAATAGTTGATCCACATCACTATGGGCAGTTACCCAAATTTGTTGCTTAGTATTAATAACTTCAGGATTATCTAAGAAGTAGTCTTTAATTTCCTTATCTACATTTATAGAAAATAATTTTTTTACTAATTTAATATCTGATTTTGAGAGATCAGGGAAAAAATTTTCAATAGCCTGTTTTTTAACTCTAAAAAATTTTCCTTTTTCCATATCTTCATCTGAAGAGTCAGGTGTTAGTTTTAAAACCTCTTGATTATAATCAACTTCTAGGAGAACAATTGTTTTTTGAAAAGCAGTGTATCCTTTAGAAAATATTGTATACAAAAGAAAAACTAAAACTGCTAAAGATAAACACATAGCTGTGAAGCCGTAATACTTAAATCGCATATCTTCTAAACTTCTCTTTTTTCTCAAAGAAATAATTTTTTCTTTAGCAATAGAGTTATTCATAACGCTCCCTGTATCTCTTTACTATTTGTAGAGCTATAATGTTAAGTAATAATGTAATAACAAATAAAACTAATCCTAAAGCAAATGCTGATAATGTTCTTGGGTTATCAAATTCTTGATCACCTATTAAGGCCACAACAATTTGAACTGTAACTGTTGTTACATTTTCAAAAGGATTGCCCGTAAGATTGGGGGCTGTGCCTGCTGCAACTACAACAATCATAGTCTCCCCTATCGCTCTGGATATTGCTAATAAAAATGCTCCAACAATTCCAGGTAAAGCTGCTGGTAAAATTACTTTTTTAATAGTTTCTGCTTTATTAGCGCCAATACCAAGAGATGCTTCCCTTAGACTTTGTGGGACAGAGTTTATTACATCATCAGATAAAGAAGAAATAAAAGGAATAATCATAACCCCCATTACCATGCCGGCTGCAAGGGCGCTTGTTGGTGAAGCATCAATTCCAATTGATTGTCCAAATGCTTTAACGAAAGGTGCAACACTAACAAAAGCAAAGAACCCGTAGACTATTGTTGGTATTCCTGCCAAAATTTCGAGAAGAGGTTTAACTATTTTTCTAACTCTTTGACTTGCGTATTCTGCTAAATAAATTGCTGTTAATAATCCAAGAGGTACCGCAACACACATGGCTACTACCATTACTAAAAATGTTCCAGCAAATATTGGTACTGCACCAAAGGATCCCTCTGCAGCTGTTTGACCTTCTCTAATTGGAATAAAAGGATACCACTCAGTACTAAATAAAAATTCAAATATTGATACTTCTGCAAAAAAGCGAAGGCTTTCAAATATTAGTGAAAAAACTATTCCTATTGTAGTGAAAATAGCAACAGATGAACAAAATATAAGTATATATTGAATATATTTTTCAATTGTATGTTGAGCATGAAATTCTGGTTTTAATTTTTGTGAAGCGTATAAGGCTCCAAGTAACATTATAATGATTATTGAGGTATAAAAAGATATTTGACTTATTTGTCTTAAGGAAGAATAATGAGATGCAGCATTAATTATTTCTATAGATTTACCATCAGCAAAAGAAGGGTTATTAGCAACATTTCTAATCTCTGCTAACAATAATCCTTCGTTGTAAACTGCGCCCTCAATAAATTCAAAGTTACTAATAACTATGTTTTGAATGATCTGTTCTTGAAAAATAGCCCATGAAAAATAAACAATTAGTGCAGGAAACAAACACCACATTAAAACGTATTGTGCGTAATAATTGGGAAGAGATTTGCTTTTCGTACCTTGTTTTTTAGAATTTAATTTAATTCTTGATCTTCCGTATATAAAGGATGAGAAAATTCCGACTGCAATTAAAACTAAAGACCAAAAAAACATTTATAACTTAGTATTAAAAAAAAGGGGGCTTGTATGCCCCCATTTTATAAAAATTTAAGATTTTTATTTATAATTTGTTTGATTAGAAATAGCATCAAGAACAGTTGCTCTATCCTCAGGACTTAGTTGAACAAGTCCAGCATCTAGTAAGTAACCTTCTGTTGCTTCTTCACTTACAAACTCATTAACATAATCCATTAAACCAGGAATAACACCAATGTGTGCTTTTTTAATGTAGAAGAATAAAGGTCTTGCTATTGGATATGAATAATCTTGGATACCTTCCATAGAGATTTCAACACCGTTAATCATTGACGCTTTAACTTTATCAGAATTATTAGATACAAAACTATAACCAAAGATACCGAATGCACCTTGTTCTTTAGTTATATGCTCAACATACAGTTCATCATTTTCACCACCTTCAATAACATGGCCATCTTCACGATACGCTTGACAATCACCGTCAGCAACTAACATATCTTTAACACAACCCTTTTTCATTACAAGTGAGTCAAATGCATCTCTTGTTCCAGAAGTTGGAGGAGGTGCCATGATAGAAATTTCAACTTTTGGTAATCTTTTATCTATTTCATACCAAGTAGTTGGAGCATTTGCATTATCTCTAGCCATTGCCTGCCAGATTTCTTCTTTAGTTAAATCAATGCCACCTTTCATTGTAGCACCGTTAGTATATTTCCATTCATAATCTGCAGCGTATGCAAAAGCTATACCATCATTACCAACTCTAACTTCGATGATATCAGTTACACCGCCATCTTGGCAAAGTTTGAATTCTTTATCTTTTTGTGCTCTTGAAGAGTTAGTGATATCTGGATGTTCAACTCCAACACCTGCACAAAATAATTTGTGTCCTCCACCAGAACCAGTTGATTCAATTACGGGTGCTTTCATTCCTTCTGATGCCATTTTTTCAGCAACTAAAGTAGCGAAAGGATAAACTGTAGAAGATCCTACAATTGAAATATAGTCTCTTGCTGAAACTGAAGTAGTTCCAAATAAAGCAAGGACAGCAATTAATTTGATTACATTTTTCATATTAAGCCTCATTTAAAATAAGGTTGTCCTTACAGAATATATATTAAGTATTTATTACAGTTTGCTGAAATACTGGTAAAGAAATAGTAAATGTTGAACCCTTATCTACCTTGCTTTTTATCGATAATTTACCATTATGCCTATTAGTTATATGTTTAACAATAGATAAACCCAAACCCGTACCGCCTTGATTTCGAGATCTATTTTTATCTACTCTATAAAATCTTTCAGTAAGTCTAGTTAAATGCTCTTTCGATATGCCTTCTCCCTTATCTATAAAACTTATTTGGCAAAAGGTGGTATTGTCATCAATTACACTCTCAAGCTCAATTTCAATAGTAGAATTTTCTCTGCTATATTTAATTGCATTATCAGTTAGATTTAAAAAAACTTGGATCAAAGCATCTTTGTTTGCTGATATTGTAGACTTATCAAAATCATCCTTGATTTGAACTTCAATTTTTTTGGCCATTAACTTGTTTTGTAAATTATCTACTACGCCTTCAATTAATTGCCTTATATTCGCTTCTTGAAATTCTATAGGTTTATCTTCAGTCTCATATTTACTTAGTAATAATAAATCTTCGACTAGTCTAGTCATACGCCAAGCCTGATCTTCCATTGTGTCTAAAAATTTACCAACCGTTTTGTCATTGGTCTTATCTTCATTGAGTGAATTTTTAATTGTTTCAACATAGCCTAGAATTGAGGAAAGAGGAGTTCTCAATTCATGGCTTACATTAGCCACAAAATCTGTTCGCATTTGTTCGTAGTTTTTAAGAAGACTTTGATCATTTAGTGATATTAATAATTCTTCATAATCTTTTTCAACAAATATTAAGTCAGCAATAAAATACATATCACTAAAATTAGATGGGGTGAATTCAAACTTAAAATCTTCTTTCTCCCTAAAGGCTTTATCAATAAAAGTATTTAACTCTGTTGATCTAATAATATTATTGAGATCTCTTCCTTCATCGATAAATAAAAATTTTTGTTTAGCTGCATTATTGTAAAAAATTATTTCCTTATTTGTATCAATTGCAATAATAATCGAAGGTATCTTACTTAGACTTAGTCTTAGTTTTTTTTTCATATTTTTTTAGTTTAGGCCAATCATTATCACTTAAAATATAACCAACACAATTTCTAGAACCACACTTACAAATGTGATCCACAAAATCTGTATCAAAAGGATAACCATAGTTATAAAAAAGTTCGGCACCTTTTTTTATTCGTTTAATGGAAGAAATCCAAATTTCATTATCTATGATGTCTACTTCACAATTAGGATTACATGAGTGATTAATAAATTTTGCAAAATTATAATCAACATCACCGTCAATGTCGTATCGCTTGTTTAGTTCAAAAACATAGACCATGCCATTATTTTTATCTTTTTTTGCTTTACGGATTTGTTTATCTGCTCTTTTGTCACCCTCTCTTTTAGTAACTTTATCACCAATATATTGGATTACTTTCTGGCCTTTTTTAATATTAGTTTTTGCAAATAATCCATAACCGTGAAGGAGTGATTTTTTTTTAAACCAAATTTTCTGCGTCATACTGTTATTTTTATACAATACACACATATAATAATAAATTGTATTATAAAATGATACTTTTATGTATAAGAACAAATCTTTAATTAATGAAATTTGAAAGTAATAAAAAATTTTACCGCACAATTTGGATTTCGGATACCCATCTAGGAACCAGTGGTTGTAAAAGCAAAATGCTTTTAGAATTCTTAGAAGAAACAGATTCAGAATATTTATTTTTAGTAGGCGACATTGTAGATGGATGGCGCATGCGTAAGAAAATGTATTGGCCTCAAGAACATAATGATGTGGTTCAAAAAGTTTTAAAAAAAGCGAAAAATGGAACTAAGGTAGTGCTTATCCCAGGAAATCATGATGAAGTATTAAAAGATTTTACAAATTTTTCCTTTGGAGAAATTTCAATCAAAAATGAAGATACACATCAATTAGCTGATGGAAGGAAAGTACTGATTACACACGGAGATGAGTTTGATGCTGTGATCATTAATGCAAGATGGTTAGCCAAAGTGGGATCAGCACTTTATGAATATTTACTAAAGTTAAATAATGTATTTAATTTTATTCGACGAAAGATGGGTTTATCTTACTGGTCACTGTCTCAATATTTAAAAAAGAAAACAAAGCATGCAACAAACTTTATTAGTAATTTTGAGTTTGCTGTATCTGATAGGGCAAGAAGAGAAAATGCCGATGTCGTTGTGTGCGGGCATATACATAGACCTGAAATAAAGGAATTAAATGGTGTTCTCTATTGTAATGATGGTGACTGGATTGAAAGTTGCACAGCACTCGTTGAAGATGAAATTGGAAATTTATCTATTCTTAATTGGCCCGAAGAAAGAGAAAAATTAAAATTAATTTCTTTTGAAGAAAGACGAAAAATTAAAGAGGATGCAGCCTAAAAAAATCGCGTTAATTAGTGATGCGTGGGTTCCTCAGGTAAATGGCGTAGTTACGACATTTCAAAGCGTTATACCTATTCTAGAAAAAAAAGGTTTTGAAATTAAAATATTACATCCTGAGATGTTTAATAATTTTAGTTATCCTTGGTATAAAGAAATAAAAATTTCTTACAATACTAAAAAAGTTACTGAAAAATTTTTTAAAGAATTTAATCCGGATATTGTTCATATAATGACTGAAGGTCCGGTAGGTTTTGCTGGTCGTAAGTACTGTCTTAAAAATAAACTACAATACACTTCT
Source organism: uncultured Alphaproteobacteria bacterium (assembly GCA_902620285.1). Classification (GTDB taxonomy): domain Bacteria; phylum Pseudomonadota; class Alphaproteobacteria; order HIMB59; genus CACPNW01. The sequence continues at coordinate 45,746 of CACNHT010000008.1, read as the reverse complement.
TCCTTTCACACCCGTTTTCCTGACTACATTAAGCAAAGAGCTTTTATCCCAAAGAGATTTACATACTCCATATTAAGAAGACTACATAGTGATTCAGAAAGAGTTCTTGTTCCATCAGTTTCAATGCTAAATGAGTTAAAAAAATATAATTTTAAAAATTTAGTAGTTTGGAATAGAGGTGTTGATACAGAATTATTTAATCCAAATAAAAGAGACACAAACAGTAAAGATAGACAACTGACTTATGTTGGTAGAGTAGCAATTGAAAAAAATATTGAAGAATTTTTAAAACTTAAAGGAAATTATAATAAAACTGTTGTGGGTGATGGTCCCGAATTACAAAAATATATTAATAAATATCCTGAAATAAATTTTGTCGGTGTAAAAACTGGAGATGAACTAGCAAAATATTATGCAAACGCAGATGTATTTGTCTTTCCTTCTAAAACAGACACTTTAGGAAATGTAATACTTGAAGCATTGGCTAGTGGAACACCAATTGCTGCATATCCAGTAACCGGGCCCATAGATGTATTAACAGATGAAAAGATTAACACTTTAGATAATGACTTGTTACAATCAGTTAAGAAGGCACTTAAAGTAAAAAGAGTTGATTGTAGAAATTTTACTCTTAAATTAACTTGGGACAAATGTGTGAATGAATTTTTAGAATTCATGGTAAAAGTTTAGTTATTTAAGGTAATTTTATAGTGACATTTTCTTTAAGACAAAAAATACTAGCAGAATTTATGGGGACATATTTTCTTGTACTAACAGTTGTAGGTAGTGGAATTATGGGAGAATTAATGTCAAATGACCTTGGTATAATATTACTAGGAAACACTATCGCAACAGGTGCCATTTTATATGTAATTATTTCTATGTTTATTAATATCTCAGGAGCGTACTTTAATCCTGCTGTTGTATTAAGTGATATTATCCAAAAAAATATTCCTATTAATTACGGAATAATTTTTATTTTTACTCAGATTATTGCTGGTATATTTGGTTGTTTAACTGCAAATTGGTATTTTGAATATCCTATAATTGAATGGTCACTCAATGAAAGAGTTGGTGTATTTAAATTCTTTTCAGAAATAATTGCAACTGTTGGATTATTATTAACTATTTTTATATTAAAAGAGGTAAACAAGGAAAGAATAGCTATTGGTGTAGCTTTATTTATTACCGCAGGATATTGGTTTACTTCATCAACAAGTTTTGCAAATCCAGCAGTAACTATAGGAAGAATGTTTACAGATAGTTTTAGTGGAATAAGTCCATCAAGTGTTCTAGGTTTTATTTTAGCTCAGATTATTGGTGCTCTTATTGCTACAATTATTGTTAGATTGTTTTTTAAAAATTAGTTCAACATATCGTACAAGTAGCCCTCACGGATTCCATATCTTACAAAAATAATATTTTTAATGTTATAAAATGAAGCAAGGCTAAATAAAATATATGTAGATAATTTTAATTTATCTAATCGATTTGGTTGGACAACATTCAATTTTTGAATTTGTTTTTTTTCCATAGAGTATAATTTGTGATAAAATATTTCTAACTCTGAAAATGATATCATGTACCCATGTAATTTATTTTTCTTGATTCCATTTAGGTGCAAATGAAGTTTTGCAAGATTGCGCCACATGCCTCCAATAACATAAATATTTCCTACGTTTTTAGAAAATTTAAGAGATTGGTTTTTAAATTTAGAAAATAAAAAATTATCAAATTTTATTTTAGTAGTTTTGTACATATCAGTTTCACTTCTTAAGATGCCAATTTTTAAACTTTTAGTTTCAAGTATGTTTTCATTTTTTATAGTACTAAGTTCTAAACTTCCACCTCCCAAGTCAGCAACTAAACCGATTGGATTTTTTATTGAACTAATTACACCTAGGGATCCGCATTTAGCCTCATTTTTTGGTGAGAGCACTTTTACTCTAACTGACTTTCTTTTCTTGAAGGGTTCAATAATTTCTTTTCCATTTATTGTTTCACGAATTGCGGCCGTTGCAATTATATGAATATCTAAGGACTCATAATCTTTTGCAATCTTAATATATTCTTCTAAGCATTTTATAGCTTCTTTTATTTTTATCGATGGGAGTTTACCTATTTTAATACTTTCACCTAATTTTAAGAATTCTCTTTTTTGATAAAGTATTGGAAAAGGATGAATAGCTTGCGCATATATAACTAGTCTAAATGTATTAGAGCCTAGATCAATCACTGTTATGGGATTTTTATTTTTCTTTTTAGCCATGGAAATGTATACATCTAAAGTATTAAACTCGAATGGTACAAGTCTATTTATTACGTCACGCCAAATCTAGTTGGGATAATTTAGAACTTGATGACATTGATAGGCCGCTAAATAAAAGAGGTATGAGAAATGCAAAACAATTTTCTAAAATATTAGATAAAAGAAAATTTCAAATTGGTCAGATAATATGTTCTCCTTCTAAAAGAACAACTAGCACATATAATATAATTTCTAATTCATTTGATCGCTCAGTAAAATTTACAATTGATAACGATATTTACGAATGCCCACCAAATATACTTGTAAGCAAAATTAAAAAATTAAAAAAAAATACTCTTATCATTGGACACAACCCTAGTTTGATAGAGTCAATTAATATTTTATGTAATTCAAATATTGAACATTTTCCAACCTGTGCTTTTGCTATATTATCCTTTAAAAATAGATGGACTATTGATAAAATTTTAAAACCAAAAAATAAAAATTATTAAAGAAATATGAATTTTTTATGAACATGTTTTTTTTATACCTAAAAAATATAAAAAAAAATTATGTTAAAAAAAAATACCGCTTATAACTATGCAAACAGGGAATTGTCTTGGCTAAAATTCAATGAAAGAGTCTTAAGTCAGACATCTGATAGTAAAATTCCACTTTTAGAAAGGGTTAGATTTTTATCAATAGCATTCTCTAATTTAGATGAATTTTTTATGGTTAGAGTAGCAGGATTGAATGTTCAAAAATTTTCACGAAATAAAAGTTTTGATGGATTAACACCACAACAACAACTCAAGCTGATAGATAAAGAAACATCGAAGATGATTTCAAATATAAAATCAATATGGATAGATTTACTAAGAGAGCTTTCAGAAAACAAAATCCATATAGATGTAGAAAAAACACTGAAAACAAAAGATAAAACATTTATTAAAAATTATTTAGAAGAAAATAATTGGGGGGTTTTAACGCCAATTATTATTGATCCATCTCACCCATTTCCTTTTATACCAAATAAAGAAACAACCTTAGTATGTCGTTTAATGAATAATAAAAAAACTTTTTATGGAATACTAAGAGTGCCAGAGGGATTAGAAAAATTTATTAAATTACCTGGTAAAAAAACACGTTTTGTATCTATGGAGACAGCCCTACTTATTTCTTTAAAAGAAATTTTCCAGTGTGATAGGGTTTTGGATAAAGGTGTTTTTAGACCAATTAGGAATAGTGAATTAGAATTAGGGGGTGAAGGAGAAGATTTATTTTTAGTATTTCAAAAAGCTATTTTTGAGAGAAGAAGACAAGAGGTAATAAGAATTGATTTTGATGAAAGTATATCTAGTCACTTAATTAAATTCATAAATAAAAAACTTAACTATAAGGATGTAAATACATATAAACTGCCAATACCCGTTAATCTTTCGAGTATAGAGTCAATTTTTTTGAAAGATTTTAAAAAATTATTTTTTCCAAAATTTAAGGTACGATTTCCTGAAAGAATTAAAGATTTTAAAAATGATTATTTTAAAGCTATAGCAAATAAAGATATTGTTATTCATCACCCTTTTGAATCTTTTGAAGTAGTGACGCAGTTTATTGATCAAGCTGCAGATGATCCAAAAGTCTTATCAATAAAACATACTTTATATCGAACTACTGATGACTCACCAATAGAAGCAAGTTTAGTTAGAGCAGCACAAAAAGGAAAATTAGTAACTGTCATTATAGAGTTGCAAGCACGTTTTGATGAAGAGCGTAACTTAAAATGGGCAAAAGAATTAGAATTAGCTGGAGCGCAAGTTGTTTTTGGCAATATTGATATGAAAACTCATGCAAAAATTACACTTGTAACAAGGAAGCAAATGAATTCTGTTGTAAATTACGCACATTATGGAACAGGTAATTATCACCCGAGAAATGCAAGAGTTTATATGGATTTATCTTACTTCACCTGTGACAAAACATTAACAAATGATGCTGCAAAAATGTTTAATTATTTAACTAGTTATTCTGAACCAACAACAATAAAAAAAATAGTATATTCTCCAATAACTGCAAGAAACAAATTAAATGAACTAATTAGAAATGAAATTACAAATGCTGGAAAAAATAAACCATCTGGAATAGTATGTAAGTGTAATGCTCTTGTTGATAAACAAATTATTGATGAATTTTATAAAGCATCTCAAAAAAATGTAAAAATTGAATTGTTGATAAGAGGAATTTGCTCTCTAATACCTGGTAAAGAAAATCTATCAGAAAATATAGTTGTTAAAAGCATAATTGGTCGTTTTTTAGAACATACGAGAATATATTGTTTTTATAATGGTCATAAATTCCCTCATAGAAAAAATATCTTGTTTATTTCTTCTGCCGATTTAATGCAAAGAAATCTAGATAGGCGGGTTGAAACATTTATTCCTATTGAAAATGAAACTGTACATGAACAAATATTAAATCAGATCTTAATTGCCAGTATGACAGATAATACAAATTCTTGGCAAATGTTAAGTAATGGCAATTATCAGAAAAAAGAAATATCAAGCAAAGAGAAAAAATTTTCCTCTCACAATTTTTTTATCAAAAATCCAAGCTTGTCTGGGAGGGGTTCAGCAAAACTCAAATCTAGAGCTAAGTCTAATTTAAAAATTTGAAAATAGAATTTAATCCCACTCACAACAATTGGACATAGCAGGAAGAAATAATATTGTGAGTGGTAAAGACTATTTAAATTTTATTTTTTACAGACGTGTTAATAGAATATTAAGTTTTTATAAATTTAATTAATTTTTAACTTCATTAATTCTCAAATAAATTTTTAAGTTCTTTCAATTTATCAAAAATTGAATCTCTTACTTCTCTAAACTTATCTAATTGGTTTGAACTAAAACGATCTGATGCAGGATCATCAAATGGAATTGAAAGTATCTGAGCTTTAGAATTTAAAACTGGACATACCTCTTCCTTGCAAAGCGTAAAAACGGTATTTAGTTCATCTCTGAATTTGTTGTCTAAACTTTCAAAATCTTTTGAATAATGTTTTGATATGTCAATATCGATTTCACCCATAACCAGTATAGCATTGGGATTAACCTCTTTTGGCACTGATCCTGCACTTTGAATAATACAATTAGGATATAATTTTTTTGCAATTCCTTCAGCCATTTGACTTCTTGCTGAATTAGCAACACACATAAAAAGAATATTTTTATTTTTCATGAAAGCAAATAAATATAACCAAAAATAAATAGTGGAAGCTGTAAACCAAAGTTTGTAAGAAGAGCTCGATCTTTTGTCATATAACCAACAATTGACCAACCAATAGCCCCTGTGCCGTGGATAATTATATTAATCGGATAGGCATTTAAATTGGTTAATAATATTCCTGATAATATTAACGCGGTGCTAAACCACTTAATTCTATTAATTGATAAATCTGTCATATCTTCTCCTAAATTCTATAGATTGCGAATATTACACTTTACTTAAAGATAAAGATATTAATCAAATTGTAACAAAAATTTAACATTTCTTTCTTTTTTTTTGAAAAGTTCTATAAGCACTCCATGTTTGGATTAAAAAGTGCATCATTATTTGGTGATACCAAAAAGCTTGAAAGAGAAATTGATGAGTTTGTTGATATTGTCTCTGAAGTGGGCTTAGTATTTAAATCGATAGTTCCAACTTATCTCAATCATTCTGCCAATGGTAAATTTGAGGAAATGGTTGAAAAAGTAAAAGAAATGGAAAGTAAGGCTGACAAAATTACGAAAGATGTTGAGCATACTCTTTATGAAGAAACACTAATCCCAGATGCAAGAAGTGATGTGTTACGACTTCTAGAACACATCGACGAATTAATTGGAATGTACCAAGGGAATTGTTATCACTTCTCTATTCAAAAACCTAATTTTCCAAAAGAGTTTCACCAAGATTTAATTGAGTTAACAGAGACAGTTGTAAACTGTGTTGAGTCACTTTGTTTGACTGTCCGATCATTTTTTAGAGATATTAAATCTGTTAGAGATAATGCACATAAAGTTACATTTTATGAAAAAGAATCTGATATAAAATTTAGTTCTCTTGCAAGAAGAATTTTTGATTCTGAATTACCTCTAGATCAAAAAATGCATCTTCGTTATTTTGTAGAGAAGATTGATCGTATTTGTGATCAAGCAGAAGACATAGCTGACGAGGTTCAAATTTACGCTATTAAACGTTCCGTTTAATTTTCAATGGAAATTACAATTCTAATTTTTTTATTTGGTGGTCTTTTTTTAGGTTGGTCACTTGGCGCCAATGATGCAGCAAATGTTTTTGGAACTGCAGTTGGAACACGAATGGTTAGTTTCACAAGTGCAGCAATAATTTGTAGTTTCTTTGTTATTCTAGGTGCAATTATTAGTGGAGCAGGTACAACTGAAACTTTAGGTAAGTTGGGTGCTATTAATGCATTACCTGGTGCTTTTGCAGCATGTGTGGCTGCGGGAATATCTGTTTATTTAATGACTAAAGTTGGGTTACCTGTTTCTACAACGCAAGCGATTGTTGGAGCAATTGTTGGTTGGAATTTATACACGGGATCTTCAACTAATCTTCAAGTTTTAATTACTATTTTAGGAACATGGATACTCTGTCCTATCATTGCAGGGGTTATTGCAATGGGTTTATTTACTTTTACAAAAAGAGTTATACTCAATAGAAAGTTACATATTCTCAGACTTGATGCGTATACAAGAACAGCTTTACTTTTAGCGGGTGCTTTTGGTGCTTATAGTTTAGGCGCAAACAATATTGCTAATGTAATGGGTGTCTTCGTACCTATATCACCGTTTACTGATGTTACTATTGGAAATTTATTTGTCTTTTCTTCAAAAGAACAATTATTTCTGCTGGGTGGTTTAGCAATAGCTGTTGGTGTTTTTACTTACTCGAAAAGAGTTATGTTTACCGTGGGTAATGATCTCTTAAAAATGACACCAGTGGCAGCATTTATTGTTGTTATATCGCATTCTATTGTTTTATTTTTATTTGCATCCCAGGGTATAAGTGCTTTTTTACAATCTATAAATCTTCCCTCTATACCTTTGGTACCAGTATCAAGTTCCCAAGCTGTTGTTGGTGGCGTAATTGGAATTGGTCTTTTAAAAGGAGGAAAAGAGGTTCAATGGTCAATTGCAGGAAGAATTTCTTTGGGTTGGATGACGCTACCTATAATTGCAGCTTTAATTTCTTTAATTGTTTTATTTATTCTAGAAAATATTTTTAATTTAACGGTCTCTTTTTAATTAACTGCTCGATAAGAAAAAATAAAATCTTCCTGTATTTTAGATTCAATAGCTCCTTTTCTTCTTGATCGTACTAGATCAATAGCTTCTTGTTTTTCATAATTAAATTCAACAAGTAAAATAGCAGCTATAGTGCCAGCTCTTCCTTTTCCACCACGACAATGTAAGACTATATTTTTACCATCTATCAATTCGTTCTTTAATAAAACTTTTGTTGTTTCCCATTTATATTTAAAATCTTTATCTGGTGCTCCCATGTCATAAATAGGTAAATGGTACCAATGTAATTTATGTTCATAAATATTTTTGACAAACAAAGTTTTATCACACAATTTTTCAAATTCGCTATCTTCAACAAAAGAAGTAATAGAACTACAATTATTATTTTTAAATATTTCTAATTCGTTTGCTAAAATTGTTTCTTCAAATAAACCATTAGAGTTAAGACCTGGGAAAGAAGTTAATATAATTTTGCCTGCAAATGACTTAGAGTCAATAAAATCATAATTGCTAAATTGCATTTACGCTTGTTTAGCTAAAAAAGACTGTCTTGCTTCTACTAAATAGGGACGGAAATGTTCAACATCGGGAGTTTTTTTATCTAGAACTTTTGCTAAATCATCAAATCTTCTGAGTTCTACTGCTTCATCCATAAAAGGTTTGCTTATAAAAGCATCTGCTTCTTCTTTTGTGAAAGGACCACCTTGAACTTGTAACGAAAGTTTCGATGCTTCTGATAGACTATCATAATAACCTTCTTCAACACTTGATAAATATCTTTTTGAGTCAACATGTGCTCTAATTGGTAGAATAACATCCTCACCAAAATATTTTTTTAAAAAATCAGCACCTAAATTTTCATGATGACCATCTTTCCCTTCATGAATGGGATCGCCGTCCTCATAGATAAGGTGGCCAACATCATGCAGTAATGCTGCAGCAATTGTTGGTCCTGGTAATTTATGTTTTTCAGCAAGTTCAGCACATTGGAGTGCGTGCTCAAGCTGGGTCACATCCTCATTACCATATTGAATATCAGCACCTTTTGTTTTCAAAAGATCTAAGAGATAATCTACAATATTTTCTTCCATTCTCATTTATAATTAACTTATTAGAAAATAAATTCAATTCCAACTTTAATAAGATTGATCAAATTTATAATAATATTTATTAAGTAAATATTTAATGGATAAAAAATTATTAACCCCTGGGCCTCTCACGACATCGATGTCAACAAAAGAGGCTATGCTTCATGATTGGGGTTCGAGAGATACAAAATTTATTGATCTCAATGCATCAATTAGAGATTCCCTTGTTAAATTAATAGATGGTGAAGATAAATATCAATGTGTTCCAATGCAGGGAAGTGGAACTTTTGCTGTAGAGTCGATGGTGAGCTCTCTTACTCAAAAAGATTCTAAAATTCTGATTCTGATCAATGGTGCTTACGGACAAAGAATGAAAAAAATGTGCACATATTTAGGGAGAGATTTTATTGAATATGAAGTTGCTGAACATGAAGTTCATGACATCAATAAAATTGAAGAGTTAATTGATAGCAACAACTTAACACACGTCTTTGCCGTATATTGTGAAACAACATCAGGTATTTTAAATCCTATTGAAGACATTGCAAAATTGGTTGAAGGGAAAAATTTATCGTTATTCATCGATGCAATGAGTGCCTTTGGTGCATTACCCTTAAGTTCTAAAATAATTACTTTTGATGCTGTAGCCGCTTCATCAAACAAATGCTTAGAAGGTGTGCCAGGTGTTGGTTTCATTCTTGTTAAAAATAAAGTTATTCAAAATGCAAAAGGCAATAGTCACTCACTAAGTCTAGACTTATATGATCAATGGCAAGCAATGGAAAAAAATAAACAATGGCGATTTACACCTCCTACACACGTATTGGCTGCATTCAATCAAGCGATTGAGGAACATAAACAACAAGGTGGGATAGAGGGAAGAGGTAAAAGATATAAAAAAAATTGTCAAATTATTTGTAATGGAATGAAAGAGTTGGGATTTGAGCAACTACTTCCTGATAATTTGCAAGCACCAATTATTATTACGTTTAAACAACCTAATGATCCTAAATTTAACTTTGAGAAATTTTATAATGCTCTTAGTGAAAAAGATTTTTTAATTTATCCAGGAAAACTAACAGTGGCAGAAACTTTTAGAATTGGGTGTATTGGTAATTTAAATGAACAAGACATGATAGATACAATAAAAGCTGTAAAAGAAGTTGTTACTGAGTTGGGACTAACTTTAAACTAACAAAACAATGACAAAAGAAATTGAAATACCATTAGTTAAAGCAACAAATGAAAATCTTAAAGGATATGGGTATTTAATCGATAGTTTTGAAAATAGTGATATTGAAATTGTTACTTGGCCAAAACAAGGATGGCGCGACATAGAAGAGGGAACTGGTAATGAAGGTGGAACTACCGAAGGTTCTTTTGATACCTGGTGGCAAGGTGACGTGCTTTATGGGCAAAATAATGCTGTTCAACATAAGAGCGATTATGAAGTAGATGGAAAATATATACTGGGTTATGCCAATAATCCTGATCAAAAATTACAAAAAGATAAATATACAGATCCAACAAAAATTTTTTTATGGCACGCAAATTATCATCCTGATGGAGGTCAGCTTTTCTTTCCTACAGAAAATAAACCATTTATTTGTCCTTTAGCCTTACCGACAGACGACATTGAACCAGAACATTTTAAAGCATTTTATTGTGACGGATCAAAAGGTTTGTATATTCATCCAAATATTTGGCATGAAGGGGTGTTTCCAGTTACAGAAAAACAATCTTTTCAAGGAAAACAAGGTAAAGTACATGCAAGAGTTAGCATCGACTTAAAAGAGGAATTTAAAAAATATATTTATTTTAAAACTGCGATCTAATTATAAATTTATATTTAATAATGAAAATTATTCACCTTTCAGACCCTCATATTTATATAGATAAGATTCATGGCATAGATCCTGTCAGTAAATTTAAAAAAGCATTAACTCATATAAAAAATAATCATGGTGATGCTGATTTATTTGCCATCACTGGTGATATTACAGACTTAGGTGATAAAGATTCCTATCAATTATTTATAAAAATAATTGATGAAGCAGGTCTGCCAAAGAATTTAAATCCTCAACTAATTATAGGTAATCATGATAACAGAGATGAGTTTAAAATAAACTTTCCTAATATTGAAACTGACCCAAATGGATTTATTCAATACTTTAAGGATATAAATAATAAACGTTTAATTTTTATAGATACTAATCTGATTAACACTCACCAAGGACATTACTGTGAAGATAGGCAAGAATGGTTAAATAATATTTTAAGTAAGACTAATATGGACACGTACATCTTTATGCATCATAATCCACTTGCATTAGTAAAAGAGGAAAGTGATGGAATAGGATTACAACAAAAAAAAGAGTTTCAACAAATTTTAACTAAAAATAATAAGATAATAAAACATATTTTTTTTGGTCATCAACACATTACAAGTTCTGGTTCTTATTGCGGTATTACTTTTTCCTCCCCAAGAAGTACTTGGTCTCCTCTAATACCTAACTTCTCAAATGAATATCGTTTAGGAACGGCTAATACAGATACAAATTATAATGTTGCAATAATTCGATCTGACGCCTTAATTATTCATACAGAGGATTTTTTAAAAACAGAAGTTAATTGGTTTAAATAAAAAATTATTTTTTTTCGATTACAAATATTTCATTGTTAAAATAAAGGCCTTTATTTTTAGCAACAATATTTTGAACTACTTTTTCGTAATTTTTTGTTTTTTCTACCTTCATTACTTTATCATCATCCATTTGATTGACATATATGGAAGCATTCCAAGCAGAAAAAACTAATGATGTAGCTATACCTCCACTGATTTCTGTTGGTAGAGCTCTCAATTTACATTTAATAATTCTTTTTTCTCCAAAAGATAAGTTGCTTAATAAATCTTTATCTAAATTTTTCTTAAGATAAGAAATGATACTATTTCCAAGAGAAGGAAATGGGTCCTCTTTTGGCCAAATTTTACGAATTATTTCATTAGCAGGATCTTTTCCTGAAGCATGAATAGTTAACAATTTCCCTTTTGATTTTAACGCTCGAATCATTGGTTCGATGACATATTTTGATTTCTTTTCTGCTGAAATTCTTGAACGATAAGGCTGAGAAGCAATAATAAGATCAAATTTATTATCTGATTTTTTTTTGGTAGGTATTAATTCATTAACATTAAATTCTTGATCTTCGCGGTAGATAACCATGACTGAAGGTTCCTTATAAGTATGGTTACCTGACTTTTTATTAATTTCTATATTCCATTTTTTTTCTAAAAAATCATTTTGTTTTCTTAATTGTTGGGCAAATTCAAGAGAAGTGTCTCCTTTTAATTTAATTAATTTCCAATTGATTTTTTTCTGTTTAACTTCATTTTTTGATTTTAAGTTTGCGGCTTCCGCATAGTGTAGATTTGAAATAACAAAAACAGTATTCTTATGCTCAACAAACCTATCAGGTAATTTTTCTAAACCTAATCTTACATCTTCAATACTTATTTCTTTTGTGCAAACTAATAGAGGTACGTTAGGCTTAGCCTCGTGGCACTGACGCATAACATTCATAAGTAAGGAGCCATCACCCATACCGGCATCAAATATTTTTATGCCAGGTTTTTGAGGTTTAATTTTATTTACGTGAGGACGTATCGCATCGGCAATTTGATTTTTTTCATTTGTTGTTGTGACAAATAATAAATATTTTTGTCTGTTATCATAAAACCTAAAATTTTTTTTCATTACTAATAAAGTCCCATTGATTTAGCTGAAGAGATGAAGGCTTCTTTATTGCCAATAAAGTTTTTACCCCGTTCCCCTAAAAAAGCATCATCTACAATATTATTCCATTCTTGAACAGGAACTTTTATTTCATTTAAGTTAAGAGGAACCTCTAAAGAACGCATAAATTCACTCAGATGATTTGCAGCATTCTCTAGATTATCGTTAAAAATTAATTTTAGTCTCTCCTCAGCTACACTATCAATTCCAACCATACTTTTAGTAATCATGGGTAAAGTAAATGAACAAGCAATACCATGCTGAATACCGTAATTGAGTGTCACAGGGTATGATAGATTGTGCGCAATAGCAGTTTTCGTATTGGAAAACGCTAAACCAGCATGAACACACGCTAATGCAATGTTTGAGCGTAATTCAACATTTCTTAAATCTTTAGTGAGAAGTGGTAAATTTTCTAATACTAATTTTGATGCTTGTATTGCATGAGAAGCAGAAACTGGATTTGCATTAATATTCCAAATACTTTCCATTGAATGGGAGAGAGCATCTAAACCAGTTGAAATGGTCAAGCCTAAAGGCTTATCAACCATAATAGATGGATCGATAATTGTTTTTTCTGCATAAAGAGATTTATGCGCCAAAGATAATTTATTGTTTTTTTCTTTATCCCAAATTGTGGCCCAACACGTAAGCTCACTTGATGTTCCTGAAGTTGTAGGTATTGCAATAATCTTGATTGGATTTTCGACTCTTGGACTTTTCTTATTGCGAACGAAATCTGTTAGATATTCTTGTTTATCTTTAAATGCAGCAATTGCTTTAGCTGTGTCTGTAACAGAGCCACCACCTATAGCTAAAATATAATCTACCGATTCATTGATTGAAGAAAATTTTTTTTGTAGCTCTAAAATATCCTTATAATCTGGATTAGGCTGAACATCCGTCATAACGGATAGTGCTGGATTTGAAGAAGATTTTAATTCATCACTATATTTTTTAAAAATTTCTTCTGGATGAGTGATTATGATGTAGTTCTTATTTTTAAGAGCATAATGTACTTCTTTAAATCTATTTTCTCCAAAGATAATTTCAACAGGATTAAAATAATTCCACATTACATTAAATTGATTTTGCCGCTTTAGTTAAAATTGTCATTTTCTCAATTGCTTGTTCTCGTGTAAAGAAACCTAAACCACAATCTGGTGCAGCTATTAAGCGGTGTTCATCAATATGTTCAAGTGAATCTTTGATACGAACTCTTACCTCTTCAACAGACTCCATTCTACTTTTTGCAATATCAATAAATCCAAAAATTACTTTTGTTTTAGTAAATTTTTCTAAAAGATTTAAATCATTATGCCTATGTGAATCTTCTAAAGATACTTCATCAATAGTTGAATCATCTACAAGTGATGCAATTCTATCATAAGCATCTAGATCAGCCTTTTTATAACCTTCTGAATCTAATGAGTTAGGATAACCACAACAAATATGGCAAACGCGTTGCACTTCTTTAGGAATACCATGCATCATTCTTTCTAAATTTTCCATACCGTAAGAATGAGCTTCATCGGGCTTTCTAGCAAATACTGGTTCATCAATTTGAATATACTGACAACCTGCATCTACAAGTGCTTTAACTTCTTTATTGAGGGCTAATGCTAAATCAAAACCAAGTTTTTTCATGTCATCATAGTAATTGTTGGCAATTGAATCTGTAATTGTCATTGGTCCAGGTAGCGTAATTTTAACTGGGTTTTTTGTAAATTGTTGTGCACTCTTCCAGTCTAAATGCATACGTATTTCTTTACTTGAAATTGGTGCAACAATAGTTGGAAGGTCAGCTTCGAACGCACCTTGTCTTACTGACTTATGTGTAACTTCCTTAAAACTTACACCATTTAAAAATCGACATTGATATAATACATAACTCTCGCGCCTAACTTCCCCATCTGTTGGAACATCGATACCCGCACTTACTTGATCAGTTATAACTTCTTTAATTGCTGCTAAAAATAATTTTTCAGCATCCACACCTGCAGACTCTAATGCTTTTTCATATGCGCCAGGTGACCAATTTGATAATAATCCTTTTGATGCTTTTCTCTCTTCTTCTGATTTTGTCCCTAAAAACCAATCTTGAATGGGTGTTTGTTTAGGTTTTGGATAAGCACCTATTGTAGTTGTTGTAAGAGGCATCTATTTTTACTCCCATTTAAATTTAAAATAAAACAGCGGCTTTTATAAAGCCGCTGTAATAAAAAGTTAATAATAAATAATCTCAAATTACATAAGATCGTTTATTTCTTCCATCATTTCTTCTTGAAGATCTGCCATATCATCAGCATCGCCTGTAGCAATTTCTTCCGTGAAATCATAGATTACCTGTGTAACAGCTAATCCATTTTCTCCAGGATACGCAAACCAATCAGCAAGAAGTGGAAGTTGTTCAACAGCAGTAAGTTTATTAGGGTTTTGACTATAGAAGTCACCTAATAAATCATTCGCTGCTTTGTTTGGTGGAACATATCCAGTTGTTTCAGCAACTAATGCAGCACCGATACCTGATGTAATGAACTTTAAGAAAGTCCATGCAGCATCAACTCTTGCTGGATCATCAGATGTAGACACTAACATTGCAGCGTTTCCACCTGCTGGTAATCTTGCTGGTGTTCCATTGTTTACCCCAGCCATTCCAGGGAATGGTGCAGTTTTTAAAACAAAGTCTGCCTTTGCAGCATTAACTGAACCCAAGCTTGAAGTAGACCAGAACATCATACCAATAGTACCTGCGTTAAACGCAGCTTGACCATCAGCAATTGAATAGTTTGGCATATTAC
This sequence comes from uncultured Alphaproteobacteria bacterium, assembly GCA_902620285.1. Lineage (GTDB taxonomy): Bacteria > Pseudomonadota > Alphaproteobacteria > HIMB59 > CACPNW01. The sequence goes on along the minus strand of CACNHT010000008.1, from coordinate 30,509 downwards.
ATCCGCTCATGATTGATTTCATTTGCTCTAACGTTGCAAGTCCTGCATCTCCACCCATATTTACAGCTCCATCTTTAACCATTGGAACATTCTGAGTATGCATTAATGCTTGGTGGAACCAGTTACCTGTAATGTTCCAACCAAAGTATAGAGTTCCTTTACCAGCTGCTTCTAATTTATTACATGCTGCAATAACTTCGTCCCAGTTAGTTGGAATACTATCTACACCTGCTTCAGCTAATAAATCCATGTTATAATATCCAACTGGTGTTGATACAGAAAATGGTAATCCATAAACTTCACCACCGAATGTTGAAAGACTTAACATAGCAGAATGGTAACCATCTTTTTCAAAAGCTGCTTCTTTTGCGATAAATGGCTCTAAAGATTTAGCAATACCTTTGTCAACTAGAGGTGCCTGTCTGTTAAGACCTTGCATTGTTACATCTGGTAAATTACCTGAAGTAGACTCTCTGAAGATTGTTGCAGTTGCATCCTCATAGTTTTCATAAGTTGCTCTAAATTTAACTTGAATATCTGGATGTGCTTTTTCAAACTCTGGCATAATAGCTTGAAACGTAACATCGAATAATCCTGAATAAGGATAAGCTACTTCTATTTCAATAGACTTAGCTGAATTAACAGAACCATAAAAACCGAAAGCTAATACGGCTGCCAATCCTGTAATTAATTTTTTCATTTAATCCTCCCGATTGAATATAATAATTTAATCTAACATGTAGTCCCAAAGGGTTACAATTTTATTACGAAAATATTACTAAAAAATAAGCTTATTTTTCCACAGCAATAAGGAAAAATTAGAGAAAAAATGATTTTTACCAGGGTAGTGAGAAGGTTTTTACATTAGTAAAACTTTTCATTGCTTCAATTACACCTTCTTTATAACCAAGACCTGAATCTTTAATTCCTCCAAAAGGAGACATTTCAATTCTATAGCCTGGAACTTCCCAAATATTTACAGTGCCAACATTTAAGCCTTGAATATATTTTTTTGCTCGCATGAAGTTATTTGTACATACACCAGATGATAATCCAAATGCGGTTGAATTAGATATTTTCATTACAGCTTCATCGTCATTAGGCACACGAATGATTGGTATAACTGGACCAAATGTTTCTTCTAAAACTAATTCACTTTTAGGATCAACATGATCTACAACTATTGGAGGTAACAAAGCACCTTTTCTTCCAGGGTGATATAAAATTTTTGCACCGTCTTCTTCCGCCATTGAAACTCTTTTATCAAAAAGTTCTGCAGCTTGAGCATTAACAACAGTACCTAAGTCTGTTTCCATATTCATAGGATCACCAAATTTAATTTTCTTAGCACGCTCAAGAGCCATTTCAACAAATTGATCTGCAATGGTTTCTTGAACCAGTATTCTTTTAACAGCTGTACAACGTTGACCAGAGTTTTTCGTTGCACCAGTAACTGCTAGTTCAACAGCTTTTTTAAGATCATCACCATCTAAGTCATTTAAAACAATTAAAGGGTCATTACCGCCAAGCTCAAGAACTGTTCTTTTGTATCCAGCTTGTTCAGCAATTAACTTTCCTACACCTACACTGCCTGTAAAAGTAATTAGATCAATGTTTGGATTCTTGATCATTTCAGATCCGATATCTTGAGGCCATCCAGTTACAACTGAAAACATTTCAGGTGGTAAACCTGCTTCATATAAAACATCAGCGAGTACCATTGCTGTTAAAGGTGTTAATTCTGTTTGTTTACATACAGTACAATTATTTGTTGCAATTGAAGGTGCAATTTTATGCGCTACCATATTCAAAGGATGATTAAATGGAGTGATTGCTGAAATTGCAGTTAAGGGCTCTCTTATGGTAAATATTTTTCTCGCTTTTCCATGCGGAGTTAAATCACAAGAAAATATTTCACCATCATCATGAATACAAAGTTGAGCCGTTAATGAAAATACATCGAAAGCTCTTCCTACTTCATATAAAGAATCTTGTTTTGAGATACCAAGCTCTAAAGTAATAATATCAGAAATTTCTTCTTTTCTTTTAACAAGTACTTCTGCAGCAGTTTGAAGAATTTTTTGTCTCTCATATCTTGTAAGTTTAGGCTGATAATTTGCAGCAATATCTAAAGCCTTTCTTGCATGCTCTGCAGTACCAGCAGGGACCGTTCCGATTACTTCACCTGTAAAAGGGTACTCAACATTTATTGTTTTATCTGAAGTAACTTTTTCTCCAGCTATACGCATTGCTTCATTAATCATTTTTTTGTGCATCATAAGGCTCCGTTAATTGCATAGTAAAATGCATCATAGTTATATAATTGTTTGCTAGTATCTAAATTTTGCAATTTTAAATTTGATATGAATGGCACTTCTCTTTCATGGAGTCCTCCATGAGAACGTAAAGGTTCATTTAATCCAGAAAGATTGTGTTTATCTTCTGATGAACCAATAGTCATAAATTCTGAAGACATACATATAATATCCCCCATTCTATCTGGAGGTAAATTATAAGTAGAGCATCCTTCGTCTTTTGTTAAAACAACTTCTATATCTTTTATTTCTTTAATCGCATTTACAACTGAATCTACCTTGCTCTTGTCTTCTAAATAAATTGTTGCAAAAGAACCAAGTGAACCATGATGCACAACATATGGATCTGTAATTGGTAGAATAACTTTAGCTATGTTAGGTTCAAATTTTTTATCTAAATAATCTTGTAAAAATATTGCATTAGGTGAACCATCTTCTTTTGATTTTGGTTTCATACCGTGATCTGCGGTGATGATTATAGAAACATTCTCCTTATTTAAAAGACCAATATATTTATCAAACATTGCATAAAATTTATTTGCTGTTTCATTTCCCGGTGCATATTTGTGTTGAATATAATCCGTAGTCGATAAATACATGATATTTGGTTTGAACTCTTCAAGAAGCTTTACACCTGCAGCCATTACAAATTCAGAAAGTCCTTCAGAATATACTTCTGGAACTGGCATCCCCAACCAATCGTTTACATTATCTATACCATTGAGATCTTTTGTTGCTTGATCAGATTTTTCAGCAGAAAAACAAATAGCTCTCTCATCATCAAAACTTAATCCATTTCCTAAAAGTGTTCTCAGCTTATCTTTTGCAGTAACCAGAGCAATTTTAGAACCAGATTTGTAAAATTTTTCAAAAATAGTTGGTGCTCGCATATATTTTGGATCATTCATCATTACTTCTTCACCTGTCTCAGGTGTATAAAAGAAGTTTCCGCATATACCGTGTACAGAACTTGGCTGCCCAGTAACAATGGAAATATTATTAGGATTTGTAAAACTTGGAATAGCGCTGTGAACTAGTAGGTTTTCACCACTTGCAATTAGTTTATCAACATTTGGTGTAAGATTAGATTTTGATGCTTCTTCGAGATACTCTTTTTGACTACCATCAAGGCATATAACAATAGCAGTTTTTGAGAAAGAGCTTGGATATTCTCTACTATTAATTTCTAAATTATCGGACACGATTTCAACTAATATATATTATTAAAAATACGAATTTATAGTTATCTGCTAGTTAAACTCAATCATAATTTGAATATTTGTTAATAAAATTGAAATAAAACTGAAATAAATAGATTTAAAATATTCTCAAATTTAATAAAATTTTGTAGATTACAGTTAAGATACAGGGGGAATGAGTGGGGACAATATCACTTAAAAATATTTCAAAATCATTTGGGTCTACACAAGTACTTAATAATTTGAATGTTGATATAAACGATGGAGAATTCTTAACATTAGTTGGTCCATCTGGTTGTGGTAAATCTACGTTACTTAGAATAATTGCAGGATTGGAACAGCAGACTTCAGGCGATGTATTAATAGATAATAAAAATGTAAATAGAGTTAGAGCCAGTGAAAGAGATTTGGCAATGGTCTTCCAATCATATGCTCTTTATCCTCATCTTACAGTAAGAAGAAATTTAGAAACTCCATTAAGACTAAGAGACTATAATGCATTTGAAAGACTACCATTAATCGGTAATTTTTCTCCAAGCAAAAAAGAGAAAACGGAATCTATAAATCAATTAGTAAATAAAACTTCTGAAACTCTAAAAATTTCAGAACTATTAGATAGAAAACCAGGACAATTGTCAGGTGGTCAAAGACAAAGAGTTGCTCTTGGTCGTGCTATGGTTAGAGAACCTGTTGCATTTTTAATGGATGAACCTCTTTCAAATTTAGATGCAGCTTTGAGAGTTCATATGCGATCTGAACTATCTGAACTTCATAATTCACTTAAAACTACTTTTGTATATGTAACACATGATCAAGCAGAAGCATTAACTATGTCTTCTCGAATGGCTGTTATGATTGATGGAAATTTATTACAACTTGATACACCTCAAGAAGTATATGACAATCCTTCCTCATTAAGCGTAGCTCAGTTTGTTGGAAGTCCAAAAATTAATATATTCAAAGGATCTGCGGACTCTAGTGGGACGGTGGGTTTTCTCAACGTTAATCTAAAAAGAAAAAGTTCTGAAAGTAATACAGATTTACATATTGGTATTCGACCAGAACATTTAGAAATTACAAATGAAAGTAATGACAATACATTTAGTGGAACAGTTGCATATAGAGAAAATTTAGGTTCAGATATTTTCTTTCATGTAAATATTGAAGACGGTTCAAATAAAATAATTGTAAGAGGCTTACCACAATTTACACACCAAATTTCAAACGGTTCTAGTGTAAATATAAAAAGAGTTTCAGATAAAGCATTACTATTTAATCAAGCAGGAATGAGAGTTCAATTTACTAATGCATAATTCAAAAGCTCACATATGGTTTATTGCACCAGCAATCATATTGATGATAATTATTTTAATCTTTCCTCTTTTTCTTGCAGGAGGAATTTCTTTTACTGACTATAATTTAGGAAACAAAACATTCGAGTGGGTTGGACTGGAAAATTATGACAAAATGTTCAATCGAAAAACATATGTCAAAATGATTTGGGCCACAGCAACGTATGTTATTGTTGTCGTTCCAATTTCTGTTGTACTTGGATTATGTGCTGCTATGCTCTTAAATTCACTAAGATTTGGCGCTGATATATATAAAACAATTTTCTTTCTTCCGGTTATGGCAACTCTTCTTGCAATGGCAATTGCATGGGAATTTACTCTTCATCCAACATTAGGAATTGTAAATAGTTTTTTAGCAAATGGGTGTGGAGGAGTTAGGGAATTCATTCTTGGTTTTCATTGGTTGCCGTGGGTAGACTCACAAGAAAGCTGGTATGCTGTAGCATGTGCAAACAACATGGATTTTCCATATTGGTTAAAACAAAAAAATACAGCGATTTGGACAGTATGTTTCATCGGAATTTGGCAGGCTTTTGGTTTTAACATGGTTTTATATTTAGCTGGCTTAACAAGTATACCAAGAGAGTTATACCAAGCAGCAGAAATGGATGGGGCTAAATCTACATGGGAACAATTTAAACTTGTTACATGGCCAATGCTTGGTCCAACAACGTTGTTTGTTGTGACTATTACTACCATTAGAACATTTCAGGTATTTGATACAATCGAAATACTGACCAAAGGTGGTCCATCAAAAACAACGTATGTCATGATGTATGCAATTTTTGAAAAAGCTATTCAACAAAACTTAACAAGTATCGGTGCAGCAATCACTGTTGTCTTTATTGGATTTATTCTTGTGTTAACGTTTTTCCAAAGATATGTCATTGAGAAGAGGGTTCATTATTAATGGAAGCTAAACAATATATTGGGGAAGGTTGGAAGCATGCAATCTTAATTATTGGTGCTATCGTAGTAATGCTCCCTTTTTATATGATGGTTTCAATGTCATTAAAATCTCAGCAAGAAATCCAATCAATTTCTGGTGGTCTCATTGGTGCGCAAGAAACTCAAACGTTTCCTGTATGTGTTAAAACTGGCTATTCAGAAGAAACATGTACAATGAAGCCATATCAATACAACTATTGGTTTGCTTTTGAAAAAGCTCCTATTCCTAGATACTTAATGAATGGTGTCATTGTTACTTTATCAATCTTCATCATTCAGGTTCTAGTCGCCTTACCGTGCGCGTATGCACTCGCCAAGTTACGGTTTTACGGACGAGAATTTGTTTTCTCGATGGTTTTATTTTGCTTGCTCATTCCAGTTCATGGAATTGCGCTTCCATTATATGTTATGTTGGCCCAGGCAGGATTAGTTGACACCTATTCCGCCTTGATACTTCCCTGGACCATATCGGTGTTTGGAATTTTTTTAATGCGGCAATTTTTTATGACTGTGCCCGATGAATTAATTGATGCCGCCAGGATGGACGGCATGGGAGAGTACGCAATCGTATGGAAAGTAATGCTTCCAACTGCAATACCAGCGTTACTAGCTTTTGCAATATTCTCAGTTGTTGCACACTGGAATGATTATTTCTGGCCTCGTATGGTAATAACAGGAAATAGAGATCTCTTTACTCCGCCGCTTGGTATAAGAGAATTCAGAGGTGGAATTGATAGTGATGAATTTGGTCCAATGATGGCTTCGATAGTTACTGTAACTGTTCCTCTTATTGTTGCTTTTATAATCGCGCAAAAACGATTTATTGAAGGAATTACTTTGACAGGCATGAAGTAAATTCTTATCTACTGATGACATTGTCAGTAAATTTTATTTTTATCTTAATTCTTGTATCTGCTCTATGTCATGCAGTTTGGAGTGCTATAATAAAATCAAGTAAGAACCCTTTATCGTTAATGGGTATAACATCTGTCTTAGAAGTTACTATTTTTTTACCTTTAACATTTACTGTTCCATTTCCAACTTTAGAAGTTTGGTATTTTTTAATTGCAACCGTTATCATTCATGTCTTCTACAGACTAAATGTTATCTACTCATATAGGTATGGTGATCTCTCTTACATATATCCAATTTCTAGAGGAAGTTCATGTTTGTTTGTAGCGATCATTAGTATTTTATTTTTAAGTTCTGATATTAGTGTTGCTGGTTTTGTCGGAATATTAATTGTTTGTATTGGATTATTTTTAATTTCTTATTCTAAAAATTTATCTTTTAACTTTAGAGGCTTTGCTCTTGCAATATCAACGGCTATTCTAATTACTGCTTACACTTTAGTTGACGGGGTCGGGGTTAGACTTTCTGAAAATGGTTTTTCCTATATTTACTGGCTCTTCACACTTAATGGAATACCTCTGCTAATTATTGGTTTGATCTCGAAAGATGGTTTACGAAAAAGAGAAACATACACTTTTAGATCGGGGATTGCTGCTGGTGTCTTTGCAACAAGTAGTTACGCAATTGTTGTTTGGAGTATGCAATTTATAGAAATAGCTTATGTCTCTAGTATTAGAGAAATAAGCATTGTGTTTGCTGCAATTATTGGAATGCTTTTCTTATTTGAGAAGAATGCAAAATCTCGAATAATACCTTCTATTTTAATAGTGAGTGGTATTTCGGTTGTTTATTTTCAAATTCTATAAGGAAAAAATATAGACTTTTTGCATGAAAATTTTATATGGCTTTTATGACTGAAGATATTGTGGAAGTAGATCCAAAAACCGAAACTATCTCTTGCGATGGTGGTGAAGATGGTTTAGGACATCCCGCAGTTTATTATACCTTCAATAATGAGAACAAAATTGTTTGTGGTTATTGCGGTAAAATATTTATAAAAAAAGAAAAGTAGAAATGTACAAAGAATCTTGGGGTTTAAAAAGAATATGTCCAATGTGTAGTAAGCAATACTACGACTTAGGAAGAACCGAACTGGAATGTCCTGAGTGTGGTAAAGAAATTGAAGTTACTACTATGACTAGACCAAGACGTGGAAGAAAACCTGGTAGTACTAATGCTGCTCCTTTAACTAATCCTATTCCTCCAAAACCAAAAGAAAAAGATGATGATCTTGATATCGATAATTTGGATTTGGATAACAACGAAGACAATCTTGAGGATGATACTGTTTTATTAGAAGATGAAACAGAAATTGATCCAATAGCCGAAGGTATTAAACCTAAAGAAGACGGCGAAGAAGAATACTAAAATTTCAATAAAAATTTAGAAGATGTTTAAGGTACTACAAAACACTTGGGCCCTTTTTTTTGGCTTTGCTTTAATTAGTCTTGGTCACGGTTTGCAAGGAACACTAATCGGTGTTCGTTCTGTTTTAGAAGGTTTTAGTTTTTTTGCATCAGGACTTATTATAGCTGGTTATTACGTTGGATATTTAACTGGCGCGTTAACAATTCCAATTTTTTTACAACGTGTTGGTCACATAAGAGTTTTTGCTGCTTTAGCATCGCTTGCCTCTATCGCTATATTATTACACTCAGTATTTGTTCATCCCTATTCATGGATGTTTATACGAATATTAACTGGTTTAAGTCTTGCTGGAATTTATGTAATCATGGAGAGTTGGTTAAATGAAAAATCAACTAATCAAACTCGTGGTCAATTACTTTCCGTTTACATGATTATTACTTTTGTATTTGTTGGAGCAGGACAATTTTTATTAAATTTAGGCGATCCAGCTAAAGTTGATTTATTTATTTTAGTATCAATCTTATTATCATTCGCACTTCTTCCTATTCTTTTATCTTCAACAGAACAACCTAATACAGAAAGTCCTAAATTTTTTTCTTTAAGAGAATTTTATACTGTTTCACCTTTAGGTTTTGTTGGCGCATTAGCTACTGGTTTATCGCATAGTGCGGTTTTTGGGTACGGTGCAATTTATGCATCATCTATTAATTTAAGCTTATTTGAAATTTCTCTTTATATGATGATTATAACGTCAGCTGGCGCCCTATCTCAATGGCCTATTGGATATTTATCAGATAGAATTGATAGACGTATTATTCTTATTGGTGTTTCTTTTATGGCTTCAGGTTTGAGTTTATTTTTTGTTTTTGCAAACTTTATGCCACTAACATTGTTCTTAATTTTTACTGGTCTTTTTTCAGTTGCCTGTTTACCAATGTATTCACTTACAGTTGCTCATACAAATGACTTCTTACAACCTAATGAGATAGTATCAGCAAGTGCAACCTTTGGTATACTTATTGGTATTGGATCAATTATCGGACCTTTGTTTGTTTCTGGATTCATGGAAATTTTGGGAGCGGTAGGTTTTTATATCTATTTATTTCTAATACATGGACTGCTAGGGCTGTTTGGTTTGTATAGAATGACACAAAGAACTAAACCTAGAGATCTTGAATCACAATACAATCCTTTACCACGAAATATTAGTCCTGCCGGTATGGAAATGAACCCCGTTACTGAGCCAACTGAGGACGAGTAAGTCTTTTAAATATTCTGTGAAGTAACAAGAGGATAATTATTCCCATATAAATGACTGGTTCAGTTTTATCAGCGCGAACTAAAACATAAAAATGCATACTAGCCAGAATGGCAACTGGGTAAATTAAATAATGAATTTTTTTCCATAATTTAAAACCTAATCGCTTAATCATATTGTTTGTTGAAGTGCTAGCAAGCGGGATTAAAAAAAGAAAACTTATAAAACCAAAAGTTATAAATGGTCTTTTTATAATATCTTGTATGATAAATTGTATATCTAAAAAATGATCTAAAACTATGTAAGTGGAGAAATGCAAACAGACATAATAGAAAGCGAAAAGTCCAATCATTCTTCGTATGACAACTATCGATTTTAAAGGTTTAATATTTGATAGAGTAGTAATCATTAGAGTTATTATTATTAATCTGAGTGCCATTAGACCTAACTCATCCATAAGTTTTTCAATTGGATTTACTCCAAGATTCCCAGTAACAAATTGGTATGCCCAGAGAAGACTTGGGAAAAGAATTAAAATAAATAAGACAGGTTTACTGCGATTAAAATTTCTTGTTGAAAACATTCATTAATAAAATTTAGTCAAATCTAAATCTTTATAGAGATGTGCTACTTCTTCTTCATAGCCATTAAACATAAGTGTTTCTCTTCTTTTAAACTCTCCAATTCGTCTCTCTGTTCCTTGACTCCATCTTGGATGATTAACATTAGGATTAACATTAGCATAAAAACCATATTCCCAAGGAGCTAAAGTTTCCCAAGATGTTTCAGGTTGAGTATCTAAAAATCTAATTTCCACAATTGATTTAATTGATTTGAAACCATACTTCCATGGAACAACTAATCTTATGGGTGCACCATTTTGATTAGGCATTTCATGACCATACAATCCAGTTGCTAATATTGTTAAAGGATTCATTGCCTCATCCATTCGAAGCCCTTCTCTATATGGCCAAATGATTGTTCTCTTTTGCTGACCTGGCATTTCTTCCGGCCTGAATACAGTTACAAATTGAACATACTTAGCAGAGCTTAAAGGTTCAGCCATTTTTATAAGTTCAGATAACTGAAAACCTTGCCAAGGAATAACCATGGACCATGCTTCAACACATCTTAATCGATAAACCCTATCTTCTATTGTTACATTTGATAAAATTTTTTCTAAGTCAAATGTTTGAGGCTTTTTCACAAGACCATCTATTTTTATTGTCCATGGCCTAGGTTTAAAATTTCCAGAATTTAAATGTGGATGTTTTTTATGAGTCCCAAACTCATAAAAATTATTGTACGTTGTGATTTCTTCGTAAGAATTAAGTTTGTCTTTTTCATTTAGATTATTAGTATAAATTGAAAGATCACTATCGTGGTTTGCAAATGCTGATGAGGTAACCGTTGCTAGCATAGCGCTAGCTAAAGATCCCTTTATAAACTTACGTCTATTTAAATATGTCTTATAGGGTGTGATTTCAGATCCTAAAATTTTCATTATAATAATATATATCTTAAATATTAAAATTGAAGATTTGCTTCAATAAACTTAGCTTTTAAAATGGGAGTTATATTTATTTAGTATTTTTTCTGGCCATGTACTTTTGATAAATTCAAGAATAGACCAAACATCTTCATCTGATAACGCATCATTACCAAGCATTTTACCTTCATAATCAGGATTTGATTTTTTAAAACCATATTTAATGACATGAAATAATTGTGCAGGAGAGTGGTGCCAAGTATGCCCAGTGCCATTAAGAGGAGGTGCTCTTCTATGACCATCTTCATCTAACGATTTATCCCACTCTTCATGACCTGCTAAATTACCCATATGACACCCTGCACAATTTTCAGCATATAGTTTCATACCTTTAAAAATATCAACTTTTGCTGCATGAATACTATGTCCAATACATAATATTATAAGTACCGAAAATAATTTAAGGGTTTGCATTCTATTTATATAATTTTTTAAATTTATATTTCATTACAAATCTGTCTTTTTTTTGATAGGATATATCTATGAAAAAATTTCTAATCGCATTTGCCATTTTAACTTCAATAATTGCACTTAACAAACATGCGTACAGTGAAAAAGTTCACGGTATTGCAATGCATGGAACACCAAAGTATGCCAGTGATTTTGAAAATCTAGATTATGTAAACCCAAATGCACCTAAAGGTGGGGTAGTAAAATTTGGATCATATGGTTCTTTTGATAATCTAAATAGAGTGGCTTTTAAAGGTTCTAAAGCTGCTGGTCTAGGATATGTTAATGATACGTTAATGAGAAGAGTATGGGATGAAGCATTCTCTCTCTATGGTTTAATAGCTGAAAAGGTAGAATTGCCTGAAGATAGATCGTCTATAACTTTTTATTTAAATTCAAATGCAACCTTTCATGATGGCTCACCAATAACACGCGATGATGTATTGTTTAGTCTAGAAACGTTTCAAACAAAAGGTACTCCAAATCAGAAAAAAACTTATGGCAAAGTTATTAAAACTGAATTGATTGGAAATGATGGAATAAAAATGATTTTTGAAAATAATGAAGATAAGGAATTACCTCTTATTATTGCAGGCTTTCTTCCAATCATTCCAAAAAAGTTTTATGAAAATCTTGATGTTACAAAAACATTTTTAGATATTCCTCTAGGCAGTGGTCCATACCAAGTTGATAGTCTCGATCCAGGACGTCAAATAAAATACAAACGCGTTGAAAATTATTGGGCAAAAGATTTACCGGTAAATAAAGGTCTCTATAATTTTGATACAATTATTTATGATTATTACAAAGACTCAAATGTCTTAGTTGAAGCTTTTAAGGTTGGTGAATACGACTTTAGAAGAGAGTACAACGTTAAACGTTGGTTATCAGAATATGATTTCAAAGCTGTCCAGAATGGAGAGGTAATACTGACAGAAATGAATAACGATAGACCTGTTGGAATGAATGGTCTTGTGATGAATACAAGACGTGACATATTTAATAATAGAAATGTAAGACTTGCTTTAAGTTATGCCTATGATCATGAATGGATTAATAAAACGATATATCAAAATGCTTATGTGAGAACAGATAGTTATTTTGATAATTCACCATTAGCTTCTTCAGGCTTACCGTCAAAAAATGAGTTAGACCTGTTGAATGTATGGAAAGATGAAATTCCAGCAGAGGTATTTACGGAAACATTTACTCCACCTATTACGGATGGCAGTGGTAATGACCGTAAAAATTTATTGAAAGCAAAAGAGATACTTGAAAAAGAGGGGTGGTTTGTTGAAAACGGAAAACTCATAAAAGATGGAAAAGAATTCAAGTTTGAGTTCTTGATTGTCAGTCCATCTGATGAGAAGATTGCCTTGGCCTATCAAAGTAATTTAAAAAAGCTTGGCATTACAATGGATGTAAGAACTGTTGATTCATCACAGTATCAAGAACGTTTGTTAAGTTATGATTTTGATATGATTAAAAGATATTGGGGAGTCAGTTTAAGTCCAGGAAATGAGCAACAATTTTATTGGGGATCAGAAGTTGGTCAAAAAGATGGAAGCAGAAATTATCCTGGTATCAATAGTCCAGCAGTTGATGCATTAATTGAAAAACTAATTAGTGCAACAAATAGAGAAGAATTAACAACAGCGATCCACGCACTTGATAGAGTATTGTTATGGGGTCACTATGTTGTTCCTCTTTATCATAGCAACAAAGACAGAATTGCTTATTGGGATTTTTTTGAATACCCAGACGAAATTCCACTTTACGGAATTGTAATTGAGTCTTGGTGGATTAATCAAGATAAACAATAAAATAAGTAATCAAATATTTTTATGAGTCATACAAGAGCTAACATACTCATGTTAATTGCCTCACTTATATGGGGAACAGCTTTTGTCAGTCAAACTACTGGAATGGGAGCCATAGGGCCTTTTACTTTTAGCTTTGGAAGATTCTTTTTTGCTTTTTTAACAGTAATTCCATTTGCGATTTATCTAGAACAACAAAATATTGTTAAAATATTAAGTGATAGAAAAAAAGTTTATCTTTGTTTAGCTACAGGTTTTTTTCTTTTTGGTGGTATGGGTCTTCAACAATACGCTTTACAAAAATCATTAATATCAAATGCTGCTTTTCTTAGCACTCTTTACGTTCCCTTTGTTGGTATAATTTCAAGATTCATAATTAAAAAACAGGTACACTGGATTATCTGGATTGCCATTTTACTTTGTTTGTATGGATCATATCTTTTGTCCTCTAATCAATCAGTTGAAATTCAACAATCAGATTCACTCTTGTTTATTGCTGCTTTATTTTTTGCCTTACATATTATTTGTATCGATATTTTTATGAAAGAACTTAACAGTCCTTTTTTATTTGGAAGTATTCAGTACTTCATTGTTTTTATTTTATCGATGATCCTAGCTTTTATGTGGGAGGAACCAAAGCTCTCAAATATGCAAATAGAGTGGTTTGAAATTTTATATACGGGTATTTTTTCTGCTGGCATTGGATATACACTTCAAATTATTGCTCAACATAAAGCTAATCCTGCTCCTGCTGCTATTATTTTATCAATGGAGTCAGTCTTTGCTGCAATAGCAGGTTGGATACTTTTAAATCAAGTTTTAGACACACAAAAAATACTTGGATGCCTTGCAATATTTATTGGAGTCATTATAGTACAATTAGTACCAATAATTATTAAACAAAAATGAGTGATAAATTAGACGTAGTTGGAATTGGAAATGCTATGGTAGATGCCATAATTCCTTCCAATCAAAGTGAAATTGAAAAACATGAAATTAATAGAGATTCTATGAATCTTATTGATGAAAATTTAAAAAATAATTTGCATGAGAGTTATTCCATCAGAGAAATGGCTGGTGGAGGTTCCCTTGGTAACTCCATGTTTGGTATCACCTCTTTTGGCGGTAATGGAAGTTTTATTGGAAAAATTAAAAATGATGAAATTGGAGTATACCTTCAAAAAGATATGATCCGGGAAGGACTAAAATTTCCATTGGGATTTACATCTCCTAATATTTCAACTGGATGTTGTACAATTTTTGTTGAAGAAGATGGAACTAGAACAATGTGTACTTTTCTTGGTGCTGGAACATTAATAGGTCCTGAAGATATAAAAGAGGATGATATTAAAAATCATAAAATTGCATATTTGGAAGGCTACTTGTGGGACAATGAGAATGCAAAAAAGGCTATGAAAAAAATGGTGGATATTTGCAAAGCTGATAATCAAAAAATTGCATTTACTTTATCTGATCTTTTTTGTGTTGATAGACACAGAGATTCTTTTAAAGAATTAATAACTGAGAATGTTGATATTCTTTTTGCTAACGAAGATGAAATCAAAGCAATGGCACAAACAGAAAGTTTTGAAGAAGGTCTAGAGTATGCAAAATCATTAAATATAATTGCTGCTATTACTAAAGGAAGTAGTGGATCAGTTATTGTTTCTGGTAATGACATCACTGAAGTTGCTGCAAAAAAAGTAGAAAAAGTTGTAGATACAACTGGAGCTGGAGATTTATTTGCAGCTGGTTTTTTATTTGGTTATTCTAAAGGTAAAGCAATGGATGAATGCGGTAATTACGCATCAATTGCTGCCGCAGAAATTATTTCTCATTATGGTGCAAGACCTTTAGTAAAATTATCTAGTTTAATTTAGCTAATAATTTATTTTTATTTTCATCATCGCAAAAAGAATATTTTATAGCGTTATGAGTAAGGGAAGTTAGCTCCTTTTCATTTAAACCTAAATCTTCCATGACTTTGTATTCACCGTTTATCGTAGCATTAAAAAAAGGAGGATCATCAGAATTGACTGTTACTTTTACTCCTTGATCAAATAATGTTTTCACAGGATGATCTACATAATCTTTGTAAATTTTAGTTGCAATATTACTTGTTGGACAAGTTTCTAGAATAATATCTTTATCAATTATTTCTCTAACTAAATCAGGATCCTCTATTGATCGAACTCCGTGACCTAATCTTGTTGGATGGAGAAGGTTAATAGCATTCCTTATATTTACAGGACCATCCCATTCACCTGCATGAACCGTAATTGGAAAATTTTCTTTTTTTAACATATCAAATGTTTCAACAAATAAGTTTGGAGGAAAATGCAATTCATCCCCAGCTAAACCAAAACCAACTAAACAAGGATGGGGATTATTTAAAACTTCCTCTGCAGTTCCTTGAACTGACTCTGGCCCTAAATGTCTGATCCCATTCATTATATAACGTGAAACAATTCCAAAATCCTCTTCAGCTTTTTTAGAAGCTTCATAAACTCCTTCAATAAATGAATGATAGGTCATACCTTTTTCTTTAGCATGAGTAGAGGAAATCATCGCTTCGACATAAAGAACATTGTTAGCTGCGCAATCTTTTAAATATTCATACGTTAATTCAAAATAATCTTCTGGTGTATGTATGACAGAAGTAACGATGTCATATTTTTTTATAAAATCATAAAAATCATCCCATTGGTATGCGTACTTTGATCCAAACATTTCTTCTGCTATTTCATAGTTGTTTCGTTTAGCAAATTTTTTACATAAAGTTGGCGTTATAGTTGCCTCTAAATGAACATGGATTTCTGCTTTTTTGACTGAATTAAAAATATTCATATAAAAAAAATACCTATATAATAATAATATGGAAGCAAGAATAAATAGAAGAAGCTTTGTTTTTGGCGCAAGTTGCTCTTTATGTGGTTCGATGATTTTACCCTCTTGTACACAAGTACCATTAACAAATCGAAGTCAGTTAAACTTATATGATAGCAATCTACCTATAATTTTAATGGGTGGTGGCGTGGCAGGTCTTCCAAAGATTTATCCTAATGAAAAAGCTCTTAATCAAGAAGTTGATAAAACATATTCAAGATTTTTATCAAAAGCTAAAGAAGATAAAATTCTTTTAGATAACACAGATGAATCAAAAAAAATTGAAGAAATCGGAAAGGAAATTTATACCTCTCTAGATACATTTTATATTAATAAGCGTGAAAAAAATCCTGTAGAAAATTTTAACTGGCAATTTGCTCTAATTGAATCTGATACAAAAAATGCATGGTGTATGCCTGGTGGTAAAATTGCTTTCTATACTGGTATACTTCCTGTTTGTAAAAATGATGACGGGATTGCTGCAGTTATGGGTCATGAAATTGCACATGCATTTGCTAGACACACAGTAGAAAAATTAACTCAAGCATCTATGGTGCAAATGGCAACAATTGGAATATCGCGAAGTAAATATGCAGAACTTCTTAATAAATCTTTTAGAGTAGGAAATGTAGGAGGTAATGTTTACAACTCCGTTGTAAAGTATGGTATTTTTCTTCCATTTAGTAGAAAGATGGAAAGTGAAGCTGATTACTTAGGCATGGGATTTATGAATCTTGCTGGATTTAATATTAAAGAACCAGCTAAATTATGGCAAAGAATGATGGCAGGTCAAGAAGGGAGGGTGCCTGAATTTATGGGATCACATCCAAGTCCTGATAATAGATCAAAAAAGTTTCTTGAATGGGAAAGTGAAATTTTAGATAAATTTCCCCAAGTTTAATTTTAGTGTAATAGGTATTTTATGATTGCTGTTGAAGTTAAAGATCTTACTCATTCAATTAATAATAAAAAAATTTTAAATAATATTAATTTTAATCTCAATAAAGATAGTATCTCTTGTATTTTGGGACCGTCAGGTAGTGGAAAAACTACTTTATTAAAGCTCATAGCAGGTCTTGAAAAAGTACAATCAGGTAAAATTATTATTAATGGTGAAGAAGTAAGCAGTACTGCAAAACACTTACCTACAGAAAAAAGAAAAATTGGTTTTTTATTTCAAGATTACGCTCTATTCCCACATTTGACAGTAAAAGAAAATTTGACATTTCCAACTAACGCTAAAAATTCAACTAATAATGTTGATGAAATTATTGAATTAATAAAATTACCTAATTCACTAGATAAATACCCACACGAGTTAAGTGGTGGTGAACAACAAAGAGTTGCACTTGCACGATCTATAATTTCACAACCCGATTTACTTTTATTAGATGAGCCTTTTTCAAGTTTAGATTTAAGCCTTCGAGAAGAGGTGAGAGATGATACGCTGCATCTATTACAAAAATCAAATGTGTCTGTAATTATAGTCACTCATGATCCTTTCGAGGCAATGTTTATCTCAAATCATATAAATATTTTTGATAAATCAGGTTCGATTGTACAGTCAGGAACTCCGAATGATCTCTACAACAATCCAAAAAATTCATATGTTACAGGTTTTTTTGGTGAAACAAATAAATTTGAAGGTGTTGTTAAAGAATCTCACATTTACACACCAGTTGGGAAAATTAAAACAACTGGAAATTTAGAAGGTGAGAAAGTTGTAGTACACATAAGACCTCAAGGTATAAAACTAAACAAACAACCAACACCAGTTAATGGAATTAAGGGAACCGTTATGGCGTCAAAATTAATGGGGTCATTTAGTTTTATCCATTTATCTGTGTTAGATAATAATAATGAAGTTGTTCATGTTCATAGCCACATGCCTGCTGACTTTAATCCAAAACAATCGTCTGCAGTCGAGATAGAAATTGATAATGATCAGGCTTATATATTTAAGAATTAAGTTTTAGTTTTTTATTGATTTAGTAATTGTTCTGTTAAGAAAAATTACCGGTCCTAATCCAGCAATAACGATAATTAGAGCTGCAAATGCTGACTCCTCCAACATTTCATCAGAGGCATATTGATAAACATAGGTTGCTAGTGTCTCAAAATTAAATGGTCTTAATAAAAGTGTTATTGGAAGTTCTTTTAAGATGTCTACAAAAACTAATATTCCTCCAACTAATAAATTTGTATACAGCAAGGGTAATATAATTTTTCTTATACTTTTGAAAAAGCTAACACCCATTGTTCTTGATGCATCTAATAAGTTTGGATGAATTCTTGAAATACCTGATGTAATTGCTCCATTACCAACAGCTAAAAATCTTATACTATACGCAAATAATAAAATTATAAATCCGCCAACAGCATAACTCATACGAAAATAAATTAAATCATTAAGCCACCCAACAAATACAACTATTCCAACAGCAAGAATTGTTCCTGGAAAAGCATAACCAGAAGAAGCAAAAAATATTAAAATTTTTTGGAAATTATTTGATTTATATGCTCCAACTATAATCATTAATAAGGATAGTAACATAATGAATGATGAAGAAATAAATGCTAAAGATATACTTGATAGTGTTATTTGAAAAATTTCTAAAAAATTTATTATAGAATAGCCTTTAATTACAAAATTCAATAAAATTAAAACAGGTATTATAAAACCAAGACTTAAAGGTATTAGGCAAATTAAAAACAATAAAGAATTTTTAACACCAGAAACTGTTTGAGTTGGTGTATAAGATGCACCACTATATTTTTCATGAAATTTTCTGCTACGCCTACCCAAATACTCTAAAGTTAAAAGTACTATAACAATCATAAATAAAATACTAGAAATCTGTGATGCGCCAGATAGACTATTCATTCCTAACCAAACATTAAATACGCCTAAGGTTAATGTTTCAATTGCAAAATAATCAACTGTCCCAAAATCAGAAATTGTTTCCATTAGTACTAAGGCCAAGCCAGCAATTATACCTGGACGGCCAAATGGAATAGCGACATTGAAGAAGGAGTTCCTTCCGTAAATAGAACTAGTTTGAAAAAAAGATATAGGTGTCGTTATAAATGATGCTCTAGTCATTAAATATACGTATGGATACAATACAGAAGACATTACCAAAATTGCTCCTCCCATTGATCGCACATTTGGAAACCAGTAATCTTTTGAGCTCGTCCAACCAAATATGTCTCTTATCAATGATTGAAGAGGACCAGCATATTCAAAAAAATCGGTATAAGTATAGGCAATAATATAAGCTGGGACAGCAGCTGGTAATAATAACATCCATTCAAAAAATTTTTTCCCAAAAAAATTATATCTTGTCACTATCCAAGCAGTGGTCACACCAAAGACTAAACTTAATCCTCCAACACCAAACATTAGAATTATTGTATTGGTTAGATATCTGGGCAAAACAGTAGAAAATAGATGTGGCCATAGTGATGTATCGCCTAAAATCGCGTAATAAAATATTGAAAAAATAGGGGCGATAATTATCAAAGCAATTATCGCCACAGAATTGGACCATAAATTAAAATTTATCAAAACAGTTAACCTATAATTTACCAGCCTACTCTATCAATGATTTTCTGAGCTACGGGAGCAAGTTCTGCAAGTTTTTCAACAGGCAGTTTATCTTCTTTAAACGCGCCCCATGATTTTAACTCATCAGTTAATTGCATATCTGGATTAACCGGATATTCATAGTTTATAGAACTGTAAAGAACTTGTGCTTTTGGCTGAGTCAAAAATTCAAGTAGTGCAATCGCATTGTCTTTATTTTTAGAGTACTTAATGACACCTCCACCAGCAACATTAATGTGATTCCCTCTATCTTCTTGATTAGTAAAAACTAACTCTATTGAGTTAGCCCAATCTTTTTGTTCTGGATTCTTTTCGTTAAATTTCATTTTTCCAAAATAATAGGTATTCATTACAGCAATATCACAGACACCTTCATAAATTGCTTTTGCTTGAGCTCTATCATTACCCTCAGGTTTACGTGCTAAATTTACAACAATGCCTGCTGCCCATTCTTCAGCAAAAGCTTCTCCATTTGCAGCAATTATTGAAGCTAAAAGTGATCTATTGTAGTCATGGCTGCCAGGTCTTGTACAAATTTTACCTTTCCATTTTGTATCAGATAGATCTTCTATTCTTTTAATTGAGTTTTTTGACACTCGTTCTTTTGAGATTGCAACAATTCTAGCTCTCTTTGAAAGTGCAAACCATTTATTATTACTATCTCTTAAATGATTTGGAATATTCATATTCAAAATATCTGAATTAATTGGTTGCAAAATATCCTTTTCAACAAATTGGTTTAATCTTGCTATATCAACTGTTAATACCAAGTCAGCAGGTGTATCTTCACCCTCAGCTAAAACTCTTTCTAGTAATCCTTTTTTTGCATGTAAAACATTTACCTTTATGCCAGTCGATTTTGTAAATTCCTCAAAGAAAGGATCTATTAAAATCGGCTGCCTGTAAGAATAAACATTAACCTCTTTGGCAAACAAGTTTAGTGAAATGGTAGATGCAATTAGTATCAATAGTAATCTAAAAATAATTTTCATATAACCTTCTTTTTTTGTGGAGATAATAAATATCTCCACGTTCTATGATTAAGAATGTTATTAAAAATTATCAGAATACGAATGTAGATCTATATGAATTTTTTTTTAATATCAGTGTTGTTAAAATTCATAAAATTAGATTTATTCTAAATTTAAAGTTAAAAATGTTGGGGCCACTTTGGGCCCCTATCCAAAACTACTTTATTGAAATTAGTCTAGCTTTTTTTTCTTCTGGAATAATTCTCTCCAAATCAATTGCTAAAAGTCCATTCTTCAATTCAGCATCTTTAACTTTGATGTCTTCTGAAATTGTGAACGATCTTTCAAACTGTCTTGTTGAGATTCCTTTATGGATTACACCATTACCATTTTCATTAACCACTTTTTCTTTAGGTTTATTTCTAACAGTTAGGTTGTTTTCTTTTAATTCAATCTCAATATCTTCTTTACTATATCCAGCGAGAGCAACTTCAATTTTATAGTTATGCTCATCAACTCTATGAATATTGTAAGGTGGATAATTTGTATTGTATCTTTCCGTAGACTCCAACATTCTATCAAATTCATCAAAAATTGAGTCAAATCCAACAGAGAATGGTCTTAGAGAATTCCAAACGGATAGGTTTCTAGTCATAATAACTCCTTTATTAAGCAAGTTTATTTTGCCAGCACCCACAATGGCATACTGACAATTATTATGTGGGGATGATTGTGTTTAATTCAAGTCTTTGTTATTTCTTTCTTATAAACGATAATCCGTCAGATAAAGGCAGAAGAGAGAATTCCACCCTTGTGTCATTTTGTATTTTTAAATTTAAATCACGGATAGTTTTTGTTTGAGAGTCTTGTTTAGTTTCATCAGCCACATCGCCGTGCCAAAGCATATTATCAATAATTATTATTCCATTAGAAACTAATAGGTTCAGCGAAAGTTCGTAATAATTTGGATAATTATTTTTATCAGCATCTATAAAAATTAAATCATAACTCTGTTGACGGTCTATCATGCTTTGCATTACCTCAACACCATCTCCAATAATCGATTCAATTTTTGAGCTCATATTATCTAATTCCCAATATTTTTTTGCTAACGATAAAAATTCATCTGAATTATCAACAGATACAATTTTTCCTGTTTTAGGTAGACCTCTAGCCAAAAATAAAGTGCTCATCCCTGTAAACCTTCCAATTTCTAAACAGTTTTTAGAATTGGAAATTTTAGTTATCATTTCTAAAAACTGACCTTGTTCTTTTGCAATCTGCATTTGAGAAACACTACCAAGTTTTATAGTTTCATTTTCTAGTTCAGTAATTATTTTATCTTCTCGGTAACCTACGCTTTGTAAGTATTGTACAAGTGCTTCATTAATTTCTGTTTG
Organism: uncultured Alphaproteobacteria bacterium; assembly: GCA_902620285.1. GTDB lineage: Bacteria > Pseudomonadota > Alphaproteobacteria > HIMB59 > CACPNW01. Next base: position 8,474 of record CACNHT010000008.1, on the reverse strand, counting down.
AGTGCTCATTAATTTATAGTTTCAAATATTTCAGATAGTTTTTGAGTTTTTTTATCTGAAATAATGAAACAGCCTTTTATTTTATTTATTAAATTATTATCTATATTTTTACTTGAGTATAAACTTAACAGAGGAGTTGAGGAATTTACTTCATCACCAATATTGAGAACATTATCATATCCAACTCCATAATTTATTTTATCGGTAACCTGTTTTCTTCCACCTCCAAGTTCAATAAGTATCAGGCCTAATTCTCTGGTATGAATATTTTCTATCCATCCACCTTCAATAGAAAATATATCTTTTTGAATAGATGTATTAGTTAGATCTTTTTCATAAGATGTTAAAATATTTTTTGGTCCACCCAATGCTGCAATCATCATTTCAAATTTTTCTGCAGCTAGTCCATTATTAATAACCGTATTAATTTTATTATAAGCCTCTTCTTTTGAAATTTTATAAATGTTTACTAATAGCGAAGATATTAATTCATTAGTGATTTTCTCTAATCGATGATCTTTAAAATCATTTTTAATATATTTTATGCATTCTAATATTTCTAGTGTATGACCAGCACTTTTACCTAAGACCTGATTCATATCTGTTAATATAGCTTCACAATGTAAACCTGCTCCTTTAGCGACTCTTACTAAGGAGTTGGATAAATCTCTTGCTATATCAATAGTACTATTAAAAGATCCATTACCAACTTTTACATCAAGGACTAACGATGAAAGACCGCTTGCAATTTTTTTTGAAAGAATAGATGATGTTATTAAAGGTAAAGATTCTACTGTACCTACAATATCCCTTATAGAATATAATTTTTTATCAGCTGGTGCTAAGTTAGAGGTTTGACCAATAATTGCACAACCAACCTCTTTTACAACTTTTTTAAAAGTTTCTAAATCAGGCTTTGTATTGTACCCAGGTATTGAATCAAATTTATCTAGAGTACCACCGGTATGACCCAAACCTCTACCTGAAATCATAGGTACATACAGTCCACAAGCTGCAAGAATTGGTGCTAAAATAATGCTCGTCTTGTCTCCGACACCGCCAGTTGAGTGCTTATCACAAACCAACTCAGAATCTACAATCTCAGACCAATTTATTGTATCGCCAGAGTTTGTCATCGCTTCAGTTAAACAAACAGTTTCTTCAGGAGTCATTCCATTTGCAAATATTGCCATGCTCATTGCTGCAATTTGTGCATCTGAAAAAGATCCATTGGTTAAACCGTCTACAAAAAAGTTGATGTCTTCTTTTGACAGATCTTGGTGGTCTCTTTTCTTTCTAATTATCTCTTGAGGTATCATCGAATTGAACTTCTTGTATAAATTGTTTAATTAAATTTAAAACATTGTTCTCTGCTAAACTTGCATTCTCTAAAGTTTCTTGATGACTTAATTTTGTTTTATTCATACCAGCAGCTAAGTTGGTGATTACACTGATACCAATAACAGGAAGTCCGCAATGATTAGCAACTAAAACTTCTGGTACTGTAGACATTCCAACTGCATTTCCACCTATTACTTTTAAGGCATTGATTTCAGCAGGAGTTTCAAAATTTGGTCCTGAGTACATACAATAGATACCTTCATAAATTTTTTGATCTATTTTTTTAGCGACTTGTATTAACTGATCTCTATAAAACTTGTGATACCCATCACTCATATCATGAAAACGAGGGCCATACTCTTCAGCATTGGGTCCAATAAGTGGATTAAAACCACTCCAGTTAATATGATCTTTAATTGCCATTAGACTGCCAGCCGGCATAGCTTCATCTAAACTACCTGCTGCATTTGTAACAACTAATAACTTAGACCCAATGTCCTTCAATACTCTTATGGGTGAAGCTAAACTTTGGGGATTATGCCCCTCATAAATATGTGATCTTCCATACATACAAACAACATTTAAATTATTTATTTTTCCTAAAACTAATTTACCTGCGTGACCTTTGACAGTTGGCTGTGGAAAATCAGCTAACTGTTCATATGAGATTGATTCTTGAATATCTTTTTTTTCAAAAAAATTAGTTAGTCCACTTCCTAAAATTACAGCAATATCGGGTGAAGTATTATTTGTTATTTCTAAAAATTTTTTTGCCGAGGGTAACATTAAAGATTCTCTGGGCCAAAAGAATCTGGAAGTAATTCTTCGAGCGTAGATGTTTTCATATGACCATTTTCGTTACACATATGAATCTTAGTATCTAAAGTAGCAAATTCTCTTAACCTCTGTCTACAACCACCACAGGGGGAGCATAATAATTCACCTGAACCTATAACCACAACTTCTAAAATTTTTTTGTTTCCATTAGATATCATATTTCCAATTGCAGTTGCTTCGGCACACTGGGATTGAGGATAGGCAGCATTTTCAACATTACAACCAGTAATAATTTTACTATCTTCTGTTAGAAAAGCTGCTCCTACTTTAAAATTTGAATAAGGCACATGAGCTTGCTCTCTAACTTTTTTTGCAGCCTTGAATAAACTATCAAAATTTTCTGAAACCATATTCTTGTTTAACATGAAATTACTAAAAAAATTATTTATTTCTAAATCTTAAACAATTCTTGTGACAAATCAGGAAGTTCGTCTCCCCAAAAAACTTTTTTACGCAAAAATTCTGGATCTTGGTTAAAACAAATTGACATTGCAGAATTATAAACAGCCCTGGAATCAATAGTCGAATTTAGATCTCTTCCCTCAAACAATTCTTTCTTTTTTAGTCCAGGCCAATCTGTATAAACTTGAGATTTTTTTAACAAGCCTCCAGCCATTAGTATTGCACTTCCATATCCGTGCTCAGTTCCATACCCTCCATTTTGTTTTATAGTTCGGCCAAATTCAGTAAGAGTAAGAATTAGTGTATTATCAAATGCTTGGCCGAGATTTTCATGTAAAATAGTAACAATTTTATTTACCTCTTCTAGTTCGTCAGCATGCGCTCCATCAACACCTCCTTGAGCAGCATGGGTATCAAAACCATCTAAATCAAATACAGCAACTCGAGGACCACTTTGATCTTTTAATTGTTTAGCAGCTTCAAGAGCAAGTTTTTTTCTATCATCAGAGTCAGTAGCTATTTGCATAGACAATGGTCTTTGTCTAATTGTATCAAGTGTAGATTTAATTAGCTCGTTATGCTCACCCTTAAATTCATTATAAATTTGATCTATTAACTTTGTTTCAACAAAATCTGGTGATGGGAAGAAATTATTATTCTGTGGCACGCCTCTTAATAAAAGTGGCATTGGTAAAGATATTGCCAGACCTTTTCCTATAATATTTGAAGCTAGTAATCCTCTACCAAGCCATCCTGTTTTTTCTTTGTATGGAATGTGTGCTCCAGTTTCCATTAAATTTTGCCCATCAAAATGTGATCTACCTGTGTAAGGAATATTTGTTGCATGAACAAATCCCGCTTGATTTTTTTGCCAGAGTTTATGAAAAATTTCTAATTTAGGGTGAAGACCAAAATCACTGTTCAAATTAAGAACGTCTTCCAGAATAAGTTTTTTTCTCAATTTTTTAAGACGTTTATCTCCAATAACAGGAACCGCTGTTAAACCATCCATTCCCCCACGAAGTGATATGATAATTAAATTTTTTTTCTGCATTGAAGCAAAACTTATTTTTGGAAAATATCCAGAAAGAAATAATGTTGTTGATCCTCCAATTAAAAAATTTCTTCTTGTGCAGTTCATATTTTTAATACTCCTGGCAAATTACAAATGACTCCATACTTTTGACCTAAATCATAATCTGATGTGCCAAATCTAAAATTATCAATAAGAGACGCCATATTTTTATGATCTTCAAAATTATTTTTAAGACAAGCTAAAATAAAACCATGGGATCTGTTTCCAGATTTAACAAGCATGGGAAGTTCAACTGAAGCAAACCAAAAGCGGCGTAATAATAATTCTGGTGATACCCAATCTACCTCCAAATCACTCCAACCATTAGGTTGTTTGGCGCGATAAGGTGAATGACCTATTTCTCTAAGTATCCATGATAATTGTCTTTGCCTATTATTTGGCTTTGACTTAAAAGTATAATTCATTTTTTCAAAAGAAAGCGGAATATTTAAATCAAACATTCTAGATAATTGCATTAACCATATTTCAGGTGGATGAAATTTATGTGTATTCTCATTATATTTATAAGCTTGCGTTATAACTGCTTTGTGAATTTCAATTAAGTTTCCATCGGATTTGTTCCATGCTTCTATTACTGGCTTTATCATTTCATCTGTTGGTTCATCTGTAATAAAATGTCTACATAATTTTGTTGAAACAAATTTGATGCAGATTGGGTGTGTTGCTAAATCATGAATTACTTTAGCAAGTTCTCTTTTTGCATCGTTTTTATATTTAACTCCTAAAACAATTTTATCTCCTTTTTGATGCATTTCTTGATCAAACCATATATCACCGGTTTCTAAGTTTCTTCTATCCCATTTGTGAGCCCAACCTGTCATGATATAGGCTAATTGAATCACATCTTCCTGTGTGTATCCGGCATTTGGAGATACTGTATGTAACTCTAATAATTCTCTTGCATGATTTTCGTTTATAGTTTCTCCCCACTCCATTCCTTTTTTAGAATTGGGACCAAAAGATTCTGAATTATCAAGGTGATGAATCATACACCATGAAGTTGTAACTGACTGAACCATTTCTTCAAAAGTTTTAACCATGTTAGGTCTAATAATTTCACGTTGATAGGGTCCGGTACTAAACTCTGCTAGAAAATCTTTTTCACTTATTGCAAAATGATTTCCCCAAAAAAGCCAGAAACGCTCGAAAACAGGTTGTTTGGAATACTTTGTTTGAAAATGACGAATGGCATGTTCATTTAATTCAAAATATCTTTCTCCAGTTTTTATTCTTAATTCATCTTTTGCTTTCCTATAGGCATGTTTATCATTTTTAAATTTTTTTCTTAAAACTTCTCTATCTCCGTAGACCCATTCACCATATTTTTTTCTTAAATCTTTTTCTGTAGGGATTGTTCCAGGCCACAAGAGATCAGGTATGTTATCTAATTGATTTATTGCCCAATTAAGAGGATCTTTATCTGGTTTTTCATTTAGCGACAGGCCAAACGCTACTCGTCTATAAAAATTTAATGACATATATAAAAAAAAATAGTTTACATATATTTATAATTTTTAAAAATAAAATTTAATGAAAAATATACCTCTAAAAATTTGTGGCATAACAAATGTAAAATCTGTTGAAGTGGCACATAAAAATAAAATAAAATCATTGGGTTTTGCAAGTAAAAATTTAAATGGACCAAACACAGTTAGTGATAAAAAAATACAATCATTAATTAAAGAATGTAAAAATTATAAGATAGAATCAGTACTTCTGACTCGGTATGTATCTTTAGACAAGCTAATAGAGCAAATAGATTTTACAAAGCCAAAGACAATTTCATGTTCATATCATTTTCCCAAAAAAGATTTATTAAAAATAAAAAAAATATTTAGAAGATTAAAAATTGGGATTGCAATTAATCCAGAAAATTTTGATAAAAAATACATTGAATCAATTAGAAAAATTGTTGATGTTATTTATTTTGATATGAATGTTTATAGGAAAAAGAGTATTAAAAAGTATTCATTGAGAAAAAGTATTAAACAAATACAGTTTATAAAAAGTAAAAATATTCCAGTTTATATTGGTGGCGGTATAGACAAAAAAAATGTTTCCAACATTCTAAAACAAATAACACCTTTTGGATTAGATATTTCTAGAAGTTTGAAAAATCAGAGAAATTTAATTTCTAAATCAAAACTCAAAGATTTTTTAAATCAAATTTCGGTAGGATAATCGTTTAATAATATATTTGTTTTGCAACTCTTTCGATAAGACTTTTATTGATTTTTTTTCAAGTGGATGTCTGAAAAATGGATCGATATCAAGTATTGGATATAACACGAAATCTCTTTCAGCTGCTCTTGGGTGAGGAATTATTAAATTTTTTTTAATAAATATTTGTTTGCCAAAAAAAATAATATCCAAATCAATGTTTCTTGGACCATTGATAATTTTTTTATTTTTTTTTAATTTTTTTTCAATTTCATAAATATTATTTATTAATTCTAATGGCTGCTGGTTGGTACATAGTTTTATTGCGGTGTTAAAAAAATTACTTTGCGATTTGTATCCATAAGGAGAAGAAACATAAATATTTGCAAATTTTTTTATATTACCAATATTTTCTAACTCTCTAACAGCACACCGTAAATTAAATATAGCATTACCTAGATTTGAGCCAAGTGCGATTATTGTTTCAGTTTGATACACTTAGTGAGTCAGCTCCATATTTTTTTGCTACAGCTGTTTTATTAATTGTAATTTTAACTTTTTTTATTTTAAATTTTTTTTCAAGAACATTGGATGTTTTTATTATTAAATGCTCAAGAGTATGTGATTGAGACTCCTTTATGAAAGTTTTTAAATATTTTGTAATAGATGAATAATTCTTCACATTATTTATATTGTTTAAATCTAGTGAGTTTTTAACAGGATAACTAAATTCTAATGTTACCTTTAACAACTGTTTTTTCTTTCTCTCCTGGGCAGTGATACCTATATTTGCACTGATGGATAAGTTTTTAATTTCTACTTTGAACATAGTTTTTCAAAAATTTTTAATGATTGAGACGTTTCTTTTATGTCGTGAACTCTAAATATATCAACTCCCTTTTGATAACAATATAATGCAGAAGCGATTGAACCTCCCAATCTTTGATTTGTTTCACTCTTATCTATGAAGTTAATCCAGCTTTTTCTAGATGATCCTAATAATAATCCATATCCCTTAAACTTAAATTGATTAATTTTTTGCATGATTTCTATATTTTGTTTTAAATTTTTACCAAAACCAATACCTGGGTCAAACCAAACTTTGGATGAAGGAATTTTTATTTTTTCTAATTGTTTAATTTTCTGAAGAAATATTTTTTTAATATCTTGTACAACATTATTATATGAGTGTATTTTCTTTTGCATAGTTTTGGGTGGTGCAGGTGTGTGCATTAAAATTAAACCTGTTTTAAATTTTTTAGTTAAAAAAAATAAATCTTCTGAGCCACCGAAGACATCATTTATAATATGTGCTCCCATATTTAATGCATATTCTTGAGTTTCAATTTTATTAGTATCAATCGATATGACAAATTTATTTTTTGGCAATTTTTTTAATATCGGCTCTAATCTTTTAACTTCTTCTTTGTGTGTTAATGGATCTGAACCAGGTCTTGTACTTTCTGCCCCAATATCAATAATACTTGCTCCATTTTTTATCATTTCTTTGATATTTTTTAGTGCATCTGAACTTTTAAAACTCTTTCCACCATCACTAAAAGAGTCAGGAGTAACATTACATATTCCCATTACCGTTGGACTAGATAGTTTAAAATTATAATTTCCTAATTTCATTTCAATAATATTTTTGCATATTTTTTTGATAATAAATTATACATTTTCATTGAAGACCTATACCAATTAAATTGTTTAATAAAAGAAATACTAACCACACCTTTACCAGAGCCAACTAGAAGTATTTCACTAAATTGATGTAAACTAGAAATATTAATATCTGTTCTATGAATTTTGTAAGGCAGATTTTTAATTAAGTATTCTAGAGTAATTCCATGATAATAGTAATTTTTTGGAGTGAATAATTTATTACCGTTTGCAAAAATTAAATTGGTCGTAGAGCCTTCTAAAATTTTGTTGTTAAAATAAAAAAGAATCTCTTCTTTTTGTAAATTAATTTTTTTTTGTAAAGAAATTATTTTTTTGTACTGTAAGTTTTTGAAGTTAGGTAAAGCCCGTTGGAATCTAAAAAATTTTGCAGTAAAATACTTATGATCTTTGTTTCTTTTACGTACAGATAATGAGATTATTTTTTTTGTGACTGCAATTCTTAATAGGTGGTCGTAATTTTTAATTTTAGAATATTTATTTAAAAAATTGGTTAAAAAATTTTTTGAAATTTTAGCATCAATGCCAAAGTATCTTAAATCTTTATTTAGTTTTTTTAAATGCTGATCAACTAAGATAAAATTTGGCTCTTTGCCAAATAGTCTAATAGTTGTAAAGATGCCCTTGTAACCCCAAAGTGAATTGAACTTAAGTAATTTAAAATTCTTAGCGTGAAAGGATTTTTTTAATAAGATATTTTCCATGTGGAGTTAAAAATGAATCTGGGTGAAACTGTAATCCATAAACTTTATTAATATCATCTTCAACCGCCATTGCTACATTTGTTTTTACACAACGCATTGTAATTATCATTGATTGAGAAACAAATGGTTCAGCCATTTTTAAGGAATGATATCGACCTCCAAGGAAATTAAAATTTTTTTTAAAAATTGATTTATCGTTAGTAACTTTAATATGACTCTGATAACCATGAAGAATATTTTTTTGTTGAACT
>CACNHT010000007.1 GCA_902620285.1 uncultured Alphaproteobacteria bacterium | reverse complement strand
CATCCAATAATACTTATAGTTGAAGCAAGTTCATTTAGAAAAAAAATATTAATTACTACAGTAAAAGGAGCAGCTAATGAAAATAAAATATTATTTCTTCTCGGTCCAATTTTTTGCAAAGCAATAAATAATAAAGTATCACCTAAGAATATGCCTACAATTCCTGAAATTATAATAATAGTTAAGTAATCAACACTAATTGTATTCCAAGTATTTATATAAAATGTGTAAGTAATTAACATGATAGATACAAAAAATAATCTAAGACGATTAAAAGCCAAACCTCCAATAGTTCTAGTAACATCTGCTGATACTAAAGATGCAACTGCCCAACAGAGTGCAGCAGCCATTGCAATAAAGTAATAATAGATCATATTATTTATTAAAATAAACTTAAAATAAATTTAATAGGTATTGATAAATACTCACCTAAAAGATGTTCTTGTAATGCAAATCTTTTAATTAATCCTGTAGCTCTTAATATTGCATATATTACTAAAGCCCATAAATAAATTCCAAAAATAAAATTTATGTATGATATTATTTTTTTAAATTTGTTATAATAATTCATATGAAACCTAAATATTGGAATAAAGGTAAGATTTTTCTATCAAATAAAGATAAAGTTTTGAAGAAATTAATTCAAACTTATAGTAATGAATATTTAAATCTAAATTCTAATTATTTTCATTCATTAATTAATTCAATAATTGGTCAACAAATATCTGTATCTGCAGCTGATTCGATGAAAACTAAATTTTTTAAACTTAAAAGAAATATAACACCTCAAACTGTATCTAAATTACGTACCACAGATTTACGAAAATGTGGTCTATCAAGACAAAAAATTTTATATATAAGAAATATTTCTAAATTTTTTTTACAAAACAAGAAATTCATAAAAAATATTAATAAATCTTCTGAAGAAGAAATTTATAATAATTTAATTGAAATAAAAGGAGTAGGGAATTGGACTATTCATATGTTTTTAATGTTTAGTTATGGAAGTTCAAATATTTTTCCAACAGGTGATTTAGGATTTTTAAAAGCTATTTCAAAACTTTATAAAGTTCAACTTCCTATAGGTGAAAGAAAACTTAAATTGCTTTATAAAAAATGGAGTCCATATAGTTCACAAGCCACATGGTATTTATGGAGATCATTGGACCCCATTCCAGTTAATTATTGATATTTGCTCCTTGTTCAATCCAAACTTTTAATATCTCTCTTTCATTTTTTGTAATACCAGTAAGATTATTTGGAGGCATGATTTCAGCATCAATAGCCTGAGCTTTGATTAATTTTATATTATTTACAATATCTTGAGCAGTGTCATATACAACTCCTTTTGGTGCTGCTTCAATACCTTCAAAAGTTGGATATTTAGCATGACATGTTCCACATCTGTATTTAATTATATTTTGTACTTCATTGAAACTTACTAATTCTAAAGAAAGAGATGCATTTGAATCTTTTTTTTCAAATATTGAAAGACTACTTAAAGTCATTAAAAAAAACATGATTAAACCTGCTGATGGTAAAATCCAAAATTTATATTGTTTTTTATTTCTTAAATTAAAGTAATGACGAGTTAAAATGCCAGCTATTGATATAACAGCTAAAATTAACCAATTATTTACTGCCCCATACGTAAAAGAAAAATGTGAACTAATCATGATAAATAAAACAGGTAGTGTAAAATAATTATTATGAATTGATCTGTTTTTTGCTTCTAATGAAAGATTTAAATTTGGTTTTTGTTTTTTTTCAGCTGATGAAACAAGATTTCTTTGTGCAGGAATAATTACTCTAAAAACATTAGCCGCCATAATGGTGCCAATAATTGCTCCAACATGTATGTATGCAGCTCTTGATCCATAAATTTGGGTTAAAAAATAACTTAATAATACAAATAATAAAACACCAGTTGCAATCAAAGTTTGTTCATTATCTTTTAAAACATTTTTACAAAGATAATCATATAGAAGCCAAGATCCTATAAGTAAGAATATTGATATTAATATTGCCTGAAATGGTGTTAATATAATACCGCTTGCTCCCAACATCATAGAGCTTGCATTTAAATAATAAACTAAAATAAGTAGTACAAAACCACTTATCCAAGTTGCATATGCTTCCCATTTAAACCAATGAAGAACTTTTGGAAGTTTTTTAGGAGGTCCTTTTAATTTTTCAATTCTATAAAAACCACCTGAATGAACAGACCATAAATAACCATCAAGATGTTTAAAATCTGGATCATCTCTTTCCAGTCTACTATCGAGCCAATTAAAATAAAATGATGTTCCAATCCATGCTACACCAACAATTATATGAACCCATCTAACAATTAAATGTAACCACTCAGAATATACTGCAAATAATGTTTCTGTTGGAACGCCTAAATTATAAAAAGCTGCAGTAAAAGATATGACTATAGTTGTTGCAATTACAATATAGATCCTTTGTTCTTTAGATTTTAAACTTGCAAATGCCCCGAGAATAAAAAATAATAATAAACCTAATAATGCCGATGCTGGTAAAGACAAAAGTAAATTATGAAAAAAGGTTTGAAAGTCATAAGATTGAACTGGTGCAACAATTTTAAGAAATAATTCCATTTTAATATCTTATTTTATTTTCTTCTTTTTCCCAAATATTAAATGCTTTTATTGCCTCATCACGTGATATTTGACTGATAGGAATTTTTCTCTCTTTCATTTCTACTGATAATTCATCATAAATAAACTTGTCATCAAATTTAATTTTTGCAGCATCTTCTCTAGAATTACCATAATATACTTTGTCTATATGTGACCAATATATCGCACTCAAGCACATAGGACATGGCTCGCAACTGGAATACAATTCACAACCTTCTAAGTTAAAGGTATTTAATTTTTGACATGCATTTCTAATGGCAACAATTTCAGCGTGAGCAGTAGGATCATTATTAAATGTTACTCTATTTACTCCTTCTGCAATAATTTCATTTTCTTTTACAATAACACATCCAAAAGGACCTCCATTATTTTTGATATTATAAATTGATAATAAAATAGCTCTTTTCATAAAATGTATATTTGTCATATAACTTCTTTAATTTTATTATTTGATAAATGTTTTAAGCTATTTTTTATTGATATTATTCTTGTAATTATTGAGAAAGCTATTTCATTTGGATCTTTTGAATTGCCAATATCAATTCCAATAGGACACTCAATTTTCTCAACTATTGATTTATTGTGACCATTATCGATTAATCTTTGATGAAACCTTTTTTTCTTTGTAAGAGATCCAATTAAACCAACAAAAGTATTATTTTTTTTCAAAATTTCATTTAATATTTTTAAGTCATAATCATGACTGTGAGTTAAGACTATAAAATAAGATTTATCTTCTAGTTTTGATACAATCTCCCAAGGTTTTTTCGAAAGTAAATAATTTACATCTTTGATATTTGTCATTTTTAAATAATCTTCTCTTGAATCAATTATAAAAGTATTAAAATTAATATTTTCTAATTTAGAAATTAACGCTTGACCAATATGTCCTGATCCAAAGATATATAAGTTAGGTTTAATATTATTAACAACATATTCATTTTTTAGTGCATCTTTGGAATTATTATGTAAGCTTAATTTAACTTGTACGTATCCACCACAACATTGTCCAATTCCTGGCCCAAGCGGAATATTCATTACTTTATTTGCTATATTATTATCAATTAATCTTCTTGCTTCATCGATAACTAAATACTCTAAATTTCCGCCACCGATAGTTCCAAAGATAGTATCAGTTGAGATTAATATAATATCATCTAAACTATTTGGCGATGATCCTTTAACTTCAATAATTTTAGCCTTAACTATTTTACTATTAAAATTTATATTTTTACTTAATTTTTTAAGATACATTTTAATGCAAACTTTTTAATATATTTTCAGCAGTAGCAGGTGCAATTAAATTTTCAGAATTTTTTCCTTTATTGGCATTATATACTGCGTCCTTTAATGCAATAAAACTAGAAATTGCTAGCATAAATGGTGGCTCTCCAACAGCTTTAGAGCGATTAATAACCTTTTCTTTATTAAAACCACGATCATAAATTTCGACATTAAATTTAAATGGTGTCTCTCCTGCAGTTGGTATTTTGTAAGTAGAAGGACTATGAGTTGCTAGAACTCCATTTGATTTCCAAGACACTTCTTCAGTTGTAAGCCAACCTAATCCTTGAATATAGCCACCCTCAATTTGTCCTTTATCAATTCTCTTATTTATAGAATTGCCAACATCATGAATTATATCAACTTGAAGTATTTTATTTTCACCAGTTAATTTATCAATTATTACTTCTGTTACCGCTGCTCCATAAGTAAAATACAAGAACGGCCTTCCTTGAAGTGTTTTTGTATTTACATTAATTTTGTCAGTTTTATAGAAACCTGAAGATGACAATGGAATTCTATTCAAATAAGCAGTATTTATCAATTCTTTAAAAGATATTTTTCTTTTATCAAAATAAACAAAATTATTTTCATATTTTATTTTGCTATTTGTTTTAAAATAATCATAGATAAATTCATTTAAACCTGATTTGATATTATTTATAGCATTAACAATTGCTGCTCCATTTATATCAGTTGTAGCTGATGCTGCACTTGCTGATGTGTTAGGCACTTTTTCTGTATCCGTTGAAGAGATTTTTATATTTTCGTAATTAAGGCCAAATTCATTTGAAGCCACTAAAGCAAGTTTCGTCATTAATCCTTGACCCATTTCAATTCCTCCATGATTTAAATGTATGGATCCATCAGTATAGATATGAACTAAGGCACCACCTTGGTTTAAATGAGTAGTTGTAAATGATATTCCAAACTTTACAGGCGTTATTGCTATTCCTTTTTTTAGAACTTTATTTTTTTTATTAAAATTATTAATTTCTGCTTTTCTTTTTTTGTAATTAGATTTCTTAATTAGTTTATTAAAAATATCTTCAATCACATTGTCAGTAATTCTCATTCCATAATGAGTAGTATTTTTAATTTTATCTTTATAAAAATTAATTTTTCTTATTTCACTTGCTTCTCGATTTAATTTTTGAGCAATGTTTTCAATTATATTTTCAATACAAAACATTCCTTGAGGCCCACCAAATCCACGAAAAGCTGTATTAGAAACAGTATTTGTTTTGCATCTATACGAATTAATTTCTATATTTGGTAAGAAGTAGGCATTATCTATATGATAAATGGCTCTATCATTTATAGCTCCTGATAAATCTGGAGAGATACCGCATCTCGATGCCATCTTTATTTTTAGAGCAAGTATTTCACCACTATTATTAAAACCCACTTCATAATCAAATAAAAAATCATGTCTTTTTCCAGTCATGATCATATCATCATCTCTATCGACTCTTAACTTTACTGGTTTAGATAACTTTTTTGCAGCAATGCTTGTAATGGCTGCAAACAAAAAAGATTGTGTTTCTTTTCCTCCAAAACCACCACCAATTCTTCTTACTATCACATGGATACTATTGTAATTTTGTTTAAGAACTTTTCCGATAATTTGCTGTGTTTCTGATGGATGTTGTGTTGAAGAATAAACTAAAAAATTATCATCTTCTTGTGGAATAGTCATTGCAATTTGACCTTCTAAATAAAAATGATCTTGACCCCCTGAATACAATTTACCTTTTAGAATGTTGTCAGATTTTTTAAACCCATCTTTTATATTTCCTCTAGTTAGATGTTTCGGTTTTAAAACAAATGATTTTTTCTTTAATGCTTCTTCAATTGAAACAATCGGTTTAGATATTTTTAAGTCTATTTTTACTTTTAATGCAGCTTTTTTTGCTAAATTATTGGTCTTTGCTATAACTGCAAAAATTGGTTGTCCATAATATTCTATATTTTTTGAAGTAAATATTTTATCTCCCTTAAATATTGGCCCAACATCATTTATACCCTCAATGTCTTTTTCAGTAATAATGTCTACTACACCTTCTGAAGATAAAACATCTTTATAATCAATTTTTTTTATTACTCCTTTACTGCAATTACTGTATCCAATTACTGCGTGAAGTAAATTTTTAGGTTCTGATATATCATCAGTATAAATTGCTTTTCCAGTAACATGTTTTACTGCACTTTCATGTTCAATATTTTTTGTAAATATTTTATCCATTAATATAACGTTGATTTAATTTTATTATTTTCATATAAAAACCTCTCTAAAAGGTTTTGACTAATTTTAGTTCTATAATTTTTTGACGCTCTCATATCATCTATTGGATCAAATTCTTTTTTAATAATTTTCTTTGCTTCATTAATATTTTCTTCATTAAATATTTTATTTAATAAAAATTTTTGTGCTTTTTCAGCTATTTTTGGAGTTTCTGCCAAACCTCCACAAACAATTTTTATTTCTCTAATAATATTTTTTTCAATCCTAGCATTTATAGCCATGAAAACAGAACTTATGTCATCATCTATTCTTTTTGAAATTTTATAACATTTAAGAATATTTTTTTTATAAATGGGAATTATAATTTCTTTAATTATTTCATTAGGTTTTAATTTAGTTTTTCGATAGCTGAGAAAATAATTATCCAACAATAAAGTTTTTTTAACTTTTCCTTGAATTACGATTTTACTATTGAGTGCAATTAACACAGGCAAACTATCACCTATTGGAGATGCGCTTCCAATGTTACCTCCAAGAGATGCAGTATTTCTTATTTGCTCAGATCCGTATCTTTCAAACATTTTTGCAAATGTTGGATAAATATTTTCTAAAATTGGTAAAATATCATTTATGGGGGTAGCGGATCCAATGTGTAAATTATTGTTTTTATTTTTAACATAATTTAAATCTTTATTTGATCCTAAATAAAAAATATTTTTTAAATCTTTTCTTTTTTTTGTTACTTCAAGAGCCAGATCTGTACCCCCGACTAGTAAATGTCCATTACTAATCTTTTGATAGTCTTTTATTAGAGAATTTAAATTATAATGGATGAAAAACTTAGAATCATTTTTTTTAATAACAATATCAGTTTTCTTAATTGATTTTAATAATCTAATAACTTTACTTTTTGAAAATTTATTACTTTTATAGCTATACATATTCTTAATTGCATTTTTAATTGGAAGATAACCTGTACATCTACATAAATTTCCAGAAAGAAATTTATCTATATTTTCTTCTGTTGGTTTTATTTTGTTTTCGTACATATTATACATTGACATAATAATACCAGGTGTACAAAAACCACATTGAGATCCATCACTATCAATCATTGATTGTTGAACAGGATGAAGTTTATTTTTTTGTATATGCTCAACTGTTATTAATTGCTTGCCATGTAGAGAGTACAAAAAAGTAATACAAGTATTTATACTTTTATAAGAAATTTTATTCTCTTTTAATTCTCCTACAACTGCAGTACATGCTCCGCAATCACCAGATGCGCAACCTTCTTTTGTTCCAGTTAACTCATGATTGTTTCGAAGATAATTTAATACCGTTGTATTTGTGTCTAAATCTTTGATAGAGATTTTTTCTTCATTAAGAAGAAAATCGACATGCGCTCTAGACACTAGCTTCCTCTATATGTTGAATAACTCCACGGGGTAATAAGAAGAGGTACATGGTAGTGCTCTTCTTTGTTAATTCCAAATCTAATTATTACGTCATCAAGAAAGAATGGTTCATGAAGATTTGTAAATTCCTTAAAATAACTCCCGCAAAGAAATAATAACTCATATTTTCCAAGTATAAAATTCTTTTTACTTAATATAGGCTCATCACATCTGCCATCTTCATTGAGAATAAAATTTGAAATTTTAACTTTATTTTCACCATCAATTTTGAAAAGTGAGCCTTTTATACCAGAACCAGGCTTACCATTATAGGTATCCAAAACATGAGTAGTTAAATATCCTTTAGACATAATACTTATTCGTTTATACAGTATTTAGCTAAATATTAAATCAAGCATTTTTATGAAAGACGATAGAAATTATAAAGGCTACGGAAATAATGACTCTAACTTTTATTGGCCTAATAAATCAAAACTCGCTCTTCAATTTGTTCTAAATTATGAGGAAGGTGCTGAAAATTCAATAATAAATGGTGACGAAGGATCAGAAACTTTTTTATCGGAAATAATTAATGCAAAGCAAATAATAGGTGCCAGAAATATGAATATGGAATCAATATATGAGTATGGCTCAAGAAGGGGTTTTTGGAGAATACATAATGAGTTTGAAAAAAGAAAATTACCTTTAACAATATTTGGCGTTGGTATGGCTTTAGAAAAAAATCCTGATGTTTGTGAACAAATAATTAAATCAAAGTATGAAGTAGCTAGCCATGGTTATCGATGGATAGACTATCAAAATATAACTGAGGAAGTTGAAAAAGAACATACTATAAAATGTAACAACATTATTAAAGATATTTTTGGTTATTTTCCGTCTGGTTGGTATACTGGTAGAACAAGCCCAAATACAAGAAATATAATTGTAGAAAATACAAATATTATTTACGATAGTGACTCCTATGCTGATGATTTACCCTACTGGATAAAAGTAGAAAATAAAAAACATCTAATTATTCCATACACTCTAGATAATAATGATATGAGATTCTCTACCTTACAAGGTTTTAACACAGGTGAGGATTTTTATAATTACTTAAAAAACTCATTTGATACATTATACAGAGAAGCAAACGAGTTCAATAAACCAAAAATGATGAGTGTGGGTTTACATTGTCGATTAATAGCCAGACCTGGAAGATTTATGTCTTTGGTAAAATTTTTGAATTATGTTTCTGGTTATAATGATATTTGGATATGCAAAAGAGAGGAAATTGCCAATTATTGGTATGAAAATTTTAGTGATGAAAATTGAAGATATTAATAATTATAACTCTGAAAAATTTATTGATTCTTTTAAAAATATTTATGAAGAATCTAAATTTATAACAGAATATGCTGATAAAAAGCGACCATTTAAAAATAAAAAAGAAATGATATTAATATTTTTAGAGTTATTTGATAATTTAGATGAAGAAACTAAAATAAATATAATTAAAAAACATCCTGATCTAGCTGATAAAATAAAAATAAATAAAGGTTTGTCTGAATTATCTGATGAAGAACAAAGTAGATCTGGTTTAAAAGATTGTTCAGAACAAGAATTTAACTTATTTAAAGATTTAAATTCAAGATTTAAAAATAAATTTAATATTCCATTTATTTTTGCAGTTAGAAATAAAAATAAAAATGAAATTATAACAGAGTTTAAAAGTAGATTAGAGAATAATGATTTAAACTTAGAAATAAAAACTTCAATTTCACAAGTAAAAGAAATTGCAAAATTAAGATTAACAGAATTAATTAATGAATAAAAAATACATTCAAAAAAATTATATAAACTTATGTAGTAAGGTTTTAGGTTCAAAAATTCATAGATTTTCTGATCAGTTTTTTGGATCAGCATCCAGATTGCTTAAAGAGGAAAAGCCAATTTTTAAAGAAGGAGTATACGATAAAAATGGGAAATGGATGGATGGATGGGAAACAAGAAGAAAAAGAATTGAAGGAAATGATTATGTTACTATTAAATTAGGCCTTCCTGGTAAAATTAATTTTGCTGAAATAGACACAAGCTATTTTAATGGCAATCAACCTGAATACGCAAGCATTGATGCTTGTTATTTTGAAAAAAATAAATTTAATTGGGTAAATATTTTATCAAAAAGGAAACTTAATCCAAATTATCTTCATGGTTTTAAAACTCAACAGAATAATAAAGTTTTCAACTTCATAAGATTGAACATCTATCCAGATGGAGGAGTTGCAAGATTAAAATTATTAGGAAATTTAGATGTTTCAAAATTAAAATTTCCAAATAAAAAATTTGATTTACTTAGCATCCTTAATGGTTCAAAAATTGTGGCATGTAGTGATGAACATTTTGGAAGGGCAGAAAATTTACTACTTCCATTTAAATCTAAAAATATGGGTAATGGTTGGGAAACTAAAAGAAGAAGAGGATCAGGATATGACTGGGTTATAATTAAACTTGGCAAACCTGGTTTAATTGAAAAGTTTAATATTGAAACTCATTATTTTAAAGGTAATTATCCGTCTTATTGCTCAGTACAAGGTATTTATTCAATAAAAAATATAAATATAAGCAAATTGATAAATGAAAGCAAAAATTGGAAATTTTTGATAAAAAATAAAAATCTTAAACCTAATTCATCATTAAAAATTAATTCAACTAAACAGATTAAAAAAATAAATTATTTGAAGTTAAATATTTATCCTGACGGTGGTATTTCACGGATCAGGGCAATTGGAAAATTTTTGTGAAATATAAAATAAAGAATATTAGTAAAGAGAATTTCAAAAATTACGGTGACTTAATTACAACATCTAATAAAAATTATGAAAGTATTAATAAAGATACAACCGATAGTTTTTTTGATTTAGCAAATATTCAAATAATTGGTGATGACAAAAGATCTAGATTAAATATTTTTCAGGCAAAGAAAAGAAACTTTCCATTAAAAATTAACATGTTAGAAAATCACCCTTTTAGTTCTCAAGTATTTCTTCCGTTTAATGCTACAGGTTTTTTAGTTTTAGTTGCTCCAATAGGTAACAAACCTAAAATTGATTTAATTGAAATATTCAAAGTAAGCGGCGGTGATGGTATAAATTTTAATCCCAAAGTATGGCATTTTCCTTTAATATCTCTTGAGAATGAAAAATATATTACCATTGATAAAAAAGATGCGGATAATAATATTGAAATTTATAATTTTGAACAATCAGAAATATTTGAATTAAATTATGAGTGATACAATATTAAATATAGAAAATATTACAAAATCTTTTCCAAGAGTAATAGCAAATAAAAAGGTTACTTTTGATATTAAAAAAAATGCAGTTCATGCAATTTTAGGAGAAAATGGAGCAGGGAAATCAACGTTGGTAAAAATTCTATATGGTCTCTTAGAACCAGATGAAGGAAATATTAAATTAAATAATAAGGATTTTAAAGTTAATTCCCCAGCAGAAGCAAGGAAACAAGGAATAGGAATGGTATTTCAGCATTTTTCTTTATTTGATTCTTTATCAGTAAAAGAAAATTTAATTTTAGGAATTGATGACCAGATGTCTTATTCAGATTTAGAAAATAAGCTAGAAAACATAAGCTCAAGATATAATCTTCCCTTAGATTTAGATGCTCCAATTACTGCTTTATCAGCTGGAGAAAAGCAGCGTGTAGAAATTGTAAGAATTTTATTACAAGATCCTCAGATACTTATTATGGATGAGCCAACTTCAGTCTTAACACCACAAGAAGTTGAAAGTTTATTTGTAACATTAAATGCACTCGTCAAAGAAGGTCGTACAATATTATATATCACTCATAAACTCGAAGAAGTAATATCAATATGTGATACAGTTACTATAATGAGAAGTGGTGAAATTATAGATACTTCAAGTACTGCAAATCAAACTGCAAAAACACTTGCAACAAAAATGCTAGGACAAAAATTAGATGACTTAAAAACTAATTATGGACATATAAAAGACGAAGTTAACTTTGAAGTAAAAAATATTTCATGTGACTTTAATGATCCATTTTTAACAGATCTTAAAAATATTTCTTTTCAAGTTAGAGTGGGTGAAATTTATGGCATTGCTGGAGTTGCTGGTAATGGACAATCAGAATTAATGGATATTTTAACAGGAGAAAATATAAATATTAAATCTGGATCAATTACTTTTGATAATAAAAAAATTGAAAAGTATGGGCCACAAAAAAGAAGAGATTTATCTATTTCTTTTGTTCCGGAGAATAGATTGGGTCATAGTGCAGTACCTGAGTTAAGTTTGTCTGAAAATATTCTTTTGAGTCAATTTCCAAAAAATAATTTTATTAGAAATGGCATAATATTGAAAAATAACGTTGATGATTTTGCGAATAATGTAATTAATGAATTTAAAGTTATTACTCCTGGTAATGATGCTAAAGCATCAAGCTTGTCCGGAGGAAATTTACAAAAATATGTCATTGGTAGAGAAATATCATCTAAGCCAAAAATATTAATTATTTCACATCCAACTTGGGGGATAGATGCTGGTGCTGAGCATTCTATAAGAGAGTCTTTGATAGAATTATCTCAAAATGGAACGTCTATAATTGTTATTTCTCAAGATTTAGATGAATTGATTGAAATTACTCATAAAATATCAGTTATTTATGATGGTAATTTATCCAAACCTTTTAAAACTAGTGAAATAGAAATAGAAAAATTAGGATTATTGATGGGTGGAAAAAATGAATAGTTTATTTCCATCTATAGTTTCTCGCTCACAGAGTTCGGGTTTAATGAATTTTTTTGTTCCTATAATATCAATAGTTTTAACTTTAATTACAGGTTCAATTATTTTTGTTCTTCTTGGATTTGATCCAGTTTATGCATTGTATACATTTTTTATTTCACCTATTTCTTCAACCTACGGTATTTCTGAATTGTTTGTAAAAGCAACACCTTTAGCCTTAATTGCAATTGGTCTCTCATATTGTTTTAAGAATAATATTTATAATATTGGAGCTGAAGGACAACTTACCATGGGTGCAATTTTTGGTGGAGGTATTGGACTATTATTTCATGATACAAATGCTTTCTGGTTGTTGCCATTAATGATTTTTGCAGGAGCAATCGGAGGGGCATTGTGGGGTTTAATACCTGCTATTTTAAAAACAAAATTTAATACAAATGAAATTTTAACAAGTTTAATGTTAGTTTATGTTGCTTTATTTATTTTAGATTATTTAGTAGTTGGACCTTGGAAAGATCCATTTGGTTATAGTTTTCCTAAATCAAGACCATTTAGTGAATCTGGAAGAATGCCTCTATTATTTGATGGTTTGAGGGTGCACTTTGGATTAATTATAACGCTATTTTTAATTTTTATATCTTGGTTTATATTTTCAAAAACTATTTTTGGCTTTCAATTAAAAGTATCCGGTTACAGCCCCAAAGCTGCTAGATATGCTGGTTTTAATCAAACAACTTTAGTTTTTTTTGCTTTTGCAATTTGTGGCGCTTTTGCAGGTATTGCAGGTTTAGCTGAAGTATCTGGTCCAATTGGATTGTTATATAGAGATATTTCTCCAAATTATGGATTTACTGCAATTATAGTTGCTTTTTTAGGTAGACTTCACCCAATTGGTATTATTTTTGCTTCTTTAGTTATCGCTCTTACTTATCTTGGTGCTGAAGATGCACAATTGTTTTTACAAATACCTTCAGCGGTAGGTTTTATATTTCAGGGTTTGGTTTTATTTTATTTATTAGGTGCAGAATTACTAATTAACTATAAATTAACTTACAAAAAATTATTATGAATTTAGATTTAATACTTGGTATATTACAAATTGTTTTAATTGCAACAACACCTCTAGTTTTTGCTGGTATAGGTGAATTAGTTACAGAAAAATCTGGAGTATTAAATTTAGGTGTAGAAGGAATGATGTTGGTAGGAGCAGTGTCAGCTTTTATTATCTTAGTAATTACCGGAAGTTATTTTTTAGCTTTTTTTGTATCTATATTATCCGGAATTATCATGTCTGGTTTATTTGCTTTTCTAGTTCTATTCTTAATGTCAAATCAAATTGCTACAGGATTAGCATTAACTATTTTTGGAATAGGACTTAGTTCGATGCTTGGCAAACAATATATTGGAACACCAATTGATGGTCTGTCACCATGGTTTTTTGTTATATTTTCTTTCTTAATTGTTTTTTTGGTTAGTTATTTTTTTTACAAAACTAAAGCTGGTTTGATTTTAAGAGCAGTAGGGGAATCTCATAATTCTGCACATGCATTAGGATATAGCGTTATTAAAATTAGATTTTTATCAATTATATTTGGAGGTTCTATGTGTGCTCTTGCAGGATCATATATTTCAATTTGTTATGCTCCAATGTGGCAAGAGGGTATGACAGCCGGACGAGGATGGATAGCATTAGCTTTAGTTGTATTTGCAACCTGGAAACCAGAAAGAGTACTTATTGGAGCTTATATATTTGGAGGTGTAACTATTCTTCAAATGAATCTTCAGGCTTTAGGTTTAAGATTCCCTGGTCAATTTTTTAGCATGGCGCCATATGTTGCAACTATTATAGTATTAGTGTTAATTTCTAGTAATAAATTAAGGATAAAACTTAGCGCACCAGCTTCATTAACTATTCCTTTTTATAAAGGCAGATAAATATCCACTTTTTTTTTTCTATAAACATATAGAATTATTGATCAAACCCTTTTGTATATATTAAGTATATAATTGAGTAATCGTTATATTAGCAGGTGAGGTTAAAATGATTAGAATAATAACTTTTTTATCTACTTTTTTGGTATTTGCATTTGGTTCAGCATATGCAGACCCTAAAAAAGTTGGATTTATATACATAGGTCCTCCAGGTGATCATGGTTGGACATATATGCATGATGTAGGTAGAAAATATATGGAGAGCCAACTTGGTGACTCTATTACTACTACTTATCTTGAAAACATTCCTGAAAACGCAGATGCAGTGAGAGCAATCCGAAAACTAGCAGACTCAGGACATGATTTAATATTTACAACGTCTTTCAACTATATGGATCAGACACATGAAGTAGCTAAGGATTTTCCTGATATAAAATTTGAACACGCTACTGGGTATATCCAAGCAGATAACGTTGCAACATATTCAGCTAGATTTTACGAAGGTAGAATGATTGAAGGGCATATTGCCGGTCATATGACTGAAACTAATACTATTGGTTATATAGCTTCATTTCCTATTCCTGAAGTTGTAAGAGGAATTAATGCATTTTATTTAGCGGCTTCAAAAGTAAATCCAGATATCAAAATGAAAATAATTTGGGTATTTACTTGGTACGACCCAGGTAAAGAAGCTGATGCAGCTAATACATTAATTAATCAAGGAGCTGACATAATTGTTCAGCATACTGATACATATGCTCCTTGCCAAGCTGCTCAAAAAGCGGGTGTTTATGCATTTGGTCAAGCTTCAAACCAAGAAGAATTTTGTCCTGATGCACATTTAACTTCCATTGAAGATATTTGGGGCCCTTACTATGCTGAAAGAGCAAAAGCTGTTGTGGACGGCACTTGGTCTTCTGGTGATACTTGGGATGGTATGGATAAAGGTATGGTTGTAATGTCACCATATAATACTAAACTTATGCCAGCAAGTTTAATTCAAGAAGCAGTAAATATGGAAGTTGGAATTAAAGATGGAACTATTCATCCTTTCACGGGTCCAATTTACAATCAAGCTGGTGAGCTTGTGGTTCCTGAAGGTGAAGTAGCGCCTGATGGAATGTTACTTGGAATGAACTTTTATGTTCAAGGTATTGACGGCGAAGTACCACAATAATTAAAATTCTTATAACCCTCTCTCTTTTAAAGGGAGAGGTTTAATTCTTAATTTCAAAGGAAGATTTATGTCTGATTTACACATTAGTTGGGACGAATATAGAAGTAAAACAGAAGATTTAGCAAAACAAATTCATAAGGATGGATGGCAATTTAATCAGGTTGTATGCATCGCAAAAGGAGGTATGAGAGTAGGGGATGTAATGGCAAGAATATTCGATGTTCCTTTAGCAATTCTTTCTGTTGAATCATATAAAGGTGAGGGAGTAAAAAATAAAAGAGGTGCAATCACATTTTCAAGAGATTTAGCAAAAACAAGCCCTAACATTGGATCAAAAGTTTTAATAGTAGATGATTTGGCAGATTCAGGAATTACTCTAAAAAAAAGTATTGATTGGTTAAATCATACTTATGGTTTTTATATAGATGAACCAATAAGAACTGGAGTATTGTTTTATAAATCAGTATCATCATTTAAACCAAATTATTATGTTGATTACTTAGAACACTCTCCTTGGATACATATGCCTTATGAGGTTTATGAAACTATGAAACCAGAAGAGCTTGGTTAAAAAATCGAAGTAATTTCGTCAAACTTTTTCTTTTGTTTTGCAAATTTTGGAACTGTTGCATCCTCATCTGGTCTTCCTACAATAAGCAAAACAAATGGTTTTTCATTATTAGGTCTCTTTAAAATTTTATTAAGAAATGTCATCGGACTTGGCGTGTGTGTTAACATTGCTAAACCAGAAAAATGCAAACAAGTAATTAATATACCAGTTGCTATACCCACAGACTCTTTTACATAATAATTTTTAATTTTTTTATTTTTTGTAATTGAAAATTTTTTTTCAAATATAGCTATTAAATAAGGCGCATTTTCAATAAATTTTTTATTTTCGTCAGTTCCTAAAGGAGATAACGCATCTAACCACTCTTGTGGAGCTTTATACTTATAAAAATTTTCTTCTTCTTTTTCTGCTTCTATTCTAATCTTCTTTTTTACAGTTTTATTTTTTATTACTACAAAATGCCAGGGTTGAAGATTTGCCCCACTTGGAGCTGATCCTGCAGATAATATTGCATTTTTTATAACATTTATATCAATTTTATCTTTTGAAAATTCACGTATGCTTCTTCTTTCTCTAATATTATTATAAAAATTTTTTGAATTAATCTTCATTTCTTTGATAGTTTGATTTGAAAATTTTAAATCTTCAGCTATGTATTTTTTAATTTTATGCATTGGTTTGTTATCATTATTGGTATACTTTTAATTTCTCTATCAATTAGTAATCCTCTATACAAACTAATTATAAAAAAACGAATAAGATTTAATCTTTTTATTGAAATACTGTTTAGGATAATACTGTTTTTAATTAGTGTAATTATTATTTTTCTAGGTTTGTACTTAGAGAGTATTTCTTAATATCTTCTTATATTTCTATCAATTAAAGCAGCCCATGCGTCTATTCCACCAAGTACATTAACACAATGATTATAACCTTGTGCTTTAAGCCATTTACATACAGCTTGGCTTCTTGTACCAGTATGACACATTACAAAAATATTTTTTTTCTTGTCTAATTCAGTGTATCTTTTAGCAATTTCTGAAAGTTTCATATGTATTGTACCCTTAATATAGGCATGATCTCTTTCAGTATCTTCTCTTACATCTATAATTTGAATTTTTTTATCATCTTGCTTAAGTTCATTTAACTGATGAACTGTTATTTCACTACTACTGTAAAGATCCATAATATTATCTTATTATAAATACTACTAGATTTCTACTATTTTAAATAAAATTAATTTTAAAAAAATTAAATTTGTTATTTCTAAGTTTTTCATGTATGTGCTCATATCATTATGTCAAAAAAAATAACCTTTTCAGCTTTTGGTAGAGATTCATACTATCACAGAGATTGGTTCAAAAAAAATGGTTTTAAATTTGATAGAAGTTCTAGAAGATGGACTGTAGAAAATTTACCAATAGATAATGCAGAAGAATTTGCAAGTTACTGTAGAAAATATGGCTTAACATTTGAGCGATCTGATAGAATGATTACAGAGTTTGATTATGCGGACTATCTTTGGGATGGAAGAAGAGATGAATTTATGAAACCTTCTGAAAATATCGAAATTCCTAAACCAAAAAACAAAATCTAATTTTTGCTAAATAAATTAGTATCAAATAATTTAATACTTCTTGTAATTTTAGCTGCTATTTGGGGATCTTCTTTTTTTGTTATTAAAATTTGTCTATCTAGTTTTACGCCTACAAGTATTGCTTCCTTAAGATTAATTATAGCATCAATATTCTTAATTATTTTATATTATTCATATAACAATCATCCTAAATTAAATCTCGATTTAGTTTTAATTCTTTCTTTTATAGGCATTACTGGAAATTTTTTACCATTCTATCTGATTAGTTGGGCTGAACAATACATCCCTTCTTCTACTGCAGGTTTATTAATGTCAGTTGGTCCCTTAATAACATTACTCATGTCTCATGTATTAACTTCAGATGATAAGTTTACTCTGATTAAATTTTTATCAATAATTATAGGTTTTGCGGGTATTATTTTTATTTTGGATATAAGTAAATTTAATTTTCAAGATGAAAACTACATTAGTACTTTAGCAAAAACTTTTGTTATTATAGCAGCATTTGGTTATATGATTTCAAACATTGCAGCTTATAATAAATTAAAAAAATTAAGCCCTATTTCAATTACAACTTTTGCTACATTATTTGGAGCAATAATATCTTTACCTTTCTTAATTTATGATTTTATTAATTATGAAACTAATATTAATAAAATTTCTATAATTTCTATTATTTACTTAGGTATTTTCCCAACGGCAATTGCCTTTCATATGAGATACCATATAGTTAAACAATCAGGTCCTGTCTTCTTGTCTTATGTTGCGTATTTAATTCCTGTTTTTGCATTAATTTGGGGATTTATATTCCTTTCGGAACAAATAATATTTAGTTCAGTAATTGGAATTATTTTAGTTTTTATTGGCCTATTTGTAGGTCAAAAAAAATCAATGAGTAAAATATCCGAAAAAAACGTATAATACTAATAAAGCAGCAATAAAAATAGACACATTTTTGAAGTTAAAGTATTTCATTTATAGTTGAAATTTAATATTTTATAGTCCAATATACTTTTATTATGAGTGACTCAATTAAATATTTACTAGAAGAAAATAAAGCACCAAAGTTTTGGTATAATATTAATGCTGACCTACCAAGTCCGCCACCACCACCTTTACACCCTGGAACTAAACAGCCAGCTGGTCCTGATGACTTTGCACCTTTATTTCCAATGAGTTTAATTATGCAAGAAGTTTCTACTGAAAGAGAAATAGAAATTCCTGAACCAGTAAGAGAAGTATACAAACAATGGAGACCTTCTCCTTTATTTAGAGCAAGAAGATTAGAAAAGTTTTTAGATACACCAGCTAAAATTTATTATAAATATGAAGGTGTTAGTCCTACTGGAAGTCACAAACCAAATACTGCAGTTCCACAAGCATTTTTTAATAAAGAAGAAGGAATTAGTAAAATTTTTACTGAAACGGGCGCAGGTCAGTGGGGAAGTTCATTAGCTTTTGCTGGTCAGATCTTTGGTATAGATATAGAAGTTTTCATGGTTAAGGTTAGTTTTGATCACAAGCCTTACAGAAAATTAATGATGCAATCATTCGGCGCTAACTGTCACGCTAGTCCATCTAATTTAACTGATTTCGGTAACAAGTTATTATCAGAAAATCCTGATAACCCTGGTAGTTTGGGAATAGCTATATCAGAAGCAATAGAAGCAACTGTTAAAAGTGGAGGTAAGGCTAAATACTCACTTGGAAGTGTTTTAGGCCACGTTTTAATGCATCAAACTATAAATGGTAATGAAGCTATTATGCAAATGGAGATGGCTGGAGATTATCCTGATATAATTGTTGGCTGTACAGGTGGTGGTAGTAATCTTTCTGGATTAATGTTTCCATTTTTAGGACAACAGTTAAGAGGTGGTCAAAAAATTGATATAATTGGTTGCGAGCCCGCATCATGTCCTTCATTCACTAAGGGTAAGTATGCTTATGATCATGGTGATATGGCAAAAATGACTCCATTAATTAAAATGCATACTCTTGGATCTGATTTCTTACCGCCGGCTAATCACTCTGGTGGATTAAGATACCATGGCATGTCTTATCATTTAAGTCACTTATATGAGTTAGGTCTGATGAGAGCAAAGGCTTACGGTCAAAAAGATTGTTTTGAAGCTGGTTTAACTTTTGCAAAACAAGAAGGAATTATTCCTGCTCCAGAAGGAAATCATGCAATTAAAGGTGCTATTGATGCAGCTTTAGAATGTAAAGAAAAAGGTGAGTCAAAAACTATTCTCTTTAATTTATGTGGTCATGGATATTTTGATATGTCAGCTTATGATGATTATTTAAATGGATCAATGGCTGATGATGTCATTGATGATGATGGAATAGGTAAATCTATTTCTCAAATACCAGAAGTAGCATAATTTAAGTTTAAATTTTTTTTTATTTTATTAAAGGTGTTTTATTATTATGGTTGAAATTAAACCTTTTAAAGGAACACGTCCTTATAA
Source organism: uncultured Alphaproteobacteria bacterium (assembly GCA_902620285.1). GTDB lineage: Bacteria > Pseudomonadota > Alphaproteobacteria > HIMB59 > CACPNW01. The sequence goes on along the minus strand of CACNHT010000007.1, from coordinate 42,887 downwards.
CGAAGATGCAAAAAATTTAATTGCCCCTTCTACTGATCATTTAAGTATTGAAAATATAGAAATATTTAAAAAAAATAATTATTGGAATTACTTAAAAATTTTAAATCCTGTTGGACAATTAAAAGAAGCAGATACTCTTTTAGAAGCAAAATCACATTTTCAGGAAATGAAAGAAAATGATGTAATTAAAAAAGATAAAGAATTATTTTATTATATTTATCAAATTGAATTTCAAGGTCATACTCAACTAGGATTTTTATCTCTTTCTAAAATCTCAGATTTTGTAGATGAAAAAATTAAAGCACATGAAAAAATATACGAGAGAAGGATGAGAGAAAGAGCAGAGCAAATGTTAAATATAAAAACACAAATTGGTCCTATCTATGTAGTATATAAAAAAAATAATAAGATAAAAGATTTGTTAACCTCTATCATATCAAATACTCCAGACTATGATTTTGAAAGCTTTGATAAATCTATCCATAAATTATGGTGTATTTCTGATCAATCTTTTATCGAAAACTTATCTTCTGTTTTTATAAATGAAGTAGATAATTTCTATATTGCTGATGGACATCATAGAATGGGTGCAATGAAAATTATCGGAGAATTAAATTATAATAAAAATATTTTGCAGGAAGATTTTATGATAGCAGCATTTCCAAGTGACGAAGCTAAAATATTTGATTATAATAGAGTTGTTAAAGATTTAAATGGTTTGAATGAAGAAAAGTTTTTAGAAATTCTTTCTAAAAACTTCGAAATAAAAAATGAAAAAAATCCATTCAAACCTCAATCAAATAAACAATTTGGAATGTATCATGAAAAAAAGTGGTATTCATTGTATTTTAAAACTGAATTAAAAACTGATAATTTTGTTGATACATTAGATATTAATATTTTAAACAATTTCATTTTTAAAAAACACTTAAATATTTCTGATGTTAACAATGATGAAAGAATAAGATTTATTGCTGGATGTCATGGTTTGGCAGCTTTAGAAAAAAAAGTTGATGAAAATACTGATAGTGTGGCATTTTCTATCTTCCCATCTTCAATAAGTGATGTTATTACGGTCGCGAATAAAAATTTGACTATGCCTCCTAAATCAACATGGTTCGATCCAAAACCCTTAGATGGCTTAGTAGTTTATGAGTTTGAAAAAGCATATGAATAAACCTAATACGAAACCTAATAATCCAAACTTTTCAAGTGGTCCAACCTCAAAAAGACCAGGCTGGGATATATCTGTCTTGAGTAATGCTTTAACTGGCAGATCTCATAGATCTGTTGAATGTAAAGCAAGACTAAAAGAAGCAATTGATAAATCAAAAGATATTCTAAAATTACCTGATGATTATTTATTGGGTATAATGCCTGGATCAAATACTGGTGCTTTAGAGGCAGCTATGTGGTGCTTATTAGGTAAAACGGGAGTCGATATTCTTGCGTGGGAAAATTTTGGTAAAGATTGGGTAATAGATGCAATTAGTGAATTAAAATTAGATAATTTAAATATTCATGAAGAAGATTATGGCAAACTACCTGATCTTAGCAAAGTCAATTTTGATAATGATGTAATTTTTACATGGAATGGGACAACTTCTGGTGTCAAAGTTCCTAATGGAGACTGGATACCTGATGACAGAAAAGGTCTAACTATTTGTGATGCTACTTCAGCAATCTTTGGTATGCCAATAGATTACAATAAATGTGATGTTATAACCTGGTCTTGGCAAAAAATACTTGGAGGAGAAGCTGCGCATGGAATGATAGCAATTTCTCCACGCGTTGTTGAAAGATTAGAAAGTTTTACACCTAGTTGGCCAGTACCAAAATTATTTAGATTAGCTGAAAATAAGAAATTAATAAAAGGTATATTCGAAGGAAACACAATAAATACACCTTCTATGATATGTGTTGAAGATATTATTGATTCTTTAAACTGGGTTTCTTCTCAAGGAGGTTTAAATTCGTTAATCTCCAAATCTCAGAATTCTTTACAAAAAATTCGAGAATGGATTAATGAGAGAGATTGGGTTACTTTTTTATCTGAAATTGAAGATGAGAATTATATTTCAAATACTGGAATAACTTTTAAAATTATTGAAGATTGGTTTACTAATAAAGATGAAAGTAGTCAAAGAGCTGTGATGGCCGATATTTGCAAGTTACTTTCTGAAAATAATGTTGGATTTGATTGTAATGGATATCCCAAAGCACCACCTTCTTTTAGAATATGGGCTGGAGGCACGGTTCAAACTTCAGATGTAGAATTAGTTTTACCTTGGATTGATTGGGCCTATTCAGAGATTAAATCAAAACATGCCTAAAGTATTAATATCAGATTCACTAGATAATATTGCATCTAAAATTTTAATAAAAAATAACATTTCAGTTGATACAAAAACAAATTTATCTCCTGAAGAATTAAAAAAAATAATCGATAACTATGATGGTTTAATCATTCGTTCTGCAACTAAAGTGCGAAAAGATTTAATTGACTCTCTTTCAAATTTAAAAATTATAGGTAGGGCAGGAGCAGGAGTAGATAATGTTGATGTGGAAGCTGCTAAAAATAAAAATATTATTGTAATGAATACTCCAGGAGGCAATACAAATGCTACAGCAGAACATACAATTGGTTTAATTTTTGCATTACTAAGAAAAATTACTGCTGCAAATGAAACAACTCATAAGGGTCTTTGGGAAAAAAAGAAATTAAAGGGAAATGAAATTAAAGGTAAAAAAATTGGTATCGTAGGTTTTGGTAATGTAGGCAAAAGAGTTGCAGAAATATCTAATGTATTGGGAATGAAAGTTTCAATATTTTCTTCATATTTTGAAACAATTAAGGATAGCTTTCCTGAATATAATTCTTGTTCTATCGATGACATTATTAAATATTCAGATATAATTTCATTTCACTGTAAACCCAGTAAGGATGGTAACCCCATTATGAATAAAAATCATTTATCAATGATGAAAAAAAATTGTATCATTATCAATACTGCTAGAGGTAACTTAGTTGATGAAGATGATCTTAAAAATGCTCTAGAAAAAAAAGAAATTCAAGGCGCTGCATTAGATGTTTTTAAAAATGAGCCTTTGGAAGAAAGTGGATTTTATAATTTAGATAATATAATTTTAACTCCACATATTGCTGCTTCTACTGATGAAGCACAAATAGTTGTAGCAGAAATGGTTGCTAATCAGTTTGTTGAATTTTTTAATAATAATAAAATTATAAATTCAGTTACTTAATAAAAATTTCAGTTAAATTTTCTAAGTAAGCAGATGGATTTGAGAGAATGTTACCATCTAATATATTAGCTTGATCTAAAATTAAATTTGAAGCTTTTTTATGGTCAATTTTTGTTAAATTTTGAGATAAATTTATAATCATCGGATGGTTTGGATTAATTTCAAGTATTTTTTTTGAAACAGGAGTTTTTTGATTATGCATTTTCATCAACTTTTCCATATTTATATCCATCCCAGCTTCTTCAGCAACAAGCAGAATTGGACTTTTTGTTAATCTCTTAGATACAATAACATCAGATATTGTCTCTTTAAGCTCTGTTTTAAGTATGTTGATTAAATCATTGATTTTACTATCTACTTCTTTTTTATCTTCGTCTTTCTTACTTGATTTTTCACCAACTTTTGAAACATCAACCTTACCTTTGGTTATTGATTTAAATTCTAAATCTTTAAATTTATTTACATTTTGTATCCAAAACTCATCTACTGCATCAACCATAAACAAAACTGGTATCTTTTTATCAGTGAAAACTTCTAATTGAGGGGAGTTTTTAATATGATCCTTATCAGTATTAGCAAAATAATAAATTTCTTTTTGATCTTTAGCCATTAATTTGGTGTACTCTTCAAGAGATATTTTTTTATCATTTAAAGAATTTTCAAATCTCAATAGCGGTAGGATTTTTTCATGATGATCATTATGTTCATATAACCCTTCTTTTAGAACAGGACCAAAATTATTCCAAAATGTCTCAAATTTATCCTTTTCCTTCTTAGCCAAGCTATCAATTTCACTTAAAATTTTATTTGTAATACCTTTTTTTATTTTTGTAATAATAGGATTATTTTGAAGCATTTCTCTACTTACATTGAGAGAAATATCTTGTGAGTCGACTACTCCTGGAATAAAACGTAACCAATTTGGAATTATGTCTTCACAATCATCAGTGATAAAAACTTTTTGAACATATAATTTTATTTTATTTTTCCTATCAGCATTGAATAAATCCATAGGTTGATTTGTAGGAAAATAAAGTAAAGCCTTATAACTAATAACACCCTCAGCGTTATAATGAATAGTTTTTAAGGGATCATCAAAGTTAAATGAAATATTATTATAAAATTGCTTATAGTCTTCCTCTTTTATATTCTTTTTATCTTTTAGCCATAATGGACTACCTTCATTTATTTTTTCTTCTTTTTCTTTATCATCAAGGTCCTTAAGATAAATCGGAAAAGGAATATAATTTGAGTATTTTGTTATAATTGATCTTAAACGAAATGAATCCAAAAATTCATCAGCATCTTTCTTGATATTTAGAGTTATACAAGTGCCTCTTTTATCTTTTTTAGCTTCTTCTATGGTATAATTTTCTTTTCCATTAGATGACCAAAGATTTGTTTCTTCATTTTCAGCATCTTTAGAAAGTACTTCAACATTATCTGCAACCATATATGAGGAATAAAAACCAACACCAAACTGTCCAATTGCAGAAATATCGTTGCTTTTTTTATTTTTCATTGCTTCAATAAATTTACTAGTTCCTGATCTCGCTATAGTTCCTAAATTGTCAATAAGTTCATTTTTTGACATTCCAATTCCATTATCTTCAATTTCAATTATTTTTTTCTTTTTTGAAACTCTGATATTAATTTTTAAATCCTTTTCATCTTTCAAAAGATTTTTTTTGGAAAGTGATTGATATCTTAATTTTTCGCAGGCATCAGCTGAATTAGATATTAGTTCTCTTAGAAATATTTCTCTTTCACTATAAAGGGAATTAGCAACAAGATCTAAAAGCTTACTTACTTCAGCTTGAAATGTTAAATTTTCTTTAGTTTTTTCTGCCATTTTTGAAATTTAAGCATTCATATCTATAATTCAATAGTAAGCAATAATTTTTTGCCACATTTAAGACTATATAAGTAAAAGTTATGGTATTTAGATTCATAATGAATTTTGATAGTTTTTTTAAATTATTGTGCATTACATTGTTATTTTTATATGCATGCACCTCAAATCAGTTAACAAATACTGCTGATAGTTGCATAATTTTTGATGAAAAGAAAAGCTGGTATAAAGCAACTAAAAATTCTTATGATAAATGGAATACCCCAATTGCATTCCAATTAGCAGTTATAAAACAAGAATCATCTTTCACTCAATTTGCAAAACCGAAAAGAAAAAAATTTTTAGGTTTAATACCAACCTCTAGACCATCAACTGCTTTTGGTTATGCACAAATAACAAATCCCACTTGGGATTGGTATAAGAATAAAACTGGAAATCAAAATGCATCAAGGGCGAACTTTAAAGATGTAACCGATTTTATTGGCTGGTACACAACTCAGTCCGAAAATATGATTGGAATTTCAAAAAATGATTACTATAATCAATATTTAGCATACCATGAAGGTCAAAACGGATGGTCAAAAGAGACATTTAAAAGTAAAGATTGGTTGATTGATGTTGCTAAAAATGTAGAAAGAAATACTAAGATGTTTAATAAACAACTAAAACAATGTGAAGAAAAACTAAATAAAAAAGGTTTCTTCGGAATACTATAATGCCAATTTTAAATAGTATAAATCAAATGCAAGATCAGATGACAGAATGGCGTCAGGATCTGCATAAAATTCCTGAGATAGGCCTTCAAGAATTTGAAACATCAAAATATATCAAAAATAAGTTAAGTGAATTTAATATTAAATTTAAAGATGGTTACGCTAATACAGGTGTTGTTGCTTGGGTAGATGGTAATGAAGTTACTAATGATAAGACAATTGGTTTAAGAGCAGATTTTGACGCTCTTCCTATGCCAGAACAAAACGAATTTAATCATAAATCACAAAATAAAGGTATGATGCATGGTTGTGGTCACGATGGTCACACCACAATGCTTCTTGGAGCAGCGAAATATCTAAGTGAAAATAATAATTTTAATGGAAGAGTATATTTTATTTTTCAACCAGGAGAAGAAGGTTTTGCTGGAGGAGAAAAAATGATTCAAGATGGTATGTTTGATGATTTTAAAATTGATGAAGTATATGCACTTCATAATTGGCCTGAGTTACCTTTAGGTACGTTTGGTGTAAATAGTGGACCGATGATGGCAGCAGTTGATGAATTTGATATTACTGTAAAAGGAAAGGGCGGTCATGCTGCATCACCTCATCTAGCAATTGATCCTGTTGTAATTTCTGCACAAGTTATTTCTGCTGTTCAAACAATTATAAGTAGATCCACAGATCCTGTTGATAAAGCCCTTATAAGTATTACAAAAATTAATGCTGGTACGGCTTATAATGTAATAGACGATCAAGTTAAAATGGGCGGGACTATTAGAACTTTTCGAAGAGAAACACGAGCATATATAGAAAAAAGATTAAATGAATTATGTAAAGGTATAGCGGATGCACATGGTGCAGAGATAAAAATTGAATTTGATTTAGTTAATAAATATCCACCTACTATCAATTCTAAAGAAGAAACAAAATTTGCAGCAAATGTAGCTAAAGATTTAGTTGGTGATGATAAAGTTATTACTGATATTGACCCGTCAATGGGAGGAGAAGATTTTTCATATTTGCTAGAAAAAAAACCTGGCTCATATCTTTATCTTGGTCAAGGAGATGCAGAACATAGTGCTCATCTACATACAACAAAGTATGATTTTAATGATAATTTATTACCCATTGGTGTAAATTTTTGGGTGGACCTTGTTCAAAAATACTTTTCTAAGTAATCTTAATTGATGTTAAATTTTAGTGCGATTTATTCAATAATCGCATTTAGAATAAAAGAATTTCTACAAGAGTATCATTATTCTTTATTAGCCCCTTTAACTACAAATCTTTTATTTATATTAGTTTTTATAACAGTAGAAAATTATTACTCACTTTCTATGGATTCTGGTTCTTTCGTTGAATTTATTGCTCCTGGATTAATTATTATGATCGTAGCTCAGGAAAGTTACGATAATTCGTCTGCTACTTTAATTCATATGAAACAAATTGGTTCTTTAGATGATTGGTTAATGGCACCTATATATAGGATTGAAATATTAATATCTTTAATATTCACATCTCTTATTATTGGAATTATTTTAGCACTATTTAATTTTTTTATATTTACTTTTTTAATAGATATTGAAATTTATAATTTTTTTTATTTTTTTTACTACCTATTTTTAGTTATAATTTTTTTCTCATGTTTAGGATGTTTCGTAGGAATAATTTTTAATTCTTGGGATTCACAAAGTACATTCTCGAGCTTTTTTGTTGCGCCTATTAATTTTTTATCAGGAACCTTTTTTTCAATAAATTATCTTCCTGATAATTTGAAGGCTATACTTTTATATAATCCTTACTATTATGTTGTAAGCTTTTTTAGGAATTCATTTAATGATGAATTTTCATTTAATTTAGTTGAAAATATCTTTATAATGTTTTTTATTTTATTAACTTTGATTATTACATCATTTATTTTTTTCAAAGGTTTTAAAATTATTAAATGATTGATGTTATTTTTAATTTTTTAATTCAATTTGATTTATTAATCAAAAATAATTTAGAATTGTCTTTAATTTTATATTTTTTATTTTCATTTTTGTTTTTTACATTCTCTCTACCTGGCAGTTTAATAATTATACTTGCATCAAGTTTCTTTTTTGGATTTATTACAGGTTTTATAATTAATATAACAACTATTATTTTAGGTAGTTTATGTTTTTTTCTTTTTTTTAAAAATCTATTTAAAAAATATTTTAATAAACAAATTGAAAAATTTAGTGATAAACTAAATACAATCATTAAAAAATCATCTTTTGAATACTTAGTTTTATTACGACTTATCTTTGGAGTACCATTATTTGTTCAAAATTTATTTTTATCAACATTAAATATTTCTAAAACTAAATTTATAATTTCATCTTTTGTTGGTTTTACTCCTTATTTTCTTCTTTTTTCATTTATTGGTAATCAATTTTCTAATCTTATTGAAATTAAGGAATTTCAACTTAGTAATATTTTATCATTTGAATTAATTTTAATTTTTTTAATATTAATTATTCTTTTATTAATTAGAATTTTTTTTAAATTTAAATAAATAGTTTTTTAAATCTAATTGAAATGAATAATAAATAAATAGTAACAATTATTGCGGCATAAATAGTTATATCAATAATTATTAAATTATTTGCGGAAAATTCATCTGATATTCTTGAATATATCAAAGCTGAGGTCTGTATTATGGATGTAATAATAATAACATTAAGTAATCTGATAGAGCCCTTTGTATTTAAGTAGATCATTAAAAGACCAATAAATAAAAGACCTGTTATAGCTCCACCAAGATTTCTTAGCCATGCTATATTGGTATTTTCAGCAACAGTTAAATTAACAAAACTATATGGAAAAATTAAAAAATAAGTTCCATAAATTAAAGAAAAAATTGATAAAAATAATATGCTTAATCTGATCATCTACTAAAAACTATTTATTAAGATATAATTAGTATTGCAAATTAATTTTTACTAAATATAGAAAATATATGATCCGATTGTTAATAGTTTTAATTGTTATAGTAATTATATTATTTATTTTGAGATCAAGAGCCAAATCACAATATAATAATTATGGTAACTTTTATAGAAATTTAATTCTGATAGTCATAATTGGAGGTATAATATTCTTCCTTGCAACAACTGGAAAATTTTTGATACCACAGTTATTAAATCTTATTAAAGTTGGTTTACCATTCTTGACAAAATTAATAGGAATATAATGAAATATTTTTCAACAAACGATCTACCCTTAAACGATGAAATGATTAAATTTTGGAATGATAATGGATATTTGGTTATAGAAAATTTTAATACAGATAAAGAATGTGATGAATTAATGGAACGGTCATCATATCTTATCGAACATAATAATTTTAATAATCAAAAATCTATTTTTGATACAGTCAATCAAGCTCATAATGATGATAATTATTTTTTAGAATCAGGTGATAAAATTCGATTCTTCTTTGAAGAAAAAGCTAATTTAAATGATGATAACATAGAAGAAAATAAACATTTTATTGTAAATAAAATCGGTCATGCGTTGCACGACTTAGATAAAGTTTTTTATAAATTTTCTCATAAACAAAAACTTCAAGATATTGCTTTATCACTTGGTTTTTCAAAACCAAAATTACTTCAGTCTATGTATATTTTTAAACAACCTAAAATAGGTGGTGAAGTAGTTTGCCATCAAGATTCTACTTTTTTATATACTAAGCCAGAAAGTACTATCGGTTTCTGGTTTGCATTAGAAGATGCAAATAAAACAAACGGATGTTTACAAGTTGCAAGCGGAGGTCATAAAGGCCCATTAAGAAAACTTTTTAAAAAAGTAGACGGTAAAATGCAAATGATAGATCTAAATGATGAGCCATTTCCTGAAACTGATACTTTTGTAGAAGTAAAAAAAGGATCGCTTGTTTTATTACATGGTAGACTTCCTCATTATTCATGTGAGAACACAAGTTTAAAATCAAGACATGCTTACACAATTCATGTAATTGATAATAACAACGAATATCCAGAATGGAATTGGTTACAAAGATCTTCAATGCCTCTTAAAAGTTTTATTAATGACTAAAAAAATAATTTTAGATTGCGATCCAGGTCATGATGATGCTGTCGCAATAATGTTAGCTGCTTCCTCTAAAGAGATTGACATACTGGGTATCACCTGTGTTGGTGGAAATAGTGGTTTAAATAATACAGTAAATAATGCTCTTAAGGTTTGTACGTTAATTGAAAGAACGGACATTAAAGTTTACTCTGGTGCAAATAAACCTATTCATTATGAATTATTTACAGCTGAATATGTTCACGGAAAAACCGGATTAGATAAAAAAGGTGATCCTATAATAATAGATACAAATTATAAACCTCAAGAAAAACATGCAGTTGATTTCATAGTAGAAACTTGTAAATCTTCAACAGAGCAAATTTATTTATGTCCAACAGGACCTCTTACAAATATTGCCTTAAGTTTAAAAAAAGATCCATCTATTAAAGAAAATATAAAAGAAATAGTTTTTATGGGTGGAGCTGCTATGTGCTTAGGAAATACTACCCCATCAGCTGAATTTAATATTTATGTGGATCCACATGCGGCAAATATTGTTCTAGAATCAGGCATTCCTCTAACAATGATGGGTTTAGATGTTACTCATCAGGTAAATGTAAATTCAAAAATTATCCAATCAATGAATGAAAATAAAAATAAAAGTTCTAAGTTTTTTGGAGAACTAATGGAATTTTATACAATATTTCATAAAGAATTATACGAAACTGAGGAAACTCCTTTGCATGATCCATGTGTTATTGCATATTTGTTAGATCCATCTATTTTTAGTGGAAAAGAAGTTAATGTCACAGTTGAAGAAAATTCTGAATTAACAAGAGGGGAGACTGTTGTTGATTGGCTAGGTGTTACAAAAAGACCAGTAAATTGTTTTGTGATGAATGAAGCTAATGATGAAAAATTTTTTCAATTACTTAAAGCTAAATTATCGCTATTACCTTAACTATAAAAACTCTTTGCAATCTTTCCAGCTAAATTCGCATTATTGATTATTAAAGATACATTAGCATTTAGAGTTTCATTTTTTGATTGTTCGTTAATTTCTTTTATGAGAAACGGGGTTAATTCTTTTCCACTAATATTATTTCTATCAGCTTTTATTGTTGCATTATTTATCCATTTTTCTACGTCATTTTTATTAAGTGCTTTTTCTAATGGAACTTTATTAAATATGAGAATTGATTTTTTATTTCCCATATTTTCATTGAGTTTTAAAAAAGAAGAAATTTCATGAATTTCATCAAATTTATTATCGACTTTATTTTCTGTTTCTTCATACCAAAAACCAGGCATATAATTTGTTTGATAACCAATTCTTGTAATTCCTAAAGTTTCAAGAAGTTCATTTGTTTTATTTAAATCTAATATAGATTTAGCACCACTACAGATTACAAAATTTGAATTCTCAGAAAGTGCATATAGATCTGCAGATACATCATTAGTATTTTCAGCATTTAGATGCACACCACCAATTCCTCCTGTTGCAAAAAATTTTATTTGAAATTTAGAAGCTATAGAAATTGTACTTGCTACTGTTGTAGCAGCATTTTCTCTATTAAATATTGATAAATTTATATTGTGGTTTGAAACTTTTTGTACATTTTTCTCTTTTGCTAATATTTGAATATCCTCTTCAGATAATCCTATTTTAACCTTACCTCGAATTATTCCTATTGTTGCAGCAATTGCACCGTTATCTTCAACAGCCTTTATAGACTCATTTGCGACTTTAATATTTTCTGGATAGGGCAATCCATGACTAATCAACGTACTTTCTAATGCTACTATTGGTTTTTTTCTATTTATTGCTTCTTGAACTTTTTTACTTATTTCAAATATTTCATGCATACTATTGTACAATCACTCTCTTAGAAAGATTTTTAATTTTTAAAAAATCACTCTTAGTTTTTAGACTTTTACCACTAGCATAATAAGACCCACATGCTACAGAAGTTTTCAAAATATAATTCATTTTTTCATTTATACTGAACAAATACAGCATCATAGCTGCTAGTGCGTCTCCAGCTCCATTTTCGTTTACTACTTTGATTGATGGGGGTTTTATTTTTTTTATAAATTCATTACTTCCAAAGATTACATTATTTTTTGAATTAGTAGTAATTATTTTTATTTTTTTATTTTGTTTTAATATTTTTTTTACACCTAATATTATATTTGAAGAATTTGTAAGTTTAAGTAACTCTGCTTTATTTAAGAATATAAAATCAATTTTATTTATAATCCTTTTAATTTTAATAACTTTATGCACTGATGTTGCGCACACTATAATTTTATTTTTTTTTGATAGTTTATTTATTGATTTTTCCAAATAGGTTTTAGAAAAATTTAGATCAAATATTATATTTTTATTCTTGATGTTTGGTATTTTTAAAGATTTATTATTTTCATATTCATCTGTGTTAGCTAATCCTAATAGAAATTTATTATTTTTATCTGATAAAGCTAAATAGTATCTATCTGCATAATCTTTATTCACTTGATGAACATAGATTTTTTTTGAGATTTTTTTTCTAATCTCTTCATTGATAGCTAAACTATAAAGGTTTACATCAACAAAATTCGAAAGCAATTCTGCAATATTGTACGCCACTCCACCAATTCTGTTTTTTTGTGTAATTTGATTAGATCTAAAATTAATAATATTTTTTTTAAGATTTAATAAATAATCGTGATGAATTGCCCCAATACAAACAAAAATGTTTTTAGATTTCAACATTATGAATTATACACCTTTTATGTCAGTTTTTGATGTTGATCCACCTATTATTGATAATAAACATTTAATTAAATGGTTAAAGATTAATTTCTCTTTCTTAAGAAATAAATTACTCAAAATTAAACAACTTGATAGTGAAAGGGATATAAATTTTATTATATTCATAAATAATAAAAAAAAATATGTATTAAAAATTTCAAACCCATCAGAAAAAATAAATATATTACAATACCAAGATAGATTAATTAATTATTTACGAAGTGATCTTAGTCTTAAATCTTTTATACCAAAAATACACCATACAAAGATTGTAAAATATTTAGATAAAAAGAATAGAGAATGCTTTGTTAGGATCTTATCTTATATTGAAGGGCGCATGTATGGAGATACAAAAAGTAACGATAAAATTGAAAATTCTTTGGGTAAGTTACTTGGAAAAGTATCAACTAAGTTGAAAGCATTTAACGATATAGATGCCCATAGAAATTTTATTTGGGATCCATCAAATATAAAATGGATTAAAAAAGACATTAATATTTTTACTGGTTCAAAAAAATTAATTTTATTAAAATGTTTTTCAGAATATGAAAAATTTGTAAAAAATAATTTAAATAAATTAAGATATTCAATAACTCATTCAGATCCAAATAATTATAATATTGTTATTAAAGAAAACAATGTTTGTGGTTTACTAGATTATGGAGATTCTATTTATTCTCCAACTATAAATGATTTAGCTATATGCCTTTCATATGCGCTAATGAACAATGATAATATTTATCTTACACTTAAAAATATAATAACAGAGTACAATAAACAGTTTTCTATTAATGAGGATGAAATTAATTCATTAATATCATTATGTAAGTCACGACTTATGATTACTGTTGTAATGGCAAAAAAACAAAGAATTAAATATCCATCAAATCAATATTTAAGCATTAGTGAGAAAGATGCATGGTCTTTATTAGAAAAATTAGACAAAATTCCTATCAATTTTTTAATATATATTGTTCGCGAAATATGCGGCTTTGATATTATTCACCATCATAATGAAATTATAAATTATATAAATAAATTCAACTTTGGTAATATTTTTAAATTTAATTTACTTGATAAAAATAAATCTATCTTAAAATTAAGTTCTGATTCACCTTTATTAAAAGGTAACCCAGATAATAGTTCGCTTAAGAAAAGAGTTAATAAAATATTTAAAGAAGATAATTCTCGAATAGGTATAGGTTTATACAATGAAAAAAGAAAAGTTTATAAAGGACCTAACTTTATTTCTGCATTAAATACGAATGAAAGACGTAATATTCACTTAGGAATTGATATTTTTATTGATCAGGAAACAGATTTATTTGCGCCAATAGATGGTAAAATTATAATTTTAAAAAATAATAATTTTAAATATGACTATGGCCCCACTCTAGTTTTAGAACATAGTTTTAAAAAATATAAATTTTATACTCTATACGGTCATTTATCTAAAATAATGTTTCAAAAACTAAAAATTGGAAAAAAAATTAAGAAAGGTCAATGGATTGGTAAAATTGGTAATTCTATTGAAAATGGAAAATGGTTACCACATTTACATTTTCAAATTATTTTAGATTTATTAGGACATGATAAGAATTTTCCAGGAGTAGGTGAAGAATTTTTATTCAATATTTGGAATAAAATTTCACCTGATCCAAATTTAATTCTACGAATTCCAAAATCTTTTTATTCTAATAATAATAATAATTTTAAAGATACTTTAAACAAAAGAAGAAAAAATATTTCTGATAATTTATCAATTTCTTACAATAAACCTCTTCATATGCTTGAAGCTAAAGATCAGTATTTTTTTGATAGATATGGCAGGAGATACTTAGATTGTGTAAATAATATTTCCCATGTTGGACATTCAAATTCCTATGTCCATGAAGCTATGACTCAGCAAAATTCAAAACTTAATACTAATACGAGATATCTATACGATACAATTAACGATTATAGCGAATTACTTTTAAGTAAGTTTCCAAAGAAGTTAAATAAGATATTTTTCGTATGTACAGGATCTGAAGCTAATGATTTAGCTTATAGAATAGCCCAAACTTATACTAGTGCAAAAGATGTCTTTGTGATGGACAATGCTTATCATGGGCACACCAATGCTTTAATTGATCTAAGTCCATATAAATTTAATAGTAAGGGTGGTTCGGGTAAAAAAGATTATGTTCATGTATTAGAAATGCCTGATCCCCTAAGAGGTAAGTGGAGATATCAAAATTCAAATTGGATTCAAAAATATATAGATGAAGCTAAAACGGTAATTAGAAATAAAATTAAAGAAACAAAAATTGCATGTTTTTTTACTGAAAGTATACTTGGTTGCGGCGGTCAAGTAATTCTTCCAAAAAATTATTTAAAAGAAATATTTTCAGAAATTAGAAGAAACAATGCATTATGTATTGTTGACGAGGTACAAACTGGTTTTGGACGCGTTGGAAGACATTTTTGGTCATTTGAAGAGCATGATGTCGTTCCTGATATAGTAACCTTGGGTAAACCTATGGGTAATGGTCACCCTATAGCTGCTGTTATAACTACAGAAAAAATTGCTTCAACTTTTAATAACGGGATGGAATATTTTAACTCATTCGGTGGTAATCCTGTTTCCTGTGCTATCGGTAAAGCAGTATTAGAGACTATTGATAATAATAAATTACAAAAAAATGCTTTGTTAGTTGGTAATTATTTTTTAAAAGAATTAAAAAAAATCCAACTTAAATATAAAAAATATATTAGTGAAGTTAGAGGTAGGGGGCTTTTTTTAGGAATAGATATTATTCAGAATAGTAATGTGTCTAAACCAAATAAAAAATTAGCTAAACTGCTTATTAATTATATGAGAAATCAAGGTATTTTATTGAGCACTGATGGACCTTATGACAATGTTATTAAAATAAAACCACCTCTTGTATTTACAAAATTAAATGTTGATCAGGTATGTAAAAACTTAGAAACTTTCTTTAAAAAATTATAAAATATATTCCATAACTAATCATTAACAGACCAATGGTTAGATCAATCCAAAACCAAGTTTTATTTGAATAAATATATTTTGACAAAAACTTTGACATATATCCTAAAGAAAAGAAAAACAAAAAACTAGCTGAAATTGCTCCAACGCCAAATGCAAATTGATCATTAAAATTTGTTGATAATGATCCCAGCAAAATAATTGTATCTAGATAAACATGAGGATTTGCGTATGTAATAAGGAATAAGGTAATTAATACTTTTCCGTATTCGTTAATTATATTTAATTTTTTATTTATATCTTTAATTTGATTTAACTTTATAACTTTATTTAATCCATAAAATATAAGCCAAATTCCACCTAATACTTTTATTATTCCTATGATACTTGGATTAATTTGAACAATATAATTAGATAGATATATTCCAATTACAATTAGTAAACTGTCAGATAGACCGCAAAATAAAGTAACTGTAAAAACATAAGTTTTTTTAAGCCCTTGTTGAATTACAAATAAATTTTGCGGTCCTATGGCTATAATTAATGTTCCTCCAATTATTAATCCTTGGATAAAATCATAAATATACATATTGCCTTAAATTATAATTACACTATTTTAAAATTATGCACAAAATTATATTGTTTAGTTTGTTTATTTTATTATCAAAAAGTGTTTATGGAGAAATGATAAAACCAGACCCTTCAATTGGTCCTAAAGAAGTTATTTTAATTCAATTAAAAGCACTACAAAAAAATAATTCACCTTTTGACGACGCCGGTATTGAACAAACTTGGGAATTTGCACATCCAAATAATAGAATGTACACAGGTCCTCTAGACAATTTTATTAGGATGATTAAAAATCCATCCTACTCAATGATGATTGATCACTTAGAACACAATATAATTCCAGTTCAGGAACAAGAAAAAAGTTCATATTACTTTGTAGAGCTCACAGATAGTAATGGAAAAAAATTTGGTTTCGAATGGACAGTAGAAAAAGTAGAGCAAAACGGTGAGTTTAAAGATTGTTGGATGACCGTAGGTGTTTCTAGACCAATGCCTTTATCGCAAGCATCATAGTGTGCGGAAGATTCACAAGTACTGAAGATAAAGAAAAAATTATAAAACTTTTTCCTAACTCTGAAGTTTTAAATTACTCACATAAGTCTTACAATATATCACCGTCCAATATTGTTAATATTATTTATAAAAACAATCATAAACTTTTAATAGATACTTTTATTTGGAGTTATAGTTTTTTTAGTAAACAAAATAATGTTACTCAATTTGTTATTAATGCAAGAATTGAAACGATTAATGATAAATATTTATTCAAAGAATCATTTACTAAAAGAAAATGTCTTATTATTGCAAATGGATACTATGAATGGAAAAATATAAATAATCAAAAACAACCATATTTAATATCAATTCCTAGAAATGAATTATTGTTTTTTGGTGGAATTTGGAGGGAAGAAATAAGAGATAATAAAAAAATGAATGTTGTCTGTATCATTACTAAGGAAGCAAATGAAAACCTTTCCCATATACATAATAGAATGCCTCTTATAATGTCTCATAATGAGGGTCTTGATTTTCTTAATGATAATGAAAATGAATTCCTACATAAAAACAAAAGCATTATCGAGGATGATTTAGACTTTTATCCAGTATCAAAAATTGTAAATAATCCAAAAAATAATGATGAAAATTGTCTTAAGGAAATATCTTTATAATATTTAAATTTTTTTATCGCTTTTATAATATTAATCAAATATATAATTTTTTTTTAAATGAGCCATTTATTTTATAAACCTGCTAAATCTAGATTACACAGAAGTGAATTGGCGGTTCCTGGCTCTAATCCAAATATGTTTGAAAAAGCATTAAAATCAAATGCCGATTATATTTTCTTAGACCTAGAAGATGCAGTATCTCCAAATGATAAAATTGATGCAAGAAGAAATGTTATTAATGCAATAAAAGAATATAATTGGAAAGAAGAAGGTAAAACAATCTCTATAAGAATTAACGGTTTGGATACACACTATATGTATCGTGATGTGATTGAAATTATAGAAGAGGTAGGTGATAGGGTTGATACATTATTAATTCCAAAAGTAGGCTCATCATCTGATGTATATATGGTCGATTGTTTGCTTAATCAAATTGAGCAAAATAAAAAATTTGAAAATAGAATAGGTTTAGAATGTTTAATTGAAACAGCACTAGGAATGTCCAATATTCAATCAATTGCAACATCAAGTTCAAGACTTGAAGCATTACATTTTGGAGTTGCAGATTATGCAGCAAGTATGCGCGCAAGAACCGTTGTTATAGGGGGGTTAAATCCTGATTACCCTGGAGATCAATGGCATCATGGCTTATCAACATTAGTAATGACTTGTAGATCATATGGCTTAAGAGCAATAGACGGACCTTTTGGTGATTTTAATGACAAAGAAGGATATCTTGATGCAGCAAAAAGAGCTGCAGCAATTGGTTTTGAGGGTAAATGGGCAATACATCCATCACAAATAGATCTTGCTAATGAAGTTTTTTCTCCACCTAAAGAAGAAATAGATAAAGCAAAAAAAATATTATTAGAATTAGAAAAAGCAGCTGCTGAAGGAAAGGGTGCTGCTCAGCTTGATGGAAGAATGATCGACGCTGCATCTGCAAGAATGGCTGAAAATATTATAAATATAAATAAATTAATTGAGAGCAAGTAATGGATATACACGAATATCAAGCAAAAAAAATATTGTCTGATTTTGGTGTTAAAATTCCGACTGGTGGTATTGTTTATAGTCCAGAAAATGCAGAAAATAAAGCAAGAGAAATTGGTGGCTCAAAATGGGTTGTAAAAGCGCAAGTTCACTCAGGTGCTAGAGGTAAAGCGGGAGGAATTATAATATGTAATTCTCCGTTAGAAGTTGCTGATGCAACTGATAAATTGTTAGGTAAAAAATTAATTACAAACCAAACTGGTCCAGAGGGTAAGATAATAAATAGAATTTATATTGAAGAAGCAACTGATATCAAACACGAATTATATTTAGGTTTAGTGTTTGATAGATCTTCAGAAAGTATAATGGTTGTAGCCTCAACAGAAGGTGGAATGAGTGTCGAAGAAATTTCAAAAGAAAAACCTGAAACAATTATACGATCTAAAATAGAAGTAGCAGTTGGTATTCAACAATTTCAAGCAAGAGAAATAGCTTTTGGTTTAGGAATTGAATCCAAATTGATCTCAAGAGCAGCAAATACAATTATTGGTTGTTATAAAGCTTTTAGTGAGCTTGATGCAACAATGGTTGAAGTTAACCCATTAGTTGTATCACACCAAGATGAAATACTAGCATTAGATTGTAAAATGAGTTTTGATAATAATGCAATGTTTAGAAGAGATGAAATTGCAGAACTTAGAGATAAAACACAAGAAAATTCAAATGAAGTTTATGCTTCTGACAGAGGAATGAATTATGTAAGCTTAGATGGGAATATTGGTAATATTATTAATGGTGCAGGCTTAGCAATGGCTTCAATGGATATGATCAAACTTGCTGGTGGTCAACCTGCAAATTTTTTAGATGTTGGCGGAGGTGCAACACCTGAAAAAATAGTTAAAGCTTTTAAATTAATCTCTATGGACACAAAAGTTAAGGTTATTTTAGTTAATATATTTGCAGGGATTAACAGATGTGATTGGGTTGCAGAAGGAATTGTTCAAGCTTTATCAAAAATTGAAATTAAACATCCTTTAGTTATACGTTTAGCTGGAACTAACGTCGAAAAGGGAAACGAAATACTTAAAAAAAGTAATATAAATTACATTGAAGCATCAACTTTAGAAGATGCAGCAAATAAAGCAGTGAACGCGCTTGGATAATCATGTCTATAATCATTCACAAAAATACAAAGATTTTAGTCCAAGGCTTCACAGGAAAAATTGGAAGTTTTCATGCTGAAGAAATGATTAAGTATGGTTCTAACGTTGTTGGCGGGGTAACACCTGGTAAGGGTGGTATGACTCATTTAAATCTTCCTGTTTTTAATACTGTTAAAGAAGCTGTAGATCAAACTGGAGCATCAACATCAATTTTATTTGTCCCACCAGCCTTTGCAGCAGACTCAGCAATGGAAGCTGCTGATGCAGGTATTAAAACGTGTGTGGCTATTACTGACGGTATTCCTTCTCATGATATGGTTAAAATAAAAAGATACATGAGAAGATATCCAAAAGATAAAAAAATGGGATTAGTAGGTCCGAATTGTGCAGGAATAATTAGCCCTGGTAAATCTATGTTAGGTATTATGCCTGGCCACATTTACAAAGAAGGTAAAATAGGAATAGTTAGTAGATCTGGCACTTTGGGATATGAAGCTGCACAACAACTTAAAGATTTGGAAATTGGTGTTTCAACAAGTGTAGGTATAGGAGGCGATCCAATAAATGGAAGTTCTTTTAGAGATATAATTGAAAAGTTTGAAAATGATGATGAAACTATTGCAGTTTTAATGATAGGTGAAATAGGTGGTCCACAAGAAGTTGAAGCTGGACAATTTGCTAAAGAAAATATGAGTAAACCGGTCATTGCGTATATAGCAGGACTAACTGCACCTAAAGGTCGTGTTATGGGCCATGCTGGTGCAATTGTTTCTGCTTATGGTGAAAGCGCAATAGAAAAAGTAGAACTTCTTAAAGAGTGTGGAGTTACAATTTCAAAAAACCCTTCTGTAATGGGTGACACTGTTAAAAAAGTATTAGTAGAAAATAATTTGAATTAATATAATTAAAAAATAATGAAATTTTTATATAAAAATGAATTCTGGATGTTAATATTTTCTCTAGGTGTTCTTTATTGGTTATTTAATCCATCAGTCTTAACAACTTTAGTTATGATTGTGCCATTGCTATTGGCCGTTTCTTCCCGTAAATAAAGCTAAGTTTTATACTCACTGATGCATGATCGTTTATCGTATTTATAGTTAAAAAATGAAATTATATCTTATTAGACATGCAGAGTCAGAAGCTAATGCAGCATCAGATTTAGATAATCCAACTTATTATTATGATGCAAGAATTACTCAAAGAGGAGTTGAGCAAGCAAAAAAATTAAATAAAAGAATTAAAAATCTCAAATTTGATAATTATTTTTGTTCCCCCTTAACAAGAACTTTGGAAACATTCTCTATTGTTTTTCCATCTAATAAACCTGTAATTGAACCATTAATAAGAGAACATTTGTACCACTCATGTGATGTAGGAAGACAACCAAAAAAATTAAAAAAAGAATTTAATGATTTTGATTTTAATAATTTAAATGATTTTTGGTGGAATAATAACAAACCTATTAATGAAAAAAAAATTATACAAGAGTCTCACAATGATATTAAAATGAGATTAAGGTCTTTTCTATTATCTATCAAAAAACTTAATTTACAAAAAATTGTATTAGTCAGTCATGGTACATTCTTAAGTCAAATAACTGAATATATGCTGGATAACTGTGAGGTATATGATTGTGAGTACAATGAGGTATACGAAAAATTTTTTTAATTTAATTCTTAATAAATAAAAATCTAAAACATCTCATTTATTATTTTATTTAATTTTTGTGTTACTCTATCAATTATTTTTTTTCCTATCTGTGCATTGGATTTTCTAGGATCTCCAATAATTCCACTTTTACTTAATTCTTTAGTTGACCAAGCTTTCTTAATATTTTTCTCATAAGAAATGGTTTTAGATGATAAATAATCGGGAGATAATCTATGTTTAGAAATTTTAGATTGCCTAACTAGGTTTGGAAATAAATATAACATAATAGATGTTTCAAATTCTCCACCGTGATAACCAAAGTCTTTTTCTTTACTTGATATAATTCCTTTAAATTGATCAAATAAAAAATATGTGCCTTTAACTATATTTATCTTAAATTCTGATTTCAATTCTTTAGCAATAATATCTATATGACTAATTTGTCCACCATGACTATTTAAAAGTAATATATTTTTAAATTTCAATTTACATACATTTTCTAAAATTGATAAAGAGTGCGATATAAATTCCAATGAATCAATACTTATAGTTCCATCAAAATCTGTATGTTCAGCAGCTGAACCAAAATATATTTCAGGCATAATTAAATATTTATTTGAATTATATTTTTTATTGAATTCTAATAATATTCCTTCAAGAATTTTTTTATCAGTATTTAATGGGAGGTGCGAACCATGTTGTTCTATAGATGAAAATGGGAAAATTAAAACTGTTTTTCTATTTATTTTTTTAATTTCATTTGTTGTTAATTCTTCCCAAAAGTTTGTTAGCATTTTTTTATTATACATTTATAAGTAAATTATGAAATCTTATTCTTTATGGATTGATAAAAAAAAACAAGCTAAAATTTATCAAAAAAAACTTGTTTACAATAAAAATAACAAAACAGTTTTAGTTAAAACTATTTACTCAGGTATTAGCAAGGGAACTGAAAAATTAGTTTCATCTAAAAGCGTAAGTAAGGATCAATTTGAATTAATGAAAGCCCCTTTTCAAGATGGTTCTTTTAATTTACCTATAAAATACGGTTATATAAATGTTGGGAATATTATCGATGGTCCAAGGAAATATATAAATAAAAAAATATTTAGTCTTTATCCTCATCAAGATTTATATGAAATTTCTATTCAAAATTTAATTTTTTTACCAAAAGGTAATTTGAGAAAATATGTTCTAACTGCAAATATGGAAACAGCAATTAATATCTTTTGGGACGCTCAATCTAAAAGTAATAACAAAATTCTAATTGTAGGACTTGGCTCTGTAGGATTATTAACTGCATTTTTTTTTAAAATTAATGGATATAAAAATGTTTATGTTTTTGATAATAATAAAAATAAAAGAAAAATTGCCAACTATTTAGGATTAAATTTTATTGATATAAGAAAGATTGAGAAAATAGATGTAGCAATAAACACTACAGCTAATTATAAAGTTTTAAATTCTTTAATGGAAAAATTATCTATCGAAGGAAAAATAGTAGAAGCTAGTTGGTATGGTAAAAATAAAGGAGTAGTTGCCTTAGGTGGTTATTTTCATTCTAAAAGATTAAAAATTATTAGCTCACAGGTATCTAAAATTCCAAAATACATGAAAAATAAATATGATTTTGAGGGGAGATTAAAATTAGCAATTAAATCTTTAAAAAATTCACAATTAGAAAAATTAATTACTAGTGAAAGTAATTTTTTTGATTTAGAAAAAGATTACTATAAAATCCTTAAAAATAAGGATACAATAATGCATCTAGTTAAATATTAATTATGTATTCGATAAAAGTAAGAGAAAATATTCTAATAGCTCATTCTTTACCTGGAGAAGTATTTGGACCAGCCCAAAATATGCATGGAGCTACATATTTAGTAGATGCAGAATTTTTCACTGATAAACTTAATAAATACAATATAATTATGGATTTAGGAATAGTGTCCACGACTTTAAAAGATATTCTTAAAATATATAATTATCAAAATTTAGATGAAATTGATGAATTTAAGGGAAAAATTACCTCAACAGAGTTTTTAGCAGAGGATATTTGCAATAAGATTTTGAATAGACTAAGAAATGAATTCTCTGAAGATTACAAATCTTTAAAAAAAATTAAAATAACCTTGCAAGAATCAAATGTTGCATGGGCATCATATGAAAAAGAGGTTATCTAAAAATAAATCTGATATTTATTTTGTCTATCCAGGAAATATTAATGCAAAAACTGGAGGATATATTTATGAAAAAAATATCCTAGAATATGCAAAGATAAGAGATATAAATATTAGACCAATTGCTCTAAGTGAAAATTATCCTTTTCCTACAAATAACGATATAAAATATTTTCTTAACATTTTAGATAAAATTGATCCTCACTCTAAAATTATTATAGATGGATTAGCTTTAGAAGGAATGTATTCTATTTTTAAAAAAATACTTACTTATAATGTTATCGCGCTAATACATCATCCTTTATATCTTGAATTTAAAGGTCAAAGGTCAAAAAAATTCTTACGATTAGAAAAAGAAAATTTCAAAAAAATAAATAAATTTATTGTGACTTCTAAAAATACAAAAAATTTATTAATAAATGAATTTAAGGTACTAAATAATAAAATTTCTGTAGTTGAACCTGGAATAGAAAGGCTAGCAAATTATAGTTTTAAAAATAATAGTAAAATTCATCTTTTAACATGTGGAAGTATAATAAATAGAAAAAATTATCTTTTTTTATTAAAAGTTTTAAAGCCTTTAGATAGTTTTATTTTAGAAATTGTTGGTGATACTACAAGAGATATAGGTTATTACAAAAAACTCAAAAAATTTATTTCTAAAAATTCAATGAACAGAAAAATAATATTCCATGGTACTATTTCAGATACAAAATTAGCTAAATTATATTCTAAAACAGATTGTTACATTTCGGTAAGTAAATATGAAGGTTTTGGGATGTCTTTAGCAAATGCATTAATAATTAAAAAGCCAATTATAACCTTTTTTACTAATACTATCTTAAATACACTGGGAAAAAAGGGTGTTATTTATTTCAAAAAATTTGAAGTAAATGATCTTAGAAATATAATTATTAAAAATATATTAAATAAAAAAAATTTTAAAAAACTAAATATTGATATTTATAAAAACAAAAGATATCTTCTTACCCCTCTAGAGTCAGCTAAGAAATTTGTTAATTTAATTTAATATGCATGAATTTCAAAATAAATGGTTAAATCTCAGAGAAACTGTCGATAGAAATTCACGAAACCAAAGAATACTATATTTAATTAATAAATTTTTTAAAAATAAAAAAAATATTAGAATAGTTGACTTAGGTTCAGGCGCTGGATCCAATTATAGATTTCTTAAGTCACGATTATTAAATAATCAATATTGGTTTTTTGTAGACATATCACATCAATCAACAAATTATTTTAAAAAAAATATAAAACTATCATCTAAAATAAAAAAAACTAATTTTAAAATTGTTGATGTAATTAATAATCTAGAAAAAATAAATTTTAATGATTATAATTTAGTTACAGGATCTGCTTTTTTAGATATTCTTCCAAAAACATGGTTTAAATATTTTCATAAATTAAATGTTGATACAGAAATTGTCTACTTTGCCTTAAATTATAACGGTAATTTTAAATTTTTTCCAAAACACAAGGATGATAAAAGAATTCTTAATATTTTTAATAAAGATCAAAAATCTGACAAAGGAATAGGGGAAGTGGCCGTTGGACCAGATTGCACTGAATTAATGAATAAAGTATTTAAAAGAACTCACAAAACATATGTTTTAGATTCTACGTGGGATGTTAGTGCAAATTATAAATTTCAAATTTATTTTTTAAATTTTTGTAGAGAAATTATTCAAAAAAATAAACTTAACTTTGATGATTGGTTAAAATTTCGTTTAAAAAGTATTAAAGAAAAAAATTCTAGATTCATTTTAAATAATACAGATTTTTTAGCTATTAAGAAATAAATTAACAATAATTTCATTATCTAATTCATTAAAATTATGTTTTGGTCTGATAGCTTTATTGAGATTTGAAATTTCTTTTAAATTTAATGAATTAATTCCGGAACCTATTAATATTGGGGCAATCATAAATTGAAGAATATCAATATATTTATTATTAATTAATTCTGAAATAGTTTTTGATCCTCCCTCTACTAAAATATTTTTATATTTAAGTTTTTTTATTTGCGTAATTAAGTTTTTAGTAAAATTTTTTTCTTTTAATCTAATTATTGTTGAATTATTCAATCTAATATTTTTATTACTTTTTGTAAAAATTATATTTTCATTACCGTCATTAAATATTTTATATTTGTTATTTAGTGAAAGACTGCCATCGATAATAATTCTTTTTGGATTTGTGCCCTTTATTTTTCTTGTAGTTAATAGGGGATCGTCTTTTTTAATGGTATTTGAACCTACAATAATTGCATCACTGATACTTCGTAAGCAATGAAGATAAATAATACTCTTGGGATTATTTATGTAATGTGAATTACCATTATTTAATGCAATTCTACCATCAATACTTTGTCCTATCTGAGCTATAACTAATTTTTTGTTTTTTCTTAGTATTGGGACAAGGATATTTAAAATTGATTGATAAAATTTATTTATATTAATTTTAGATTCCAGATTATTATTTTTTAAGTAAAAGTTACTTTTTCTTTTTGAAGATAAAGAAATACTATTGTTTTTAACCAATAAATATAAATCACTATTCTTTTTAGAATTTTTTATAAAATCTAGTAAAATTCCTATATTTTTTGATGTAATCATTTGTTTTTATTTCAATTATATCTATATAAAGTTTTCATGAGTTTCAAATCTAATACAGGAACTATAATAGATAGGGCAATTAATGAACTCAGGACCGGAAGACCCTTAATAATTCAGAATAAAAAGGAATATTGGATGTTCTTTAATTTAGAGCATTCCCAAAGTAAAATTTTTAATCAATTCAATAAGCACTTAATTGATGAAAAATATCTACTTATTACTAAACAAAAAGCTCAATCAATTTTTAATAAGAATATTAAAAGTAATATTTATTTTGAGATAAATCCCAAAACAGATGTAAATCAAATAATAAATTTATTTGTTAATCCTCTTAGCAATAATAAAGTAATTAAATTTACCAATATTAAAAAATTCAAATCTAAAAATTTTCATAATGTTTGTATTGATCTTTCCAAAAATGCTAAAATGATACCATCGCTAGTTTTTAAAAAAATCAATAAAAAATATTACAAAAATATAAATGAATTTGGATTTAAGAATGGAATTTTAATATTCGATTACAAAGATTTATTGAAGCAAAATGAATTAATTTGTGAAAGTATTAAATTAGTTTCTAGTGCAAACGTTCCACTACCAAAAAACGAAAATTCTAATTTTAAAATATTCAAATCATATATTGGATCTGATAAACATGTAGCGATAATTGTTAATCCAAAAAAAATAAATAAAAAATCTGTTAATTTAAGAATACACTCAGCTTGTTTTACAGGTGATATTTTTCATTCTTTAAAATGTGATTGTGGTGAACAATTAAATCAATCAATTAATTACATGGTTAGAAATAATGGTGGAATTATATTATATTTAGAACAAGAAGGTAGGGGAATAGGATTAGCTAATAAAATGAGAGCTTATTCTCTTCAAGCAAGGGGTATGGATACAATAGATGCTGATCATAATATTGGTTTTTTAGATGATGAAAGAGATTTTAATATTGCTGCTAGAATACTTAAATTATTAAAAATAAATAAAGTTAATCTTATTACAAATAATAAAAATAAAATAAATTCTATTAAGAAAGCTGGAATTAAAGTCGAAAATCAAATAAATACAAAGCCAACCTTGAATAAATTTAATAAAAATTATTTTAAAACAAGAGTTAAAAAAGCCGGGTACGGTCTTAAACTAGTAGTATAATTATGAAAAAGATGCCTAAGATAAAACTTCAATTAACTAATGATAATGAGTTTGATTCATCTAAATTAAAGAATAAAACAGTTTTATTCTTTTACCCTAAGGCGTTAACTGGTGGGTGCTCAGTAGAAGTTGCAGATTTTCAGAAATATTTAACAAAATTTAATAAAATTGGCTTTGATGTAATAGGAGCCTCTAAAGATCCTATTGATCGGAATAAAAAGTTTTCTGATAAGTATAAATTGAAATACCCACTTGGTTCGGATGAAGGGAAGAATTGTGATAAACTTGGCATTTGGATTGAAAAATCCATGTACGGTAGGAAATATTTTGGAATAGATAGATCTACATTTGTAATGGATAAAAATGGAAAAATTTTAAATTCTTGGAATAAAGTCAAAGTTAAAGGCCATGTTGAAGAAGTTTATAATTTTTGTAAGGACCAGTAAATTTTTATTTAATTTTTCCTATTTCTTTTTCTCTTTTGATTACAAATAAACCACTTAAGGTAATAATTATAGCGCCTATTATCATATTATAAGTTGGAGTTTCACCTAGTATTAAATATCCAAAAATCATCCCAAATATAATTACACTATATCTTGCAGAGGCCGTTAATGAGAGTGGTGCATAAAAAACTGTTAATACTGAAAATAAATAGCCGAACAAAACAAATATACTAGAAACAATAATATAATTTACATCTTCACCGCTTACTTGATAACCAAAAATTATTGAACCCAAGCCAGCAAATCCAGTAATCAACAAAGCAGTCACAAATGTAATTTCAACACTATTTGATTTAGTCGCTAAACTCTTTGTAGCAATATCTCTAATAGTTAAAAAAATAGCAGCTAAAATTGGTAAAACCAAAAGGTAATTAAATTGAAAATTTTGTGGATTTACAACAACTAGGACACCTAAGAATCCAATTATGACTGCACACCATCTTCTTAGACCAACTTTCTCTCCCAAAAAAAGAAAAGCAAATATTGTGACAAAGAAAGGATTAGTCATTAAAAGTGTGTAAACCTCAGATATTGGAAGTAATATTAATCCAACCAAAAAAAATAATGCCGTTAAAACTTCATACAAACCTCTTATATGAAAACTTTTGATTGAGAGTATTTTAATTAAATTCTTTTTTTCGAAAAAAATTAAATATAAACCTAAGAGACTTGATGTAACTAAACCTCTTAAAAAAATTACAGAATATAATGAATTGTCATCACCTATATTTTTTACAACAAGTTTGACATAACTATCATTTATAGAGAATGATAATTGGCCAGCCATCATGAAAAGTACACCTATCGTCCCAACTGAAAATAAAATCTTGCTTTTCATAATAAAAAAAAATATTTAACTGATATGTTACAAAGAAATACTTCTAGCCATTTATATGGATTTACAGACTTGAAGTCATTAAATGAAAGAGGTCCTTTAGTTATTTCTTATGGAAAAGGAATATATGTTTACGATACTAAAGGTAATAAATATCTAGATGGGAATTCTGGTCTATGGAATCAGTGTGCTGGTTTTGATCATCCTGGATTAATTGAAGTTGCAAAAAAACAGTATGAAAAATTTGCTGGTTATCATTCTTTATTTGGAAGATTGTCTGAAGAAACGTTGCAGCTATCTGAAAAAATAATTGAAGTATCACCTTTTGATCAAGGTCGTGTATTCTTTTGTAATTCAGGATCTGAAGCAAATGACACCATGGTGAAGATGTTATGGATGTTAAATGCAAGAATTGGAAAGTCAAATAAACGAAAAATTATAACAAGAATTAATGGATATCATGGTGTTACTTTAGGAGCTTCTTCAATGACAGCTAAACCATACAATAAAGAGTTTGGTTTACCATCTGAAGAATTTATTCATATTGAATGTCCTCATTATTGGAAATATGGATTAAAGAATGAAACGGAAGAAGAATTTTCTCTTAGAATGGCCAAAAAATTAGAAGAAAAAATCATCAAAGAGGATCCTGAAACTATTGCAGGATTTGTTGCTGAACCTGTTCAAGGTGCAGGAGGTTGTATACCTCCTTCAAAATCGTATTTTGATTTAGTTCAGCCTATATTAAAAAAATATAATATTCCTTTTATCGCAGATGAAGTAATTTGTGGATTTGGTAGAACGGGAAATTTATGGGGCTGTGATACATACAATATCAAACCAGATATAATTATTTCATCTAAATGTTTGACAGCTGGGTATTTTCCTATGGGTGCTGTTATAGTTAATAAAGAGTTTTCAGATAAATTTGTTCAAGTATCAGAAGAAGCAGAAGAATTCCCACATGGTTTTACAGCTGGCGGTCATCCTGTTGGGTGTGCTATTGCTTTGAAAGCAATAGATGTAATTATGAATGAAGGTTTATTAGATAATGTAAAGTTAATGGAGCCCTATTTTTTTGAAAGATTAAATGAATTTAATGATTATGAACACATTGGAGAAACTAGAGGTATAGGTCTTATGGCTGCACTAGAGATGGTAAAAAATAAAGATACAAAAGAACCTTTTGAAGGTCATCTTAATATGGGAGATAAAGTTGCTAATTTATCAATTGATAACGGATTAATTTGCAGACCTTTAGGTCCTGCAATTGTTCTGTGTCCTCAATTCATAATTACTAAAAATCAAATTGATGAAATATTTGATTCTCTTCACAAAACTATAAAGCAAGTTTTTAATTAAGTTTCGTATTTAACTATAAAACCTGAATACTTAACATTACTAATTATACTATTTGGAATAACTCCTTCAACTAGAGCTAGTGATGGACCATCTTTAGCTTTTTCAGTAATAGAAAGTATACTTTGCATATCTCCTTGAATTATGGCCTCTACTTCATCTTTACTTTCTTTATTTTGAATATAACCATTTAATCCCAAAGATATTGCTAAATCACTAAACCAATGTCTAAAGCCCACTCCCTGAACTTTTCCTTTAATTATAAGTCGATAAGTTTTTATTTCATTTGTATTCATTGAAGTATCAATATAAGTACTTTTTTTTATCATACAATCCTTCAATTCATTATATGAAAAAAAGTATAATTTATTCTTCAATTCTTTTATTTTTTGCTGGAATTTTTTTTGTAACAAATGATGCAATAATAAACTACCTAACCCAAACAGATGTAAAATTTTATCATTTCATCTTTTATGGAATACCCATTTATTTATGTTTCCCCTTATATTTATTTTTTAATGGAACTTTAAAAAAAAATATAAAATGCACTAATTATTATCCACCTATTTTAAGAGGTTTTTTAAATATCCCTTTGCCTTTTATTGCCTTTATAACACTTGAACAAATTAAACTTCCAGAATTTACAACATTAAATATGACTGCTCCATTTATGGGAACAATATTTGCCATTTTTTTACTAAATGAAAAATTAAATTTTTTAACTTACATATCTTTATTCATTGGTTTTTTAGGTGTGCTATTTGTTATACAGCCGGGATTTGAAAGCTTTAATATTTATTATCTAATTGTTCTTATCGGTGTATTATTAATTACAATTACAACATTTATTGTAAATAAATATAATCATGTAACTACAAATATTGGGTATTTTCTTTATGGCGGTTTCTTTGTTCACTTTATTTCAATACCTTTATTTTTTATGAATCCATTAAAAGTAACTCTTTTTGAATTTATTTTAATTTCAACTGCTGCATTATTTATTAATTCAGCAATGTTTTTTGCAACTACTGCTTTTAAGATTGCACAAAAACATTATGCATCAGTATTTAGTTTAGTTTACCTCCAGGTTTTATGGTCATCTTTAGTTGGAATATTTATATTTAATGAATATATGAATTTATATGCTTATATTGGAGCAATATTTATAGTTTTAAGTGGAATTGTTTCATTACCTTCGCAAATAAAACAATTAAAGGAAGCAAATTAATGTATAAAATCTTATTATTTTTATTTCTTTTCTTTTTTAGCTATAAATCTTTTTCTATTGAAGTTAAGATCTTAAATGAAACCGTTGGTAATGGTTTAGAGGTAAAAAATCATTCAAAATTATCTGTTCATTACATCGGTAGACTCGAGGACAATACCGTTTTTGATAGTTCATACGATAGGGGGCAATTTTTTGATTTTCAAATAGGAGTAAGGAAAGTAATCCTAGGTTGGGAAACTGGGTTACTTGGTATGAGAGAGGGTGGAAAAAGAACAATATTTATTCCTTATCAATTAGCTTATGGAGAAAGTGGGGCAGGAAATTTAATTCCACCAAAATCAAATCTTATTTTTGATATTGAAGTAATAAAAGTAATTCCACCTGGATATAAGGAAATAGATGGTTACCAATTAAAATTAGCGATGACCGATGATTTTAAAATTATAGATATTAGAAATGCAGATCAAATAACTAATAAAAATATAATCCCAGGAGCAATACAGATAACAGCATTTGATAAAAATGGTAATTTTTTTCCTGATTTTTTTGAAAAGTATAAAGAAAATGTTCAAACAGGAGAGAAAGTTATTTTTATAAGCCAAAATGGAGACATATCTTCAATTTTAGCTAATGGATTTGTTGAGCAGCTTGATCAAGTAAATATTTATCATTTAAAGGACGGAGTATCAGGTTTAGAAAAAATAAATTTTGATTTTGAATAAAATTAAAAATCTATTTTTTTATTATTTTCAGCTGCATAATTAATAATAAATTGCCATGCTGATCTCCCAGTTCTATTACCTCTTTGTAAACTCCATTTAATTGCTTCTTTTTCAGTCTTTTCATTAAAAGGTAATTTAAACTTTTCACAATACTTAAAAATTATATCAACAAAATCATTTTGAGAAATATTATGAAAACCAATCCATAAACCGAAACGATCACTTAAACTTATTTTTTCTTCAACACTTTCATCTGTATGAATAGCAGAAGATCTTTCATTTTCTATCATATCTCTTGGCATTAAATGCCTTCTATTAGAGGTTACATAAAGAACAATATTTTTAGGTTGATTTTGTATACTCCCATCTAATGTTGATTTAATTATTTTGTAATCACTATCAATTTTTTCGAATGATAAATCATCAATAAAAATTATAAAATTATAATTTTTTAAATTAGCATATTTTTCGTAAATAACTTCGATATCAAAAATATTATTTTTATTTAATTGAATTAATTTTAAATTTTTATTCTTTTTATTTATTTCATAAAAAACTGATTTAATTAGAGAACTTTTACCATTTCCCCTAGATCCCCATAACAAAGCATTATTGGTAAAATTTCCTTCAGCAAAATTAATAGTATTTTTATAAATAGTTTTTTTTTGTCTTTCTATTCCAATTAATAGATCTAAATCTAAGCATCTAAAATGTGAGATTATTTTAAGTTTTTTTATTTTACTATCCCAAATAAATGCATTTGCTCTTGAGAGTGTAATATTAGATAAAAAATTGCTTAAAAACATAATAAATACTTTATTTGATTTTTCTTATTACACAGTATAATAAATCACTCAAATTAAATCATCATAGGTACTATTATGGAAGCATTTGGAACATTTTTACCACTTATTTTAATATTTGTAGTTTTTTATTTTTTATTAATTAGACCACAACAAAGAAAAGTTAAACAGCATAAAGAAATGCTATCTAATCTTAAAAGAGGTGATAAAATTGTCACTTCTGGTGGAATTATAGGTACTATAAACAAGGTTGCTGATAATAGGGAATTAACTTTAGAAGTTGCAGATAATGTTGAAATCAAAATTGCATCAGGAATGGTTGCGGATTTATATGCAATGCCAGAAGTTCAAAAAAAAGAACCACCAAAAGAAGAGAATAAGAGTAAATCTAGCTTCTCTTTATTTTCTAGAAAAAAATAATTTTTTTTATTAATGAAAAATTATCCTATCTGGAAATCATTTACCGTAATATCGTTGGTTCTATTAGGAATAATTTTTGCAATTCCTTCAATTATTTATGATGAAAATTCAGAAAATTGGTTTTTAAAAAATAAGATTAATCTAGGTTTAGACTTACAAGGTGGATCATATTTACTATTAGAAGTTCAACTAGATGTTTTATATAAAGAAGAATTAGATAATTTTGTTGATAGTGTTCGTTTGATTTCAAGAGATCAAGCTGTAAAAATTGAAAAAATTGATATTCAAGAAAATGAGGTTGTTGTTTTTTTTGCTAACAAAGAGAAGATAAAAGATATTAGAGATAGCTTTTTCCAAATGTACAGAGGAGTTTCCTTACAAATTAGTAATAATAGACTTAGTATAAAGTTGAATGATGAATATAGAAAAATTATTCAAGACTCAGCAATTAAGCAATCACTTGAAATTGTTAGAAAAAGGATTGATGAATCTGGAACTAAAGAACCTCTAATTCAAAGATCTGGTAAAAAGAGAATACTTTTACAATTACCAGGAGTAAAAGACCCAGAAAGAATTAAAGATTTATTAGGTAAAACAGCCAAACTTACTTTTCACATTGTTGATAATGATAATACTTCTGCTCTTCAAAATAACTTAGCTCCTTTTGGAAAAATTATTGTTCCAGACATGTATGATGAAAATACAAAATACTTATTAGACAAAAGAGCGGTTGTTGGTGGAGAAAATTTAGTAGATGCAAAAGGTTCTTTTGATCAAACAGAAGGTCATGCAGTATCATTCCGTTTTGATACAGAAGGTGCACAAAAATTTGGTAAAGTCACAACAAACAATATTGGGAAAAATCTTGCTGTTGTATTAGATGGTGTAGTGATCACAGCCCCTAGAATAAGTAGTGCTATTACAGGAGGATCAGGTATCATAACTGGAAACTTTAATGCCCAAGAAGCATCTGATTTGGCTGTCTTATTAAGAGCTGGTGCCTTGCCAGCGCCTTTAGAAATAGTTGAAGAAAGATCAGTGGGTGCTGGTTTGGGAGCAGACTCTATAGCTGCTGGTCAAATAGCTGCTATTATTGGAATGGTTTTAGTATGTGTATTTATGATACTAATTTATGGAACTTTTGGCGCTCTTGCTAATGTTTCTTTGATAGTAAATTTATTTATAATAATTTCATTATTAGGTACTATAGGTGCAACATTAACATTACCTGGTATAGCTGGAATAGTATTAACAATTGGAATGGCAGTAGACGCAAATGTTCTAATTTTTGAAAGAATTAAAGAAGAAAGTTTAAAACAAACAAAAGTTTTTCAGATTGTTAAAAATGGCTTCGACAGAGCTATGTCAACTATACTTGATGCCAATATTACAACTCTTATTGCTGCCGTGTTACTATTTGCATTTGGCTCTGGTCCAATTAGAGGTTTTTCAATTACACTATCTTTAGGTGTGATAGCATCAATGTTCACAGCTTTAATGCTTACAAATTTTTTAGTATATATGTACTTATCATTTGCAAATAAAAAGGAATTAAAATTATAATGTTTGGTTTAAATAAAATTATTCCTGTTGAGCCTAATATTAATTTTTTAGGTTTAAGAAGAAATTTTTTAATTTTTTCTATTTTTGCAATGTTAATTTCAATTGTTTTATTAAGTATAAAAGGTTTAAATCTAGGTATTGATTTTAAAGGAGGTACTTTAATCGAAGTTAGTACAAAAAATACTTCAATTGGAGAATTAAGAGAAATTTTATCCTCTTCTTATAGTGATGTATCTTTACAAGAATTTGGTAATGAAAATATTATTTTGATTAGACTTCAAAATAAAAGTAATCAAGAAAGTATAGAGACTGTTAATTCTGTTAAAAATTTAATTCAAGATAAAGTTATTGAATTTAGGAGATCTGAATTCGTAGGGCCTACAATTAGTTCCGAGCTATTGTTTCGAGGTTTTCAAGCAGTCTCTTTTGCATTAATTGCTATTTTAATTTATATTTGGTTGCGTTTTGAATGGCAATTTGGTTTTGGGGCAGTTGTAGCATTAACTCATGATGTATTATTTACTCTTGGATTGCTCTCTATTTTAAATGTAGAATTTTCTCTAGCAACAATAGCAGCAATTCTAACAATTGCTGGTTATTCCATAAATGATACAGTTGTAATATTTGATAGAGTTCGTGAAAATTTGAGAAAATATAAAAAGTTAGAGTTAGTAGATCTATTTAATTTATCAGTTAATAATACTTTATCCAGAACTATAATGACAAGTTTAACTACACTGCTTGCTTTAGTATCTTTATTTATTTTTGGAGGAGAGGTTATTAGACCTTTCGCTTTAACAATGATTATAGGTGTAATAATCGGAACATATTCATCTGTTTTTATTGCGGTCCCAACTTTATTAATCTTTAAGTTTAGACCGCAAGATGAAGATGATTAAGCGTTATTTAAGTTTTCTGTGACTTTTTCCCAATTAACTAAATTATTAATAAAAGCTTTTAAATAATCAGGTCTTCTGTTTCTATAATCAACATAATATGAGTGTTCCCAAACATCACATCCAAGTAGAGGAGTGTGACCATGTACGATTGGGTTTTCTCCATTTGGTGTTTTAGTAATTTCTAATTTTCCATTGTTAAGAACTAACCAACACCAACCTGATCCAAATTGACCAATGCCTGCATTAATAAAATCTTCTTTCATTTTTTCAATTGAGCCAATATCTGAAACTATCTTATTTTCGAGTTCAGATGGAATTTTTCCATCTGGATTATTTTTCATCACTTCCCAAAAATGAACATGATTTATATGTTGTGCTACATTGTTGAATACCGGAGCATTTTTTTGATAAGAGTTGATAACTATATCATTAACGTTATCGTCTGCTATATTTTGTTCTTTAATAAACTTATTTCCATTAGTAATGTAAGCCATATGATGCTTATCATGATGCAACTCTAAAGTTTCAGCCGACATATACGGCATTAGAGCATCTTTACTGTAGGGTAGATCTGGTAACTCTAGATTTATCATTTTATTTCCTTTGATTTATAAAATTTTTTTTAAAAATTCACCTGTAAAGCTTTTTTTATTATTTGCAATATCTTCAGGTGTTCCTGTTCCAACAATTTGACCGCCATTTATACCTCCTAGAGGACCCAAATCAATTATATGATCAGCTGTTTTAATAACATCAAGGTTATGCTCAATAACGATTACAGTATTACCTTCATCAACAAGAGTATGAAGAATTTTAAGTAATTTTTTCACATCATCAAAATGAAGACCGGTTGTTGGTTCATCAAGAATATATAGTGTTTTTCCTGTTGATCTTTTTGATAATTCTTTTGATAATTTTATTCTTTGCGCTTCACCACCTGACAAAGTAGTAGCTGATTGACCTATTTTTATATAATCTAATCCGACATCCATTAATGTTTGTAATTTTTGTTTTATTGTAGGAATTTTATCGAAAAATTTATAACCTTCTTCAACAGTCATTTCTAAAACATCAGAAATAGATTTATCCTTATATTTTACTTCTAAAGTCTCCCTATTATACCTTTTGCCTTTGCAGATATCGCACTCGACATAAACATCAGCTAAAAAATGCATTTCTATTTTTTTCACCCCATCACCTTCACATGATTCACATCTACCGCCTTTAACATTAAATGAAAAACGACCTGGTTTATATCCTCTAGCACTAGACTCATTTAAGTTTGCAAACCAATCTCTTATAGGAGTAAAACATCCTGTATATGTCGCTGGATTTGATCTTGGTGTTCTTCCAATAGGAGATTGATCAATATCAATTACTTTATCGATATGATTAATACCTTTAAAGTTAAAACGACTTTCATCTTTATTTAAAGATTTATTGAAATACTCATCTAACCTTTGATACAATGTATCAATAATTAATGAAGATTTACCACTTCCAGATACACCTGTAACAGTAATAAAATTACCTAAAGGTAAAGTTATATTAAGATTATCTAAGTTGTTTGTTTTTATTTTATTAAGCTTAAAAACTTTATTTTTATTAAATTTTCTTCTATTTTTTGGAACTTCTATTTCTAAGGATTTATTCAAATATTTTGCTGTCAAACTTTTATTATTTTTAAGTATTTTTTTAAGTCCTCCCTCTGCAATTATGTGCCCTCCATTAACTCCTGCTTTAACACCAATATCAATTATATGATCAGATTGTCTAATTGCATCCTCATCATGCTCAACAACAATCACTGTATTGCCTAAATCCCTTAATCTAAATAAAGTTTCAATTAGTTGCTGATTATCTTTTTGATGTAATCCAATTGATGGTTCATCCAAAACATATAAAACTCCTGTTAAACCCGAACCAATTTGACTTGCCAATCTAATTCTTTGACTTTCACCTCCAGATAAAGTTTTACTAGCTCTTGCCAATGATAAATAATCTAAACCAACTCTGTTTAAAAAAACTAATCTATCTTTAATTTCTTTAATTACTCCCTCAGCAATCTTTTTATTGTTTTTATCAAGTTTACTTTCAAGTGATGAAAACCAATTTAAACACTCGCTTATTGACTTTTTAGTAATATTTCCAATATGATTCTCATCTATTTTTACAGCTAAAGCTTTCTCGTTAAGACGATAACCATTACAAACCTCACAATCTCTTTCAGATAAATATTTTTCTAATTCATATTGAAGCCACCATCTCTCAGTTTCTTCATATTTTCGATCAATAAAGTTAATTATTCCCTCAAAATCATATAAAAAATTTAGTTCACTATTTTCATCACCATAAAGAATAATATTTTTTACCTTTTTTGGAATTTCACTCCATGGAACATTTTTCTTGACTTTAAATTGCTTTAAAATTTTATCTATTGTTTCAACAAAATATTTCTTTTGATAACCAAATACTTTTGTTTCCCATGGTTTAATTGCTCCATCGGAAATTGATCTAGTCTCATCTGGTACAATTTTGTATTCATCAAAATATTTTTCAATTCCTAACCCATCACATTCAGAACAAGCACCTTGCGGTGCATTAAAGCTAAATAATCTAGGCTCAATCTCTTCAATACTAAATCCAGAAACAGGACATGCAAATTTCGATGAAAATATCGATATTTTATTCGTATCTAGATTTTCTAAGTATAACAAACCATCTGATAAAGTTAACGCAACTTCTATACTTTCACTTAGTCTTTGTCGGATATTTTTTTTTACAACAAGTCGATCAATAACAACATCAATATTATGTTTAAAATTCTTTTTAAGTGAAGGCACTTCATCAATATCATAGACAACATTATCTACTTTAAGTCGTTGATAACCTCTTTTTTTTAAATCTTCGATTTCTTTTCGATATTCACCTTTTCTATCTCTAACTATTGGAGATAAAATATAAATTCTTTTATCAATATTATTTTTAATTATAAGATCAGTCATTTCACTAACTGATTGTGATTTAATTGGTTTACCTGTTGCTGGAGAGTAGGGAACACCAACTCTAGCATATAGCACTCTCAGGTAATCGTAGATTTCTGTCACTGTTCCCACAGTACTTCTTGGATTTTTTTGTGTTGTTTTTTGTTCTATAGAAATAGCTGGTGATAAACCGTCAATACTATCTACATCAGGCTTATTCATCATTTGAAGAAATTGTCTTGCATATGCTGAAAGACTCTCAACATATTTTCTTTGTCCCTCAGAATAAATTGTATCAAATGCTAAAGTTGATTTTCCTGAGCCACTTACACCTGTGATTACAACAAGTTTATTTTTTGGTATTTCTAAGTTTATATTTTTAAGATTGTGCTCTCTTGCACCTTTTATAACAATTTTATCTAAATTCATGAATATTAGTGTTATCTAATAACGTTAATATGTTATATGGATATATATAGAATTCTTATGGTTGGTAGTGTTAATAAAACAATTTTATTAGGAAACTTAGGAAGAGATCCTGAAATTAGGTCTATGCAGTCCGGAGCTAAAATGGCTTCATTTTCAATTGCAACTTCAAAAAGATGGAAAGATAGAAATACTCAAGAACAAAAAGAAAAAACATCTTGGCACAATATTGTTGTTTTTGGAGACGGTCTAGTCGATATAGTTGAAAAATATGTTAAAAAAGGCTCAAAAATTTATGTTGAAGGAGAGCTTCAAACAAGAAAATGGCAAGACAAAGATGGCAATGATAGATATACTACAGAGGTCATTTTACAGGGATATAATTGTAATTTAACCCTCTTAGACAGCAGAAATAGTAATTCTCAGGTATCAGATAATTCTCAAGAAATGGATCAATCTAAGTCAATTGAAGGCAATTCTTTTGGAAATCAATCAAGTGATTCTGATGATTTAGATGAAGATATTCCTTTTTAAATTTTTACATTAGATATCATTATTTAATTACTGAAAAATATAGTTTTTTTAATATAATTTAATCATCTATTTATATTGGTTTAAATTGTGCTTTTTGGTATAAAAAAAGCTTAATTTTTCTTAGAAAACTTGGATTTTTTTAGTGCCTGACGATATAGATACATCAAATAACGACAATCAAGAATTTACTAATATACCCTCAGTAAGTTTAGAGCAAGAAATGCAAAAATCCTACCTGGATTATGCAATGTCTGTAATAGTTAGTAGGGCGCTTCCAGACTGTAGAGATGGCTTAAAGCCAGTTCATAGAAGAATATTGTACTCTATGAGTGAGTCAGGATACAATTTTAATAAACCATACAAAAAATCTGCAAGAATAGTGGGTGATGTAATGGGTAAATATCATCCTCACGGAGACTCAGCCATTTACAATTCTATGGTTAGAATGGCACAAGATTTTTCCATGCGATTAGAGTTAGTTGATGGTCAAGGGAATTTTGGATCTTTAGATGGAGACCCTCCTGCAGCTATGAGATACACTGAAGCACGACTTGCTAAAGTATCCGAGAAACTTGTTGAAGATATTGATAAAAACACAGTTTCGTTTCAACCTAATTATGATGATACAACAAAAGAACCCTCAGTTTTGCCATCCCAATTTCCAAATCTTTTAGTTAATGGTGCATCGGGAATTGCAGTTGGAATGGCGACTAATATTGCCCCACATAACTTAGGAGAAGTAATAAATGCATCTTTATATCTTATTAAAAATCCAGATTGTGACATCTCAGATCTTCAAAAATATATTTTTGGTCCTGATTTTCCAACAGGAGGTCAAATAATTGGTAAAAAAGGCATAACTGAAGCTTTTGAAACTGGAAAAGGAGGGTGTGTAGTTAGATCGAAGACTAGTATTGAAAATTTTAAAAAGGATCGAGAGGCAATTATTCTCCATGAAATACCTTATCAGGTTAATAAATCAAAATTATTAGAAAGGATTGCAGAAATTGTAAAAAACGGAATTGTTGAAGGAATTTCAGATTTAAGAGATGAGTCAGATAGAAACGGTGTTAGGGTTGTGATAGAATTAAAAAAAGATGTAGACTCAAATATTATTCTCAATCAATTATATAAATATACTTTAATTCAAACTACATTCAATTCTAATATGCTTGCTTTAAATAAAGGTAAGCCAGAACAAATGAATTTAAAAGAAATTTTATCTTCATTTTTAGATTTCAGAGAAGAAGTAATAATAAAAAGAACATTATTTGACCTTAATAAAGCTAGAGAAAAAGCTCATATTTTAGTTGGATTAGTTGTTACTAATGAACATATTGATGAAATTATAGAATTAATAAAAAGTTCAAAAGATACAAAAGAAGCAAAAGAAAAATTAATTAAAAAGAAATGGAAAGTATCTAAACAAAATCTTAATTTTATTAAATCAGTTGAGGATGATACTGTAGAGTTAAAAAACAACACTTTCAATTTTTCTGACGCACAGGCTAAAGCTATTTTAGAATTAAGATTACAAAAATTAACTGCTTTAGAAAGAGAAGATATACAAAAAGATTTAGAAAGTTTAATTTTAGAAATTAAAAATTACCTATCTATACTTAATTCTAGGGATATTCTTCTAAAGGAAATAGAAAATGAATTAGCTGAAATTAAAAAAGAATTTTCAACTGAAAGACGTAGTGAGATTATTGATCAAGAATATGAACAAGTAGATGATTTAAGATATATTCAACAAGAAGATATAGTTTTAACTATTTCTAATAATGGATACATTAAAAGATCACTATTATCTAATTATCGTTCTCAAAATAGAGGAGGTAAAGGAAAAACTGGTATGTCAACAAGAGAAGAAGATTTTGTTAAAGAAATTCACTTTGCAGATACTCATACTAAACTTTTAGTTTTTTCTTCATTGGGAAAGGTTTATTCTCTAAAATCGCATGATGTTCCTGAAGCCAACTTAAAGGCTAGGGGAAAGCCAATAGTAAATTTACTGCCATTTAAAACTAATGAAAAAATATCTACTTTCCTTCCATTACCTCTGGATGAAAATCAATGGGATAAACTCTATGTTATTTTTGCAACCAAAAATGGAATGGTAAGAAAAAATAAATTAATAGATGTTGCAAAGAGTGGAAAAAGAGAATTGAGGGACTCAGGAAAAGTATCTATTAAGCTTGATGAAAAAGATGAATTAATTGGTGTTAAGCTTTGTACTATAGATGATGATATTTTGCTTTCTTCATCAAATGGAAAATGTTTACGTTTTCCTGTTGAAAAATTAAGATTATTTTCTGGTTTAAATTCGTCAGGTGTTAGGGGTATAAAATTAGATAAGGGCAATACAATTATATCTTTAGCAATTTTAAAACATTCAGTGATTGATATGAGTATTCGTCAAGAATACTTAAGGGCAGCATCCGAAAGTAGAAAAGAAACTTCATCACTCAAAAATGGATTTGAAGAATTAAATAATAATGAGGAATTTCTTTTAGCTATAACATCGAAGGGTTTTGGAAAAAGATCATCAGCTTACGAATATAGAATTTCAAATAGAGGAGGGAAAGGTATAACTGGTATAATTACATCAGAAAAAAATGGTGAAGTTGTTGATTGTTTTGTTGTTAAGGACAACGATGAAATTATTCTTGTTAGTGACAAGGGTCAAATAATTAGAGTTAATGTAAACCAAATTAGAATAGCTGGAAGATCAACAAAAGGTGTAAGTATTTTTAAGATTCCTGAAAGTGATAGAATTGTTTCTGTTTCTAGAATACAAGAATTCGAAAATGATGAATAAAATTGGAATATATCCGGGTACTTTTGATCCTATGACTGCAGGTCATATGGACATAATTAAAAGATCATTAAGAATAGTAGATAATTTAGTAATAGCAATTGCTAATAATATGAATAAAGATTCATTGTTTAGTGTTCAAGAAAGAATTAACATCATCAAAAATGATATTAGTAATCTAAATGAATTTAATTCAAAAATTAATGTTATGGAATTATCAGGATTACTTACAACTTTTGCTAAAGATCAAAATGCCACATGTATAATACGTGGTTTAAGAGCAGTATCTGATTTTGAGTATGAATTCCAAATGACAGGCATGAACTACCAACTTAACCCGGATATCGAGACAATCTTTCTTATGACTTCAGAAAAAAACTCATTCATTTCATCTAATTTTGTTAAAGAAGTCCACAAACTAGGAGGTGATGTTTCAAATTTTGTTTCTAAAAATACTTTAGAGCAGCTTAATAAAAAAAACTCTTAGTTAATCACTTGCGCTTACAATATTTGAACTATATAGAATACAAATTCGATGGGCCCTTAGCTCAGTTGGTAGAGCAATTCCCTTTTAAGGAATGGGTCGCAGGTTCG
>CACNHT010000006.1 GCA_902620285.1 uncultured Alphaproteobacteria bacterium | reverse complement strand
TCAATGTTTGATATATTAAATTATTATGATGAATTAGGACCTCATTCCATTGACACATCTGGTAAAAGTACAGTTAAAACTGTTGGATTTAGTCTAAGTTCTGGTGGTAGATTGCTAACAGAATGCACAAAATTTGAAAAAAATTTAAAAATTAAAAATAATTGGGAAGATTCATTTGCAATAATGCTTGATAGTGAAGAAGTAATTCAGTGGATGTCTCAATAAATTATAGTGAGGTTTAATCTGCTAATTCCTCACAGCTATGATTTTTTAAATTGTAATTGTAATTAAATGATAAACTTAAATAGATCTGGAATATATTTGGTAAATCCTAATGGCAAAAAGTTACGTCCACTTGATTTAGATTCTAGAAGAATCAATAAGGTTGCAAAAGTAAATTGTGAATATATTAAATTTGGTAAATCTGAAAGACCACTCAAAGATAGATATAAGGATTATAAAAAAATATTTGGAAATGACGTTAATTTCAATGTTATATTGGTAATAGATGATCTTGTAAAGTTGAGAGAATTTGAAAAATATGCAAGTTCAAAACTAAATAAATATAAAATTTCAAATCCAAACTCTGTAAGAAAATTAGAATGGATGAAAAACATTACATTTGATGAAGAGAAATCGATAATATTAAAATCATTTAATGAATACAATAAAATTTAAATTATGAAAACCCTTCTCACACTCTTCGTTTTATTGTGTTCATCTTCGGTGGTTGCAGAGGATATTTCAGATTTTGAGATAGAGGGTATTAGCATTGGAGATAGTTTGTTAGATTATTATACAAAAGATAAAATTCTCAATAATCAACAAAATTGGTATGATGGAGATTATTACTTTGCGTCTGTATTTAACTTAAATAAATCATCAGTATATGACAAATTAGTTGTTCATTATGAGACTAATGATTCAAAATTTAGAGTATCTGAGATAGAGGGGATTTTAGTTTATGATCAAAAAATAAATCAATGCAATGATGATAAAGATAATATTGTTAAAGAATTATCTAATTCATTGCTATTTGATAAATGGGAACACGGTGATTATACAGATGTAGATGGAAGATTTACAAGTAGTTTTTATGTATTCGAAACTGGAGATGCAATAGGAGTGC
The DNA here is from genome assembly GCA_902620285.1 of uncultured Alphaproteobacteria bacterium. Taxonomy (GTDB): domain Bacteria; phylum Pseudomonadota; class Alphaproteobacteria; order HIMB59; genus CACPNW01. The sequence goes on along the minus strand of CACNHT010000006.1, from coordinate 69,300 downwards.
AATGTTATGATTGGGATAATACTGTTGAAAAGTTGAAAAATAGTGAAGATGATTTAAGGGTTATAATCAGTTCAAAAGAGTTTGAATATTGGTTAAAAAACATAGACGATAATTTAGTTAATTAAAAAAAATATGAAGTAAATTTCATCTAATTTAAGAGTGTGAAGTTATTTGAAAAAAAACAAATGACATAAAGCATAGGAAATTTAAATAAGTGGGGCGTTCTGTTGCTCGGTGCCCCGGACCGCGCTCACCTAGAATCTAGGCAGCAAGTGCTAATCTATTATCGTTAGCGTTTATAAAATAGCCCGATAACGGTGGTACAATACCGGATAAAGTCTTTGTCTTTGAATTACCGTCAAACCTATTTCGTCCCCATATTGGTGGAGACGCCGGGTACCGCCCCCGGGTCCGAATAACTTATTGCACAAAGCATTTATTATCTTAGTTGCAAAGCAACATTTTTATTATACCTTAAACTATTTATACTTGAAAGTTTTGTCTTGAAACCTAGTAATTAAAAAAAAAAATTGTTACTAATTAAGACTTAAAATAAAAAAAATATGATCAAAGCAATAATGGCAGTAGATGAAAAAGGGGGGATAAGTAAGGGCCAAAGTATGCCCTGGCCAAAAAATTCAATTGACTTAAAATGGTTCAAAGAAAATACTCTAAATAATGTCGTTGTAATGGGAAGGAAGACTTGGGAAGATCCTTTTATGCCTACACCTCTAAAATCAAGAATAAATGTTCTAATTACAAGTAAAGATAAAGAATTAATAGAAGGGGCAGATTATTACTTTAGTGGAAACATAAATGATCAAATTCAAAATCTTCAATCAGAATATAAAGATATGGATATTTTTATAATTGGAGGTTCTGAAATAATAAATTTAACTTTTAAATCCATAGAACAATTTTATCTCACTAGAATCTACGGTAATTATAATTGTGAAAAATTTATAAATGTTTCTTTAATAGAGAATAATATGAAAATTATTAAAAAAATTGATGGCGATTCAACTTGTCATTTTGAGATTTGGGAAAGATGAAACAATACCTAGATGCGTTAAGATTTTGTTATGATAATGGCTCTGATGTTGAAAGTAGAGCGGGTGGTGTTAGAAAGTCTTTTGGTTATCAAATGCATTATGATCTATCAAAAGGTTTTCCTGCTATAACGACTAAAAAACTAGCATGGAAATCTGTAGTTTCAGAGTTATTGTGGTTCATCGAAGGTTCAGACGATGAGAGAAGACTTGCTGAAATTTTATACAATGACTCAAGAGAAAATTTAAAAGATAAAAAAACTATTTGGACACAAAACTCTCAAGCTGATTACTGGAAATCAAAAGCTCGTTTTGAAGGGGATGTTGGTAAGATTTATGGAGTGCAATGGAGAAATTTTAATGGAGAAGATCAAGTCTTGAATCTAATTAAAGGATTAAAAGAAGATCCAAATGGAAGGCGTCATATAATTTCTGCTTGGAACCCTCCAGAAATTAAAAATATGTCATTGCCAGCATGTCATGCATTTTCACAATTTTTTATTTCTAATAACAAATTAAGCTGTCAACTATATCAAAGGTCATGTGACATGTTTTTGGGAGTTCCATTTAATATAGCCAGTTATAGTCTTCTAACTCATATGTTGGCTAGAGAGTGTAAATTAGAAGTTGGAACATTTATTCACTCTTTAGGTGATTTTCACATTTATAAAGAGCATTTTGAGCAGGTTAAAATCCAATTAGAAAGAGAGCCCAAAAAATTACCTGATCTTCAATTCGAAACAAAAGATTTTTTTAAATACAATGTAAATGATTTTAAATTAATAAACTATCAGCATCATGAAAAAATTGATGCTCCGATGAATGTTTAATTCAGAGATTTTTTTAAGATTCTAGCAATTGATATAAATTTTTTTGAAATTTCACCATCTGGATCATCTATTAAAGTAGGTATTCCATTGTCTGATTGAATTCTTAAATTTGTATCAATAGGAATTTCTCCTAAAAAAGGTATTTTATATTCTTCAGCTTCTTTTTTCACACCATCTTTTGAAAATATATAATGTTTTTGATTACAATTATCACATATGAAATAACTCATATTTTCCACAATACCAAGAATATCAACATTAACTTTTTTAAACATATTTATTCCTTTTCTTGCATCAGTAAGAGCTACATCTTGAGGAGTAGAAATTACAATTGATCCAGAAAGTTTTGAACTTTGAGCTAAAGTTAGTTGAGCATCTCCAGTCCCAGGAGGGAGATCAATTATAAGATAATCTAATTCACCCCACTGAACACCATTAAACATTTGCTCTAAAGCTTTCATTACCATAGGCCCTCTCCAAATTGTTGGAGCTTCTGAGTCTAGAATAAAACCTATAGACATTAATTTTATTCCATAATTTTCTAAGGGTATAAGTTTTTTGTTTTCATTCATTATTGGTTTTTGAGAAATACCCATCATTCTAGGAACACTAGGACCATAAATATCCGCATCAAGTAATCCAACTTTGAGATCTAGTGAGCTTAATGCTGTGGCAAGATTTACTGAAAATGTTGATTTTCCAACTCCACCCTTACCACTTGCAATTGCTACAATATTTTTTGCATCAATTTTGAATCTTTTCTCATCAAAAATATTTGTTTTATTACTATTTTTATCTGAGTTGATAATTACGTTTACTGAAAGAACGCCAGAAATTTGCTCAACATTATTTTTAAGTAATCTTGCTATGTTTATATATAATTCTTCTTTTTGACCCTTCACAAGCAAGGAAATGTTTACATTACCCTCTTTTACAATTGCAGAAATGTTTTGATTTTTTGGATCAAAAGTAAGATTTGTTTTAGGATCACTAAATTTCTTCGAAAATGTATAAATTAAAGATAAAATTTCATCAGACATACTTGATTTTTCCAGATTTACTCAAATATTAGTTATTAAATAATATAATTAATGTTAGTAGATAGAGCCAATATTTTCAATAATATATGAACTGGAATAAAAATAACAACGACAATAATCCTTGGGGTTCAGGTGGAAATAATAACCCTTGGGGCTCAGGAGGATCTGGTGACGGTCCAAACAGAAGAGATTTTGAAGATTCCATTAGAAAAGCAAAAGATAGATTTGGAAACTTTAAATTTGGTGGCAGACGTAACCTTTCAATATTTATAATAGTAGCTGTTTTATTATGGTTAGCTACTGGTTTTTATAGAGTTGAGCCTGATGAGCAAGGTGTAGAGCTTTTATTTGGAAGATGGAATGGTCAAACAACCGAGCCAGGACTACATTATTTTTTTCCAACTCCAATCGGTCAAACTGTTACACCTAAAGTTGAAGTAATTAGAAAAATCAACGTTGGGTTTAGAAGTGCAAGTGATCTTGGCTTTGGCTCAAATTCAAATGCAGAGCGAAAAGTAATTGAAGAAAGTTTAATGCTTACGGGTGATCAAAACATTGCGGATGTTGCATTCACAGTACTATTCAAAATAAAAGACGCTGGAAATTTTCTATTCAAACTTAGAAATCCAGAACTTACTGTCAAAGATATGTCTGAAAGTGTTGTACGTGAAGTTGTTGGTCAAAGAGATCTTCAATTCTTACTTACAGAAGGTCGTCAAGAGGTTGAACAAGTTGTAAGAAATGAATTACAACTAGTTTTAGATTCCTATGAAAGTGGTGTTCTAATTCAATCAGTACAGCTTCAAAGTGTTGATCCGCCCGATCAAGTTATTGATGCTTTTGATGAAGTTCAAAGAGCAAGACAAGATAAAGAAAGACTAGTTAACGAAGCAAACACTTATTTGAATAGAATTGTACCTAATGCTCGTGGTGAAGCAGCCAAACTCGTTGAAGCTGCTACGGCATATAAAGAGCAGGTGGTTAAACAAGCAGAAGGTGTGGCACAAAACTTTATTGATGTTTACAATAGTTATAAAGATGCGAAAGAAGTTACTAAAAGAAGAATTTATTTAGAAACTTTAAGAGAAGTTTTAGAGGGTAAGAACAAAATAATTTTAGATGATACTGGAAATGGACAGGGTGTGGTTCCTTACCTTCCATTGAATGAACTTAAAAAGTCGGGAAACAATTAAGATGAGATTTAGTGCAAGAAATTTACTTATAGTTTTAGTTTTATTTATTCTTTTCCTTACCTTTACTGGGGCTTTTTTTATTGTAAATGAAACTAAGCAAGCTTTAGTGCTCCAATTTGGTGACCCAAGAAAAGTTGTTACAAAACCTGGCCTTCAATTTAAAATTCCATTTATTCAAGATGCTGTTTTTTTAGATTCTAGATTACTTAATCTCGATCCCCAACCTGAAGAAATGATTCTTTCAGATCAAAAAAGAATTATTGTTGATTCATTTGCTAGATACAACATTGTTGATCCTCTAAAGTTTTATCAGACAGTTAGAAATGAAACTACTTTTTCAGATAGATTTGGAAGAATTATAAATGCGGCAGTTAGAGGTGTAATTGCACAATACTCTTTAACATCACTACTGAGTGATGAACGTATTAACATTATGAATGAGATTGAAAAACAAATCAAAGTTAATGAGGACTCTTTTGGTGTTAAAATTGTAGATATTAGAATTGGAAGAACAGATTTAACTGAACAAGTATCTAATAACGTTTATCAAAGAATGCGTTCTGAACGTGAAAAAGAAGCAAATTTATTAAGAGCAGAGGGTGAAGAACTTTCTAAAGAAATTGTTGCATCAGCGGATAGACAACAAACAGTTATTTTAGCTGAAGCTGAAAGAACATCTTCAATACTAAGAGGTGAAGGAGATGCTGCTAAAAATAGAATATTAGGTGATGCTTATAGCCGTGATGAGGAATTTTTTGATTTCTTAAGAACAATGCAAGCGTGTAAAGATACTTTTGGAGATACAGAGATGTCCATGGTAATCGCTCCAGGGGAAGTTTGTGAAAAATTTTTTGGTGAAATAGATATCCAAAATTAATGTTTGAAATATTACTAATAAGCATAGGTCTAGTGCTGATCACTGAAGGCATACTCTATTTTTTCTTAGCGAACAATTTAAAGAAATATCTTGATATGCTTTCTCTTATTAATCCACAAACTGTAAAAAATATTAGTTTATTTTTTGCACTACTAGGGCTGTGCCTTGTTTATTTCACGATCAAATACTATGACAATTAATATGAGAATTAAATTTTTATTCTTAATTTCTATTATATTTTCGAAACCATTACTTGCTGTACCTGAGAGTTTTGCTGATTTAGTAGAACAATTATCTCCTGCAGTAGTTAGTATTGCATCAACTACAATTGTTGAAAATAATAACCAAAATCAAATACCACAATTTCCAGAGGGATCTCCTTTTGATGATTTTTTTAAAGAATATTTTGATCGTGATCAAAGACAATCACAACGACCAATGACAGGACTTGGTTCAGGTTTTATAATAAGTGAAGATGGTATAGTTGTTACAAATAATCATGTAATTGAAGGAGCTGATGAAATAACTGTTATACTAAATGATGAAACAGAATTTAGAGCTGAATTACTTGGAAGAGATCCCAAAGCAGACATAGCTGTATTGAAAATTGATCCAAAAAACAAAAAACTTACATATGTTGGTTGGGGAGATTCGGATAAGATGAGAGTTGGAGATTGGTCAATTGCAATTGGAAACCCTCTTGGTTTGGGAGGAACTGTCACTGCAGGAATTATATCTGCAATTTCAAGAGATTTAGGTAGTGGGCCATATGTTAAATTTTTACAAACAGATGCATCTATTAACCGTGGTAATTCTGGTGGACCATTATTTAATTTAGATGGAGAGGTAATAGGAATTAATACGGCAATTGTTTCGCAAACAGGCGGAAGTATTGGTTTAGGATTTGCAATACCTGCGAACAGTGCTAAAAAAATAGTACAACAATTAAAAGATTTTGGAAAAACTAAGAGAGGTTGGTTAGGTGTACAAATTCAACCTGTTACAAAGGATTTTGCAGAAAGTCTTGGTTTACCCGATCAAAAAGGTGCATTTATATCCAATGTCAATCCTAATGGTCCCTCTAAAACTGCTGGATTAGAACCAGGAGATGTAATTTTAAAATTTAATAATATAGAAATTAAAAAGATGCCTGATTTACCAAGAGTTGTTGCAGAGTCAGATGTAGGCTCGACTGCAATATTAGAAGTTTGGAGAAAAAATAAAAAAATTCGTATTGAGGTAATATTAGGAGAATTACCTGGTGAGGTAGTTACGGAAAGAAAAACAATTACAAATATTGAAAAAAATTTAAAAATTGAATCTTTAGGAATTACTATTGAAGATCATGAAAGTGGGGTTAAAGTAATTTTAATTGACGACATTGATAGTAGTCTGCAAAATGGAGACATAATCACAGAAGTTAATAGAGAGGTTATTAGCAATATGAATTCATTTGAAGAATTAGTAAATTCTTTAGAAAAAACAGGCAGATCCTCATTATTACTAAAAATAATTAGAGATGATGAGCAAAATTGGGTAACAATTAAATTTAAGAATAATTGAAAACTCAAATCTATTTTGTATTAGGCCCAACTGCATCAGGAAAATCAAAATTTGCTTTAAGCCTAGCGAACCAACTAAATGGTGAAATTATAAATGCAGATAGTATGCAGATTTATAATGAGTTAAGTATATTAACTGCTAGACCAACTATAAGTGATCAAAAAAAAATCAATCATCATCTTTATGGTTTTGTTAAAGGTGATGTTAGATTTAATGTTCAAAAATGGTGTGAGGAAGCATCAAAAAAAATTAATTATTTAGTTAATAAAAATAAAACTCCAATTTTAGTTGGAGGTACAGGTCTTTACATAGAATCTTTAATTAATGGAATAGTTTCAATTCCATTTATTCCAGAAAAAGCAAAAATAGAATCAGAAAAAATGATTTTAAAAATTGGTAAAGAAAATTTTTATAATTTAGTTAAAGAGCTTGACAGTGATGCAATGATTAATATTCCACCTAACGATATTCAAAGAATAAGAAGAATATGGGAAGTAAATTTTTTTACTAAGAAAAAATTTAGTGACTGGAAAAAAAGTAAAAATAAAAATTTTATTAATTTAAAAAATTACAGAATATTATTATTTCTTCCAGATAGAAAAGAAAACTATAGAAGAGTAGATTATAGAACACATTTAATGATGGAAGATGGTGCGATAGAGGAAGTCAAAAATTTGCTTAAATTAAATTATAATTATAGTTTACCAATAATGAAAGCTCACGGAGTTCCTGAAATACAATCTTATCTTAATAACGAAGTATCAATTGAGGAATGTATTTTTAAAATACAGCAAGTAACAAGAAACTATGTAAAAAGACAACATACTTGGTGGAGATCTTCAAATCTTAATATTTTTAAAAAATTTTATCAATTTCCGGATGAAATTGACTTAAAATCCATTAATTTAGAGCAAAATTGAACTAATTTATTGATTTTATTTTATCCACAGCCTATGAGCTAAAATCAATGAACAATGAAATAACAGGCGCTGAAATTGTCTTAAAAAGCTTAGCTGAACAAGGCGTAGAAGTTGTATTTGGATATCCTGGTGGTGCGGTATTACCCATATACGATACTTTATTTAAACAGAATTCAATTAAGCACGTTTTAGTAAGACAAGAGGGTGGTGCGATACATGCAGCTGAAGGTTATGCTAGATCGACTGGTAAAACTGGAGTAGTTCTTGTTACATCAGGACCTGGTGCAACAAATGTTGTAACCGGTTTAACTGACGCAATGATGGATAGTGTACCTATTGTATGTATAACTGGACAGGTACCTCAACACTTAATTGGCAGTGATGCATTTCAAGAATGTGACACGACAGGTATAACGAGACCTTGTACTAAACATAATTACTTAGTTAAGGATGTTAATAAATTATCTTCTGTATTTCATGAAGCATTTACCATTGCTCAAAATGGAAGACCAGGTCCTGTATTAATTGATATACCTAAAGATGTTCAATTTGCTTCAGGAACTTATGAAGAAAAAAATAAAATTATTATTCCCTCTCATAGATTGTTTGAACCAAGTCCTGATTTTGAAAAAAATAAAATTGAAGAAGCAGTAGAATTAATTTCAAAAGCTAAAAAACCAATTTTTTATATTGGTGGTGGATGTATTAATTCTGGTCCAAAAGCTTCAAAGTTAGTTAGAGAATTTATAAATATGGTTGGGTCACCAGTAACAATGACATTAATGGGTCTGGGGGTTGTAGGTTCATCAGATAAAAATTCACTTGGCATGCTTGGAATGCATGGAATGTACGAAGCTAATATGGCTATGCATGAATGTGATGTAATGATTAATATCGGTGCAAGATTTGATGATAGAGTTACAGGAAGACTTGATGCTTTCTCGCCTAACTCAAAGAAAATTCATATTGATATTGATGAAAGTAATATCAACAAAACAATAAATGTTGATGTTCCAATAATAGGTGATGTTAAACAAGTTGTTGAAAAAATGATTTCGATTTGGAAAGACAGAAAATATAAAATAGATACTGATTCATTAAAATTATGGTGGGATAAAATAAATAAATGGAAAGAAGTAGATTGTTTAAACTATAATAATGAAGGCAAGCAGATTAAACCGCAGTATGCGGTTCAAAGACTTTATGAGTTAACAAAAAATACAAAAACATTTATTACAACTGAAGTAGGTCAACATCAAATGTGGGCTGCTCAATTCTATAAATTTGAAGAACCAAATAGATGGCTAACTTCAGGTGGTTTAGGAACTATGGGATATGGTTTTCCTGCTGCTATCGGAGCTCAGGTTGGACATCCTGATGCTCTAGTAGTCGATATAGCAGGAGACGCCTCTATACTCATGAATATTCAAGAAATGAGCACTGCTGTTCAATATAGATTGCCTGTAAAAATATTTATTTTAAACAATGAATACATGGGAATGGTTAGGCAATGGCAGGAACTTTTACATGGCGGAAGATATTCCGAAAGTTATACTGATAGTTTACCTGATTTTGTAAAGTTAGCTGAAAGTTACAAGGCTGTTGGTTTAAGAGCAAAAACAACTGATGACCTTGATAATGTTATAAATCAAATGATAGAAACAAAAAATACAGTAATTGCAGATATTTGGGTAACTAAAGAAGAGAATTGCTTTCCAATGATTCAAAGTGGATCTGCTCATAATGAAATGATGTTAAGTAAAGATCAAAAACAAGACAAAAAATCTGCTGATAAAGGAAAAATTTTAGTTTAATGAATAAATCTGTTTATGCTTCTCCTGATCAAGTATCAGAGACTAAAAGACATATATTAACTGTATTAGTTGATAATGAACCAGGTGTTTTAGCAAGAGTTATAGGTATGTTTTCTGGAAGAGGGTATAATATTGATAGTTTGAACGTAGCTGAAGTAAGTAATGATGAAAATATTTCAAGAATTACTATTGTAACACATGGCACTTCAGAGGTTGTTAGCCAAATTGAAAAACAGTTACTTAGAATTGTTCCTGTTCACAGTGTTACAAATTTAGACCAAGAAGGTAGTTCTGTAGAAGCTGAAGTTGCTCTAGTTTATATTTATATTTCTGAAACAAATAAAAAGAAAGTTTATCAGCTTTGTGATTTATACAGAGCTAGAAAAATAGAAAATGAAAATAATACCACAATTTTTGAAATTGCTGGTGCTTCAGAAAGAGTAAATAGATTTATTAAAGAAATTAATGAAATAACAAAAGTAGAAATTGTTCGAAGTGGTCCCGTTGCAATATCATCAATTAAAAAAAATGAGGAGGAATAATAATGAGAGTATATTACGATAGAGATGCAGATTTAAATTTAATAAAGGATAAAAAAATATCAATTGTAGGATATGGAAGTCAAGGACATGCCCATGCAATGAATTTGAGAGATTCTGGAATAGAAAATGTTTCAATTGCATTAAGAGAAGGTTCAAATTCAAGAAGTAAAGCAGAGAAAGCTAATTTCAAAGTAATGACCCCTGCAGAAGCTGCAAGTTGGGCTGATGTGATTATGATGCTAACACCTGATGAACTTCAATCTGAAATTTACAAAAATGATATAGCTGAAAATATTAAAGAAGGGACAACAATTGCATTTGCTCACGGGTTAAATATTCATTTTGATTTAATCAAACCTAATGAAGGTATAGATGTAATAATGGTTGCACCTAAAGGTCCTGGTCATACAGTAAGAGCTGAATATGTAAGAGGTGCTGGAGTACCTTGTTTAGTTGCTGTAGACAAAAATCCGTCAGGTAATGCTCTTGAAATAGGAATTGCATATGCATCAGCAATAGGTGGAGGACGTGCTGGAATAATTGAAACAACTTTTAAAGAAGAATGTGAAACGGATCTTTTTGGAGAGCAATCTGTTTTATGTGGAGGTTTAACACATTTAATTTTGGCAGGTTATGAAACTCTTGTTGAAGCAGGATATGCACCTGAAATGGCATATTTTGAATGTCTTCATGAAGTCAAACTTATCGTTGATCTTTTATATGAAGGTGGAATGGCAAATATGAGATATTCAATCTCAAACACAGCCGAGTATGGAGATTATTCAAGAGGTCCAAGACTTATTACAGATGAAACAAAAAAAGAAATGAAAAAAATTCTTTCAGAAATTCAATCTGGTCAATTTGCTAAAGAATGGATGCAAGAGCATCAGAGTGGTCAAACAAAATTTAAAGTAATGAGAAAAGAACAAGCTGAACATCCAATTGAAGCAGTCGGAGAAAAGTTGAGAACTTTGATGCCTTGGATTGCTGAAGGAAAAATGGTTGATAAATCAAAAAATTAGATGAAAGTTTAATAAAATTTTGATTAGTGTATAATTAAAGAAATGACTGAAAAAATTTATATTTTTGATACAACTCTTCGTGATGGAGAGCAATCTCCAGGTGCATCAATGAATTTAGATGAAAAACTTCAAATTGCTGAAGTTCTTGATTCAATGAAAGTTGATATTATTGAAGCAGGTTTTCCGATCGCTTCTAATGGAGATTTTGAAGCAGTTTCTGAAGTTAGCAAGCGGGTTAAAAACTCAACTATTGCTGGTTTAGCAAGAGCAAGCTTTAAAGATATCGATCGTGCTTGGGAAGCAGTACAACATTCAAAGTCTCCAAGAATTCATACTTTTATTGCAACTAGTCCTCTACATATGAAATATAAATTAAAGAAAACTGAAGAAGAAGTTTTGGAAGCTATTCAAAAAACTGTGTCTCATGCAAGAAATCTTTGTGATAATATTGAATGGAGTTGTGAAGATGGTGGAAGATCAGAGTTAGAATTTTTATATAAATGTATCGAGCTTGCTATTAACTCTGGTGCTTCAACTATTAATATCCCTGATACTGTTGGTTATACACTCCCAGAAGAATTTGGTAAAATTTTTAAAAATGTAAAAAATAATGTGCCAAATATTGATAAAGCAATTCTTTCCACTCATACACATAATGATTTAGGCTTAGCAACAGCAAATAATGTTGCCGCAATTAAAGAAGGCGCAAGACAAGTTGAGTGTACAATTAATGGTATGGGTGAAAGGGCTGGAAATTCATCATTAGAAGAAATTGTAATGACTTTAAAAGTAAAAAAAGATCTAATGCCTTTTCATACAGATATTAAAACAGAGTCTATTATGAAAGCTTCTAGATTAGTATCATCAATAACAGGCTTCCCAGTTCAGCCAAATAAAGCGATAGTTGGTGCAAATGCTTTTGCTCATGAAGCAGGAATACATCAAGATGGTATGCTCAAACACGCTGGAACTTATGAAATTATGACCCCTGAATCAATAGGGCTTAACAAATCCTCACTAGTTCTTGGAAAACATTCAGGTAAACATGCTTTTTCAGAAAAGTTAAAAGAACTTGGGTATGAAGTAGGTGATAATGCTTTAATGGAATTATTTGGAAGATTTAAAGATTTAGCAGATAAGAAAAAAGAAATATTTGAAGAGGATTTAATTGCTTTAGCAGAGGATAGAACATCGTCATACGATGAACACATTAAATTTGTATCTCTAGAAGTAAATGCTGGATCTGTTGAAAAAGCTGAGGCTAAATTAAAGATTGAAATTAACGATAAAGTGGAAAATACAAAAATTAATGGTAATGGTCCTGTTGATGCCACATTTAATGCTATAAAAAAACTTACTAATACTGAATTTAAACTTAAACTTTACCAAGTAAATGCAATTACTGCTGGCACTGATGCACAAGGAGAGGTCACTGTCAGACTTGAAGATGATAATCTCTCATCACAAGCAAAAGGAAGTGATCCTGATATAATTGTTGCATCAGCAAAAGCATACATTAATGCATTAAACAGATTGATCTTTAAAAAAACTAAATCTATTAAAGAGAATTCAGCAAATTTAAAAATAGAAGGAGTTTAATTAATGGTAATTGATCGTTTTTTTAGTTTATTTTCTAAAGATATGGCTATTGACTTGGGTACTGCGAACACGCTAGTGTATGTAAAAGGAGAGGGTGTTATTCTTAATGAACCTTCAGTTGTTGCAACAATAGAACATGATGGAAATACACAAGTTTTAGCTGTTGGTAATGAAGCAAAACAAATGCTAGGAAGAACACCAGGAAAAATAAAAGCAATACGCCCTATGAAAGACGGCGTTATTGCTGATTTTAATGTTGCTGAACAAATGATAAAAAGTTTTATAAAAAAAGTTCATAAAGGAAGATCTCTATCAAATCCTCAAATAGTTATTTGTGTTCCTTCAGGAGCAACAAATGTGGAAAGAAGAGCAATTAGAGAATCAGCTGATGCTGCTGGAGCAAGAAGAGTTTATTTAATTGAAGAACCAGTTGCTGCTGCAATAGGTGCAGGTCTACCAGTTGCAGAACCAACAGGCTCTATGGTTGTCGATATTGGTGGAGGAACAACAGAGGTAGCAGTGTTATCTCTTGGAGGTGTTGTTAATTCTACTTCAGTTAAAGCTGCTGGAGATCGATTTGATGAAGCTATTATGGAATATATGAGAACAACTCATAAATTAGCAATTGGAGAAACTACAGCTGAAAGAATGAAAAAATATATAGGTTCTGCCAGTCCACCCGATGATGGAGATGGTAGAAGCATGAGTGTAAAAGGTAGAGATTTAATAACAGGTCTTCCAAAAGAAATCTCTATTTCTCAAAGACAAATTGCAGAAGCTCTTGCTGAGCCTGTTGCGCAAATAATTGATACCATTAAAAGAGCTTTAGAACAAACACCTGCAGAATTATCCGCTGATATTGTTGAAAGAGGAATAATGTTAACAGGAGGTGGATCACTTTTATTTAATCTTGATAAGGTATTAAGAAGATCAACAAGCCTGCCAGTTTCAATTGCAGAGGACCCACTATTATGTGTTGTAATGGGTACAGGTCAGGCTCTTGAAGAAAAATCTAACTTGAGTGATGTATTTGCCTCTGATTAAATGTTAAAATGGCACCTAAGTTCCAAATAAAAGTTTTTCAAATCTCAAATTTAGTAAAAAATTTTACAATTATTTCTATTGTTACATTATCGTTTCTTTTAGTTTTTTTTTCAAAATCTGATTTGTATCTTATTAATGGGATAAAAAATCTATCTAGTTCAATAATTACTCCAATTACAAGATTTATATCAGCACCAATAAATGTTTTTTCCAATTTAGTTGATGAATACAATAAGTTTAGAAGTTTAAAATTCGAAAATAAAATACTTCAAGAAGAGATTGTACGTTTAAAAAAATGGCAGACATTAGCAATACAAAATTCAAGAGAAAATAAAGTTTTAAAAAAATTATTAAATGCAACTGATAATAATTTAACCCTTATAAAAACAGCATCTCTTGTTAATAGAAATGATACCATCTATTCAAAGTTAATAAACTTAAACGCTGGCAATGAAGATAAAATTCAGAAAAATATGTCAGCTATTAATGAAAGAGGATTAGTAGGCAAGGTAATTGATACAACATCAAATAATTCTAGAGTAATGCTTTTGACTGATCCTAATTTATCTATTTCAGTAAAATCAATATCTGATGGTATTTTTTCTTTACTTACTGGAAAAGGAGATGGAAAATATTTAGTAAGTGCATTTATTAAAGAAAATAAAATGCCAAGATTAGGAGATATTGTAGTAACAAGTGGTACAGCTCAAATTTTTCCTGTAGATCTATTAGTTGGTAAAGTAGCTAAAGTTGAAAAAAATAGATTTTTTGTTTTACCATTTGTTGATTTTCAAAATATTGATTATGTACAAATAGTTATCTCAAAATAATGGAGTTTTCCAAATTTCTTAACTCCTCTTCTAAACTAAATATCATTTTAATTATAAGTTTCTCAATCTCAGTAAATTCCTTTATCTTATTTCCTAATATCAATAATGGATTCTATGTATTATTTCATTTAACTTTAATTTATCTAATTTTTTATCATTACCATTATTACCTTTATTTTGTAGCTCTTATATATGGAATTTTATTTGATATATTTTTACTAAATAATATAGGTGCTCATTTAATTACATTTATATCTCTTTTAATACTATTTATATTGCTAAAAAAATATTTAATTAGATTATCTTCGTATCAAATAATATTTATTTATTTTATAACTTTAATTATTTTGCTTCTAATCGAACAATTGTTGGCAAATCTAATACATGATTATAAATTTAATATGAGTTCCTTTATTAATTTCTTTTTAATTTCTTTAATTATTTTTATTCCCACTGTATTTTTATTTACTAAATTGGATAAATGAAATGTTCTATTCGGATGAAAAAAAACAATATTCAGTTCTAAATAGAAGAACTTTTTTATTATATTTATTAAAAGTATCCTTTTTTAGTATTGTGGGGTGGAGGCTGTATAATATTCAAATAAAGGATTCACAAAAATATAAAACTCTTTCAAAAAATAATCAAATAGACGTAGAAATTATATACCCTCTTAGAGGGAAGATATATGATACTAATAAAATAGTTTTAGCATCTAATATTAAAGTGTTTGATGTATATATAATTCCTGAAAATACCAAAAATATAAATAAATCTTTAAATGAATTAAATCAAATTATAAAAATAGATTTTAGTGATAGACTAAAAATAATAGAATTATCTAAAAAAGTAAAAAAATTTGAAAAAATAAAAGTCTTAGAAAATATTAATTGGTCACAACTTGAAAAAATAGAATCAAATAAACTTAATATTGAGGGTATATTTATTTCTCAGGATTATATGAGAACTTACCAATTTGATAATACCGTTTCTCATTTAATAGGTTATACAAATAAACCAAATCAAGAAGAAGTTGAATTACCTTTTATTTCAAATATGCCTAATTTAGAAATAGGAAAAGATGGTATTGAAAAAAGTTTTAACCCTTATCTAATAGGTAAATCAGGACAAAGAGAGATTGAAGTTAATTCCTTTGGAAGAGTAATTCGGGAAATATCCAGAAAAGATAGTCAAAAAGGGGATGATATTCAGGTTACTATTGATCTAAGAATTCAACAATATGCTTTAAATTTATTAAAAGAACATAAAGCGGGGTCTGCAGTACTAATGGATATAAAAAGTGGTAACATCTTATGTATGGCTTCAACACCATCTTATAATCCTAATAAAATTATTCAAAAACCAAATAAGAAATATTGGGATTCAGTTTTAGAAAATGAACTCTCACCACTTACTTATAGGTGTATTCAAGGTTTATACGCTCCAGGTTCTACTTTTAAAATGGTTGTTGCGATAGCGGGAATAGTCCATGGTGTAATTGATACAAATACAAAACATTTTTGCAATGGAAAAATTAGTTTAGGTGAAAGACTTTATCATTGTTGGAAAAGTAATGGTCATGGATCTATGAATGTAAGTAATGCAATTAAAGAATCTTGTGATGTTTTTTTTTATGAAATCTCTAAAAAAATTGGCATAGATAAAATTGCTAAAGTTGCAGAAGATTTTGGTTTAGGAAAAATTTATGATGTTCCATTACCTAATCAAAAAAAAGGAATTATTCCTTCACGTGATTGGAAAAAGAAAAAATATAATGAAAGTTGGTATCCTGGAGAGACTCTAATCTCAGCAATTGGTCAAGGTTTTGTATTAACCAATCCATTACAGCTTGCAGTGATGACATCTATTATTGCCTCTAATGGAAAAAATATACAACCTAATATTATCAAACAAAATAAAGAGATTGAGTTTGAAAAATTAGAAAAATATGAAAATGCAATTAAAATTATTAAAAATTCAATGTTTAAAGTTGTAAATGAAAGTAAGGGTACAGCATATAATTCTAGATCTGAGTTAGCACCTTTTGCAGGTAAGACAGGTACCTCACAAGTTAGAAGAATTACTGTGGCTGAAAGAGAAAGTGATGATTTTAGAAAAAAAGAAGTAGAGTGGAAAAAAAGAGATCATGCTTTATTTGTAGGATATATGCCAGTCCAAAAACCTAGATATGCTGTTTCAGTAGTAATAGAACATGGAGGTTCAGGCGCATCGACAGCAGCACCTATAGCAAAAGAAATTTTTCAATTTACAAAAAATTTAGAGACATAATGTTAAATAAAATTCAAAACTTAAATTATTTACTAATTTTTTTAGTAATCTTAATTTCTTTTATCGGTGCCGCAGGTTTATATTCTGCCGCAGGAGGGTCATATAGTCCTTGGGCATCAAGACATTTAATTAGATTAACGTTTTTTATATTTTTAGCTGTTATTTTAGCTCTTATAAATATTAAGTTCATTTATCAATTTGCGTATATCTTTTTTATTTTATCATTGTTGCTTTTGCTTTCAGTAGAATTAATTGGTGTTTTTGGTAAGGGTGCAACTAGATGGATAAATATACTTGGTTTTAGCATTCAACCCTCAGAATTAATAAAAATTACTATAATATTAGCATTAGCAAGGTTTTATCACGATTTAAAATTTGATCAAATTAAGCGCATAAAAAATTTGTTTTTTCCAATTTTAATTTTATTTTTACCTTTTATTTTAGTAGTTATTCAACCAGATCTTGGAACTGCTTTAAGTATAGCAATGCTTGGAATTCTTATTCTATTTGCAAGTGGAATAAGAATTTGGAAGTTTGTATTAGGTTTTTTTGTTTTAATTCTATCAATTCCTTTGTCTTTAAATTATTTACAACCATATCAAAAAGATAGAATTTTCTCTTTTTTAAACCCTGAAGCAGATGCTCTAGGAAGAGGATATCAACTTATACAATCAAAAATTGCTTTAGGATCAGGTGGTTTAACTGGTAAAGGATTTTTGGAAGGCTCTCAATCTTATCTACAGTATTTACCTGAAAAACAAACTGATTTTATTTTTACATTAATTGGAGAAGAATTTGGTTTTATTGGCACAATGTTTATAATTATACTTTTTCTTTTATTAATTTCAGTCTGTTTTTACATAAGCATTAAGTCAAACCATATTTTTGGTAGAATTTTATCTATAGGTGTTGGTAGCAATTTATTTATATATGTCATAATGAACATATCTATGGTATCTGGATTAATGCCTGTTGTTGGGATTCCATTACCTTTAGTATCTTATGGGGGGTCAGCAATGCTTGCTATAATTATATCCCTAGGATTAGTTCTTAATGCAGAATTAAATGGAAATTTAAAAAAATTGCACAATGCTTGAAATAAATAACGTTAATAAATTTTTTGGAGGCTTAAAGGCTGTCCATAATGCATCAATGAAAATTGAAAAGGGCTCAATTACAGGTTTAATTGGTCCAAATGGAGCAGGAAAAACAACATTATTTAATACTATTGCTGGCTTATATGATCCTGATGAGGGAAAGATTATTCTTAATAATGAAGATATTTCTTTTTTGAAACCCCACGAATTATTTTCAAAAGGAGTTCTAAGAACGTTTCAGATTGCACATGAATTCTCTACACTAACAGTCTTGGAGAATTTAATGATGGTCCCTCCAAATCAATTTGGTGAAAAATTATCTTATGCATTGTTAAATAATTCAAAAGTAAAGAAACAAGAAGAAGAAATAAGAGCAAAAGCTATAGAAGTAATAAATTTTTTAAATTTAAGTCACTTAACTCAAGAACTTGCAGGTAACTTATCTGGTGGTCAAAAAAAACTACTTGAGCTAGGGAGAACCATGATGGTTGATCCTCAAATCGTTTTACTTGATGAAGTAGGAGCTGGAGTTAATAGAACACTTCTTAATGAAATTACGGATGCAATATTAAGATTAAACAAAGAAAAGAATTATACTTTTTTCGTAATTGAACATGATATGGATCTCATAGAAAAAATTTGCGATCCTGTAATTGTGATGGCTGAAGGTTCAGTTTTATTTAAAGGAAATTTTAATGAAGTGAAAAATAACGATACAGTTATAGAAGCTTATTTGGGAAAAGGCGTTAATAAGAATTAGAAATTTATGAATCACTTAATTGGTAAAAATTTGACCGCTGGATATGGAGGGGTCGATATTATTAAAGATATTAATCTAGAAGTTAATGAGGGTGAAATTGTTGTAATCGTTGGTCCAAATGGAGCAGGGAAATCAACAGCAATGAAAGCATTGCTAGGCATGTTAAGTTTAACTTCAGGGTCTGTTGAATATTCAAATGAGGAAATTTCTTCAATGCTACCTCAAAACAGAATTAATTTAGGATTGGCATTTGTTCCTCAAACAAACAATGTGTTTACTGGTATGACAGTAGAAGAAAATTTAGAAATGGGAGGATTTTTAAGAAAGGATGACATTATTCATACCATTAATGATGTTTATGACCTTTTTCCTATTTTGAAAGAAAAAAGAAATCAAAGTGCAGGAGAATTATCTGGAGGTCAAAGACAACAAGTAGCTTTTGGCAGAGCACTTATGACTAAACCTAAAATTTTAATGTTAGATGAACCAACTGCAGGAGTATCACCAATAGTAATGGATGAGTTATTCTCAAGAATTATAGAAGTTCGCAAAACTGGTGTTGGCATACTTATGGTTGAACAAAATGCAAAACAAGCACTTGGTATTGCTGATAGAGGGTACGTATTAGTAAATGGAAAAAATAGTAGAGAAGGTTCAGGTGAAGAACTATTGAATAATCCAGAAGTTAGAAAGTCTTTTTTAGGAGGGTAAAATGATTGATTTTCTAAATTCTATAATTGTACTTTTAAATTTTATTATCATTCCAGGCATTTCTTATGGCTCTCAACTTGCACTTGGAGCACTTGGAGTTACATTTGTTTATGCCATACTTCGTTTTGCAAATTTTGCACACGGTGAAATTATGTCATTTGGAGCGATGATAACAATTTTATTTACGTGGTTTTTTCAATCGCAAAATATTGGTTTAGGAATTCTTCCAACTGCCTTGTTAGCTTTACCCATAGGAATAATAGCAACAATTATCTTATGTATTATTTCTGATAAATTTGTTTTTCAATATTACAGATATCAAAAAAGTGTTCCTGTTGTTTTAGCAATGGTTTCAATAGGGGTTATGTTCGTAATAAATGCAATAATAAGAATTATAATTGGAACAGAAACTATAAAATTTTCTGATGGGCAGAAATTTATAATGAAAGCGAAACAGTTTAAAGTAATGACAGGTTTAAATGAAGGATTAGCATTAAAATCATCTCAAGTTATTACAATATTAATTACTATTTTACTTTTAACTTTTACTTTTTGGTTTTTGCAAAAAACAAAAACTGGAAAATCAATGAGAGCATTTTCTGATAATGAAGATTTAGCATTATTATCTGGTATTAATCCTGATAGAGTAGTCTTTACTACATGGATTATAGTAGGCGTCTTGGCATGCGTTGCCGGTACACTTTATGGATTAGATAAAAGTTATAAGCCAATTATTTATCTCAATTTAGTCTTGCCAATATTTGCATCAGCAATTGTTGGAGGAATTGGTAGTCCTTTTGGAGCTGTAGTAGGTGGTTATGTCATCGCGTTTTCCGAAATTATGGTAACATATGCTTACAAGAAATTTTTTGTCTATTTACTCCCAAGTTCAATTGAGCCAACTGGTTTAGTACAATTGCTTTCAACAGATTATAAATTTGCTGTATCATTTTCAATTTTAGTCATCGTTTTATTAATTAGACCATCAGGTATATTTAAGGGAAGAGTCTTATGATGAAGTTTGAAAGATATGAATGGGTAGCTATTACAATCATGATCTCATTATTTATTTTTGTAGGCTTTATTCAAGGATGGTCAGTAAGTTTAGTAATTTTAAATATGTGCATTATTTCAGCAATAATGACAATGGGAGTTAATATTTCTTGGGGTTATGCAGGAGTAATTAATTTTGGTGTAATGGGTTTTCTTGCCATGGGTGGATTAGCAGCAGTGCTTGTTTCTTATCCTCCCATTGCAGAGTCATGGCAGGCTGGAGGTAGAGGATTAGGTATTAGTTTTGTTTTGCTATTCGTTTTGGTGATAGCTGTAATGTATATTAATAAAACAGTAATTCAAAAAAGAAATAGGTACATTTTAAATTCACTAATAATTTTTTTTGGTATTTTAATTATCAGACACTTTTATTTAAATGCTACACATAATATTGAAGATGTTAATCCTGCAATAGCAGGGTTTTTAGGTGGTCTTGGACTACCAATAATTTTCTCTTGGATTGTAGGAGGTTTATTTGCTGCAGGTGTCGCTTTTGTAATTGGTAAAGTAGCTCTCGGATTAAGATCAGATTATCTTGCTATTGTTACTCTTGGTATTTCAGAAATAGTTGTTAGTGTTTTAAAACATGAAGAATGGTTATCTAGAGGGGTAAAAAATGTAATCGGTTTAAAGAGGCCAGTTCCTTATGAAATTGATTTGCAAAATGCTGATTGGTTTATAAATTTAGTTACATATCTTAATTCATCAAAGTTAAATAACATTATTGATGTAAGTGATAGACAACAAGTATTAAACAATCTTATAATTGATGGTTCAGGAATATTTGTAAAATTATCTTACGCTATTTTATTTTTGATTGTTATGTTGATAATTTTTTATTTTGCCAACAAAGCCCAATTATCACCTTGGGGAAGAATGATGAGAGCTATAAGAGATAATGAAACAGCCGCAAATGCTATGGGGAAAGATGTTGTAAAACAACATTTAATTATTTTTGTAATAGGAGCCGCAATTGTAGGTGTTGCAGGAGCAATGCTTGTTACTTTAGATGGATTATTTACACCTTCAGGATATCGACCACTTCGTTTCACTTTTATTATTTGGATTATGGTTATTGTAGGTGGTAGTGGAAATAATTTAGGTGCGATATTTGGAGGTTTTGTCATATGGTTTTCTTGGATTGAAGCAGCACCACTTACAACATTTATTATTAATCAACTTACAATAGGATTAGAGCCAACTAATGCTTTAAAACTACATTTACTAGATAGCGTTCCATACTTTAGATACTTATTTATGGGTTTAATTTTATTATTAATTTTACGATATAGGCCGAAAGGAATTATACCGGAAAAAATAAGGCATTCATAAAAAAACCCCAGCAAAAAGCTGGGGTTAAATTAAAATAATTTTTAAGTATTAAAGAGCGCCAACAGTAACGAATTCGCCACCACTAACTTCTAACTCTTTAAACGCACCAGCAGCATCACCAAACGCATTAAATTCTACGTCTGTTGCACCTTGGTAATCAATATCTTTACCTGCAGCTAACATTTGTAAGCCGTATGATAATTGACCAGGGTTAATTACAATACCTGGAGCGTTAGATACTTTAG
This sequence comes from uncultured Alphaproteobacteria bacterium, assembly GCA_902620285.1. Taxonomy (GTDB): domain Bacteria; phylum Pseudomonadota; class Alphaproteobacteria; order HIMB59; genus CACPNW01. Next base: position 47,490 of record CACNHT010000006.1, on the reverse strand, counting down.
CAATATTGTTTAGGATTGATTGCTTATCAGCAGATCCACCAGCTTGAATTGCAAGAGCAATAATTGCTGCAGCATCATAAGACTCTCCAACATATGGAGCACTTCCGTCCATGCCATTTGCAGCTGCTAGTTCGCCAAACTTAGCTGAACCTTTTGAAATTGCACCTGGCATAGAACCAAATGATCCTTCAAGATCAGCACCGATATTATCTACAATTGATTGACCGATCATACCATCAGAAAGAACAAAAGTGTCAAACGCACCTGAATCTAAAGATGCTTCAATCATTCCTTTTCCACCATCATCGATATAACCAATTACTAGTAGTGCGTCTCCACCAGCTGATGCAAGAACACCAACTTCTGATGAATAATCTGCTTTACCATCTTCGTGTGCTGCAGATGCTGTAATAGTTCCACCACCACGAGCAAATGAAGCTTCAAATACTTCAGCTAAGCCTTTTCCATAGTCATTGTTAGTATACGTTACAGCTATACTTTCAATTCCTCTGCTTAAAGCAAGTTTAGCTAATACTTGACCACCTTTTGCATCAGATGGGGCAGTACGCCAAAAAGTTCCATTATCAGGAACTTTACTTAGACCTGGTGAAGTTGCAGATGGAGATACCATTAAGATACCATTTGGTACCGCAACGTTTGCATTAATTGCACCTGTTACACCTGAACAGTCAGCGCCCATAATAGCAGTTACCCCTTGTGCAACTAGATCCTCAGCAGCAGCAGTTGCAGCAGCAGAGTCTACACAAGTTGAGTCAGCTTCTAAGATAGTAATTGATTCACCACCTAAAAGATTTCCAGAGTTTGATGCTTCATCAAATGCCATTCTAGCACCATCTCTCATAGCAGGAGTTAAAGATTCAATTGGTCCTGTAAAACCAAGAATAATTCCTACTTTAATTTCTGCTAATGCAGCAGTCGTTACAGTCGACAAACTTACAATAACAGCTAGAAGTAATTTTTTCATATTTCCTCCAAAAAAGTATACTTTTTATATACGGTACCTCATATACTAGTTCCAAAAATCAATCATGCAGTTTTTTCATAAAAATACCCAAGGTTTTAGCCAAAAACCATAAATTGACTTCATTTGCCTCACCGGATAAAGATCAAACGTATGACAATTGGAATTTTAGGTGGAGGAGTTTGGGGTAGTGCACTTGCCCGAGTATTAAGTAATAATAAAGTTATCATTTATGCTCGAGATGAAAAAATTGTAAAATCAATAAATGAACATAAAATTAATCCAAAATTAAAATACAGTTCATTTAATGAAAATGTCACTGCTACTACTTCTTTAAAACAAATTAGAAATGTTAAATTTTTATTTATAACATTACCTGCGCAAAACATTAGGGAGGTAGTTAAGGATTCAACATTACATAATAAAAATCATCATATTATTATATGTTCTAAAGGCATAGAAATATCGTCCTCAAAATTTTTAACAGATGTATTTCAAGAAATGATGCCGTTTAAATCAATTAGTATTTTATCAGGCCCATCTTTTTCAAATGAAGTATCTCAAAGTTTACCAACTGCAGTAACGCTTGCAACAAAAGATAAAAAAGATTTTGAGAATATTTCTAAACTTATACCTAACAAAGAGTTTAGAATTTATTATTCAAATGATTTAATCGGAACGCAAATAGGTGGTGCGTTAAAGAATATTTATGCAATAGCTGCAGGCATTGCAGAAGGATTGAATTTAGGCGAAAATGCTAAAAGCGCACTCATTTCAAGATCTTTTGCAGAAATGACAAGATACACAAAAAAATTTAAAGCTGATAAAAATACACTATTTGGTTTATCCGGGCTTGGTGATCTAATTTTAACATGTAACTCTAAAAATTCTCGTAATACACAGTTTGGTATTAAATTAGCTTCTTCAAAATATGATAATTTTTTAGATCTTTTAAAATCGCAAGAAGTAACAGAGGGTTATTATACAGTTAAAGCAGTCTATAATATTTCACAGAAAAAAAATATTGATATGCCAATAATGGAGTCTGTATACAATATACTTTATAAGCAACATGATTTAAAAGAAGAACTAAGTAATTTACTAAGTAGACCAATAACAGAAGAAAAAATTTAATTCGATGACAAAGAAAACATTTTATAACTTAGATACAAGCTGGATTGACAACACAAAAATTAATTTGAGTGCGGTAGAACGTCGAACATCTACCTTAACTAAAAGAAGAACTGTAAAAAAGGAATTTCAAGTCGCTTGGTTGTTAAAAGCTATTACTTTAATTGATCTTACTACGCTAAGTGGTGATGACACTTTTGGAAAAGTTGAAAGACTGTGTAATAAAGCCCTTAATCCGATTGATGATTATATTCTTCAGGATTTAGGAATAGAAAATAATGCAGTAAGAGTAGGGGCTGTATGTGTCTATCATCATCTAATAAAAGATTGTACAAAACTTATTCAAAACAAAATACCAATTGCAGCAGTTTCTACGGGTTTTCCTGCAGGTTTATCATCATATACGACTAGAAAAAAAGAAATTTCTGACTCTATTAAAGATGGTGCTGATGAAATCGATATTGTTATCAATAGAGGATATGTTCTCCAAAATAACTGGAAAAAATTATATGATGAGGTTCGCAGTTTTAAAGAAATAGCAGGTAAAACAAAAATTAAAGCTATTCTTGGTGTTGGTGATCTTGAGACTCTTCGAAATGTAGCAAAAGCTTCTTTGGTTTGTATGATGGCTGGTGCCGATTTTATTAAAACATCAACAGGAAAAGAAAGTATAAATGCAAATCTTAATAATAGTCTTGTCATGTTGAGAATGATTAGAGATTTTCATACAAAAACTGGAAAAAAAATTGGTTTTAAACCTGCAGGTGGAATATCAACGGCCAAATCTGTTTTAGAATTTTTAATATTAGTAGCAGAAGAACTAGGATTTGAATGGGTTAATCCTAAATTATTGCGAATTGGTGCTTCTAGTTTATTAATTGATATAGAAAGACAACTTTATCACTACACTAGTGGCAGATATGCAAATAAAGAGAAACTTGCAATAGGATAATATGGATAAAGTTATTAAAAATTTTCAAAATATATCTTATGGGCCAGCACCAGAAGACAGCAAAGAAGTTAATAGCTGGATAAAAAATTTAAAAAATCCAAATAATCATTTTATTAATGGTGAATTTGTAAAATCGTCTAGCTCAAAAAAATTAAATATAATTAACCCTTCTACAAATAAAAAAATAGCAACATTGTCTGTTGCTTCAAAAAAAGATGTAAATGTTGCTGTTAGTGCTGCCAAAAAAGCTCATGTCAAATGGTCAAAACTTTCATCGTTTGATCGATCAAAATATTTATATGCCCTAGCACGTCTCATACAAAAAAATTCAAGGTTTATTTCTGTTTTAGAGACCATTGATAATGGTAAGCCTATAAGAGAAACAAGAGATATAGATATTCCGCTTGTTGCTAGACATTTTTATTATCATGCCGGGTGGGCTGCTAGGAATACAAACAACTCTGATAACTCTATAGGTGTTGTTGGGCAAATTATACCGTGGAACTTTCCATTATTAATGTTAGCTTGGAAAATTGCTCCGGCAATTGCTCTTGGCAATACAGTAGTCTTAAAGCCTGCAGAGTATACTTCTTTAACAGCGCTTTATTTTGCTGAACTTTGTGAAAAAGCTAAAATTCCACAAGGTGTAATTAATATTATTACAGGAGATGGTTCGACTGGTGAACATATAACATCGCATAAAGATATTAAAAAAATTGCCTTTACTGGATCAACTGAAGTTGGAAAGAAAATAATTCAAACAAATACTAATCCAGATAAAAAAATGACAATGGAACTTGGAGGCAAATCACCTTTTATTGTTTTTGAAGATGCTGATCTAGATAGCGCAGTAGAAGGTGTTGTTGATGCGATTTGGTTTAATCAAGGTCAAGTATGTTGTGCTGGATCAAGACTCTTAGTACAAGAAAGTATTGAGAAAAAATTTATCCAAAAACTTAAGAAAAGAATGGAAAAACTTCGTGTTGGTGATCCATTAGATAAGTCTATTGATATTGGCGCTATAGTTGCACCAGTCCAACTTAAAAAAATTAATTCTTTAGTAAATAAAGCACAAAAGGATGGAAATAAATTATGGCAACCTTCATGGTCATGTCCAACAAATGGTTTATTTTACCCCCCATCTTTATTTACAAATGTAACGCCGTCTTCTTTTATTGCTCAAGTAGAAATATTTGGGCCAGTTTTAACAACAATGACATTTAGAACACCTAGTGAAGCTGTATCCATTGCAAATAATACTCCATACGGACTTGCGGCAAGTATTTGGTCTGAAAATATTAACTTAGCTTTAGATATTGCTCCAAAAGTAAAAGCTGGAGTCATCTGGATAAATTCTACAAACTTATTTGATGCTGCATGTGGTTTTGGAGGATTCAAAGAAAGTGGTTTTGGAAGAGAAGGTGGCTCAGAAGGTATTAGAGCATATTCAAAATTACCACTTCCTTTTTCTAAGTCAAAAAGAGGAAAAAAATCATCTAAAGGTCAATCATCTAATTCTATCGATAGAACTCCAAAATTATATATTGGAGGTAAACAAAAAAGACCTGATAGTGGTTATTCCTTTTCTTCTTATGATGCTCATAATAATTTTATTTGTGATGTTCCAAACGCAAATCGCAAAGATGTAAGAGATACAGTAGAGGTTGCATCTAAAGCAATTAGCAAATCTTCCACTAACTTTAATAGAGCTCAAATTCTTTATTACTTAGCCGAAAATTTACAAAATCGAAAAAATACCTTTTCTAGCTTACTATCATCTCTAATTGGTATTACTCAAAAAGATGCCGAAAAAGAATTTGATCAATCAATTGAAAGATTATTTTATTATGGTGCTATGGCTGATAAGTTTGAAGGCTCTATACATAATCCTCCTATAAGAGGTTTAACACTAGCCGTTAAAGAACCGATAGGTGTTATTGCAAATATTTTAAATGATGATTTTCCTCTTTTAAGTTTAATTACAACATTAGCAGCAAATTTTGCTGCAGGAAATGCTAGTATTATTGTTCCAGGTCAAAATACGTCTCTTTTAGCAACAGAATTATATCAACTACTTGAAACCTCTGATGTTCCGGCAGGTTATATTAACATCCTTACAACTAAACAAAATAGTTTGAATAAAATCTTAGCAGAACATGAAAATATCGATGGTATTTGGTATTTTAGTGAAAATAATAATGAGCGTTTAAAAGTTTTTCAAAGTACAACATCAAATTTAAAGAGAAGTTGGTGTCCACAATCAAAAAATCTTGATTGGTCTTCGAAAGAAGAAGATTTCTTAAAGGAGTTTTTATATCAAAGTACACAAGTAAAAAATATTTGGATCCCATACGGAGAGTGATATACTAATAATATGTTAATTAACGTCGATCCTATTTTAAGTCCTGATATATTAAAAACACTGCGAGAAATGGGTCATGGCGATAGACTCGTTATATCCGATATTAATTATCCTGCTCACTCAAATCATAATAGAGTTCACCGATTAGACGGCCTTGATATGACAACTGTTATGAGAGCTGTCTTATCTGTTTTTCCATTAGACAGCTTTGTAGACTCTGCCGTTCACCGAATGGAAGTTGATAATCAACCAAATGAAATTAATGACGCTAATAAAGAAGTAATTGATGCAATTAAGGAAGTATCAGGAGATCATTGGAAAATAGGTTCATACGAAAGACAAGAATTTTATAAGCAATCAAGATCAACCTATGCCTATATTACAACAAGTGAAAGACGACCTTACTGTAATTTTATTTTAACAAAAGGTGTTATTAAACCAGATGGTACTGTTTGGATAATCGATAAATAATTATGTCGATTAGTATTCTTGGTATTTTTGTTGCTGATCTCGTTTTTTTTGGAGAAAAAATTCCTGTTGAGGGAGAAACTATTCTTGGTAAAAATTTTGTTATTGGTCCTGGTGGCAAAGGATCAAACCAAGCTGTAGCTGCAGCTAAGGCTGGTTCAAAAACTTTTTTTATTTCAAAGATTGGTGATGATCAATTTGGATCTATGGCAACAGAGATTTATGAAAATTCTGGTGTTGATTATAGTAATGTAATTATTTCAAATGATCATTCGACTGGCGCTGCAGGCATACTTGTAAATGAAGGAACTGGAGCCAATGCTATTAATGTTTTTCCAGGTGCAGCAGGTGCAATTACCATTGAAGATATAGATAAAGCAGAAGAGGCAATTAAAAACTCAAGTATATTTCTTACACAACTAGAGGCACCAAAGGATGTAGTTACCTATGCATTAAAAAAAGCACATAATTTAAATGTAAAAACAATTTTAAATCCTGCTCCAGCTGCTGAAATAGATGAATCTTTATTTTCTATGATTGATTATTTTACACCAAATGAAACGGAAGCAAGTTTTTATGTTGATCACAATGTTGAAACTCATGAGGATGCTGAAAAAGCTGCAATTCAATTATTAGAAAAAGGAATTAAAAATGTCGTTATTACTCTTGGAGAAAAAGGAGCTTTTTTTGCCAACAATGATGAAAAATTTTCTTTACCTATAGCTAATCTTTCAAATCCAGTAGTTGATACTACTGGTGCTGGCGATGCATTTAACGCTGGTTTTGCTGCGGCAATTACCGAAGGTCAAAATATTAAAGATGCGCTTAAATTTGCCAGTGCAACAGCTGGTTTATCAACGACGAAAATTGGAACAGCAAATTCCATGCCTTCTAGAGAGGAAATTGATAAACTTCTATAATTATTGTATAATAGATACAGTATGCAATTATTTTTAGAAAGACTGATCTATTTTTGGGCTGGGATAACAACTATTGGTCTTTTAATAGCCGTAGCTTACTGGGCAATCGCAACTATAATTTATATAGCTTTTATCTCTCTTTTTGTTGCCATTGCAGCTACTATTTTCTATCATTTTTATTGGTCCAAAAGAGATAATTAATAGTCTATAAATACCAATAAGGTTATTTATCAGTGTCAAAATATATATTTTACGATTTAGAAACATCTGGAAGAGGTAAGAAAGAATATCCAACTGCTTTTGGTACTACTCCAAAATGGGAGCAGATAATGCAAATTGCTGCAATAGTTACTGACTCCAAATTTAATCAAACAAATCAAAATATGAATGAGTTCTGCAGACCTCGAACATCAGTGATTTCTCAACCTGGTGCATTAATAACAACACTTAAAGGTATGAGAGAGGCACTTGATGCCCCTCAATCATCTTACGAATTGATGAAAAAAATTAATGAAACTTTTGATCAATGGAAAAAAGATGATCCAAGTTCTACTTTTATAGGACACAACATAATAGAGTTTGATGAATCAGTTCTCGAATACAATTTGTTTAGTCATATGTTTTATCCTTATGTAACAAGAAAGAGTAGGGGAGATACATTAAATTTAGCGAGAGGTTTATATGCCATCAACCCATCAAGTATAAAAACACCTTTAACAGAAAGAGGTAATCCTAGTTTTAAATTAGAAAAAATTGCAGAGATGAACAACTTGCCTGTTGAATTTGCTCACGATGCATTTTCAGATGTTAAGACATCAATTGCTCTGACAAAATATATTAACGAAGTAGATACAACTAATTGGAATCAGCTTCAAATGACAATGAGTAAAGAAGATACCATTGAATATATAAATAAAAATAAAGGTTTTTGTTTTATGACAAGTTTTGGGGGAAGAATTAAACTTCAAGCATTGTCGATGGTATGTGAGTCACAATACAATGGTTGGTTTCACACAATTGATTTAGCTCATGATCCGATGCCATTACTCGAAGCTAATTCTGAAGAATTTAAAAAACTTATTAAAAGGAAAAATAGATACGTTATTACTAATCAGCATCCTATTATTCTACCAGGTAAGATTGCTGCTAATTACGAGCCTTACGATGAAATTGGTTCAGATGTTCTTAATGAAAGAGCGAAAATAGTTTTTAAAAATAAAGATTTAGCAGACAAGTTTAAACTTATGGAAATTGATAGGCGTATTGAAAAAGAAGACGAAAAATCGCAAGATAATATATTTCCAGAAAGTGCAGCAAATGCCTTTCTTGATTTTAAACAATCAACTGAAATAGCTAAATTTCACGAACAAGATGATTGGAATGAAAAATATAAAATTGCTCTTTCAATTAAAGAGCCAAGAGCAAACTTTATTTTAAAAAGACTTATATTTGATGAAAGTCCAAAAACTCTATCAAAAGAAGATTTTAAAATGCTTCACCGGGAGTTACATGAAAGGTTAGTTATTAATCAGGAGAGGCCTTTTACGACAATACCAGAAGCAATGTCTCAAACTGATACGGAATTAGTTAAAATGGAAGAGAGTGATGATGAATATAAAGTTCAAAAAATGCAAATTTTAAAAGATTACAATGTTTATTTAAATTTTATGGAGAAATATTTTTCTAATAAAAATTCTGAACCCCTTCCAAGTGGTAAAAAATTGAGCAAAATAATCTTTGGTTAATGTTTGAACTTCAATATTTTATCATTGGTATTGTCCAAGGCTTCACTGAATTTTTACCAGTTAGTTCTTCTGGGCATTTAGTTCTTGTATCACAATTAACCAGTTGGCAAGACCAAGGTCTTTTTACCGATGTTGCCGTTCATGTTGGAACATTATTAGCAGTTATAATTTATCTAAGATCTGATATAAAAACATTAATTAAGAGTTTTTTCTCCTTTCAGCTTGTAAGTAATAATAACTTAATTAAAATTATTATTTCAACAATACCTGCCGTAATAGTTGGATTTTTTATTTTTGATTTTGTTCAATTATATTTTAGAGATATCAAAGTTGTTGCGGTCACAAGTGTTGTTTTTGCTGCTCTATTATTTGTAGCAGATCATTTTAAAATGAAAATATCTTCATGGAAGAATATGAGTTATGTGCAGGCCTTTATCATAGGTATGTTTCAAGTTTTAGCTTTTATACCTGGGGCAAGTAGAGCAGGTGTTACAATTACTGGAGCGCGTTTTTTAGGATTTGATAGATCATCTGCAGCAATTTTTTCTATGCTTTTATCTATTCCTATTATTTTAGCGTCTTTAGTTTTAACAAGTTTAGATTTTATAAGTAGCCCTGAGATTAATATTAATTTGTACCAATCTTTATTTGCAGCAATCGTTGCATGTATTGCTGCTCTAGTATCAATTAATATCATGATGCGAATAATACAAAGTTCAACCTTTAATATTTTTATTATTTATAGAGTTTTATTAGGATTTATCTTATTGTATTTTTATGCATAAAATATCTGGGGTCTTTAGTGCTGCACTAACACCTGTAAAAAATGATTTATCAATCAACAAAGATCTCTACCTTCGTCATTGTCAATATTTAATGAGACAAGGTCATGACGGTCTTGCAATATTTGGCACTACAGGAGAAGCAAATAGTTTTTCAGTCCAAGAAAAAAAAGATCATCTTGATTTTTTAGTATCAAATCGTATCGATCCTAATATCCTTATGCCTGGAACAGGATCTTCATCCTTGAATGATGCAATTGATATGACTAAACATGCTGCTAGTCACAAAGTAAGAGCTGTTCTTTTACTTCCTCCCTTTTATTATAAGAATGTTACAAATGAAGGTGTCATAAATTATTATCGAAATATTATTGAAAGAGTAGGTGAGAGTGATCTACAATATGTTTTGTATCATATTCCTCAAAATTCTTACGTATCAATTAATTTTAAGATGATTGAAATTTTATTAAAGCTGTATCCAAAAAATGTAGTTGGATTAAAAGACTCTAGTGGGGATAGCGATAGAATGATGAAGGTTATAAAATATTTTAATGATTTTGCTGTATTTTGTGGTCATGACAGTTTAGCATTAAATATTTGTAAGCGAGGAGGAGCAGGAGCAATTACAGCTGGTACTAATGTATGTGGTAAATTACTGAGCTTCATATTAAAAAATCATAAAAATGAAAGTAGCATTAAAAATTTTGCCAATTTACAAAATCTACTGCAGCAAATTCGTAAAGTTATTACTTCACATGAACCAATAAGTTTAATGAAAGCATATTTTTCAATTGTTGATAATATTCCTGATTGGAATATTGTTTTACCTCCACTTAAAAAAATTGAAGATCCTGCAAATGAAAAATTAGTATTAATATTAAAAGAATTAATAAAAAAAATTGACCCGCTAATAGCGAATACGTGAGTTAAAATATTTTTTGGCTTGATTAGCAATTAAATTTTGAACAGGTTTTAAGAAGACAGCAAAACCAATACAATCAGTAAAGAAACCAGGAGTAATTAATAGCAACCCCGAAATTAATAAGAAAATACCCCCTTTTATTTCTTCAGTAGGCATTACTCCTTGTGATAAATTTCGTTGTGCATCAAATAATAATTTTATTCCTTGTCTACGAACAAGAAATATTCCCACTAAAGCAGTAGTTAGTATGATTGCGATAGTATTTAAAATTCCAATATTGGAACCAATTGTTATAAAAATGCTTATTTCTATTATTGGAATAATAATAAACGCTAGAAAAATCACTAACGTACTATACCAGTTTTTTCATCCTGAATGTTTTTTTCTATTTTATTCTCAAATTCTCTTAATCTTTTATACACACTAGCAAGTTCTATAATTGTAGGCCATGCTCTAAATAAATACTGTAGAGATCCTTCAACTCTTCCAAAAGCTCTTATAATTTGTTGCATAACTCCAAGTGTCATGACACCTGCAACAATTGCTGGTGCTAAAAAAATGTAAGCAGCAAGAACATTAGCTTGTAGGTAAGCTAATCTTCCAATACTAAAATAAAGATAATACAAATAACTTTTGAAGTGAATTTCTCTAACGCCTTGAAAAAGTTCTTCTAAAGATTTAGGCCTAATACTTCCATCATCTTCAGCAATAACAAGAATTTTTCTATAAGCAGCTTCTTTTTTTTGAAGATCATATTCAATACCAACTAGTCTTAGTAACCATGCTAGTACAATCATTAAAATTGTACCACCGACAGCCCATATAAATGCTCCAGATACTAAACCGTATTGCCAATCACCAAACCATAAAATTGGTATACCAACTGATAAAGTCATTAAGAGAGGGAAGAACTCTACTAGCACAAGAACTGACTCAATTAAGCTCGTTCCAAGACCTTCCATAATTCTACTAAATTTTATCGTATCTTCTTGAACCCTTTGACTTGCACCTTCGATAGTTCTCGCTTGATCATAAACACTATGGTACCACTCAACCATTGCTGTTCTCCATCTAAAAAGAAAATGAGAAGTTAGGAATGAAATTGCTAGTCCTAATGCAATTGAAATAGCAGCAAGTTGAGCAAAACTAAATAAAGCACCCATATATTCTTGCATAGTTATAGCATTTGGTGTCCCCAGTGCTTTTTGGATCATGTCATAAAATTCACCAAACCATTCGTTAATCTGTACATCAATTTGAACTTGAACCCATATAGAAGTAAGAATGACTACTGAGCCTACATAAGCCCATACATACCATTTTGGTTCAGTGAAAAATTTAAACATTGTATATATATATGTTCAATTAGATTTTAAAAAAGAAGTTAGGTATTAATTATTTCTTCTTTTGACGCTTTTTGTTTCTTCTATATTTAGAGCCTCTTTTACGTCTGCCTCTATGTTTTTTTGGATATCCCATAATGTAGATACGGTATACAAAAATAAAAAATTAAGTCAAAGACTAATAATGCCAATCTTTAGCTTCATTAAATAAAAAATCCCTAAAAACTTCAAGTCTTCTATCGTTTTTAAAAGATTCAGAATAAACAAAGTATGTTTGATATGATGGACCTTCTAAGTTTGGCAGAACACGTACAAGCTGAGGTTTATCTGCAACCATGTAATCAGGTAAAGATGCTAAACCTCCACCTTTTTCAATTGCAAGTGACATCGCGTAAATACTATTTACTCTAAATTTAGGTCGTCTTTTTGTTCCTTCTTTTCCAATTTTTAATATCCAATCAATATTAGAAACAGGAGAAGGTAATCCGGCTCCAAAGCAAATTAAATCATGTTTATCTAAATCATTTACATTTCTTGGTATTCCACTTTTTTGTAAGTAATCTGAAGAACCGTAAATGTGGTTATGAAAATTAACAAATTTTTTAAAAATTAAATTTGCCTGTGTTGGTTTCTTTACTCTAACTGCAACATCAGCAACTCTTGCAGATAAATCAACTTCTTCATCACTCATAATTAAATTTACATCTATCTCTGGATATTGATTAGCAAATTTAGTAATTCTTGGTGTGAGCCAAGCCGATCCAAAACCAACAGTTGTGCTTACTGTTAATTTTCCTACTGGTTTAGTTTTTTTATCTAATAATTTTTTTTCAAAATCAGAAATTGAAAAATTTATTTGATTTACAGTATTAAATAAATTTTCACCTTGCTCTGTTAACCTTACACCTTTTTGATGTCTTATAAATAAAGGCGTCTTTAAATCATATTCGAGATCTTGTATTTGTCTACTAAGTGCAGATTGACTAATATTTAGTTTAGCACTTGCCTTAGAAATGCTTCTTGAAATTGCAATTTCGTAAAATGATTTTAATTTATCCCAGTCCATTATCTTAAGGAATTTATAATTTTATTATAGTTATTTTGATTTTGAGATAATAAATAAGAACCTACTGCTAACACATCAGCTCCATTATCTTTAGATATTTTTGCATTTTCATTATTTATTCCACCATCAACAGCTATCTCATAGTTATAATTATTATTTTTTCTAATTTCATCTAAATCTTTAATTTTTTGCACTTGATCATGCATAAATTTTTGACCGCCAAAACCAGGTGTGACTGTCATAACTATTATTTGTTGAACTTTACTAAATAAATGATCAATATTTGCAATATCTACATCAGGGTGTATGGCAATTCCTGCTTTAATTTCAGCATCACTTATCATTTTAATAATTTCTTCTGGATTATCATCAGCCTCAGGGTGAAAAGAAATGATATCTGAGCCAGCTTCTACAAAATCATTAATATATTGCTTTACTGGTTTAATCATAAGATGCACATCTAAAATTTTAGAGGTAACCTTTCTTAATGACTTAACTATATTTGGTCCAAAAGTAATATTGGGGACATAGTGGCCATCCATTATGTCAATATGAATATAATCAGCGCCATTCTTGTCTAAAAGTTTAACTTCTTCTTCTAATTTTAGTATATCAGCTGATAATATAGATGGTGAAATTTTTATCATTTAAAAATAGATATATAATATATAAATAAACATTCATAATGAATTCTATTGTTCAAAAACCCTGGGGATACTATGAGATTTTAAAATCAGGTAAAAAATTTCTTGTTAAAAAACTTTTTATTAAACCAGGAGGAATGTTGTCTTTACAAAATCATGAGCATCGTTCTGAGCATTGGCTCGTTGCAGAAGGTGAAGTTGAGGTTACTTTAGATAAAAAAACTATAAATCTTGTAGAAAATGAAAATATTTTTATTCCTAAAGGCGCCCTTCATAGAATTGCTAATAAAGGTTCTAAAAATTTAATAATCATAGAAATGTGGTACGGTGAAATACTCGATGAAAATGATATAAAAAGATATGATGAGAATTATAATATAATCTAATGTTAATAAATACTCCAATCTCCTTAGGCGAATTAGTAGATAAAATATCTATTTTAATGATTAAAAAGAAAAACATCTCTGATTCAATAAAACTTCAACATGTAAATAAAGAATTAGAATTTCTTCAGAAAACATTAAAGAAATATATTTCTGAAGATGAAATAAATGACTTTCTTCTAAAGCTAGTAAATATAAATTCTAAATTGTGGGATATAGAAGATGATATTAGAGAATGCGAAAGAAAAAAATTATTTGATCAAACATTTATTGATCTAGCAAGAAGTGTCTATTTTACCAATGATGAAAGAGCAAAAGTAAAAAATGATATTAATAAAACTTTTGGCTCTGAATTAGTAGAGGTAAAATCTTATGAGGAATATTAATTAATAAATTCTTGAAACGCTTTTTGAAACAAGGGATACTAATTTTTCTTTGTAAATATTATCTTTAAATATATCAACTGAGTCTATAGCTACATTTGAGAAATGATTTGCTCTTGTAAGAGTATCTTCAATGCATTGATATTTATTAATTATTTCTAATGCCATTTCAAAATCACCATCATTTTGATTAAGATCAGATATTGTTCTTTCCCAAAATTTTTTTTCTTTATCATTTGATCTTCCGTATGCTAATATTATTGGAAGAGTAATTTTACCTTCTTTAAAATCATCTCCAGTATTTTTTCCTAATATTTTTTTATTTGAAGAATAATCAATAGCATCGTCAATTAATTGAAAAGTCATCCCAAAGTTTGTTCCAAATGATTTTAATGCATTAACCTCAGCCTCTGTTCCAAGAGCACTAATTGATCCAACTTGACACGCTGCACTAAATAAAGAAGCAGTCTTTGCATTTACAACTTCAAAATAAATATTTTCATTTATTTCTAAATTTTTATCATTAGCGAGTTCTAAAACCTCTCCTTCAGAAATTACAACACTAGTATCAGCTAATATTTTTAATGTTTCAGTGTTGCCATATTTTGTCATTAATTGGAAAGCCCTACTGAATAAAAAATCACCAACTAATACACTTGTTTTATTTTTCCATTTCTCATTTGCCGTAGGTTTTCCTCTTCTTTGTTTACTTTCATCTATTACATCATCATGTAATAGTGTTGCTGTATGAATAAATTCTACTGCTGCAGATAGACCGATATGATTCATTTTATTTGCAATTTCACTAGTTTCATTTCTTGTCATATGAAAACTTGAAACAGTTAAAAGAGGTCGTAATCGCTTTCCCCCTGATAAGATAAGGTATTTTCCAACTTCATGAACTAAAGGTACATTGCTATCTAATTTATCAAGGATTATAGTATTTACGGATACAAGGTCTTCTTTGCATAGATCTGTTAATTCTCTGATTTCATTTTCAAATGAAAAATTTTTTTTTCTAAGTGGAAGAACATTATCCATATTATTTAACTATTAGAATATTATGTTAATTCATTAACTTAATTGACGCACTTAAACTCAAATTACTAAAATTACAAACAAATGCTACATAACTCTTTAAGAAAAGATTAACATTTGTTATTAGATATTATGTTTAAAAGGTTATTTTCGAAGAGTACTACAATACCGGTTTTACGTTTATCTGGCATTATATCATCACAGTCAGGCTTAACAGGCTCTGGTTTAGCAATCAATAATTTAGAAAAGTTAATTGATAAGTTATTTGCTGATAAAAAATCTCCTGTTGTAGGTTTGGTCATTAATTCACCTGGAGGTTCTCCTACACAATCCTCTTTAATAGCAAAAAGGATCATTGATCTGGCAAAGGAAAAAAACAAAAAAGTATTAGCATTCGTTGAAGATGTTGCAGCTTCTGGTGGTTATTGGTTAGCATGTGCTGCTGATGAAATATATATTGATCAAAACTCTGTTATTGGATCAATTGGTGTTATTTCACCAGGTTTTGGTTTTGTTGATTTTTTAAAAAAAGTTGGAATAGAAAGAAGAGTGTATACATCTGGAAAAAGTAAAAGTTTTCTTGATCCTTTCAAAGAAGAAAAACAGGAAGACATTGATAGATTAAAAAATATTCAAGAACAAATTCATGATAATTTTATTAATTATGTAAAAGATAGAAGAGGTTCAAAACTCGATCAGAATAAATTAGATGATATCTTTTCTGGTTTATTTTGGGTTGGTAATAAAGCTATCGATTTAGGTTTAGCTGATGGTATTGGTGCAATAAAACCAATTTTAGAAGAGAAGTTTGGAAAAAAAATTAAAATTAAAATAATCAGTCAAAAAAAATCATTTTTACAACGTAGGTTTTCTTCTTCAATATTTAATTCTGATGAAATTTTAAATAAAATTGAAGAACGAATTATGTTTTCTAGGTTTGGTTTGTAATGAAATTTCTAGTTTTATTTGTAATTTTAGCTTCTATTTTATTAATTTTAAGATTTAAGAAAAAAAAACAAGACAAATTCACTAATAATAAAGTAAATAATGACTCAGTAATCGATTTAGAGAAAGATCCAAGAACGAAAGAATATAAACCAAAAGATTAAGAGTTATATGACTGCACAAACAATGGAAGAGTTAGTTTCTCTTTGTAAAAGAAGAGGTTTTCTATTTCAATCAAATGACATCTATGGTGGTATTAAGGGGTTATATGATTATGGACCAATGGGAGTCGAGTTCAAAAATAATCTTAAACAAGCTTGGTGGAAATCAATGGTATATGAACGAGATGATACCGAAGGTTTGGATGCCTCAATTTTAAATTCTCCAGTAGTTCTAAAACATTCAGGCCATGAAGATACTTTTACCGATCCTCTCGTTGATTGTCGGGCATGTAAGTCAAGGTGGAGAGCAGATCAATTATTTGAAAATAATAAATGCCCAAATTGTAAATCGGAAGATCTTACTGAGCCAAGACCTTTTAATTTAATGTTTAAAACTGCAATTGGACCAGTAGATGATGGTTCTTCATTCGCATATTTAAGACCAGAAACGTGTCAGCAAATTTTTACTAATTTTAAAAATATATTAGATTCAACTTCTAGAACTGTTCCTTTTGGTATCGCACAAATGGGAAAAGCATTTAGAAATGAAATAACACCTCGTAATTTTATTTTTAGAGTTAGAGAGTTTGAACAAATGGAATTAGAGTTTTTTGTTAAACCAGGTACTGATGATGAATGGCATGAATATTGGATAAATAAGAGAATAGAATGGTGGGTTAATCAAGGCATAAAAAAAGAAAATTTAAAAAAAATTGAAGTAGAAAAAAATGAACTAGCTCACTACTCAAAAAGAACCGTTGATATCAATTATGTGTTTCCTCACGGTGAAGAGGAACTAGAAGGGGTAGCCAATAGAACTGACTTTGACTTAGGTTCTCATACTAAAAATCAAAACGATTTTAAAATTACATCAGAAGTTATGAAAAACTCCTCTTCAACCACAAAACTAGCTGTTCAAGATTTAGAAGAAAAAAAATGGTATATTCCATACGTAATTGAGCCATCAGCTGGCGTTGATAGAGGAGTTCTTGCTTTGTTAAATGAAGCTTATCGTGAAGAAAATGTTGATAAAGATAATAAAAGAATTCTTTTATCTCTTAAACCTCATCTTTCACCTATTAAAGCCGCAGTTATTCCTCTCAAAAAGAATAATGAGGAATTAGTTAATTTATCTAAAGAAATAAAATCTAATCTACAGAAATTGGGATTAGGTAGAGTTGTTTTAGAAAATTCAGGAAACATTGGTAAGAATTATAGAAGACATGATGAAATAGGAACACCAATTTGTTTAACTGTAGATTTTGAAACTCTAGAAGATGAAAGTGTTACTGTTAGGGATAGAGATACTATGAAACAGGAAAGAGTTTCTATCGAAAATTTATCTGAATATTACAAAAAATATTTTAATTAATATAATTGTATGAAAAAAGTTAGTGATATTCATGCTATAAAAATTATTTTTTTTATAACTGCTTGTTATGTAGGTTTATGGGCTATTAGGATACCTACCATAAAGGATCAACTGCAAACTGATTATGTTGGTGTTGGATATATTATGTTATCATTTGCAATTGGTTCAATTGTTGCAATGATTTTTGCAAATGCTCTTATTCTGAAAACTTCAACAAAATCTATTTTAACATGCACCTTAATTGCTGAAGGTTGTTTGTGGTTGCCAGTACCTTTCATTCAAGAGTTATGGCTTTTTATGGTTTTCTCATTTGTTTTTGGTATGAGTTATGGTGCATTCGAAATAGCATGCAATGTTTATGCATCAAATTTAGAAGTTAGAGAAAAAAAATCAATGATGTCAGGGTTTCATGCATTTTGGAGTCTTGGAGTTTTATTTGGATCTCTAATTACAAGCTTTTTGCTAGAGTGGAATTATTCTTTTATTTTTAATATACTTTTGTATGTTATCATTCTTCTTCCTTTGAGTTTGTATTTTGTACTTTGTTTAGAGTCACAAGTTGAAACAAAATCAGAAGACTCCAGTAAAAAAAATATATTTTTTATTTGGCCCTTACTGATTTTTTTATTAGCATTAATTGCAATGGCAAATGCTCTAACGGAAGGAAGTGTTGATGCATGGGGAGCTCTCTATATGAGAGATTTTATTCAAGTTGATGGTTTCTATATCGGCTTAGCAACTCTTAGTTTTAATATTTTTATGGTTATCGGAAGATTTAGTGGTGATTGGGTAAGAGATAAAATTGGAGTTTTTCTTTTGATTTTCTTTTTATTTTTATCGACGATTATAAGTTTAATAATTTTATCTAATTTAAGCAGCATTTATGCAGCTATTATTGGTTTTTCATTATTAGGTATCGGAGCATCCTCAATTGTTCCTATCGCATATAGTTTAGCTGGAAAAATTGAGGGAATTGACAGTGGAGTAGGCATAACAATAATTTCAATTGCAGTTTACGGAACATTTATAGGGGCTCCAGCTTCATTAGGATTTATAGCAAACAACTATGGAATTAATAATATATTTATTCCAATGCTAATAATTTTTATGATTTTAATAATTCCTGTAAGTTTTTATAGAAAAAAATTTTCAGTTTAAAAAATCAAAGGATAATGAATCATTAATTACTAAATTTTGATTTTTATTTTTTATTTCATTAACAAAATTAATATTTAATGCAGCAAAAATATTTAAATTTGCTTTTGATACAATTGTACCTATTTTTTTATTATCTACTATCAACTCATCTCCCTCTAGCACATCTCCACTTTTTATTTTTAAAGCGTAAAGTTTTTTCTTGAGTAATCCACGGTATTTCATTCTTGCAGTAATTTCTTGACCCACATAGCATCCTTTATCCCAATCAATAGCATTTAAATTATCAAAATTATTTTCTAATAATAAAGATTTATTTTCTAAAATATCAAATGGTGAATAGGGTATTGTATGATTAATTAAAATTTCATGATATTCTGTTTCATTAATTTCTTTCAATCTATCTTTTTCAATTAAAATTTTTTTATTCGTTATAAGTTTTTTACCTAAGTTGATATTTCTAGGATCATTTAAATAAACATTATAATCACCCTTATAATCTATATTAAATAATGAATAAGAATTAAGATTATTAATTTCTTTAATTTCTAAATCAGAGCGAAGTTTATAAATTTTTAATCGTCCTATTAAATTACTATAAAACTTATCATTAGTTTCAAAAATATAGTTTCCATTGATATTGAATATAAAAAAATCTGCTAAAAATTTACCCTGAGGTGTTAATAGACATGAATAAATAATTGATCCATCGTTACATTTTTCAATGTCATTAGTAATTAAATTTTGAATAAATGATTTACTATCTTTTCCAGAAATCTCAAAAAATCTTGAATTCAGATGATGAAAAAAGTATTTATCTTTCATAATTATCTAAATATATATATCGAATATATTAAAAGTGTAATATTTCTGTGAAAATTCTTGTTATTTCGTCAAATCTTATTGGAGATACAATTCTATCAACTGGAGTAATAAATTATTTTAGTAATAAATATCCTGAAACTAAATTTACATTTGTAATTGGTCCATCTGCTAAATCAATTTTCAAAAACTTTAAATCTGTAGAGAACATAATCACTGTTTCAAAAAAAAGATACAATATGCATTGGTTAGATATAATTTCTAATTGTTATGGAAAGAAGTGGGATATAATTATTGATTTTAGAAGTTCATTGTTATCATATTTTTTAAAACATAAGCAAAAATTTATTTTTAAAAAAAAATCTAATCTAAACCATGTGCAGCAATTATCTAATTACTTTAAATTTGATTGTTCAGATTTGTTCATTGAGACAAATACAAAAGAAGAAGAAATAGTTACAAAACATTTGTCCGATGAATTTAAATATTTTGTTATATTTCCAGGTGGAAATTGGAAACCAAAAATTTGGAGTATTAAAAATTATAATTCACTATTAATCAAAATTTTATCTCAAAATAAAAATATTAAATTTATTTTAGTTGGTTCAAAGTCAGAAGAAGAAAATTATTTAAATGAAATAACAAAAAATATTGATAGTAATAAGATAATTAATTTATTTGGCGCATCATTGACTCAAACTGCTGCTTATATGAAGAAATCAAAATTATTTATTGGAAATGATTCAGGATTATCACATATGGCTTCAGCCACAAAATTAAAGTCTATAGTATTATTTGGCCCAACAAATGATATGATTTATGGTCCATTTATGCAAGATTCACAAGTTATAAGAACAAATGAAAGCTATGACTATTTTAAAAGTATAAATATTGATAAAACAAAGTCCTATATGGACTCTATAAGCGTAGAAAAGATTTATTCTACATTACGAAAAAATAATTATTGTGAATAAAAAAATTGAAATAATTCAGCCCGATGATTGGCATATACATTTTAGAGAAGGTGACATGTTAGAAATGGTTACTAATTTCTCCTCAAGAATAAATAATAGATGTGTTGCAATGCCAAATACAGAAATTCCCATAACAGATACTAATAAAGCTTCTGCTTATAAAGAGCTTTTAAATAATGCATCTAGTAATAATTTTGAACCACTGATACCTTGTTATTTAAATGAAAATTTAGATTTAGAAGATTTTAGAAAAGGTATGCAAAATAAAGTTTTCTTTGGGTCTAAACTTTATCCCTCAAATGCAACTACAAACTCAAGTCATGGAGTTAGTGACATTTCGAAAATCTTTAAATTTTTAGAGATTTTAGAAGAAGAAAAAAGTCCATTACTAATACACGGTGAAAAAGTAGCTGAAGATATAGATATTTTTGATAGAGAAAAATATTTTATAGATGATGAATTAAGCATTATTAGAAAAAAATTTCCTCTTTTAAAAATTACTCTTGAGCATGTATCAACTTCATATGGAGTTAAATATGTGAAAGAAAATGAAAATATTGCAGGAACAATCACACCACACCATATGCTTTTAACAAAAAAAGATGTATTTCATGATGATTTGATTAATCCCCATCATTTTTGTATGCCAGTTGTTAAAAACGAAACAGATTTAATAGAATTAAGAAAAGCAGCATGTTACAATAATTCTAAATTTTTTTTAGGTACTGATTCAGCTCCTCATCCAATTCAAGAAAAAAAACCAGATATGTCATCTAAGCCAGGAATATTTTCCTCTCCTTGCTCACTAGAATTATATGCAGAAATTTTTGATCAAGAAAATGCAATTGATAAGTTAGAGATATTTTGTTCAATAAATGGAGCAAAACATTATAGTTTTCCAATTAATGATAAAAAAATAAAATTAGAAAAAGAGGAATGGATTATGACAGAATTATCTAGTTACAAAGATGTTCAGGTTAAGAATTTTTATGCAAATAAAAAAATTAATTGGAAAGTAGTCCATTAATCTTTATAGAAATATTAATGTCATTAGGAACAAAAATTTATACTTGGTTTAAGGGTAACTTAGTTGGTAGTGATGAATTAGGAAATAAATATTACTGCAGCTCTAAAGATTTTAAAAATTTAAAAGCAAAAAGATGGGTAATTTTTAATGGCGAAATAGAAGCGTCAAACATTCCACCACACTGGCATGCCTGGCTTCACAAATCGATTGATAATCCTCC
The DNA here is from genome assembly GCA_902620285.1 of uncultured Alphaproteobacteria bacterium. Taxonomy (GTDB): domain Bacteria; phylum Pseudomonadota; class Alphaproteobacteria; order HIMB59; genus CACPNW01. The sequence continues at coordinate 25,693 of CACNHT010000006.1, read as the reverse complement.
ACTTGACTATTCACATAAATATAAATGGCAAAAAAATCATAAACCAAATATGACTGGCACTAGTGATGCATATTTTCCATCATCTTATCCTCTTTCAAAAAACTATGATCCAGAAAAAAAAGAAGAAGAATATAAATCTTGGACTCCTAATTAGAGTAACATTTTTTTTTCTCCTACCTATATCTGTTTCTGCTGAGACTATTGAAAAAAAATATGCTTCTTTTAAGTTATTAAATAAAACTACTAATAAAGTTTCTACAAAAGATATTTTGGTAAGTTCTAAAATATCATGGGAAACTTTAAATATTGAAGTTTTGTATTGCGGTAGTACCCCTCCAACTGAAATTCCTGAAGATTATGTTTTGATAGATGTTTACGATACTATCAATAATGAAAATATTAATATTTATAAAGGCTGGATGATTTCTTCTTCTCCCGATGTTACTCCGTTAGAAAATCCTATTTATGATCTTTGGTTAGTTGATTGCAGTAACGATAAGACTTCTTGAAAATTATTAACTTCCTTAAAAAAACTTTCAATCTCTAAACTTTCTTTTAGTTTATTTTCATAAATTTCAGTCTCTATCTCATACGCTCCAAACTGAACTAAATGAGGATTGAAAAACTGTGAATCTAAAATGGAAAAATTATTTTTTTTCAATATTGCCAATAAATAAAGTAGACATAACTTACTTGTATTGGTCTTTAAACTAAACATGCTTTCACCAAAAAAACATGATCCTATATGTAAACCGTATAAACCACCAATTAGATTATCATCTTCATAACATTCTACACTGTGACATTTACCTATTTTATGTAATTCAATATATGTATCTAAAATAATTTCATTAATCCAAGTATCTTGATCTTTTCTTTTAATTTCTTTGCATAACTCTATAACTTTTGCAAAATTTTGATCAATTTTAAAACTATATTTTGTTTTTTTAAACTCACTAAAAAGTTTCTTGGGATAATGAAAATTTGAAATTGGAATGATAAATCTTAATTTGGGTTTATAAAATTTTATTTCTTCAGAATACTTACTATCAGCCATCGGAAAGTAAGCTTTTTTATAAAATTCTATTAAGCTTTTTAAATCTATTATTTTACTCAATTAAATTTGACATAAAATTAATATTGTAACTTCCTCTTTTAAATTCATCAGTTTGAATAATTTTTTGATGTAGTTGAATATTAGTATTTATTCCCATAATTATATATTCTTCTAGTGCTCTGTTCATTTTATTTAGAGCTTCTGATCTTGTTGCGCCATAGGTAATTAGCTTACCAATCATACTATCATAATGGGATGGAATTGAGTATCCATCGTAAACAGCTGAGTCTACTCGAATACCTAGTCCTCCAGGTTGGTGGTATTGTGTTATTTTACCAGGTGATGGTATAAAACTTTCTGGATGTTCAGCATTGATACGGCATTCAATAGAACTTCCATTTAATTTTATATCTTCTTGTTTTAACGTAAGCTTGTCACCATTAGCGACAAGAATTTGTTCTTTAACAAGATCAATACCAGTTACCATTTCTGTTACCGGGTGCTCAACTTGTAATCGTGTATTCATTTCCATAAAATAAAATTCATCATTTTCATATAAAAATTCTAATGTTCCAACTCCTTCATAACCTATTTCTTTCATAGATTTTCTACAAAGTTCAGAAATTTTTTCTCTATTTTCATTTGTAAGAACTGAACTTGGACTTTCTTCGATAAGTTTTTGATGTTTCCTTTGTATCGAGCAATCTCTTTCTCCAAGAGTAACAACATTTCCAAATGAATCACAAAGAACTTGAATTTCAATATGTTTGGGAGAAGTTAAAAATTTTTCCAAATACACATTTTCATCATTAAATGATTTTTTAGCTTCAATTTTTGCTTCATTTATAGCTTTATTTAAATCATCTTCTTCTGTAACAATTCTCATTCCTTTTCCACCACCACCACTAGCTGCTTTTACTATAATTGGGTATTTTACTTTTTTTATAAAATCTTCAATCTTATTTTTATCACTTAAGTCATTTATACCTTTTACTGTTGGCACCCCAGTTTCATCCATTATTTTTTTTGCATCAATTTTGTTACCCATCATTTTGATATGTTCCGATTTTGGCCCAATAAATTTAATATTGTGTTCTTCAATGATTTCTGCAAACCTTTGATTCTCACTTAAAAAACCATATCCAGGATGAATTGCATCTACATCAGTCAATGTTGCGGCAGTTATAATTGCAGGTATGTTTAAGTAACTTGATTGTGCAGAGGCTGGTCCGACACAGATACTTTCATCTGCCATTCTTACATGCATTGCGTTTTCATCAACATCAGAGTGAATGGCTACAGTTTTTATTCCTAATTCTCTGCAGGCTCTAAGAACACGTAAAGCAATTTCACCTCTATTAGCAATCAGTATTTTTTTGAACATTATTCAAAAATTATAAGAGTATCACCATATTCAACGGGCTGGCTATTCAACGTAACTATTTTTTTGATAATACCAGATCTAGGAGCTTTGATTTCATTAAAAGTTTTCATTGCTTCAATTAACAATAAAGTATCTCCGGCTTTAACATGTTGACCAACTTTAACATAAGGTTGCGAATTTGGATCAGCAGAAAGATAAGCAACTCCTACCATTGGAGATTTAACAATATTATCTTCATTTACAACATCATTTGTATTTTCAGTCTCTTTAATTTCATTATTTTTTTCTATTTTTTGAACAGAAACATTGTTTTCAACGAAGTCATTTGAGGTTATTTCAATTTCATAATCATTTTTTTTTATTTTTATTTTAGCAACACTATTAATTTTTGATTCTTTAACGATTAACTTAATATTCTCTAAATCTGCTTTATCTATTTTAGTCATACTTATTTATAAATTAATTTGCATATTGCTTCAATTCCTAGAAGATAACTATTTCCACCAAATCCACATATTAAACCATCTACTCCTTCGGAAGTGATACTTTTTTTTCTATACTCTTCTCTTGAATAAATATTTGAAAGATGAATTTCTATCTTGGGCTTATTTATTGCTCTTAATGAATCTAGAATGGCTATTGATGAATGAGTAAATGCTGCCGGATTAATAATCAAACCATCAAATTTATCATTTACTTCATGAATTTTATCAATTATTTCCCCTTCATTATTAGATTGGAAAAAATTAATTTCTAATTTCTTCTCTATACCTTTTTTTTCACAATCAGATTTAATCTTATCTAAACTATCTTTACCATAAATATCATCTTCTCTATTACCTAATAGATTTAGGTTAGGGCCATTAATAATTAATATTTTTTTCATTCTATTTAAAATGCTTACTTAATTTTAAACCTTGATTTTGATAATTTGATTTAATATCTTTTCCGTATACAATATTACTATTTTTGTTCAACTTTTCATATTTAATTCTAGCTATAGTTTGACCATCTTCTAATAAAAAAGGAACTTCATTTGTTTTTACTTCTAAAACTGCATATGACCCATTTGGAACACCAAAACCTGGATCAAAAAAACCAGCATAATGGGCTCTAAAATCTCCTATACCAGTATCATAAGGCACCATTTCACCTGCTAAACTTTTAGGAATAATAACTTTTTCTTTTGATTTTAAAATATAGAATTTATTTTTTTCGATTAGTAATGTTTTTTTTGTACTTTTTATTGGTTTCCAGTAATCATTTATTTTATGTGATTTAATATTTGAAAATATTAAAGTAGGAGTATTTTTCTTAGCAACGTAGGCTATTATTTTTGATTCAGATAAATCAACAGATAACTTTAAACCTTTGTCAATTTTTATATTTTTCTTGTTAAGATTAGTAATTCTATCTTTTATATTTAAGTTCATCAATTTTTTATCAGATAAATAATTATGTTCTTTATTAATCAGTCTTAATTGATTAAGTTTATTACCTTTTTTAAATGCAATATTAAAAGATCGACATGTAATTTCTAAAAATATTTCACCTTTATAATTTTTAGGTATTTTTTCATATTCTTCCGCATAATCGACGATAGATCTACAAAAGATATCCAGTCTTCCAGTGCTACTTTTTGGATTACAATGACCAAAAAGATTATAATCTAAATTTAAACTTTCGTTTAATCTAACTATATATGTTTTATTTTTTTTAAATATAAATTCGTTATTTAAATTTATTTTTTTGATAATTAATTTTTTAAGTTTATTTCTTACTCTTGAGTTATATGACAAAAAACTATGTTTTACTTCATAGCATTCTTCACTTAGGGATAAATCTAAGCTTGATGGTTGAATTTGAGTTTTTTCAATATTATTACTTATTATAAACTTTTTTTTTATTAAATTAATATAGTCTTGATATACAAGTGATCCGTTCATGAAATTGTTTTTTCAAATTTAATTATAAGCATTAACAAATCTTTATCCTGTGTTTTTTTAAAAGATGTAAAATTATAATCAATATCTTTCTTATTATATTGATTTAGTTTTAAAATATATTCAAAAAACTCAACCCACTCATTCTTTTTTAATATTTTAGCTAAACTAAGATATTTTATTAAAATATTTTTATTATTATAAAATTTATATAATAAATTTTTATTTTTATTAAAAAGTATGTTAATCTCATCATTAGATAAGTTTTTAGTTTTAATATTCTCAAATATTCTAATTTGCGCGTAAAAATTTTGAGGATAAATTTCTAAATTCTTTTTGTAGAATCTTATAGCTTCATCTGTAAAACCATATGAAAATAAAATATCTGCTTTGGTTTCAATTAAAAAACTATTTTCATTTTTTACTTTAATTAGCTTATTTAAACTTTCTAAAGACATTTTTAAATTACCATTTCTAGCATAGCTGATAGACTCAGCATAAGATTTATATGGCTCATCTAAAAAATCTATAGCATCAGTATTATCTCTGTAGCCAATAAATTTTGCTTTTATAAAATTAAATCTTTTATTTAAATCTTTGTCGATGCTATAATTTTTATTTAATTTATAATTTTCAATTAATAAAATTCTATCTTCAAAGTAAGGATGCGTACTTAATCTCTGTTTATCCTTTGAAAATCCCTTAGTTAAAAGTTTTTGCTCTATAGTTTCTAATAATTTTATAACTGAGTTAGAATTAGTTTTCAGCAAATTAAGTGTATTTAAGGAGTATAGGTCTGCTTCCTTTTCTTGCTCTTTACTAAATTCTATGTATTGGTTAGTTAATGCGGCCGTACCGATAATACTTGTTTGTAATAATTCTGAATTATGAGATAGTGCGGAACCCGCAATTATTGATAAAAAGGTCAAGTTATTATATTTTTTTTTGTTTTCTAATGTTTTCTTTCTTATGGAAATATGGTTTAGATCAATATGGCCAACTTCGTGAGCTAATACAGATAGGAGTGCAACATAATCATCACAGTTTTGTATTAAACCTGAGTTAATATTTATAGTATTCTGATGATCGACAAATGCATTTATTTCATTGCTACTATTTATCTTAAATTTAATTTTTTTATTTAATTTATTTACAGTTGTAATATTTTTTAAAATTTCACTAATAAATTCTTCAGTTTCATAATCTAATATTTGTGCATTTAAAGGTTGATATGATAAAAATAAAATTAATATAAATAAAATTAATTTTTTCTTAAGACCACCATCCGGTCTTTTCTTTATCTTCATCGCTCTCTACTGAATCTATATTTTGTTTAATTTTAATATCTTTGATATTATTTTTTTCATTTTCATTATCTTTTTTTATTTTTTCAACAGTCTTTTTTACTTTAGTTTTTATAACTTTCTTTTTTTTTATTAATTTATTTTTAGTTTTTTTATTTACAGTTTTTGTATCTAATTCTTCTTCTAAGTTAATTATATTGTTATTATCAATGTCAATAACTGGATCATGAAGAGAAAATTGAGGATTGAAATAAAAATTAATTCTTGAATTAAAATTTTTTTCTAAAGAATTAATTTCATTTTTTTTGTTATTTATTAATATTTCAGCTAAATCAGTATTACACTTAACATTAACTATTGAATTCTTATTATCTGATATTTTCTCTTTTATAACCTTAATAATTTGTTCTACTATTGACGAAGAATTTAAAATTAATCCAGAACCTTTGCAGTAATTACATGTTTCAAATGATTTATCAATTAAGCTTGATCTAAGCCTTTGTCTTGATAGTTCCATTAACCCAAACATACTTATTCTTCCAAACTGAACTCTTGCTCTATCTCTAACAAGTGCTGTTTTTAAACTTTTCTCAACCTTAAAATTATTCCTATAATCATCCATGTCAATAAAATCTATGACTACCAAACCTCCAAGATCTCTTAATCTTAGTTGTCTCGCTATTTCTACTGCTGCTTCTAAATTTGTTTTTAAAGCAGTATTTTCGATGTTTCTTTCTGAAGTATTTTTTCCAGAATTTACGTCAACCGCAACTAGTGCTTCAGTTGTATTGATGACAATAGAACCTCCAGATTTTAATTTAACATTTAAACTAAACAAATCATTAATTTGAGTTTCAATATTATTTGAAGCAAAAAGTGAATTGTCTTCTGATTTATATTGTTTAATTTTTTTTACAAAAGTAGGTGCTAAGTTTTTGGTAATTTTTTTAACTTTATCATATCCATCTTTTCCTTCTACTAAAATTTTATCAACATCTTCACTTAACATATCCCTTATAGCCCTTTTTAAAACATTACCCTCTTCATGTATCATTGTAGGAGCTTCTGATTTTAAAGTAAGTTCTCTAATTTTATTCCACTGGCCTACTAGGAATGTTAGATCTTTAGAAATTTCTTTTTTTGATCTTCCAATACCTGCTGTTCTTACTATTACAGACATTTTTTCAGGTATATCGACAGATGATAAGATTTTTTTTAATTTTTTTCTCTCTTCTATATCTCCAATTTTTCTTGAAATACCATCACTATTCATACTATTAGGCATTAAAACACAATATCTTCCAGCAAATGATAAAAATGTTGTAAGAGCTGCACCCTTCAAACCTCTTTCTTCTTTATTTATTTGCACAAGTAAAACTTGTTTAGGGCGAATAACATCTTGTATTTTATATTTCCTAAAAAAATTAAAATATTCCTTTTTTGGACTTATTTTTTTGCTTTTTCTTTTTTTTATAGAAATAATATTTTCTTCAGTTGTATCAGGCTGTTCTTCAGATTTAGTATCAATATTATTTTCCTCCAAATCCTCTAATTCGTTTTCATTATCACTACCATTTGTATCTTCGTCTTCATTAAGATTATATATTCTTTCATTTAATTCTTTTATTTTATCTTCATCTGCTGCAGGAATTTTAAAATAATCTGGATGTATTTCAGTAAGCGGGAGGAAACCATTTCTGTTAGTGCCAAAATCAACAAAAGCAGCTTGTAGGGAAGGTTCTATCCTAGTAATTTTAGCTAGATAAACATCTCCTTTAACTGCATTTTTTTTGTTAGTCTCAATTTCAAAATCGTCTAACTTTCCGTCCTCAGTAACTGCGATTCTTGTTTCAATGTTATTTGTAGTATCAATAAGTATATTTTTTGACATAATGCCGAAACTCCGTATAAATTTTTATATATTAAAATCATTTTTGAATATTTGTATAATATTTGCTTAATGTCATATTTTTAACTATTTCACAATGTAGATTATTAATATGACTAGATTATTCAATTATATAAAATTATCACTAATTTTACTATTCATTTTTGGATTTATTTCAATTTTAACTATTTTTTATACACTTTGGCGATATGCTCCAGAATTACCATCATATGAAAACATTATAAATTATAAACCAAATTTATCTTCTAGAATATACAGCGCCGATGGCTATCTTCTTAAAAGTTTTTATAAAGAAGAGAGAATATTCATTCCTGTAAATAGAATTCCAAAAAAAATCAAACATGCTTTCTTGTCATCAGAAGATAAAAATTTTTATGAACATTATGGGGTCGACATTATAGCAATCCTTAGAGCATTTTTAACTAACGTAACAAATATTAATTCAAATAAAAGAGTGGTTGGAGCTTCAACAATTACTCAGCAAGTTGTAAAAAATTTATTACTTACTAATGAGTTGAGTTATTCAAGGAAAATAAAAGAAATTATTTTAGCTATAAGAATCGAAAATATTTTAAATAAGAACGAAATTTTAGAATTATATTTAAATGATATTTACTTAGGTTTTGGATCTTATGGAATTGCCTCAGCAAGTCTAAATTATTTTAATAAATCAATTTATGATCTTGAGCTGCATGAAATAGCATTCCTTGCTGCATTACCTAAAGCACCAAATAATTATAACCCAAAGAAAAATTATTTCAAAGCAGTAGATAGAAGAAATTGGGTAATAGATAGAATGTATACAAATGGATATATTAAAAGGGAAGATCTAAATTATAAAAACAAACCTCTTGAAGTATATAAGAGATTTGATGTTAAATTTTCTGATGCTGATTATTTTTATGAAGAGATTAGAAAAGAGCTTTTTAAAAAATTTGGTAAGGAAAAACTTTATTCTGAAGGATTAATTATTAAAACTGCTTTAGATTCAGAAATTCAAAAAAGTGCCAATCTTAGTCTTATTGAAGGATTGATTGATTATCAAAAAAGACAAGGATGGAGTGGGTTAATAGAAAACACAACTATAGAAAATTTTCTTAATAAAAAAAAATTCTATATAGACACAAATCCCTTTTATCCAAAATGGGAAGTCGTAATTATTAATGAGATAAATAACACAAAAATAGACGTGTTTAATCAACATAAAGAAAAATTATTAGTTGATTTAGATAATAAATATAATGATTGGTTATTAGATGAAAATTTTGCAAAAGGTGATGTAATTTATGTTGAGAAAAATAATAATTTTTACATAATAAGACAGGAACCAAAAGCAAACGGTGCTATAATTGTATTGGATCCTTATAGCGGAGATATTTTAGCTCTTGCAGGTGGATATAGTTTCAATAGAAGTGAATTTAATAGAGCTACTCAAGCAAAAAGACAGCCTGGTTCAGCTTTTAAACCAATAGTATATTTAGCTGCATTAAATGAAGGCTATTCACCTTCAACATTGATTCTAGATGCTCCTTATGTTGTAGATCAAGGTCCTGGTCTTCCAAAATGGAAACCTTCCAATTACACTGATGAATTTTATGGATTAACAACTATGAGAACTGGTATTGAAAAATCAAGAAACTTAATGACAGTCAGACTTGCTAATAGGATTGGGATGAATAAAATTCTAAGTATGGCAAACAATTTTAATATTGGTGATGGATTAGATGATAAACTTTCTATGTCTTTAGGATCTGGCGTTATTACTCTTAAAGATTTAACAAATGCATATGCTATAATAGCAAATGGTGGAAAAAAAATTGAACCAAAGTTAATTACAAGTATTTATTCGAAAAATGGAAAAAAAATTTTTGATACTAGTTTAAAAACATGTATTGATTGTAAAATAGATAAAATCTCCTCAAAAATTAAAATACCAAATTTAAATGAAAATAAAAATATAATTATTGATCCAAGAATTGCATATCAAATTACATCAATGATGGAAGGTGTGATAGAAAGAGGAACAGCTAAAAAACTAAAAGATCTAGATATACCTTTAGCAGGTAAGACAGGTACTACAAATCAAAATAAGGATGCATGGTTCATCGGTTTTACACCTGATTTGGTAATTGGTGTGTATGTTGGGTATGATAAGCCAAAGTCCTTAGGGTATAAACAAACTGGCTCTAGTGTTGCAGTACCAATATTTAAAAATTTTGCTAACAAAATTCAAATTAATAAAAATAAAAAACCATTTAGAATTCCTTCAGGTATTAGTTTTGTAAGAATTGATCCAAAAAGTGGAACTATATCTAATAAAAATAATAGTATAATTGAGCCATTTATACTGGGTTCTGAGCCGTATTCAGGTAATATAAATGTTATTGATGGTTTAGAAAATTTTAATAATAATTCCATTTCTGGAACTGGTGGTTTATTACAGTAATGCATTTATGGAAGTTATTGAAATTATTGAAGATAAGTTAAAAAAAATAAGATCAAATTATGATCTTATAAGGAGGGGAGTTTGACTATAAACTTCTTCAAATTGAACTTCAGGATTTAAAACTAAAAAGTTCTGATCCAAACATTTGGGAAAAGAACGATGCTAAAAAAATCTTTCAGGAAATAAAAAATATCGAAAATAAAATTGATGATTATAATCAATTAAGCAAATCAGTTGAAGAAAATGAAGAGATATTTGAATATATTCAAAAAAATAAAGACAATACCCTGCTAGATGATTTATTAAAAGAAGTTACATTAACACTAAAATTATCTGAAAAAATCCGTTATTTAAATTTGTTAAATGATGAAGCTGACCATTTAAATGCTTTTTTAGAAATACATGCAGGTGCTGGAGGAACTGAAAGTCAAGATTGGGCTCAAATTCTACAGAGAATGTATTTGAGATGGGCTGATAACCAAGATAGTTGCAAGGTTAACTTATTACAGGAAACTCGTGGTGAAGAAGCCGGCATTAAATCATGTACATTAAAAATTGTAATGGAATATTCATATGGATGGTTAAAAAAAGAGAGTGGCATTCATAGACTCGTAAGGATCTCTCCTTTTGATAGCAACAAAAGAAGACATACTAGTTTTGCAAGTGTTTGGGTATATCCGGAAATAGACGATAAAATAGAAATTGAAATTAAAGAAAGTGATTTAAGAATTGATACATATAGAGCATCTGGAGCTGGCGGTCAGCACGTAAACAAAACTGATAGCGCGGTTAGAATTACACATTTACCTACCAATACTGTAGTCCAATGTCAAAGTGATAGATCACAACATAAAAATAGATCTAATGCTATGAAAATGATTAAATCTAGAATTTATGAAGCAGAACTGCAAAAAAGAAAAGAAAATGAAAATATAAAAAATAAAGAAAAAAAAGATATTGGTTGGGGTAATCAAATAAGATCTTATGTTTTGCACCCTTATAAATTAATCAAAGATTTAAGAAGTGGACACGAAACCTCTAATGTAAACGATGTTTTAGATGGAGAAATAAACTCTTTCTTAGAAATTTCTCTAACTTTATAAATTTTTAATCTAGTTTTAAAATTCCAATTTTCTTCTTTCCAATAGAAATTTTTAATTCTTTTAGATCGGAGTATTTTTTTAAAGAAAATTGATTGCCCTCATATAATTGATCATTAACTTTAACTCCGTCAGATTTTATTAATCTTTTTATTTCACTTCTGCTCTTTACTAAGTTGAGTTTTTCAATTGCATCTAAAATTGTAAAACTATCATTACTTAAATTTAATTTTTTTTCTGAAATATTAGGTAATCTTTCATCAATAATATTGGCATTAAATATGTTCTCTGTTATTTCTAGTGCCTCGTCTGCATCCTCTTTCCCTCTTACAATCTTAGTTACTTCATATGCTAATATTTTTTTTGCTTCATTTATTTCCTGATTTTTTAAAGACGATAATTTAATTATTTCATTAATTGGTAATTTAGTAAATAAATATAAGAATCTAGAAACATCTTTATCATTCACGTTTCTCCAAAATTGAAAAAAATCTAAACTAGATATTTTATTTTTATTTAACCATATTGCTCCACTTGCTGTTTTGCCCATCTTTGATCCATCACTATTTGTTATCAATGGTGAAGTAATACCATATGCATTTTTTTGATTAATTTTATGAATTAAATCAACTCCACTCAAAATATTACCCCATTGATCTGATCCTCCCATTTGTAAAATACAATTATAGTTTTTATTTAGATAAACAAAATCATATGCCTGTAAAAGCATATAATTAAATTCTAATATTGTTAATGGTTGTTCACGATCCAACCTACTTTTTACTGAATCAAAAGTTAGCATTCTATTTAAGGTAATTTTTGAACCGAACTGTCTTAGGAAATCTATGTAATTTAATTTAGAAAGCCAATCATAATTATTTATTATTAATCCATTTTTATTCAGATTAATAAACCTACCAAATATATGTTTAATATTATCAATATTTTTGTCGATTTCTTTTTTAGTTAATATTTTTCTTGTTTCATCTTTTCCTGATGGGTCACCAATTAATGTTGTTCCTCCACCAATTAAACAAATTGAATTGTGTCCATAAAAATCAAGCCAGTGAAGAAGCATTAATTGGATTAAACTTCCAACATGTAAACTATCACTAGTTATATCAAACCCTATGTAACCAGATATCTTATTTTTCGAAATGATATTATCTAAATTTGCTATATCAGTATCTTGATATACGAACCCTCTTTCTTTAATTTCATTAAGAAATTCAGATTTAAATTTCATTCTAAATTATTTTCTATCAATTGTTTGACCAATATAATCATTTATTGAACTTTCAAACTCATTAGAAAAACTTTCATAAAAATGATCTGCACCTTTTATTGGTTTAAACTTAATATCTACTTTTTTTTGTTGCTGAAGTTTTTCAACCAATATTTTTGTGGAATCAAATGAAGCAATGTTGTCTTTATCACCATGCATTATTAATCCTGAAGATGGACACGGTGCTAAAAAACTAAAATCTCTTAAATTTGCTGGTGGCGAAATACTTACAAAACCATTTATCTCTGGTCTTCTCATTAATAGTTGCATTGCAATCCAAGCACCAAATGAAAATCCAGCAACCCAACATATTTTTGAATTTGTATTATATTGCTGAAGCCAATCCAATACGCAAGCTGCATCACTTAATTCTCCTTCACCATCGTCATATATTCCTTCACTTTTGCCAACCCCTCTAAAGTTAAATCTAATCGTAGAAAACCCTGCTTTTATAAAAATTTTGTACATTTTAAAAATAATTTTAGTATGCATCGTCCCACCTTTAGAAGGGTCAGGATGTAATAAAATTACTATAGGCGAGTCATCTCGATTGTTATGTGAATATTTTGCTTCTATCTTTCCTTCTGGACCTGGAATTAATAAGTCTACCATTTGATAAAGCTAATATTGAAGTTATATGATTTTGTAAATATAGATGTTTTAAATATATGAATTCTCTTGGTTTTAATAAGTCTGAAAAAGATACAAAAGTAGTCGTTGCTATGTCTGGAGGAGTAGATAGCTCAGTTGCAGCGGTAATGTTAAAAAAACAAGGTTATGATGTAATTGGTATAACTTTAAAATTATATAACAACTCTAATGTATCAAAGAATAAATCATGCTGTGCAGGTATTGATATTGAGGATGCAAAAAATGTAGCTCTAAATAATGATTTCGAACACATAGTTTTAGATTATCAAGATAAATTTTTTAATGGGGTAATAAACAACTTTGTTGATTCATATGCAAATGGTGAAACTCCTTTACCTTGTGTTAAATGCAATGAAACAGTAAAATTTTCAGATTTACTTAATGAGGCAAAAAAAATTGGAGCCGATGCACTAGCGACAGGACATTATGCAATAAGAAAGGGATCATTAAATAATGCTAGTTTGCACAAAGCAAAAGATTTTTCAAAAGATCAAAGTTTTTTTCTTTTTGCTACTCAACAAGAACAACTAAATTACGTTAGATTTCCATTAGGTGATTATAAAAAAAAAGAAATTAGACAATTAGCTGAAAAATATAAACTAAGTGTAAGTGACAAACCTGATAGCCAAGATATTTGCTTTGTTACTTCTGATTCCTATAGAGATCTGGTTAAAAATTTAAATCCAAGTGTAAACAAAAAAGGTATAATTTATGACTTAGATAATAATATCCTTGGAACTCATGATGGTATTAGCAATTACACAATAGGTCAAAGAAAAGGTATTGGCATTAGTGGTTCAAAAAACGCTTTATATGTAATAGACATAAATAAAGATCAAAACACAATTACTTTAGGTACAAAAGACAAGTTGAAAAAAAATGTTATTAATTTTAAAAATATCAATTGGTTAGGAGGTAATATTCTTCCTAACAAACTTGATTGTTCAGCAAAAATAAGATCAACCCAAGAAGATTTACCAGGAATTCTTGATATAAATAGCGACCATGGAACTTTTACATTTGAAAAGGAATTAGATAATACTTCCCCTGGACAAGCTTGTGTTTTTTACAAAAATGACCAATTACTTGGGGGAGGCTGGATTACTGCCTAAATTTAAAATCAGTTCTAAATTTGGTTAATTTTTGTTGAAATAGGTAGATTTTTTAAATTAATGAATTAGATGAAGTATTGTGAACTCAGAAACACTCAATACATTAAATTCTTATAGTAAAAATAAATACAAATATGGCTTTGTAACTGAAATTGATGATGAAAAGCCAAAGAAAGGATTAAACGAAGATACAATTAAATTCATTTCACTTAAAAAGAAGGAGCCAGAGTGGATGCTGGCCTGGAGATTAAAAGCATATTCAAAATGGAAAAAAATGAAAGAGCCTAAATGGGCAAATCTTAGTTTTCCTGAAATCGATTATCAAGATATTTATTATTATTCAGCACCAAAAGGTTTTGAAAAAAAACCCAAAGATCTTAGCGAAGTAGACCCAAAGCTTATAGAAACATATAATAAACTCGGTATACCTCTAGAGGAGCAAAAAGTTTTATCTGGTGTTGCTGTAGATGTTGTATTTGATAGTGTTTCTGTTGCTACAACCTACAAAGGTGAATTAGAAAAGCTTGGTATAATTTTCTGTTCAATTGGTGAAGCTATTCAAAAACATCCTAATTTAATAAAAAAATATTTAGGCTCTGTTATACCGCCTGGCGATCACTCATTTTCAGCGTTAAACTCAGCTGTATTTACTGATGGATCTTTTGTATACATACCAGAGGGAGTAAAATGTCCAATGGAACTATCTACTTATTTTAGAATTAACGCTGAGAATACTGGGCAATTTGAGAGGACTCTAATTATTGCTGATAAAGGCAGTTATGTTAGCTATCTTGAAGGATGTACTGCCCCTAAAAGAGACGACAATCAATTGCATGCAGCCAATGTAGAATTAATCGCTTTAGAAGATGCGGAAATAAAATATTCAACTGTTCAAAATTGGTATCCAGGAGATGAAGATGGAAAAGGTGGTATTTATAATTTTGTTACTAAAAGAGGTCTTTGTGCAGGTAAAAATAGTAAGATATCATGGACACAAGTAGAGACTGGATCCGCTATTACATGGAAATATCCTAGCTGCATTTTGAAAGGAGATAATTCAATCGGAGAATTTTATTCTGTTGCCATTACAAACAACTTTCAGCAAGCTGATACTGGAACAAAAATGACTCATATTGGTAAAAATACCAAAAGTAAAATTATATCAAAAGGTATTTCTTTAGGTAAGTCACAAAATACTTATAGGGGTGAAGTTTCTTTTTTAAGGAAAGCTGATAAAGCAAGAAATTATACTCAATGCGATTCTTTATTAGTAGGAAACCAATGTGGGGCACACACAGTTCCTTACATTGACTCAAAAAATAATACAGCTGTTATTGAGCACGAAGCTTCGACATCTAAAATTAATGAAGATCAACTTTATTACTGCAGACAAAGAGGTTTAAGTCATGAAGAGGCAGTTTCATTAATAGTAAATGGTTTCTGCAAACAAGTTTTGCAAGAACTTCCTATGGAATTTGCTGTTGAAGCACAAAAACTGGTATCCATATCTCTCGAGGGAAGTGTAGGTTAGTATGTTTTTAGAAATTAAAGACCTATCAGTAAAAATTGAAAACAAAAATATTCTTAAAAGTCTTAACTTAAATATTAATAAAGGTGAAGTTCACGCAATTATGGGTCCAAATGGATCTGGTAAAAGTACGTTAGCAAACGTTTTAGCAGGTAAAGAGGATTATGAAATTTTAAATGGCAGAATTAATTTCAAGGATAATGATTTATTTGATTTAAATATCGAAGAAAGAGCACAAGAAGGAATGTTTTTGGCTTTTCAATATCCTGTTGAAATACCTGGAGTAAATATTACTCCATTTTTACATTCTGCAATTAATTCAAAAAGAAAACGAATGAACGAAGAAGAAATTGATAATTTATCATTTGCTAAGCTTTTAAAGTCTAAAGCTAGTGATTTAGGTATAAATATTGATATGCTTAAACGATCAGTTAATACAGGCTTCTCTGGAGGTGAAAAAAAACGTTATGAAATTTTACAAATGAGTATTCTTAATCCAGATTTAGCTATTTTGGATGAAACAGACTCAGGCCTGGATATTGATGCTCTTAAAATCGTTACCGATGGGGTTAATAAACTTAAAACAAAAGATAATTCATTTTTAATCATTACTCATTATCAAAAACTTTTGGATTATATTAAACCAGATTATGTACATGTTATGGTAAATGGTTCTATTGTCAAATCAGGTGGATCTGAAATTGCTGCTGAAATAGAAAAAGATGGATTTCAAAAATTTCAGTAATGAATATCGAAGATAATTATCTAAAAAATAAAAAAAATATTTTTTTTTCAGAAAACAAAGATATTCAAACTCATAGAGAAAAATTAATAAATATTTTTAAAGATGATAGATTTGATAAAAAAAATAATGAAAGTCTTAAAAATATAAATCTAAAAAACTTTATTGATTTTAAGTATAAATATCTGATACCTGAAGAAACATCAGTAATAAACAATAATCAGGAAAATTGTTATTCAATAGTTTCTGTAAATGGACAGTGTTCTAGTTTTAAAGATGATAAAATTGAAATTACTAAAATTATAGATGAAGATTACAATGATTTTTCTAAAAATGATACAATTGAAAAGAATGATCATTTTGTAAATCTAAATTCATTATTTTTAAATAGCGGTTTTAAGATTGTTATAAAAAAAAATAACAACATAAAAATTAAAATATCAAACATTATAACTGATGATGATTTAACTATTTTTCAAAAAAATAGTTATATTTGTGAAGAAGGGTCATCCCTAAATCTTATTGAAGAATATGAAAATAAAAATAATTCTTCATCAAATATATTAAATGTAATTAAATTAGAAAAAAATTCTCAGCTAAATCATTTTCTAATTCAAGACAATTCTCCCAATCATAATTTAATAATAACAACTCATTCTTCATGTAAAAAAGGTTCTACCTACACGCAAAAAGTATATAATTTTTCAGAAGGATACGTAAGAAATTTTCATTATTCTGAGTTAATAGAAGCTAATTCTGAAGCGGATCTACAAGGAATTTTTTTTCTAAAAGATAATAATACATCTAACAACAAAACTTTTGTTAAACATTTAGCCGAGGATTGTAAAAGTAATCAAGTTTATAAAGGAATTTTGAACGATCGATCCAAAGCAACATACTTTAGTAACACTCATGTCGATCAAGTAGCACAAAAAACAGAGGGATATCAGCTTAGTAAAGGAATACTTCTATCTGATAATGCATCGTATTTTTCTAAACCTGAATTAAAGATATATGCTGACGATGTAAAATGCAGTCATGGCTCTACTATAGGACCAATAGATGAAAATGCTATTTTTTATCTTAGATCTAGAGGTATGAGTAAAATTGCAGCAACTAAAATATTGATATCATCATTTATTAATGAAGAATTAAGTAGTATTGATAATGAACAAATGTCTGAAATAATTCAAAAGAAACTAATAAGATACTTAAGTAAAGTAAAATGAATACTTCAAACTTAAAATCAAGATTTCCAGTATTCAAAAAAAATCCCAATCTAGTTTTTTTAGATACTGCAGCTTCTGCATTAAAAGTTGATGAAATGATTGAGGCTACTAATAATTGTTACACAAATGAATATGCAAATATTCATAGAGGTAATTATGAATTAAGCTCAAAATTGACAAAAAAATTTGAAGATACACGAAAAAGAGTTGCAGACTATTTAAATACATCTGAAAAAAATATTATTTTTGTTAAAAGTGCTACTGAGGGGATAAATTTAGTTGCATCTTGTATGTCAAAGAGTTTCATAAAAGATGGTGATGAAATAATATTAAGTTTTCTTGAGCATCATGCTAACTTAATTCCTTGGCATTTAATTGAAAAAAAAATAAAAATTATACCTCTTGGATTAAATGAGAATAGTGAAATTAATTACGATGAATTAAATGATAAAATTAATTCTAAAACCAGACTAATTACGTTAACACACATGTCAAATGTTACAGGCTCAATAACAAATTTTGATAAAGTTAAAGATATAGCAAAAAAATATAACGTACCTCTGCTTCTTGATGGTTGTCAATTTGCCCCTCATAAAAAAGTTGATATAAAAGATTTAGACCCAGATTTTTATGTTTTTTCTGCACATAAAATGTATGGCCCATCTGGTCTAGGAATACTGTATATGAAAGATAAGTGGCTAGATGAATTTTCCCCCTACCAAGGAGGAGGTCAAATGATACAAGATGTAAATATTGATAAAAGTACATATGCACGAGGCTATGAAAAATTTGAGGCAGGCACCCCTCCCATTGCTCCAGTTATTGGATTTTCATCCTCATTAAATTTTATGAGTGAAATTGATCCTAATATTATTTATGATCATGAAATGAAACTTCATGATTATGCCTACGATAAGCTCTCAAAATTTAATAATATAAAAATATTTGGATCAAATAAAAACAAAGGAGCAATTATTTCTTTTAATATTGAGGGGGTTCATAATTCTGATTTAGGTGCAATGCTAGATAAAAAGAATATAGCAATAAGAACAGGCCACCATTGTTGTCAACCCCTTATGAAGCATTTTAATGTTTCTGGAACATCTAGAATTTCATTTGGAGTGTATAATACCAAAGAGGACGTTGATCATTTAGTAGATAGTATGCATGAAATAACAAAAATTTTATTATAATTAATGGAAGAAAAACAATTAAAAGATTTTTTACCAGAAAAAAATTCAAGTTATCTTAAAAAATTTAATAATTTGAATATCAGTACTAAAATAAATAAAGATCAGGTTATTGAGTGTATTAAAACTGTTGTTGATCCTGAAATACCAGTAAATTTATACGATTTAGGTTTGATATACGATATAAAAATAAGTGATAAAAATGATATAAAAATTAAAATGACTCTAACAAATCCAAACTGCCCAGTAGCAGGAACCATGCCCGAAAGTGTTGGAAAATCAGTTGAAAATCTATCAAATCTAAATTCTATAGAAGTTTCTTTAGTTTGGAATCCGAAATGGCATAAGGATTTAATGTCAGAAGAAGCAAAACTTGCTTTAGATATTTTTTAATTTAATTTATAAAAGTATAATGAATAATTTATTAACTATTACATCTGATGCTGCTGACAGGATTAAAAAAATTATATCCTCTGCTCCCAAGGGCATGGACTCAGTAGTCATCGGTATAGACAAGTCTGGTTGTAGTGGTTATTCTTACAAATTAGATTTTGGCAATTCATCAGATTTAAAAAATTTTGAAATTATTCTTCAAGATGGAGCAAAAGTTTTAATCGATCCAAAGGCTACTATGTTTTTATTAGGATCTGTTATGGATTATAAGGAAGAAAAGCTTGGCTCAAGATTTGTTTTTGACAATCCAAATGAGAAAAGTACTTGTGGGTGTGGAGAGTCATTTAGTTTATAAATTGAATTTGGCGGAGTAGCTCAGTTGGTCAGAGCGCACGGCTCATATTCGTGATGTCGGGGGTTCAAATCCCTCCTCCGCTACCATATTCAAAAATATGAAAAAAAAATTTAATCTCGAAAATAATATACAGAGTATTTTAAAATTAGCTATACAAGCTGGTGAAGAAACCTTAAAATTTTACAAAAAACCTAAAGCTTTAAATTTTAAAAAAGATAAAAGCCCATTAACACAAGCTGATTTAAACTCAAATAATATTATAATGAAAGGTTTAAAGAGAATAAATGAAAATTTTAAAATAATATCAGAAGAAAATAAATCTATCTCTTACAAAGTTAGAAGAAAGTGGAGTTCTTTCTGGATGATAGATCCTTTAGACGGAACAAAAGAATTTTTAAATAAAAATGGTCAATACACTATAAATATTGCTTACTTAAAAAATAATAAACCTATATTTGGAGTAATTTATGCACCGTATAAAAAATTGCTTTATTATGCTCTAAAAAATAAGGGATCGTTCAAACATAAAATTATAACTAGAAAAAAAAAGATAAAATTATTTAATTATAAAAATAAAATTGAATGCAGAAACTATTTCAAAAAAATAAATGTTGTTGCAAGTCGATCTCATTCATCTGAACAAGACAAAAAATGGTTATCTAAATTAAATAATTATAATTTAGTAAGCATTGGTAGTTCCTTAAAACTCTGTATTTTAGCTGATGGACAAGCAGATGTATATCCAAGATTTGTAGGCTCATCCGAATGGGATATTGCTGCTGGAAATATAATATTAGAAGAAGCTAATGGTCAAATTCTAAATTTAAATAATAATAAAATTAAATATAATAAAATATTTTTAAGGAATAAATTTTTTATAGCATCAAGTAATTCTTTTTTAAAATACAAAAAAAATAATATATATTAATCTTGATTTGGAATAGAATTGTATGTAAGCAAAAATACGAAGTCAATAATATATAAAAATGAATATTATAATTATAGGATCATCAAGAGGAGTCAGAAAAATTGATCCAGAAGAAAGCTTCCCCTCAGTTTTACAAAAAATAAATCAATCACAAGAAACTTTATTAGATCTCACGTTAGGGATCATCAAAAAAGAAAAAAAAAATAAAATTTATTTTTTAGGAGGATATCATATTGAAAAAGTAATTAAATCTTATCCTGAATTAAAATTTTACTATAATCCTAATTGGAAAAAAGAAAATTTTTTAGATGTTTTCAATATTATTAATATACCTTCAATCTCTGATACTTTAATATTTGACTCTAACTTATTATTAAAAGATGGTTTTATTAAAGAATTAAAAAATAATAAACTTAATGTAGGTTATAAATTCTTTAAAGAAAAAAATAAAAATAAATTAAAAATATTATTCTTTAAAAAAAAATTTGCTAATCAAATAAAAAAAATTTTTTTAAATAAAAATAATATTTCAGAAAACTTGTTTATTAAAAAAATTACCGCAAAATTATCAGACTCAATTATTTTTAATAAAAATTCTTTTATTAAAATTGATGACTTTTCAAACCCTTCTAGTTTTTTACTTGGCACTAAAGCAGATACATTATTTAATATGAATAAAATATTAAAAAAATCCAATGTTTTAGATCAATTTACTTTTACTCAAGGTCAATGGTCATATGATAGGAAAAAAATACTTCAACAAATTAAAAAAATTTTTCCGAAAAAAAAATTAATTATCAGGAGTAGCTCTATATTTGAAGATCGATTAGACCAATCTAATGCTGGAATGTTTGAGTCAATTTTAAATATAAAAAATGATAATTTTTTAGAGTACCATATAGAATCAATTTTTAAAAATTATAAAATTAAAAAATATAGTAATTCAAACAATCAAGTTTTAATACAAGAATTTTTAACAAACGTTAAAGTTAGTGGTGTAGTTCTTACTACTATCCAAAAAGATTCGTCTCCATATTATTTAATAAATTTTGATGATACTTCAAATAAAACAGATACAGTAACTTCTGGTAATGCTTCTAGTATTAAGACTATCTACATTTATAAAAATTTTAAATCTATTTCATATTTAAATAGTTGGCAAAAAAAACTTATTAGATCTATAAAAGAAATAGAGTCTAAAGTTAATCTTGATAATCTAGATATAGAATTTGCGATTGATATTAAAAATAGAGTACATATTTTTCAAGTAAGACCTCTAAAGCAAATTAAAAATAGAAATTATCATATTGATGATTTTGATTTACAATTATCAAATATTAAATCTTTTATAAATGACCATCAAAAAAAACAAAATAATTTATTTGGTAATACTAATATTTTTAGTAATATGAGTGATTGGAATCCAGCAGAAATGATTGGGCCAATTCCATTACCATTATCAATATCATTATATAAAAATCTAATAACTGATATTTCATGGTCAATATCTCGTCATCAATTAGGATATAAATTTAATGTTATAGATAATTTAATTTATTCATTTTGTGGTTTGCCATATGTGGATATTAGAAAAAGCTTAAACTCCTTTCTGATACCTAAATTATCTGAAAAAATATGTAATAAACTTATAAACTCTGAGTTAAAATATTTAAAAAATAATCCTCATCTTAATGATAAAATTGAATTTAAAGTTTCAATTAATTGTTATTCTTATGATCGAAAAAATTTTCTAAACCATTTAGAGAAAAATTTAAAATTAAGTAAATTAGATTCTAAAATTATACTTAAAGAATACAAAGAATGGACCTCTAATTTAATCACAAACTCTAAAATCCTTTTTGATAAATTAGATAGAAAATATAAAAACTTTGATAAAATTAATATATTTAATGAAACAAAAAAACAAAATATTAATGATTACTTTGAATATTTAAAAGATATTCTAAGATTTACTAAAGAATATGGAGCAATACCATTTGGAATAAGCGCAAGATTTGGTTTTATTTCTTTAAGCATGCTTCAAACAATGATGAATTTAAAAATATTCTCAAAATCTGAATATTACGATTTTTTATCAAATATACCTACTGTATCTTCAGAATTTTCAAATGATTTAAGTAATTATTTTAAAAGAAAAATTAATAAAAAAATTTTAATAAATAAATATGGTCATCTAAGGCCTTCCAGTTATGATATAAATTCGAACAGTTATAAAACTTTATTTGTAAAAAATTTTTTTACAAAAAGTAGCTTGAATTCTAACTCAATTAATTCAAATATAAATGATGCTAGGTTGCTTTGGTTAAGTAAAAAAAAAGATATTGATATTTGGTTAAAAAAAGAAAAAGCAAGTTTTAATAGTAATCAACTATTTGATTTTATTATAAATGGAATCAAAGGAAGAGAATATGGTAAATTTCAATATTCGAAAGGATTAAATGCAATCTTAGAAATTTTAAATAAAATAAATAATCATTCAAGAATGAAAGAGATAGATTTAAATTTTCTAAAAGTTGAAGATTTAATTCATTTATCTTCTGACTCATTTATTAATTTTGAAAGTTTAAGATCAAAAGTAAATATTGAGAAAAAAAAATATAATATTACGAAAAGTATTAAATTAAGTGAAATAATTTTTTCCAATAAAGATGTTGATATTATCAGTTTCTTTAAACATCAGCCAAATTTTATAACTAATAAACGTGTTACAGGTAAAGTAATCTATCTAAAAAATAATACTAAGCCAGAAAAATTAGAAAATAAAATAGTATTTATAGAGTCAGCAGATCCAGGATATGATTGGATATTTTCTTCTAAAATAAGAGGTTTGGTGACTATGTATGGTGGTATGGCATCTCATATGGCAATAAGATCTGCTGAATATGGGTTAGCTGCAGTTATTGGATGTGGAGAAGAAATTTTTAATCAATTTAATATTGGTGAAAAAATTTTAATAGATTCAAACAAAAAAATTATCAAAAAAATATAATGTAAATTAATATTTTAATATATAAATTTTATTATGAAAAAAATTAATATAGCACTAACAATGCGTGAAAGGGAGAACAATAAATATAAAGAAAAATATAACGCTGTAAGTTATGAGATGATAGATTTCTTAAATACTTTAAATTTTAATGTTTTTTTAATACCAATAAATAATTTTAAAATAAGTTTTTTAAATAGTTTCGAATGTAGCGGAGTCATTTTAGGACCAGGAGAGGATACAAAATTTAATCTTAAGAAAAAAAAAGGTACAAAAAGAGATCTAATTGAATATCAAATTTTTCGTTATGCTTTAAAAAATAATATACCTATTCTTGGTATATGCAGAGGCATGCAAATCATAAATTTATTTTATGGAGGAAAAATTAATATAGTAAGAAATCATGTTACTAGTTCTCATAAAATTTCTGTTGTTGATAATAAATTTAGAAGTCAATATTTAAAAAAAAATATTCATAAAAATTCCTATCATGATTATGGAATTAATAATTATAATTTATCAAAACACTTAACTCCTTGGGCATATGCAGATAATGTAGTAGAGGGATTTTATAATAAAAAAAAGAAAGTTTATGCAATTGGTTGGCATCCAGAAAGATATAAAAAATTTAAAAAGGATGATTTAAAATTTATAAAGTATATTTTTAATGGGTAGAACTAAACTTTTAGTGTTAGCTGCAGGTAAAGGTGAACGTTTAAGGCCACTTACTTTAGGAATTCCTAAGGGAATGGTAAGGTTAAAAAATATATCATTAATTGAAAATATTATTTCTAATGCAAACAAAAATGAAATTTTTGATATTGATATTGTAACAGGATATAAAAATTCAAAAATCAAATACAAAAATATTAATTATATTCATAATAATTTATATAACAAAACTAATATGGTTTATTCGTTCTACTTAGCATTGTATTCATATCAAAAGATAGATTTTGATTTAATCATTTCCTACTCAGATATTGTGTATAATAAATCTATTTTAAAAAAAATTAAAAATTCAAATAAAAATATTAGTGTTGTTGTTGATACTATTTGGAAAAAATATTGGAAAGAACGATTTGATAAGCCTATTAACGATGCAGAAAGTTGTTTTATTAAGAACAATAAAATTTTAGAAATAGGCAAACCTATTACAAGTTTTAAAAAAAATAAATTTCAATATATTGGATTAATAAAGATTAGAAAAAATGTTTTGATTAAGATTAGAAATAAACTTATTAAAATCAATAAAAATAAATCAAAAAATTTTGATATTCATAAAAATTATTTTACTGATTTGTTAAATTATTTAATAAATCAAAAATTTACAATAAATCCAATTAAAATAAAAAAAGGATGGTTAGAAATTGACACTGTTAAAGATTATAAAATTGCTAATAAAAATGTTTTATTAAAAGATAAATCATTAATTGTAATTAGATGATTCAATTAATATTTTATTATATTTTTTTGGAGATACTAGTTTTTATTCTTATTAAGATATCCAAAAACAGATTTCAGTGGATAATTGATTATTCAGATCAATATCCAAAAATTGATAATAACAAACTTTTAAAATTTTATAAAAATTCCTATGATCCAGATTTAGGATGGATAAGAAAAGCAAACACTCAAGGATTTGAAAAAACTTATTCAACACAAACAAATTTTTTTATTGATTTTGATGGATCTAGAAAAAATAATAATAATAAAAATAATAACTATCAAATACTAAGTTATGGTGATTCATTTGCTTTTTGTAGACAAGTAAATGATAATGAAACATGGCAGTATTTTTTATCAGCCTTGTTAAATAAAAATATTTCTAATTATGGTGTTGGTAACTATGGTATTGATCAAGCTTTTATATTGAGCAAAAGACATAATTATAAAAATAAAATTATAATTTATGCTTTTGTTCCAGAGACAATTTTAAGAATACATAGTTTTTGGAAACATTATCTAGAGTATGGAAACTTATTAGGCTTTAAGCCTAAATTTTCAATTAAAGATAACAAATTAATTCTAGAAAAAAATCCTGTTATTAAAAATAAAGATTATTTAAATTATAAAGATTATTTAAATGATATTAATAAAAAGGATTATTTTTATTCTGAAAAATTCTTA
>CACNHT010000005.1 GCA_902620285.1 uncultured Alphaproteobacteria bacterium | reverse complement strand
CAACAGTTGTTAAAAAAATATCTGATAAAATAAATAATTATTTAAAAGATAATAATTTTGATAACATTGATGGGGCAGTTTGTTTAAAACATTCATCAGGTTGTGGGATGAATACTTCTGGATATGCCATGAATGTATTTAACAGAACTATTGAAGGTTTTAAAATTCATCCTAATTTTGGAAAAGTTTTTGTTATTGGACTTGGATGCGAATGTGCCCAAATAAGTTTGTACAACAATGATCAGGAAAAAAGAAATATTGAATATTTGAATATTCAAGATGAAGGTGGAACAAATGAAATAATAACGAAAGTAACTTCAAAAATTTTTAATCAACTAAATGAAATTAATAGTATTTCTAGAACAAATATACCCATTTCAGAACTAACAGTTGCTTTGCAATGTGGTGGTTCAGATTCGTATTCTGGGATAACTGCAAATCCTGCACTAGGCTTTGCTTCAGATATGATTATTGATCATGGTGGAACAACATTACTATCAGAGACTCCAGAAATATATGGAGCCGAACATTTATTATTTGAAAAATCATTAAACGAAAAAAATATAGAAAAACTAAATAAACAAATTGAATGGTGGAAAAAATATGTTGCTAGCAACGATAGCACATTAGATAATAATCCAAGTCCTGGTAATAAAAAAGGAGGTTTAACTACAATTCTGGAAAAGTCATTAGGTGCAGTATCCAAAGCTGGAAATAGAAATATGGTTGATGTTCTCGATTATGCTGAACAAGTAAAAACCAAAGGTTTTAACTTTATGAATTCTCCAGGTTATGATCCTGTATCTGTAACTGGTCAAGTTGCTTCTGGCGCTAATGTTATTTGTTTTACTACTGGTCGAGGTTCGTGCTTTGGATTTAAACCCACTCCAAGTATTAAAATAGCAACAAATACAAATATGTATAATAAACTTAGTGAAGATATGGACATCAATGCTGGTACTATTATGGATAATGTTGCAAGCATTAATGAAGTTGGCAAAGAGATATTTGATAAAATAATTTCAGTTGCATCGGGTGAAAAATCAAAGAGTGAAATAAATGATTATGGTGACGATGAATTTAATCCTTGGATAATTGGAGCAACGCTATAAATTTATAAATCACCTTTAAAGGCGTTTATATACATTTTTAAAAAATCTTCTGCGTTAACTGGTATAGGATTTGTACTTGTTGATGGATCATTAAAAGCCATTAAACTCATTTTTTCTAAATTTTTGTCATCATCAATTATTTCACTTAAAGTATGAGGAATATTTAAATTAGATCTAAGCTCTAAAATCCAATCCATAAAATTATTAAATGTTGCTGATTTTAAATTTATATATCTTGAAATATCAATAATTTTTTCTTCAATTCCTTTTTTATTATATTGTAAAACATATGGCATAAATACTGCATTGGTTAATCCATGATGTGTATTATAAATTGCACCAACAGGATGACTTAAAGAATGGATAGCACCTAAACCCTTTTGAAAAGCTATTGAGCCCATAGATGAAGATGCTAGCATATGCGATCTAGCTTCTAGATTTGATCCATCATTAAAAGCAAGAACAAGATTATTTTTTACTAATCTAATGCCCTCTAATGCAATACCTTGTGAATAAGGATGAAAAATATTCGACAAATATGCTTCTAAGCAATGAGCAAGCGCGTCCATTCCTGTAAAGGCTGTTAGATTTGCAGGAAGTGGAATTGTCAAATTTGGATCAAGGATAACAATTGATGGAAGCATTTTTGGATGGAAAATTATTTTTTTTTCTTGTGTTTGTTCGTTTGTAAAGACTGACGCTCTTCCAGTTTCAGAACCTGTTCCAGCTGTAGTAGGTAGAGCAATTATAGGAAAAATTGAATCTGCATTAGCTCTAGTCCACCAGTCATCAATATCTTCAAAATCCCAGATTGGTCTTTCTTGCTTGGCCATGAATGCAATTGCCTTTCCTGTATCCATACCCGAGCCTCCACCAACAGCTATTACTCCATCATGTTTATTTTCATTAAATGCTTTAACACCATCTTCAACATTCTTACCTGTAGGATTTGATTTAACATCACTATAAACAATTGCCTGTTTATCTAAACAATCATTTAACTTATTAATAATGTTTGTTTTTAAAATTCCATTATCAGTAACAATTAATGGTTTTTGAATATTTAATTCTTCACATGCTTTTTGTATTTCTTTTATTCTATCAACACCAAACCAGATTGTAGTAGGATAATTCCAATTAATATTTTCCATAATCTTAAATATTTCTTATATGATAGCTTTTTGCTCTTGTTAAATGATCAAATCCTAGAACAGATAAAGTAACGCCAATTCCAGTATCTTTTACACCGGTCCATGCTAAGCCGGGATCTAAGTAATCACATCTATTCATAAAAAAAGTTCCTGTCTCAACATTTTTTCCAAAATTTTCTGCAAAAGACTTATCATTTGTCCAAATACTTGCTGTTAACCCATAAGAACTATCATTCATTAGAGATAAAGCTTCATTTTCATTTTCTACTTTCATTATTCCAACTGAAGGACCAAATATTTCTTCCATCATATATTTCATCGAATGATCGACATTAATGAGTGCACTTGGGCTTACATAACAATTATTACCATCATCTAAATTAAATTTTTTGTTATCTATAATATTTTTTCCACCTTGACTAATTGCGTTGTTAACTTCAGATCTAATATAATTTGCAGCAGATTGCTTCACTACTGGGCCTAAATTTGTCTCCATCTCTAGTGGATTTCCTAAAACATATTTCTCAGTTACATCTTTAAATTTTTCTACAAATGTATTGTATATTTTTTTATCAACATAAATTCTTTCGATACCACAACAAGATTGACCAGAATTGAAGTATGATCCATCAACTAAATTTTCAACAGCATGATCTAAGTCACAATCAGCTCTAACATAAGCAGGATCTTTTCCACCTAACTCTAGACCGGCTCCAATAAATCTAGTGCCAATAGATTTTTTTATTTGTTTTCCACCACTTACAGAACCTGTAAATAAAACATGATTAATTCTTGAATCTGAAATTATTCTTGATGTTTGATCATGATCTAAATGTAAATACTGAAAAATATTTTTTGGTAATGAAGATTGTTTAGCTGCCTCATATAATTCTTCAGCACAGAGTGGAGTTTGAGAAGAATGTTTTAATATAACTGCATTACCTGCAAGTAAACTTGGTACAATTGAATTAACAGAAGTGTTGAAAGGGTAATTCCATGGTGCAATTACAAATATAGTCCCTAGTGGTTCTTTATTTATATAATTATCAAATTCATCATTTTTAATTGATACAACTCTTGATAGTGCTCTATCAGCATTTTCAATCATATAACGAGCTCTTTCTTCAAAACCTCGCATCTCTCCTGGGCACTGTGCTATAGGTCTTCCTATTTGCTTACATAAATTACTAGAAACATCCTTATTTTTTAAAAATATTTCTACAAAATTTAAAACTGACTTTTTTCTTTCTTCTAGAGATATATTTTTCCAATGCTCTCTTACAGAATAGGAATTACTGAGACTTTTTTCAATATCTTCTTCAGTTGCATATTCTCTTTTAACTAAGACGGAGTTGTCTATTGGAGTAATAGTCTCAATCATTTAGTAAAATTAGCCTCGTTCGAAATATCTTCGCAATTGCCAATCATTAACTGAACCATCATAATCTTTTTGCTCCCATTCGGCAGCATGGATATAATGATCAAGTACATCTTGTGGAAATATCTCTTTTAAAAATTTAGATTTTTTAGCAAGTTGGATTGCTTCGTTAAGTGTTTTAGGAACTTCATTTACTTTTTTCTCATAAATATTCCCTGAATAAGGTTTATCTAATTTAAGTTTATTTTTAATACCGTATAAACCAGCACCAACTAAAGCTGCAAAAGAAAGATAAGGATTCACATCCGCTCCTGGGACTCGACATTCAATTCTTATGGATGATCCATGACCAGCTAGTCTAAACCCAGCAGTACGATTATCAATGCCCCAAACAGATTTTGTAGGAGCAAATGATCCATCTTGAAATCTTTTATAAGAATTAATATTTGGCGCTAAAAAAATTGAAATATCTGGTAATAATTTAATTTGTCCCGCAAGATAACTTTTAAAAATATCAGACATTCCATATTTATCCTTAGGGTTATAAAAAATATTTTTCTTTGTTTTCTTATCGAATAAAGAGTTATGAATATGACATGAACTTCCACAAACTTCTTTGTTATATTTAGCCATAAAGGTTACTGCTTTGTTATGTTTATAAGCAATTTCTTTTGTCGCATTTTTAATTAAAATATGATTGTCAGCCATGTTTAATGCATCGGAAAAAACAACATTGATTTCTTCTTGTCCTGGTGCTGCTTCACCCTTTGAACATTCTACATAAATTCCACTATCTAGAAGAGAATTCCTTAACTCCTGCATCACATCCTCTTCTTTCGTAGTTTGGAAAATCATATAGTCCTCAATATACCAAGAAGACTCTTTAAGTTTTGTATAATTATTATTATGAATTTCTTCATAAGTTTGATTAAAAAGAAAAAATTCTAATTCTGAACCAACCATAGATTGAAATCCCATTTTGTCGGCCTTAGCTAAAACATCTTTTAATATCTGTCTTGTTGAATGAATAAGTGGTTTTTTTCCTGAATGGTCTAAACAATCACATATTACTATAGCTGTTTTATTTAACCAATTTGCTATCTTTATCGTTTTGAGATCTGGAATTACAGTCATATCTCCATAACCCGTTTCCCATGAAGAAGATTTATATCCGGGTACAGTAAACATATCCATATCAACGGTATAGAGATAATCGCACATATGCGTTTCTTTATAAACATAATCAATAAAAGCTTTTCCGGTAACTCTTTTACCATTTAGTCTACCTTGCATATCTGATACGCAAACTAAAACTGTATCTATTTGTTTTTTTGTTATTAGTTTTTTTAACTGATTAAATGTAATACTCATGTTTCTTAAAATTAAATTTGTATCATTTTCATATCCTAAATGATAAAGAATGAAACAAAAATAATTGATTAAAAAACGCAGAAAATGGAAAAATATAAGAATTTTATAAATAATAAATGGATTGAAAGTGAGTCCAAAGAAACAATAAAGGTTGATGATCCTTCAAATGGTAAAATCATTGGCGAAATTTCATGTGCAAAAAAAAATGAAGTTGATCTTGCGGTTGAAGCAGCTAAAAATTCTTATAACAGCAGAGTACTTGTAGATATGCCTTTACTTTCAAGAGCGAAACTAATGAGAAAAATTGCAGAAGAGACAAGAAAGGTTTCAAAAGAAGGTGGTGAGCTTCTTTGTTATGAAAATGGAAAAAATATCGCTTCAGCAATTAAAGAATTCAATGATGTAGCAGATATGTTTGATTATTATGCAGGTTTAACAGATAAACTTGAGGGTAAAACAATACCTGTTGCAAAAAATGTTTTTGATTACACAGTTTTAGAACCATTTGGTGTATCAGCACATGTTGTGCCATGGAATTTTCCATTATCAATGATTGGAAGATCACTGTCATGTTCTTTTGCTACAGGAAATTCAACAATAATAAAAACTGCAGAATTAACCCCCTTGTCAGCAACAGTTTTTGCTAAAGCAATACAAAATGCTGGAGTACCTGAAGGATTAATAAACATAATTTGTGGATATGGGAATGAAGCAGGATCTTATCTTGTATCTCATGAAGATGTAAATCACGTAGTATTTACAGGCTCAGTTGCAACTGGAAAAAAGATACTTCATGCTTGTGCTGACAAAGCTATACCTGCTGTAGTTGAATTAGGTGGTAAGTCAGCTGGTATAGTATACCCTGACGCAGATCTAAATGAAGTTTTAGAGAGTGCACGTTCAGGAATATTTAGTGTTGCAGGACAAATTTGTACAGCGATGTCTAGATTGGTAGTTCATAAATCAATCAAAGATGAATTAGTTGATAAGCTTGTTGATATGAGTAAATCGTTAAAAATTGGACCTGGTATAGAAAAAGATACAGAC
This sequence comes from uncultured Alphaproteobacteria bacterium, assembly GCA_902620285.1. Lineage (GTDB taxonomy): Bacteria > Pseudomonadota > Alphaproteobacteria > HIMB59 > CACPNW01. The sequence goes on along the minus strand of CACNHT010000005.1, from coordinate 65,364 downwards.
CTAACTCCAGTTATATCAGAAAATCAGCTTCAAAAAGTTGAAGGTTATGCAAGATCAGGAATCCAAGAAGGAGCAGAAGCAGCATATGGAGGAAAAAGATTAGAACGTGATGGATATTTTATGGAACCAACGGTTCTAAACAATGTTAAACAAAGTATGACTGTAGCCAGAGAAGAAATTTTTGGTCCGGTACTCTCAGTTCTTGAATATGAAGATCAAGAAGAAGCAATTGATATTGCGAATGATACTGAGTATGGTTTAGGTGCTGGAGTTTTTACAAAAGATCTTAAAAAAGCATCTTGGACTGCAAGCAAATTAGAAGCTGGTCAAGTATATGTAAATAAATGGTTCACTGGAAATCATGCAACACCTTTTGGAGGTTATAAACAATCAGGATATAGCCGTGAAAAAGGAGTAGATGGACTTAAATCTTATCTTCAAGTCAAAAATGTTGGTATTAGTTTAGGTTAAAATCGGCCAGGAGAATAAGCGCTAATATCTATATTCGGCAGTTGATCTTTTGATAAACTATCAATAATTTTTCCCGTAACAGCTCCTAAAGTCCAGCCAATATGTTGATGTCCAAATGCATAAATGACATTATTATTTTTCTGAGATTTTCCAATAACAGGTAATGAGTCTGGTAAGGTAGGCCTTCTACCCATCCATGTTGATCTTACTTCTTTTAATTGGGGCAAAACCTTTCTTGATTGTCTCTCTATCATTTCAAGACGTTTTTTATTGGGTGGTTTATTTAAACCTGCTATCTCAACTGTACCAGCAGCTCTTATACCATCATGAATTTGTATTAAGTAAAATCCAGACTCAGACCAAGCAACGGGACGATTTATTAATTTCTCTTCAGTTTCAAATAAAAGGTGATACCCTCTTTCGGTATCAAGAGGGAATTTATCTCCAAGCTTATTTGCAATTTGATTAGACCAAGCACCAGCACTTACAATTATTTTATCAAATTTAAGTTTTTTATTTTCTAAAAATAATTCTATATTTTTTTCTTTCTGTGTTAAATTTTTTATATTTTGATTTATATATATACCGCCTAGTTCTAAAAACTTTTTAAAAATCTTAGTACTTATTGCTAATGGATTTGTTGTGTGTCTTGATCCAGTAAAGACTTGCCCAGAATAATAAACATCAGCTAAATTTGGTTCTAATTCTTTAACTTCATCTTTATTTAAATTTCTTACTTTAACGTTATTATTTTTTCTAATAATGTTTGCGTATTCATAATTTTCATAAGATTTTTTTGAATCAAAAAGGTAAAGATTTTCTTCATAGCTAATATATTCTTTTACGTTTACTTCTTGAAAAATTTCATCGTAAGATATTTGAGAGTGTTTTAATAAGTTGGTAAGAGAGTTTGCTATTTCATTAACTTTTTCTTTTTTACAGTTTTTTAAAAAACTTATTGCCCAAGGCAAGTTCTTTAAAATATAAAAAAAATCAACTGCCAAAGGTCCATCTTTTCTTAAGAGCATTGATGGTATATCCCAAATCAATCCAGGATAATTTACAGGAACATTTGCATAGTCTGCAAAAGTACAAGCATGACCAAAACTTGTCATTGAGCCAGGCTGCTCCCTGTCAATTAAAGTTACATTAAATCCAGATTTTTTTAAAAAATATGCGCTACATATACCAACTATGCCAGCTCCAATAACAGCAATGTTCTTCACTGTTCTATCGAGCTTTAATACCTCTGAGTTTTTCAGACCTTCTTCTAAGTAGCTCAACTGTAGTTAATAAAAATATAGAAAGAAGCACTAAACAAGTAGCCATACATAAAATAACAGGGCTAATTTCTTGTCGTATTCCGGCCCACATTTGTTTTGGAATAGTTAACTGATCAATACTAGCCATAAACATAACTATAACAACTTCATCAAACGATGTAATAAAAGCAAATAAAGCTCCTGATATAATACCTGGTAAAATCAATGGCATAATGACTTTAAAAAAAGTTCTCATTGGTTTAGCGCCTAAGCTTTGAGCTGCTTTTACCATATTCATATCAAAACCAACTAATGTTGCCGTTACAGTGATTACTACAAAAGGTGTGGCAAGAGCAACATGTGCAAGAATTACACCTGTGAAAGTATAAACAAGATTTATTCTTGCATAGAAGAAGAACATTCCTGCGGCTGTTATAATTAGTGGAACAATCATTGGTGAAATTAATATTGCCATTATCAAACCTTTATATGGCATATGTGGTCTACTTAAACCAAGAGCTGCCAGTGTTCCTAAAGCTGTAGCAATAACAGTTGCAATAATACCTATATAAAAACTATTTACTGTACCAACCATCCACTTTGTTGAACATGGAACTGTGGATGAAACGACGTCAGCACTACAATCACCAATCATATTTTTATACCATCTTATCGACCAAGCTTCAGGATCAGGGGGCCAAGCCAGCATTCCTTCTGTAAAAACCATAAAAGGTGAAACGCTGAAAGATATTGGAATAATTGCAAATAGTGGTGCTATTAAAAAGAAGAAAACTACAGTGCAAAAAAATAAATAAAAGTAATAGTATGTTCTTTGAACTGGTGATGCGTAACTTGGGAGAGCCATATTATTATCCTAACTTTATGTTGTCTATTCCAACAATTTTATTGTAAAGCCAATAGAAGATCAGCATTATACCAAGAAGTATACCTCCAAGAGCAGCACACAATCCCCAATTGAGTGTAGTTTTTAAATGGTATGCTATCCAACTTCCAATTAATTTACCATCTTTTCCTCCAACTAATTCAGGGGTTATAAAATATCCAATTGCAAGAACAAATACTAATAAACCTCCAGCACTTATTCCAGGAATAGTCTGTGGCAAGTAAACACGCCAAAATGCCATTGCAGGTTTAGCGCCTAAGTTTTGAGCTGCTCTCATATGACTTTTAGGAATTACTCTCATTACGCTATACAAAGGTAAAATCATAAATGGTAATAAAATTTGAGTCATAGCAATTAAAGTTCCAGCCTCATTGTAAACCATTTGAATACGACCATCATCGCTTATAACACCTAACCAAACTAGTATTCCATTGATAACGCCATTTTGTTGAAGCATTACAATCCATGCTGTTGTTCTCACAAGTAAGGAAGTCCAAAAGGGTAATAATACAAAAATCATTAAAAGATTACTGTATCTAAGAGGTAGATTAGCTAATAGATGAGCAACCGGAAAACCAAGAATTAAGCAAAAAATTGTAACATATACACTTACCTTAAAAGTTCTAAGCCAAGTTTTTATATACATTCTTCTTTTTTCATCTTGTAGAACAACATCTCCATCTTCATCAAATGTTCTATCAAGTGCGTTCCAATAATAAATTGAAGATCTATCATTTACCATTTGGTTAAAAGAGTACCAGTAAGTTGGATCACCCCAAAACTTATTTATTTTTATAAATGTATCTTTGTACGAAACAGGCTCTTCACCCTTTTTTACAATTTTTTTTATTTCTCTAGTTGTTTTTTTTATTAAACTTTTCCAACCAGATTTAGCATAATTCATTCTTGTTAAAGCTTTACCTATCTGCCTTTTGTCTCCATTGGCTAGTTCGAAAAAAAGACTTTTATATACTTCTTCTGGAGGTAGTTCGTCGGCTCCTTTATCCCAGTTTTTGTATTCTTCAAAAGTATTGGGAAAAACTGAATTAATTTGGCTATCGTCAACACTCCTCAGAAGCATATCTCCGATTGGCATTACAAAAGTAACAATAATAAAAAGAAGTAAAGGAAAAACTAGAAGAAAAGCTCGAAGTTTATTTCTTCTTTCAGCTTTGCGAAGACTTTGTTTAAGTGGGATACCGTCAGTAGTTAATAATTCAGCTGTAGAAATAGTAACCTCCAAATAAAAAGGCGAGATAATTCTCGCCTTTAGATTAAATTACAAATTTTAATTTATCAAGCTTAGTTACCCATCCATGCAGCATAACGCTCGTTAATTTCTGCACCGTAATCTGACCACCATTGTGGATCACTCACGATTGAAACTTTTAAACGTTCTGGTGTGTTGGGCATATGAGGCATAATATCAACACCTCCTGGTCCCCAAGGCTCATTGTTTTCAATGATTGGAATACCAGATGCTCTCATTGGTCCATATGTAATATATTTAGCTTGTTCAGCTTGAGCTTCAGGAGTTGAAGCATGCATCATAAAGTCAATAGCTGCATCTCTATTAGGAGCTCCAGCAGTTAGACAAAGATACTCTTGGTCTAAAACCTGACCTTCCCAAATATACTCAAAGTTTTCACCTTCAGCTAAGTTTGCTGCACCTACACGACCGTTATATGCAATAGCCATAATAACTTCACCACTTTTTACTAACTCAAGTGGTTGTGAACCAGCAGACCAGAAAACAACATCGTCCTTAATTCTGTCCATAACTTCAAATGCTCTATCAATAGCACCTGTTTGGTTAGCTAAAACTGTAGGAACTGCATTTGGACTTACTCCATCTGCTACCATTGCTTTTTCGATTATACCTGTTGCCCAAGTATGAATACCTCTTTTGCCAGGAAATTTTTCTGTATCAAAAAAGTCTGCCATACTGTCAGGCTTCTCTCCAGGGAATGCATCTGGGTCATAAAATACAACGTATGTCCAAAAGATTTGTGGTACACAACAGTCCCAACCAGAGTGGTATTCAAGACCATTATTTTCCATATCTTCTAACATTGATTCACCGTCAGGGCCTGGAGTTGATAATTCAGCAATTTCAGAAGAAATATCTTCAAATAGACCTTCATCACAACCTGTGATTGCATCAGATGGTAATACATCTACTAAATCCCAAGTAACACTTCCACTTTCTACTTGAGCTCTTACTTCACCTAAACCTCCGTTGTAGTTTTCAAAGACAATTGAGCTAGGATCAGAATATGTATCAGCATAAGCTTTTTGTTGACTTTCTGTATAAGCACCACCCCATGAAGCAACCGTTACAGCGCTAGCTGCAAAAGGAGCAAATACAAGTGACACAAATAAGAAGGCTTTTAAAAATTTAGACATATATATCCTCCTATTTTTTATTAATTAATCTTAAGATTATGTCTGTAATGGTTGTGTAATAACATGTCGTTAAATGAAAAAAAAGGGGTAAAAGTAAAAAATTTTGGCTAAATATAAAGAAAAAAGTATAATTACAGATCTAATGCTCGAACATCTTCAGAATTCCAGCTTAATTTAAGTTCATCACCCTCTTTATGATTAAAACTTCCCTCATTTGGAACCTTGACTATAAAATCTTTATTACCACAAACATCAAGCCTAGCTCTAATGTGATCGCCTAGGTAAATTAGTTCTTCAATTTTACCTGAAAAATTGTTGGAGTCAGATGTTGTTTTATCAATTGAAACACGTTCTGGTCTAATAGATAGTTGGGTTTTTTCTCCAACTTCATTCACATTAATTTTTAATGCTTTCACCATTCCAAAACCTCCATCCAATTCAACAGTACATGATGATCCATTCACTTCCCTTACAACACCATTAAGTGTATTATTTTCACCTATAAATTTTGCAACAAAAGAATTTTCAGGTTTTTCATACAAGATATCAGGTGTAGACAATTGTTGTACAACTCCATCATTGAATACTGCAATTCTATTGGACATTGTTAATGCTTCACTTTGATCATGAGTAACATAGACAACTGTTATACCAATCCTATCATGAATATGTTTTATTTCGTATTGCATCTGTTCGCGTAAATTCTTATCGAGTGCACCTAAAGGCTCATCCATTAATACTAGACGTGGTTCAAATACCAGTGCTCTAGCCAAAGCGACTCTTTGCTGTTGTCCACCAGATAATTGAGCTGGAAATCTTGTACCAAAATTACCTAACTCAACCATATCAAGAGCTTTCTGAACTTTTTCTTTAATATCTGGTTTTGAAATTTTTCTTACTTCTAGAGGGAATGATAAATTTTCCGCAACAGTCATATGAGGAAATAAAGCATAGTTTTGAAATACCATTCCAATTTCTCTTTCATACGGAGGTATTTTACTTATTGGTTTAGTATCTAAAAATATTTCACCGTTTGTAGGTGTTTCAAAACCAGCTAACATCATCAAAGTTGTTGTTTTACCCGATCCTGATGGACCCAACATTGTTACAAACTCACCCTTAGCAATATTCAAGTTTAAGTTTTTTACTACTAGTACTTCTCCATCATAACTTTTATCTATCTTTTCAAATTTTACGAAACTTTGAGATGTGTCATTCATAATATATTTTGTAATGAAGCTTGAATAACTGCATGAAAACAAATAGTCAAAAGTTAATTTAAAAAATGTTCATATTTGGAGTAATTTTTGCTTTAGTTGCTGGAATTCTGTTTGGCTTAATTGGCCCTACTACAAAAATAGCATATAATTCAGGCGCCTCTGTAGCATTAACTATTTTTTTACGTTACGCAGTTGCATCGATAATTATATTACCTTTTATCCCTTATCAAAAGAATCTATTAGAAATTTTTACAAAGAACCTAAAATACTTTTTATCTATATCAGCTGGTTCTATATTATTAACACTCGGGTTATTGACTTCAGTTATATTTATTGAAGTTAGTTTAACAATTCTTATTTTTTGCCTCTATCCAATATATGTTCTTTTATTTTCTATTATTGTCGATAAAGAAAAAATTTCATTAACTGTAAAGATTCTCTTTTTTGTTACGTTTCTAGGAATTATTTTAGTTATAGGACCGTCTTTTAAAGTCATAAATATAGTAGGTATTCTTTTAGCTTTTCTTGCCTCACTGGGATCAACTAGTATGATTATAGTAAATCAAAAAATGTCTATTAAAGGTATTTCACCAATACCAATTAATATCTTTATAAATGTTTTTAATACTTTTTTCTTCTTTGTAATATTAAAAATATTTTTTTCTTTAAATTTTAATTTTGATATCAGTATTTATCTTTTAATTTTAATTCCTTCGGTATGTTATAGCTTTGCACTTTTATCACAATTAATTGCTATCCCAAAGATTGGACAATCATATACTGCTTTATTTTTGTATTTAGAACCAGTGGTAGGTGTTCTTGGGGCTGTTTTTTTATTAAAAGAAAATTTAGAAACTTATCAAATGATTGGTGCTTCGATTGTAATAATAAGTTTGCTATCAGCTTCTTTTATTAGTCGTAGAAACTAAAATTGATTTTGCATGAAGTTAAACCAATTCTGACCTATTATTTTCGTAGAAACTTTTTCTGGAATATTATTTTCACACATTAAAAAAAATAAATTATTTAAGTCACTTGGTTGCTTATACCAACTTGGTAACTTAGGCCATTTTGGATTTTTATCTTTAGATTCTCCATAGTCGATATTTTTTGTCCACTTTCCATTTCTCATCCACATAACTACATCATCAGGCCAATTTAAACAAAGATCAGACCCTATTCCAATATTGTCTTCACCAATTAGGTTTACTAGTTCCTTAATCATTTCACAAAAATCTTCTATTGTACAATCACCTAAATTTTTAAGATGGTAAGGATATAAACTTAACCCAATAAAACCATTTTTTTTAACAAGTTTTTGTAAAATATCAGTATCAATGTTTCTTTTAGATTTATGAAAGAAATTTGGATTAGCATGAGAAATTGCCACAGGTTTATTTGAGACTTCAATAGCATCAAGACAAGTTTGCTTTCCTGCATGACTTAAATCTACAATCATGCCAAGTCTATTCATTTCTTCAATAACAGCTTTTCCAAATCGTGAAACACCAGAGTCTTTAGGTTCAAAGCATCCTCCAGCAAGCGGAGTTTGATTATTATAGGTGAGTTGCATAAATCTCACACCTGCTTCAAAAAATTTTTCAATTAAAAATATATCGTTGGCAATTGGAGCAGAATTTTGAAAACCAAAAATAATTGCAACTTTATTATTTTTTTTTGCATCCAAAATATCCTCTGAAGTTTTTGCGTGAGCAATAATGTCATGATGATCTTTAAAAAGACGTTGCCAATCATTTATTTTTTCGAAAGACTCTTCAGTATTTTCCCAATACACTAATGTCGCATGGATTGCAGTTAATCCAGCTTGGTGGGCATTTTCAAATAATTCCCTATTCCAGTTACAATATTCCAATCCATCAATTAGAAGTATATCTTCACTTATTTTTGACATAGATTAATACTTCTATTAATGAAAAAACCAAAATTAACTATAGATATTTAATAAATGTTACAAAAAGTAAGAGAAAACGATAGCTACATGAAACTATCAAGAATGGGTTCACGCTACCCTTCTCGTCTTAGTTTTTCCAGAAGTATGTTAAGAAGATTAATTAACGACAACTGGGCAATACATAAATCAAAATTTGATTTAGATAAAGATGGTTTCGGTACGGTTGTTTATGAAATAATTATTAATAAACAAACTTATTCACTTGTATGTTTCTCTGCTTTTCTAGATGATAAGGATAGAAGTGATAGAGTTATCGCTAGTAAATGGGATACAGCCTATACGTTACATGTAGGTAAATTATCTGATCAAGATCTAAATAGATTAAAAAAAACAATTCCCCTTCAAGAATCAGGTCGTAATTCTCCAAATGAATTAATTCTTAGCAGAGCAAATAAAAGTGTAAGATTGTTTCAGTATGTTGTCGATTGTCTTTCAAATGGTAATCAGCCAGATATTTATGAAATAAATAAAGTTGGATATTTACTAAGAACTACTGCTGTTTATGGTAGTGGTAAATTTGGATTATCAGATTTTACTAACACAAAAAATACAACTGTTTTCAATCAGCCCTTTAGAGCAGAAATGTTATCAGTTTATTTAATTAGAGAATTCAGTATTGAATTAGTTGAACATGTTGCAAGGCAAATTAATCCAAAAAAAGCAGTAAAGTTAGATAGAAAAATTAAACAACATTTAGGTATTGGTAATTCAACAGGTTTAGGTATGGCACCTTTTATCATTAAACATCCAAAGTTGATTAATAAGTGGATGAAACAGTACTCAAAAACATTAGAAGAAATTTCTCAAATTGAGTTAGATAATATAGTTTTCGAAAAATATAAAAAACTTTTGAATAAAGCCCTAAATTATCTTGAAGAAGTTAACACAAGTGATGAATTCCAAATTAATAAAAATAAATTAACTACTGAAGATTTAAAAAAATATATTTCCTACATTAATGACCTAGATCTTTCTCAAAAATTTAAATGGTTAGATATTCTAAATTATTGTGATTCGAATTTTAATAATGATACTAAGGAAATTGCAAGAGTACAACTAATTGAATTATATCCTCAAATATCAGAAGAGTTAGCAGAAGATATGGCAGATGAGGAGATAATGGATATTGATGGAAATCAATCTATTGGAGATTTGAAAAAAATAATCAATGATAAATATTCTTGGATAAAAAATATTGATTTTAATAATAAAGATAGCAATTATTTATTTTGGTATGTTTCAGCAGCTAAGTTAGAACCTAGATTAGGTGAAAGATATAATGAACAAGGAAGTGAATTGGAGCAAAATTTAGGAATTGCAAAAATGGTTAATGATTTATTTAAGCAAATTAAAAATGTAGATGAAAATCAATTAATTTGTGAATTTTTGTTAATGCATCCAGAATACAGAGGAATTGTTAAGAGAATTCAATCTTTAAAAAATTATCCCTTTTCAGAAGTTCAAGATAATGTTCTTGATAAAAAAACAATGCCAATTGATATGTTAAGATTTAAGTTATCTTTTTTTGGTGCCAATCGTTATGATCCTAAGTCAGATAGGTGGTTAAGAGTAAGTTTTTTTTCTGGAGCCCCTTATTTATCAGATCTGAATAATAAAAATGTTGATGAATGGGGTTTTGCAACAATGAGTACAGATTAATATCTGTGAGTTATTCTTACTATGAAGTCTACACTAATACACAACGAGCTTTTTCAGGATTAGGGTTCACTTATGGATCAGATGAGGATGCTGCATTTATTACAACATGGCTTGAAATATTTGGTTTGGATGGGATCAAATTATTAAAATTAAAAATTGAAGAATTAGATAACACTTTCAATGCCAGTATAGATCCGTCAAAAATAAATGATGAGTTTGATTGTGAAAATAAATCTTTTTTGGTGATAGGCCCGGGATTGATTGATTATTTAGTATCAAAAATAGATAAAAGAGATGATTTTAAATTAACTTTTAAAAATTGTAGTGATCCCATATTCCTAATACCTTTGCTTTATAAGTATGCCAAAAAAAATATCTATTCACAGTTTTTGTTAGATCAAAAAATTGATGTACAAATAACAAATGAAAATATTAGGGTTAATAGAGAAATTATCTCTACAAATTATCAAAGAAATTTTGATCTTTTACTCACAAAGAAAATTTTTAATGAACAAAAATTAGATATTAATATTTCATCATCAAATATAAATAATATGCTCTCTAAGGGTATTAATCCTGATAAAAAATCTTGGGATCAAATATCTAAAATAGCTTTTAGAACTTTTGTTCCTGAGTCAGAGGAGTCTAGAGCAAAAGGTGCCGGGGGTGGCGATGCAAATGATTAATTTACTATATGCAAATCTCTAAATACATTAGTAATTAGTTTATAACCAATTTCTGTTACCCTAAGATAATCTATCTATCTCTCTAATACTTCGTATCCAAACTGATCCGCTGTTTCAAGAAGGATCTCCCAAATTGATAAAGCGAAACCTCTTGGTATATATAGACAGTAGCTATTGGAAGTTATTTTAAGTAGCTTAACACTTACATGATGAATAGCTGTGCTTGCAGAAGATAAATCTGGAAAATTCCTAGCTCTTAAATCAATTGGAAGATGTCTATTTAAAAATAATGATGAATTATCTCCTGTAATTTCAATACCTGTGAAAGCATGAGACATGTCTAAAATTGTTGCGATTTGCTCACTTATTTCAATTTCTTTATTAAATAGCCACCATTTCAAAGGTTCCATTCTCCATAATGATTTATTTTCAAAAATTATCCCTTTATTAAAACTAGGAATATTTTTAATTTTTAGTTCTTTTGATAGTAAATTATTCATTTCATCAATTTTGTCAGGCCAACAAGCAATTTGCAAAATTTCTAAACTTTTTAATTCTTTAAATGTTAGGGATTGTTTCTCACTTGATGAATATTTTCCAACCTTATAAATTGTTTCTAGTGCAGAATGTCTATGCATACATTCGTTCTCCTTTAGGATCAATCATATGTGGTGAAACAACTTTTAAATTCATTTGTTTATTTCTTACAGGATCTGCCCCAACTAAATTGGTATCTTTCCATTTATCTAAACCACCCTTGACAAAACCTAATCCAATCCAATGTCCAAGTTCAGGAGAATAAGTAACTGAAGTAATTCTTCCGATACCCTGTCCTTTAATATTATTTTTTTCACAGACAATAGTTCCAGCATTAAAAGTTTCCTTTAAGTTTGTAGGAAAGAAACCTACTAGAATTTCTCGATCATTATTTTTTAATACTCCTCGTTTTCTCATTGCGCTTCCAATATATGATTTTTTTGTAGAAGCCATTTTGCTTAAACCTGCATCATCAATAGTTACCCTTCCATCAAGCTCAGCGGCTGTTACATGACCTTTTTCAACTCTAAGTGCACCTAAAGCTTCTAATCCATATAAACATCCATCATATTTTTTTGCATTTGCCCAAAGTAGATCCATCATTGTATTAGCAAAATCTGATTTGACATAAACTTCAAAAGCTAATTCACCTGAAAAACTAATTCTTGCAATTCTACAAGGAATATTACCTTTAAGAAATGTTGAAGTAACACCCATAAAAGGTAAGTTATTATTAGTTATAACCAAATAATCATCGACACAATTATTTAGAACTTCTCTAGATTTAGGTCCTGCAACTGATACGCCTGCCCATTGTTCGGAAACACTAGTCACATTAACATTAAGATCTGTCCATCTAGTTTGAAGTAATTCTTCTAACCATGACATCACTTTTGCAGCTTCACCTGTAGACGTCGTCATAAAATATTCATTTTCTGCTAATCTCCAAGATGTGCCATCATCCATTACAATACCGTCATCACGTAACATGATACCGTATCTAGCTTTTCCAACTTGTAGTTTTGAAAAACCATTCGAATAAATTCTATTTAAAAATTCGGTAGAGTCTGATCCTTGAATAGCAATTTTGCCTAATGATGTTACATCACAAATTCCAACTGTTTTTCTTACTGTTGATGCTTCTCTTATATAAGAGTCACTTAAAGTTTCATTTTCTTTGGGATAATACCAAGGCCTTTGATACAATCCAACTTCAATCATTTTTGCACCGTGATCAATATTCCATTGATGCATTGGCGTTACTCTTAACGGCCTAAAATGTTTTCCAACATTTCTTCCGCTTAAGGCACCTATAGATACAGGAGTATAAGGAGGTCTAAAAACAGTAGTTCCAACTTCTGGAATTTCTTTATTTAAAAGTTCAGCCATTAAAGATAATCCAATGATATTTCCCATTTTTCCTTGATCATTTGCCATACCTAAAGTTGTGTATCTTTTAAGATGCTCTACCGAAATGAAACCCTCACGATGTGCGAGTCTTACGTCATCTGTCGTTACATCATGTTGATAATCTACAAAACTTTTTGATCTAGATTTTTTATATTTTACTTCATAAAGTGGTTGTATGGGATTTTTCCATCCACCAGGTTTTGGGAAAAAATAATTTGTTTTAGAAATACCTAAACGATTCAACGCATCAGTAGTTCCTGCTATCCCAGAAGCAATACAATCATTTTTATTCCATAAACCTCGAGAAGAACCTACCATTGTAATATTTTCTTTTGTGTCACTTGGTAAAAAACAAGCATTGTTATAATCCCATTTAGGCTTTACGCCTCTGTGAGATAACAAATGTACAGCAGGTGACCAGCCACCAGATAATAGAACCTGATCACAATTTATAGTTTCAGATTTATTAATAGTTTCACTTTTTGATATATCTAAACTATCAATTTTTTTTGAACCATTAATATTATAAGGCACATACCCTTTTCTAATTTCAAAACTTTTATTTGTCTCAATTTCAAAATTAGTTCGTGAGTCAAGAACAGTTACATTGGCCCCAGCTTCTGATAATTGATGTGCTGTTTCATAAACAGAATCATTATTTGTAGCTATCACAATTCTTTTTCCGGTGAGTACACCATATCTATTCAAATAATGCTTTGATGCATTTACGGTCATTACACCAGGGATATCATTATTATTAAATGCAATGTGTCTTTCAATTGCTCCAGCACCAACAATTATATGCTTTGCTCTAATGGTCCAAAATCTTTGGCGTGGAATGTTTACATTTGGTGCTGATATATGGTCTGTTACTCTCTCTAATAAACCAACAACACAATTATCATATAATCCGAATGCAGTAGTTCTAGTCATTATTTTTATGCCTAGATTTTCAAGTTGATTTTTAATTTGTGAGTTATCAAAATCATTTTCTGCAAGTTGATTTCCTCCAATAAGACTATCTTGCTCAACTAAAATAACATCTAATTTTTTTTCTGCTGCCTCTATTGCTGCTGCAACACCAGCAGGTCCTGATCCTACAACAATTAAATCACAAAAATCATGAGCATGCTCATAAGTATCTGGATCAGGTAACCCAGAAGCACTTCCCATTCCCGCAGCTTTTCTAATAAACTTTTCAAAAAACATCCATATAGCTGTTCCTTTACCCCATTCAAGTGGAGGTATTCCCATAAAAGTTTTATAATAAAAACCAGCTGCAAAAAACCTACCTAAGTAATTATTTATTCCAGCTAGATCAAAATTTACATTTGGAAATGCATTTTGACCAAATGCTTCCAAACCATTATATAATTCTTGTGTTGTTGCTCTTACATTTGGATCTCTTCTATCTTTTGAACCAATAGTAACTAAAGCACCAGATTCCTCGACTCCACTAGAAAATATTCCCCTTGGTCTATGATATTTAAAACTTCTACCAACTATACCAATATTATTTGCAAGTAATGCTGATGCTAGAGTATCTCCTTCAAAACCTTTGTAATTTTTTTTATCCCACCTAAAGGATAAAATTTTATCTCTATTAATTTTTCCATAGTTATCTATTCTTCTTGTCTTCATTTATTATTTTCTACAACCTTCTGTAAATCCGGATGGCATGGTTTGACACTTTTTATTTCATGAGTGACAGTAGAACGTTCAACTACCAACCACATTCTACATCCATTAGAATGATGCCATGTTTCAAATTGAAAACCTTTTATATTTTTTCTGAAAAATATAGCTTCAGTCCATTCTTTCTCTGATGCATCTAACGAAGGATAATTGATTGTTGCATCTCCTCCATAACTAAATTCACTATGATCTCTTTCACCACAATAAGGACAATTGATTCTAATCATTTAACCGTGCAATTTTGGATCGGGTCCTGCGCCACGTTCATCAATATTGATACCTTTTTCAAATCTTTCTAAATTATGATTTTGCACGTAGTTATGCGGGCTTTCATTTGCAATTAAGTCGGCAAAATACCAACCTGATGCAGGACTAGCTTTGAAACCACCATAGTTCCAACCAGCATTTAAATAGAGATTAGATATTGGCGTTTTACAAATAAAAAATGATCCGTCCATTGTCATGTCCATAACACCTGCCCAATGACGAAGTAATCTTATTCTTCCAAGTGAAGGAAATATTGCCATGGCCGCTTCGGCAACATCTTGAACCATAGGAAGATTTCCTCTTTGAGCATATGATTTATACCAGTCAAGATCACCACCAAACACCATGCTTCCTTTATCTGACTGCGATATATAGAAATGCGCACCACCTACGCCATAAACAACAACCTGGTCTAGAAGTGGTTTAACAGCCTCAGATACAAATGCTTGTAGTTTATGGGATTCAATTGGCAGGTTACCTAATTCTGCCATTTGCCATAATACTGAAGTATTGCCTGCAACAGCAAATCCTATTTTCTTTCCTTTTATAATTCCTCTTGAAGTTTGAATACTTTCAATATTTCCATTCTTTCTTGTAAAACCTGTAACTTCACAATTTTGAAGAATGTCTACACCTAATGTATCTGCAGCCCTTGCATAACCCCATGCAACTGCATCGTGTCTTGCATTACCTGCTCTTTTTTGAACTGCAGCTCCAAGTATTGGAAATCTAGAATTATGATAATTTAAATGCGGAATTTTTTTCTTTAAAGTTTTTAAATCCCAAAGTTCTGCATCAGTTCCATGGAGTCGCATAATATTATAAATCCGTGAAACTGAATCTTTAGCACCAGGACTATGAAATAACGAGACATGAGCTCGTTGGCTAAACATTACATTATAATTTAATTCGTGACTTAAATTTTCCCACAACTTTAAAGAATGTTCATAAAATTCGTGATTGCCTGGCATCATATAATTTGATCTTACAATAGTTGTATTACGTCCAGCGTTTCCTCCACCAATCCAGCCTTTTTCTAAAACAGCTACATTTTTTATATTATGATTCTTTGCTAAATAATATGCCGTGGCAAGACCGTGTAAACCTCCACCAATTATTACAACATCATAACTACTTTTTGGTTCTGGATCACGCCATTGTCTAGTCCAATAAGACTGACCATTTAAACCGTTTTTAATTACATTCCAGGCATTAAATTTTGTCATTTGTTTTATTAATTATTAGAATAGTTGATGAAAGTAAAATGAATTAACTTGCCATGCTAGTGTTATTTAATCACAGTTAACTTGATAAATCTGGCCATGTGTCATTTAATCTATAACCTTCTGGAAAAGGATCATCCTTATCGATATATAAACTTTGTTTTCCAGTAATAAATGCACTACCTGTTATTTTTGGAATAATACAATTTTTGTTATTAATTTTAATTTCCTTTTCAATACTTGCTTTAAATGAAGATCCTATAATAGACTTTGATATAAATTCTTCATTTATTTGTATTTCATTTTTTTCTTTCATTACTGCTAATCTTGCTGAAGTGCCTGTACCACAGGGTGAACGATCAAGTTTCCCAGGTCGTATAACAACTGTATTTAATCCTGTAAGTAATGATTGATTATTTTTTTTTAAGGGTTCAATAAATTGGCAAAAGGAAAGATAGTTTAATCCTTTAATAGTAGGATGTTCAAATCCTATAGATGCGTTTGCTTCTTTCAATAATTCTTTAGCAACATTTACAAATTTATTTGCATTCTTTGGTTCAATTTTAAGATTAAAATCACTAGCATTACAAATTAAAAAACTGTCACCTCCAAAAGCAGTACTTACTTTAATTGTACCATAATTTTTAGTCTTTAAATCTACATCTATTTTATCTGCAAAGCAGGCAAGATTAGTTAAAGTGACACTTTTAACTTTCTTATTTTCACAATCAGCAACAACTTTTATTAAACCACCGGGAGCTTCAAGTGTAAGCATGGTTTTAGGATATTTCATTTGAACAATATTTTTTTCTAATAAGACTGTCGTTACACAAATTGCATTTGATCCGCTCATTGGAGGATTATCTTCTGGCTCCATGATTACAAATCCAGCATCTGCATTTTTATTTGAAGGTTCTAAAATAATATTACAATGCTTAAAGACCCCTCCCCGAGGTTCATTTAAAAAAAAATTTCTCCATTTTTTATCTAAAAATAGTTTTTTAGAAGCTTCCTCAGGTGAATTAAACTTCAAGCCTTTAATTCCAGTTACGACATCCCCAATTTCACCACAACAATGTGTGTTAAATACTGTGATTTCATCCATGTGGAATTATTAGGTCATCAATATTTTTAGAATGATGTGTAATTTGTTCATATCCATCTTTTGTTATAATAAAACTATCACCAACTTGTGATCTAAAATTATTTGCACTTGCCCCGCCATCAACGGCAAATACCATTCCAGGCTCCAGTACTGTTTTATTACCAACTACTAATTGTGGTTCCTCTAAAAAGCTAAAGCCTGTACCTCTTCCACATCGAAATGTAGGATAAGGGTATCCCTCAGACTGTATAGTATCTGCATAAGCAGCATGAACTTCTTCAGCTGTTGCTCCAGGGCCAAGAATTTCAAGAGCAGCTTTTTGAGATTTAACTGCAGTCTCAAAAGCTTTTATTTGTTCATCTGATTGAATTTCTTCTACCCAAAATATTCTGTCAAAACCTAATTTAAACCTATGGAAATTTGTAGAACCACAATAACATACGAATACGGGATCACCTTTTTTTATAATTTTGGTTGAAGCACGATGGTGAGTTTTAGGTAAATCATGACCCGATGTCATAACAGGTAAAAAGTGAATATTTGGAGACATATTGATATTATCAGGATAAAATTCTTTTAAAAGATCTGCAGCTTTTCTTGTTCCAGCTTGTGATTGTGCAAGTGCAACCTCATACTCAGGAACATTATGGCCAATTGTTTTTTTTGCTGCCTCCATCATAGCCATGCCAACTTCGCCGGCATGACGAGCTATATTCAATTCATGATTAGATTTAATCATTCTTATATTATCTATTAATTTGGTTAAATCCCCAGGATGGTCTTCAAGTAATTCGTCTAAATAACTCTTAACCATTGGGTTAATTTTAAATTTTTCAATAAAAATACTTTTATGCTGATTGATGATTTGAGGTAATAATTCTCTCCATTCATTTCCAATACCATCATTCCATGTTTCAACCATATCTACAGGACAAGATTCTGGTACTAATAAAACATCAAGAAGAGGTGTAATTAAATAAGTTTTATGATCATTTGAAACAACTAATAATGTTGGTCGATAAAAATCCATATGAAGGAAGTCATGGTATCCTGTGAAATAATATATCGAATCATCATCAGTTATAATTGAGAGATCAATATTGTTCTCAGACATTTTTTTCTTTAGTTTATTTAAGTTTTCAGAAAACATTTATTTTAATTGTTGTTCTACCAATTCAGTCCAATATGAAGAGCCTATGACTAATAATTCGTCATTAAAATCATAATTATCAGCATGTAAAGGTCTGGAATGCTGCTCTGATGTACCGTTACCCATTAAAACAAAGCAGCCAGGTTTTTCATTTGCCATAACAGAAAAATCTTCTGAGAATAAACGTGGTTCTATATTACCATTACATTTATCACTACCAAGTAAAGTAACTGCAGCTTTTGTTGCAGACTCAGTTTGATTTTTTGAATTAAAAGTTACAGGACAGGCTGTTTCATATTTAACACTACCATTAACACCATGTGCATTACAAATCCCTTCAACAATTTGTAACATTTTTGAAGCAATTTTTTCATTTGTTTCTTTTGATAAAGCTCTCGCGTCACCAGTCATTTTTACCATACCTGGCAGAACATTTTTTTTACCATCGGTTATAAATTCGGTAATAGACACTATACCATTGTCTGCTGGATTTAATTTCCTAGACACTATCGATTGAAGTGCTACAGCTATTTGAGAACCAACAGTTATTGCATCAACGCCCATATGAGGTAATGCAGCGTGCCCACCTTTAGTTTTTATTTCAATTTCAAATAAATTTTCGCTGGCTGTAATAGCTCCATTTCTTGTACCAAATGTTCCAATTTCCATGTTAGGAATATTGTGCATAGCGTAAACTTCATCAATGTTAAATTTATCAAACAATCCTTCATCTATCATTGTTCTTGCACCGAATGTATTCTCTTCATCAGGTTGAAAAATAAAATATACCGTACCGTTAAAGTTACCTTTTTCTGATAAATGTTTTGCTGCACCTAATAACATTGTTGTGTGACCGTCATGTCCACATGCATGCATTCTGTTATCAAACTTGGACTTATAACTAAACGTATTAGTTTCATGTATAGGAAGAGCATCCATGTCAGCTCTTATACCTATTGATTTTGAACTATTTCCTTTTTTTAAAATTCCAACTACTCCAGTTCTGGCAATACCAGAATGAACTTCTATTCCAAACTCTTTTAGAAGTGTTGACACTTTTGATGCAGCATACTCTTCTTCAAAACTTAATTGTGGATGCATATGAAGATCATGACGCCATTCTACTAATTGGTTATGTAATGACTGAGTTTTCATAACCTACATATTATTAAATTCTTTAATCTTATTGTCTAGAGAAAGCATATATTCATAATGTGAATTCCAAAATTTTTGATCTTTTCTTTTTTCAAATTCTTCAAGACTTACACCTTGTTGCTCTACCCAAGTAAAGTACCCTAAATTAAATATTCTCTTCTTATCCATGTAAGAAAGTTCTAGCATATTATCAGTAGATATTCCTGATAAGTGTTTTCCAAATAGTTCAGCACAAACTATTTCATCATAATTATTTTTAAAATCAGCAATGGTCTTGTTCAACTCTGACATGTATAAATCTGCACCATCTGTAGCAACCGTTATAATTGCGTCATCACTATTTAAATCCATATATTTAGCTAGTTTTATTGATGCTAATATATTTGCTATTCCTGAAAAGCCAAATTCAGGAAGTCGTGAAACAAAATCAGGCTCAAAATTTTTTTTCTCAATTAAAAACTTTTTTCCTATTTCAGTATTAAAAATCATATTTAGATTATTGGTAGCTTGATCAGAAACATCTACAACAAAATCTGTATTCATTACATTATGAATAAGGGGAACATGTTTGTCACCAATTCCTTGTATATTATGTTCACCATAACCTCCATGAAGCAAAGTTGGGCACTCCAAAGCTTCAACAACTGCAATCTTCGTCTGTAATTTATCTTTAAGATAATCTCCTGCTGCTAGAGTACCACTTGATCCTGAAGCACTTACGTAAAACCTAGGAGTTAAATTACTGTTACCTTTAACTTTAAGAAATGATTTTTCAAAAGATGGACCCGTTATAGAACGATGAATACTGTAATTATAATACTCATCAAATTGATTTATGATATCATTTTGATTATCTTTTTTTAATTCATTACAAGCATCGTAAATTTCCTTAACATTACTTTCTGTACCTTTTGTCTTTATGATATTTTTTTTATCTTCAACCCAATTATTCAACCATTCAAATCTCTCATTACTCATTCCTTCAGGAAGTATTGCAATACTATTAAGACCCATTATCCGTGATATTGCTACTCCGCCCCTACAATAATTTCCTGTAGAAGGCCAAACTGCTTTATGTTTTTCATAATCAAAAGTTCCATTTAATATTCTTGGAAGCAAACAACCATAGGCTGCCAAAACTTTATGAGCTGTTATTAAGGGAAAATATCGACCCATATTTACAATTATCTTTGCCTTAACACCTGTGAATTCTATTGGTAGCACAATATATTCAGGCTCATTTCCAAAACCTGATTGATCTCTTTTATTAAACCAATGAACTCTAAAGAGGTTAAGAGGATTGATATCATTATTATTTATTTTTTTTAGAGAATTTTTAATATCATCATTAATAATTTGTGGGTCTTGAAGTTCACTAATAGTTGGCATGACAACTCCTTTTGATTTGAAGTAATCAGACGTTTTTTTTATTATTGCTTGACTCATAAATTAAATATTGATGCCTAAATTATTTGTTTTACAAAGATTATAAGCAAATCTTGCTATTGCAGTATCTTGTACGCCAGTTCCTGTCAAATCACATATTGTTATATCTTCTTTATTTTTTCTTCCTAAGCTTGGATCGTTAATAATATCGCCAAGTTCATTAAACTTTTCTTTAGAAGAAATTATATTTTGTTTTAAAGCATGATGTAATTCACCCAAAACACTTGTTTGTAATTGATTGTCAGGTACATATTGATCGCAATGTTTTAACATCTGAGGATCTAATTCGTTTTTTTGTTCTGCATCTGATCCCATTGCTGTTATGTGAGTTCCTTTAATTATCCAATCAAATTCCAAAAGCGGTTTTTTACTAGGAGTCGTTGTAACGATTATTTCTGATAAGCTTGCCAACTCCTTGCAAGAAGACGCTACATGCAAATCTAAATCTAAATCTTTAAAACCTTCGATAAATTGGTTTGCTTTAGTTTCATCTCTTGTCCAGACTATTATTTTTTTTATTTTTCTAACTAACATTATTGCTTGAAGTTGTAATTTGGCTTGAATTCCAGCTCCAATAATACCAACAGAATTAGCATTCTGATTTGATAAATATTTTGTAGCTATTGCTCCTGCTATAGCTGTTCTAGTATCTGTAAGATAACCTTCATCCAATAGAACAGATTTTACAACACCAGTCTTTGAATCTAATAAAACCATCAGTCCATTACTAGATGGCAGACCAAGTTTTGGATTATCGAAAAAACCTGAAGCGATTTTTATTGCAAAACTATCAAGACCCTCAACGTATGCAGCTTTAACATCAGATTCACCATGATATTTTTCAATATCAATTCTCATTATAGGTGGCATCATTACCAATCCTTTTGATAAACTTATAAAAGCCTCCTCTATTATTGGTATGAGATTTTTATTCAAATCTATATGTTGAATAATATCATTTTTATTAAGGATGAGCATGACTTAAAACTTTGTTAAACAATTCCGAGTCAATATTTCCACCACAAATTAAACAGATTATATTTTTTCCTAAGTGAGATGTTAGTTTTTCTTTAACAACCATTACACTTGTTGCTGCAGCACCTTCAGATACAATTTTATGTTCTAAAAAATTTATTCTAATTCCCTCAGCTATTTTTTCTTCACTTACTAAAACAAAGTCATCAACGTATTGTTGTACAATATTAAATGTAAATTTATTATCTAAGCCAATACTACCCCCTAGACAATCAGCTAAAGTTTCAATTTCTTCTACATCAACAGGTCTGCCTTTTTTGAGACTTTCATACATTGAAGGACCTCTTTCCATAGATACGGCAATAATTTTTGTATCAGGTTTTTGAAGTTTAATAGCTTGTGCTATTCCAGATATAAGACCACCACCAGATGTTGGTATAATTACTGTATCAACTTCTGGAAATTCAGTAAGCATTTCAAGCCCAACTGTACCTTGGCCTATAATAATGTCTTCATCATCAAAGGGGTGAATTAATGGAATATTTTTTTCTTTCGCAATTTGTTTAGCATGTAAATCAGCTTCATCACTATTCTTTCCAATAATTTCTACTTTTGCTCCTAATTTTTCAATAGCCTCTTTTCTATATTCTGGAACCATTGAAGACATATATATTGTTGATTGAATACCCAATACCTTTGATGCGTAAGCAACGCCTTTGCCGTGATTGCCTGTAGAAACTGCGATGACTCCTTTATTCTTGTCATCTTCACTTAAAGAAAGTAGCTTATTAACCGCACCTCTTAACTTAAATGATCCAGTGATTTGAAAATTTTCTAACTTTAGTTTTACTGTAGTATTTTTTGATAAGAAATTAGAATTAATTAATGGTGTATAATTAACATATGGTAAAATTTTCTTATGTGCATCTTGTATTTGTTGAAGTGTAATCAATTTAAACCCTATTTAATGTAATTTAAATAGGTTACCAAAACCATCAATTTTTTGATTAATATTAGATAATCTTAATGAATCCCAAATAATAGCTTGATTACTTGAAATGATATCTGTGCTTAATTTTGACTCTAATGTTTCGATAATATCAATTACTTTTAATGCAGTACAAGAAACAAAAATACTATCAACATCTGTTAAATCAATTGAAGAAATTGTTTGCATTAAACTATCATGAGTAACTTTGGCAATTTCCGAATCATAATTTAAATTAAACGAACTAAATGATGTAATTTCAAATCCACTGTCAATTAAATATTTGTAAACTTTAACATTAACAGCTTTTGGATAAGGAGTAAGAACAGCAATTTTTTTATGGTTTAACAATTTAAGTGCTTTGATAGCTGCTGTAATAGGTGTCGTAATTAAAGCATCAGGTTTAGCCTTGAAAATTTCAGATCTTATTTTTTTTTCACCAATTTCAATAGTACCTGAAGTACATCCATACGCTACAACTTGTATTTTTTCATTGGGTAGTATTTGGTTTGTTGTTTCTTTAAGATGATCAGCCATCCTCATATAATTTTCATGAGTTAGAGGATTTAAAAAAGGTATTCTATTAAAAAATAGATCAACTGGTAAATTATGGCAAATTTTTCTAAAATCCTGCTCTATGGTAAAATCCGTTGATAGTGTAATTATACCAATTCTAGAAAAGTTTGTATCATGTAAATTGGCTTTAACATTATTTTGATTAAAACTATCCATTATTGATTTGGAAAATAATCCTCACACTCACCCTCTCTATAAACATCAGTAGTGGCACAATGTAGACTACCCCCAAATGCATAAACGTCTCTAAAAGGAACTGGAATAACTTCCAATCCAAAACTTTCCATTTGATTAATCATTTTTTCTTCCGTTGCCTCGACGCATATAGTTTTAGGATCAATTATCAAAACGTTCATAGATAACCAGATGGATGAATAACACATAGGTGGTGGACTATTATGAATGGAGGGTGCTGCCTCATGAATTTCCCATTTATTATCATCGAAAATTTTTCTTTGCTCTGATGATATTTTTCTATTCGGATTAATAATTATAACTCCTGGTTTAATAGGAGTAAAACATGCATCAATGTGAGTTGGAATTAAATCACCTGGTAAATTAATTTGATGAACACGATGATTTGGATAATGTCTTCTTAACCAATCTAAACCACTTAAATTTGATGTAAAATTGTTATGGTAAAAAAGATCTTTTCCAAAACGTAAAATTTCTGCTGCATCAAAAAGTGGTTCTTTTTCTGTCAATATCATGTCTCTATTTTCGATTTTTTTATATCGTTCTTCTTCCGTTATGCCTTCAGGAAGATAATTAGACTTATAAGATTGATTTGTTAATCTTGGTTTAGGTGCCGACTCCCATCTCATATTTTTATCTTCTGAATAATATTTTTCAAGTAGCGGTCTATAAGCAAGGTACTCAAACCATCTACATCTGTAAGACATTGGTGCCTCTAGCATTTCATTTCCTACAGTGAGAATAACATCTCTAGGAGGCATACAACCAAACATACCATCATTAGACCAATCGGGTGTCTCGATACTCTGAGAAAAGTCAATAGGTGTTGGTCTATCAACTTTTATATTTAGGGAATTTAAAATTTTAACAAAGTTTTCCAATTGTATATTTGCTTTATCAATTGACTCCTTTGAACGTGGTCCATGTGATCCTGCCATACCACTATCCTTACTAATTTTTGGTTCAAGCGCCGGTTCCATTGGAGGTATATTGGCATTTTCAACTGCTCCAACTATAACATGTTTTAATGGATCCCACTCATTCCAAGAATTAACTATTGTCATTATATTTTCCTTAATTTAAAACTATGCATTATAATTAAAACACATGGAATTAAATAACAAATCACTCTTTAAACAAAAATGTTTTATAAATGGGGAATGGGTTGACAGTTCTTCAGGTGAAACTCTTGAGGTAAATAATCCAGCTACTCTTGAAATTATTGGTAACGTCCCAAAATGCTCAGTTTCAGAAACTAAAAAAGCTGTAGATGATGCTAATACTGCTTTCCAAACTTGGAAAGAAACTACTGCGAAAGAAAGATCAGTTATTCTTAAAAAATGGGGGGAGCTAATTACAAAAAATGCAGATGATTTAGCTAAAATCATGACTATTGAGCAAGGTAAACCTCTAGCTGAAGCAAAGGGTGAAATACTAATGGGTGCTTCATATATTGAATTCTATGCTGAAGAAGCAAAAAGAGTTTATGGTGATATAGTTCCTGATCCTAGACCGGGAAAAAGAATTGTAATAATTAAACAACCTGTTGGTGTTGTTGGAGCAATAACTCCATGGAATTTTCCAAATTCAATGATAACAAGAAAATGTGCAGCCGCTCTAGCAGTTGGTTGTACTACTGTTGTTAAACCAGCAAGCCAAACACCATATTCAGCATTAGCTGTAGCAGTACTTGCTAAAGAAGCTGGTTTTCCAGATGGTGTATTTAATGTAATAACTGGATCGGCAAGTGAAATTGGTAAAGAATTAACAAGTAACCCTATTGTTAGAAAAATTTCTTTTACTGGATCTACGGAGGTCGGAAAAATACTTTTAGAGCAAAGTGCATCAACAGTAAAAAAAGTTTCTATGGAACTTGGTGGTCACGCACCATTTATTGTTTTTGATGATGCAGATATGGATGAAGCTGTTGCAGGAGCTCTTCAAAGTAAATTTAGAAATAGTGGTCAAACATGTATTTGTTCAAATAGAATTTTTGTCCATGAAAATATTTATGATGAATTCCTAGAAAAATTTACAAATGAAGTCAGTAAAATAACAGTGGGCAATGGACTTGAAGATGGAATTACATCTGGTCCTTTAATTGATCAGTCCTCTTTAGAAAAAGTAGTTGATCATGTACAAGACGCAGTGAATACAGGAGCTAAAATAGCAATTGGTGGAGATGTGCATTCGCTTGGTGGAAATTTCTATCAACCAACTGTTCTCTCAAATGTATCTACAGAGGCAAAAATAACTTTTGAAGAAACATTTGGACCTGTTGCGCCTCTTTATAAATTTTCTAGTGATGATGAGGTGATTAAAATGGCTAATGATACACCATATGGATTAGCTTCATATTTCTATTCAAGAGACATAGGAAGAATTTGGAGAGTTGCTGAAGCACTTGAATATGGAATTGTTTCTATTAATAATGGACTACCAACAATTGCAGAAGTTCCTTTTGGAGGTGTAAAAGAATCAGGAATGGGAAGAGAAGGTTCTAGATATGGTCTTGATGACTATTTAACTATAAAATATATTTCAATGGGCGGTATTTAAGAAAGCCAAGCAGCTCCTCTTACACCACTGGAATCCCCATAAACATTTTTAACAACTTTAGTTTCTAGCGTGTCAGTAAAAACATATTTTTTTAGAGTATTATTTATATTTTCATAAATAAAATCTATATTGGACATACCACCACCCAAAACTATTACATCTGGATCAAGGATATTACATACAACAGATAAACCTCTGGCTAAATGATCAATGTATTGATTTAGTGCAAAAATACTATTTTCTTCATTATTAATAAAACCCTCTAAGATTTGATGTGAATTATAATTTTTATTAAAACGCAAGTTATAAGCCGATGAAAAGCCTGGGCCAGATATGTAAGTTTCTAAACAGCCATTTTTCCCACAATAACATTTTTTTACATATTTTTTTTCTTCTTCAGTTCTACCTGGAAGTACTATATGACCCCATTCACCACTTATACTATTACGACCTCTTATAACTTTTTGATTAATGCTAATACCCCCACCAACACCTGTTCCGATAATTACCCCAAAAACAACTTGATGACCTTTACCTGCTCCATCTACTGCTTCAGAAAGTGTGAAACAATTAGCATCATTTTCTATATTTATATTTCTATTAAGAATTTTATCCAAATCTTGCTTAAATGGTTTGCCATTTAACCATATAGAATTAGCATTTTTAATTAAAGCTGTATCATTTGATATGGCCCCTGGCATTCCCATACCAACAGTTTCTGCTTTGCCATACTTATCTTCAAAATGATTTATGATGGAGAGTATTCCATTAATTGTTCCATCATAATTTTTTTCAGTATTGATTCTTTTTCTATCTATTTCAGTTCCATTTGGATCTAAAAGAATACCTTCAGTTTTGGTACCACCTACATCAATACCAATTTTCATTAATGTTATTTATTTTTTATAAACTGCCAAATTAAAGGTGTTATTGTTGCAGCTAGAGCAATTTTTACTGGTTCTGTAAACTTATATAATAGCAAACCATTGTTAATAGCTTTTGAATAACTTTGCAAAACATCTACTGAAGCTGCTTCGGTCCACAATATGTTATACCAAAAACCAAGCCATAGTAATCCGGGTACAAAAATAATAATACTACCTAAAAATAATATTAAAAGTGTTTGAAAATAATTCTTGTCATAATTTTTTTCAGCCATCAAACCAACAAAGTAACATGAAAGGAGCATACCGATTAAGTAACCAGCACTTGGCCCAATAAAATAAGCTGGTCCTCCAAATGGTGAAGAAGCAAATACAGGAATGCCAACAAAACCCTGAAACAAGTAAAATGAGAATGTAGCTACTGATAATTTCCAACCAACAGTAAGAGCAAAAACCAAGACTACTAATGTCTGCATTGTTATTGGAACAGGAGGTATATCAATTTTAACTCTGGCAGATATTGTTAATAGTAAGCTACCAATAATAATTATAAATATATTTCTAATTAATTTCTGAGTTTTTAAATTAGCAAATAGTGCATCAATCAGTAATGTGTTATTCATAATTTGTGTTTAGACTATTTTATATTTAGCTTCAAGCTTATCCCAAAAATCTTTCTCTAATTTTACATTGTTTAATGCATTAATTTGCTTCAATCCTGTAGGTGAAGTTACATTTATTTCTGTTAGATAATTTCCAATTATATCAATTCCAACAAAAAACAGATTATGTTCTTTTAGTTTTGGTCCCAAATTTTTGATAATTTCTTGGTCCCTATAAACTAGGTCAGTTTTACTTGCCTTACCGCCAGCATGAAAATTTGCCTTTAAATTACCTTCTTGTGGTATTCTGGCAACTGAACCAAAATATTCACCATCGAAAAAAATAATTCTCCTGTCACCATGCTCTATCTCATTGATAAATTTTTGCACCATTATTGGAAGGTGTAAATATTCTTCTAATATTTCAGTATTGAAATTACTTTTATCAAATCTATGTATCCCCTCTCCTCCATTTCCATAAAGTGGTTTGGTAATGATATCTTCTTCTTTATCTAAAAATTCTTCAATAATTTTTAAATCTTTTGTTACTAAAGTAGGTGGCATAAATTCCTTAAAATTAAATGTAAATAATTTTTCAGTAGAATTTCTAACTGCTGTTGGATCATTTACAACAATAGTTGAGGATGGAAGTAAGTCTAAAATATAAGTTGATGTGATATAATTCATATCGAAAGGAGGGTCTTGTCTTAAAAAGACAAATTGAAAATCTTCTAATTTGACAATTATTTTATTAGATTTAAAATTGAAATAATTTTTTTCATCTAGGAATAACTCTAAATAATATCCAGATGCTTGAATAGTATTCTCTTTTATGAATAAATCTTTTGGATTGTAATAAAAAATATCATAATCTCTTTCTTGTGCCTCATAACCTATTAAAAAAGATGTATCGAATTCATAATCAATTTTTTCAATATTATCCATTTGAATTGCTATACTTTTTTTCATTAGAAAATTTCTTCCTCATATATTTTATTAATATTTTTTTTCCATTCACCATTATATTTGCTGATTAATAAATCAGCAGGTGAATGGCCATTTGATAGATTTTGTTCTAAATCTTTAAGATAAAATGTTTCATTATATTTTTCATTTTTTACTAGAATATTTCTTTTTTCTAAACCTGATTTTGAAATTTCAAATAATTTTTGTGCAATATCTAACAAAATGCCATTTTTGAATTTAGTTTGTAGACCTTTTTTTGGTACTAAACTATTTATTAAATTTCTATCATTTTGAGTCCAGCTCTCAACGATTTCATTAGTTTTATCAATACCATCATCATTATATAAAATGCCAATCCAAAAAGCAGGTTGAGAACATATTAAATCCCATGAACATGCATCCATCGAACGTATTTCTAAGAATTGCTTTAATCTTACTTGAGGAAATAAAGTTGATAAATGGTTTATCCAATCTTCAATAGTAGGTTCAATGTGTAAATCTTTAGAAATGTTATTTTTCATAAAATCTCTAAAAGTATAATTAGTCATATCTATATATTTATGATTTCTAATTACAAAATACATTGGCACGTCAAGAGCATGCTCTGCATATTTTTCAAAATTAAAATCTTTATCAAAAACAAATGGTAATAAACCTGTTCTATCTTTGTCAGTGTGTTGCCAAAAATGAGATCTTAAACTCTTATATTCAGAAACTTTTTTTTGATCAAAAGGTGAGTTAGCAAATATTGCAGTTGCAATACCTTCAAGATTTAACATTAATCTAAACTTAGCAATCATGTCTTCTTCAGAATGATAATCCAAATTTACTTGGTTGGTGCAAGTACGTTTCATCATATGATGTCCCAGAGTACCAACTTTAGGCATATATTTTTTCATTATGGAGTATCTTTGTTTTGGCATCCAAGGTAATTCATCTAAGGATAAAGTAGGTTCTACGCCTAAGCCCAATAATATAAAATTAAATTCTTCACCAACTTCTTTTAATTCTTTTAAATGCCTATTTGTTTCTGTGCAGGTTTGATGAATATTTTTTAATTGGGCTCCAGATAATTCAATCTGACCGCCTGGTTCTAAAGTTATATTTTCACCAAATCTTTCTAGAGCAATTATTGTAGTATTTTTATCATCATACTTTGGTTTCCATCCCTTATTTACAAATTTTAAAAGAATATCTTTTATACCATTTGACTCTTCATAAGATAATTGTTGTAAACTGTCTTTTTTTAAAACAAATTTCTCGTGTTCTACTCCTATGCGTAAATCATTCTTGTCTTTAATTCCTTTATAAAAGTAATCTATTAGATCGTTTTTTCTTAGCATTGTTTCAAGTTAAATAGGCCAGATTAAATTAAAAATAAAGTTGCTAATCCAAGAAAAGATAAAAAGCCAAAAACATCAGTTATTGTAGTCAAAATTACTGCAGATGCTAAAGCAGGATCAATTTTCAACTTATCTAAAATTAGTGGAATTACAATACCTGAAAAACCGGCAATAAGTAAATTAAGTATCATAGCAAGACCTATTATTAAACCCAAAAGCAAATTATCAAACCAATAAATAGAAATTAAAGATATTATAATAGCGAATATCATACCATTTATACCACCAATGAGAGTCTCTTTACTTATTATTTTTAGAGCATTGCTAGCTGTTAATTTTTTCACTGCAATAGCTCGCACTGCAACTGTTAAAGTTTGAGTGCCAGCATTGGCACCCATTGAAGCTACTATTGGCATTAGAATAGCTAAGGCTACTACTTTTTCTATAGCAGCTTCAAATAGACCTATGACTATAGAAGCTACTACGGCTGTCATTAAATTTACAATTAACCATGAAATTCTTGATTTTGTTGTAGCAACAACTGACTCATATAAATCTGTATGATCTACACCTCCAAGCTTTAAAATATCTTCCTCTCTTTCTTCTTCTATAACTTCTACAACATCATCAACTGTAATTGATCCAATAATTTTTTTTTGATTATTAATAACTGGCGCACTGACTAATCCATATTTGTTAAATAATAATGCTACATCTTCTTGATCTGTATTTACATCAATTAATCTTAAATCTTTATTTGTTATTGAGTTTAATTCTATTTCTCTTTTTGAACCCATTAATCTTCCCAATGGAACTACACCTTTTGCTTCTTTATTGTTATTGATTAAATAAATATCATAAAAATCTTCAGGTAAATCTCCTTTATTTTTTCTTAAATAATCAATTGCTTGACCAACATTCCATGATTGATTAACGGCAACAAATTGTCTTTGCATTAATCTTCCTGCAGAATCTTGAGGATAGTTTAATCCTTCTTCAACCAGTGTACGTTCTTCTTTATCTAAATTTTCTAAGAATATAGTCTGATCTTTTTCCTCTAAATCTTCAGCTAAGTCGACAGCATCATCAATATCTAAACTTTTTGCATTATTAGCTAATTGTTTAATATCCAAAGTTTCTATTATTTCCTCTCTAATACTATCATTTAAATAAGTTAAAATTTCAGGATCAAAATTCTTATCAATAATGTTCAAAAGGCTTAATCTTAAAACTGGGTCTAAATTTTGAAGAATATCTGCAATATCTGCATTATGAATATCTTTTAAATAAGATAGAACGTCATCATATTTATAATTCTCTAAATAATTTGTTACTAATTCAACAGATTTAATTGAAGAATCCTGATCTTTTTTAATAATAATTTCTTCCATATAAATTGGTGCGGCTGAGAAGACTTGAACTTCCACAGGATAAATCCCACAGCGACCTCAACGCTGCGCGTATACCAATTCCGCCACAGCCGCTTATATAGTAGAATTAAATATCAGATAGAATATTAACTAGCAATAAAGTAAAATAAACAAGATGAAAGAGATTGAAGTTAAAATATCTAGGAATGAAATAAATTATGATGAGGCAGTCATGTTTATGGAATCAAAAGTAGAAAATATACATAACAATCTTTCAAAGGAATTATTGTGGTTTTTAACTCATAATCATATTTTTACTCAAGGAACTAGTGCTAAAAATGATGAGATATTAGACTCGAGTATTATTGATGTAATTAAAACAAATCGTGGAGGCAAGACCACCTATCATGGTCCAGGTCAAAGAATTGTGTATTTTATGTTAAATTTAAATAATAAAAAAAAAGATATACGAAAGTTCATTTCTATAATCGAAGATTCATTAATTACGTTTTTAAAAAATTACAATATTGAAGCTAGAGCATTCAAAGATAGAGTGGGTATTTGGGTAATTAAAAATAATAAAATAGCTTTTGACAAAGAAAAAAAAATTGGCGCTATTGGTCTTAGAGTAAAAAAATGGATTACTTATCATGGTATGAGTTTTAATATTAATCCTGATCTGAGATATTATGATTATATTCATTCATGTGGTTTAAAAGAATTTGAAAATACTTCTATGGAAGAATTAGGTATTAAATTGGATCAAAGTGAGTTTGATGAACGTTTTAAAAATATATTTATAGATAAATTAAAAAGAATCTAAATAAATTTGGGAATTTTTAATTAATGTTAAATTATTTTCTTTAATAAAAGTTATAAAGTGATCGGGTAAATCTGCGACATACTCCACTAACTTATTATTAATTGAGAATTTTAAACTATAAGCATGTAACATTAATTTTTCTTTTCTTAGCTTGGATAAAGCATTATATTTTTTATCACCTATAATTGGACAACCAAGATTCTTTGAAACAATTCTTAACTGATGTGTTTTACCAGTTTTAGGATTATACAATAACTGCGAAATCCCATTTTTAGTGTTAAGTAGTTTATAATTAGTTATGCTATTTTCAGTTTTAAGTTTTTTATTTTTTATAATCAAATTTACTTGTGACATTTTATTTTTAGGAGCTCCTTCACATAAAGCTATATAAAACTTTTTAATATATTTCTTTTTAAACAGTGTTGAAAAATATTTTGCGTATTTTAAATTTTTAGCAATTAGTAATAAACCTGTAGTTTGTTTATCTAGTCTATGTACGAGTCTATAATTTGAGTTAATGGTTTTAATTATATGATCAATAGATATATTAATTTTACTACCACCTTGAGTAGCAATTTCATCCCATTTGTTTAAGACAAGAAAATCATTATTTTGAAATATTATTGATTTATTAAACTTTATTAAATCTTTTTTAGAAATTTTTATGTTTTTCTTATAAATTATTCTATTTTTATATAATTGGTCATGAAAGTTTAAAATACTTAAATTATCATTAAATTTAACAAGATAATTTGAAGTTGTGCGACGATTATTAATTAATATATTTTTTTTTCTTATATTTTTTTCAATAAAACTTTGAGTAAGAGAGGTGTACAAATTTTTCAAATACTTATCTAATCTCACCTCATAATTTTCTTTAATTTTTATATTTTTTATCAATTTGCTACTTATTTATTATTATTCCTAAATAAGCAGATAAAATACAAACTGATATTGAAAAGAAAATATAAAAAATTGACACAAAGATTTTTTTTTCCATAATTAAACCGAGTGTTTCATAAGAAAATGTAGAAAAAGTTGTAAAAGATCCAAGTAATCCAATAATTAAAAAAAATTTAATAAAGTCTTCAGAAAAATTCTTAAAAATATTAGAAGTAATAAGATATCCAATAAAAAAAGATCCTAAAATATTTACTGAAAGTGTTCCATAAATACTATTTGCAAGTAAAGATTTGCTTAGATTAGTTAAAATAAATCTTAAAACGGCTCCGGTTGCTCCACCTGTAGCTACAAGGATTAAATTAAACAATAGCTTTTAAATCTGTGGTTGTTGCTCTACTTCTTCTTCTGTAGATTTTTTTTCAATTACTGGACCACTATCTAGTCCTTTTGCACTTTCGTCTCTATCAATAAATTCAATTACTGCAGTAGGGGCATTATCACCAAATCTATTTCCAAGTTTCACTATACGAGTGTATCCCCCACTTCTATTTTTATATCTATCAGCTAGTACATCAAAAACTTTTTTAGACATTTTTTGATCTTGTAATATTGAGATAGTTTTTCTTCTTGATAATAAATCACCTTTTTTTCCTAAAGTTATTATTTTCTCTACAAATTTTCTTAGTTCTTTAGCTTTTGCTAGAGTAGTTGTTATTTGTTCGTGCTTTATAAGAGCATTTGACAGATTCATGAACATAGCTTTTCTATGAGAACTATCTTTATTAAGTTTTTTATTTTTTATGTTATGTCTCATAAATCTTATTTATTGAAAGGGTCCTCGTATTTTTTTGCAAGTTCGTCAATATTTTCTGGCGGCCAGTCAGGAACTGACATACCTAAGTTAAGTTCCATTTGTTGAAGAACCTCTTTAATTTCGTTTAGTGATTTTCTTCCAAAATTTGGAGTTCTTAACATCTCTGACTCAGATTTCTGCACTAAGTCACCTATATAAATAATATTATCATTTTTAAGACAATTGGCTGATCTAACTGATAATTCCAATTCTTCAACTTTCTTTAATAAATTTGAATTAAAAGACAATTTTTCCGCTTGAGATTGATCAGGAAGTACTTCAGGTTCATCAAAGTTAATGAATGGCTGTAATTGATCTTGTAATATTCTTGCTGCTAGTGCAATAGCATCGTCTGGCGTAATTGCACCATTGGTTTCAACATCAAAAACAAGTTTATCAAAGTCAGTTACTTGACCAACCCTACTATTTTCTACTTTATAAGAGGCTTTTACAACAGGGCTGAACATTGCGTCTAATTTAATTTCACCTATTATCTTGTTTTCATCCTCTGCAACTTCTGCTGATACATAACCTTTACCTGTTTCAACATTGGCTTCAATTTCAACGTTTGCATTTGAATCAAGAGTCATAATTAATTGGTCAGGGTTCATAATTTCTGTTTCTGAGTCTGTTTCAAAGTTACCTGCTCTTAGCTCTCCTGATCCTGTAGATTTTAAATACATTTTTTTTAAACCTGGTGAATGAACTTTCACTGCCACAGATTTTAGATTTAAAAGTATATCTGTTAAATCTTCTTTAACACCAGTAATAGTAGAGAACTCATGCACAACACCTTTTATTTTTACAGAAGTAATAGCAGCTCCTTGTAATGAAGATAATAAAATTCTTCTTATTGAATTACCTAGTGTTAAACCAAAGCCACGTTCCAATGGTTCAGCAATAAGTTTACCTATTTTACCATTATTTTCATCTACATTAACTTCCATTTTGGTAGGTTTAATCAATTCACTCCAATTTTTTTGTAACACTATAAATGCTCCTTTTCTAAACTCTTCTTCTTTTTCTAGGTCTGCAACCATTGTGAGGTATTGGTGTCACATCTCTAATAGAAGTAATAACATATCCAATTGATTGCAAAGATCTAAGTGCTGATTCTCTTCCAGAACCAGGTCCAGATACTTCCACTTTTAAATTTTTTAAACCATATTCTTTAGCTTTATTTCCTACATCCTCTGCTGCTATTTGTGCGGCATAAGGAGTTGATTTTCTTGAACCTTTAAAACCTTTATGACCAGATGAAGACCAAGCTATTGCATTACCTTTTTCGTCAGAAATAGTGATAATGGTATTATTAAAAGAAGAAAGTATATGAGCAACACCAGTTGATATTTTTTTCTTAACTTTTGATTTTTTTTTATCCGCCATACTAACCTTTAGTAACTTTTTTCTTTCCCGCTATTGCCACTGCTTTACCTTTTCTAGTTCTAGCGTTTGTATGAGTTCTTTGACCTCTTACAGGTAATTTTTTTCGATGTCTAAGACCTCTGTAACAACCTAAATCATTTAATCTTTTTATGTCTAATGATATCTTTCTTCTTAAATCGCCTTCAACAGAATAATCTTTATCAATTAAATCTCTTAATTTATTAACTTCTTCTTCATTTAGTTCGCTAACTCTTTTTGAAATATCGATTGAAGCATTTTTACAAATATCTAAGGCAAATTTATTACCAATTCCAAAAATATAGGTAAGCGCAATGTTTACTTTTTTATTTGTTGGTATATTAACGCCTGAAATTCTAGCCATATAAGAGTTCTAAAAAAAAATGATTAGGGTGCATACATGATGTTTATATAACTAGTCAAGGAAAGATATCCTGAATTTTGGCTGTTTTTCATGATTTTTTTAAAATTTTAATAATTTTTTGAGTTATTTCTTGAATTTGTAAAGATCCGTCTATTTCATAAAATATATTAGATAGTCTATCTTTATAATAATCCGAGACCTTTTGAGTGGAATTTAAATATTCCTTATATCTAGTTTCAATAACATTTAGATTATCATCTTCTCTACTTTCCTCCGAAGATCTTTTTACTATTCGATCTTTCAAAATATCAAAGTTAATTTGTATATTAAAAATATAATTAATTTTATTTGAATTATTAGAAAGAAAATTATTAAGAAATTCTGATTGTTTTAAAGTTCTAGGATAACCATCAAGAATAAAACCTTTTTTTGTTTCATTTTGTAACCTTGATGAGACAATAGAATTTAAAATATCATCAGAAACTAAATTACCTGAAGACATAATCTCATTTAATTCATTTGCTAATTGATCTTTTTCTAGTAATTTTTTTCTTAATATGTCTCCAGTAGAAAGATGTGATATCTTCAAGTATTCAGATATTATTTTAGCTTGAGTACCTTTTCCTGCTCCAGGTGGGCCAAAAAAAATTATATTATTCAATTTATCTTCTGCCTTTTAACTTTGTTTTTTTGAGAAGACCTTCATATTGATGTTGAAAAAGATGAGATTGTACCTGAGTAATAAAGTCTATCATAACAACAACAACGATAAGTAATGCTGTTCCTCCAAGGTAAAACGGTATAGATGTTCTAGAAAGTAAAAATTCTGGAAGTAAAGCTACAAATGTTAAATAAATTGTTCCAATAGTTGTTAGTCTAATTAAGACAAATTCGATATATTTTGCTGTATTTTCACCAGGTCTGATACCAGGAATAAATCCACCATATTTTCTTAAGTTTTCAGCTTGTTCATCAGGATTAAAAACAATAGATGTGTAAAAGAATCCAAAAAATATTATCATTGCTGCGTATAATCCTAAATAAAGTGGCTGACCTCTTCCTAAATAACTAGAAATTAAAATAAAGATATCGCTCGAAGATCCAGCTCCAAAACCTGACATAGTGTTTGGAAGAAGTAAGATTGAGGATGCAAAGATAACAGGGATAACTCCAGCCGTATTTATTTTTAATGGTAAATGAGAGCTTTGGCCCCCATAAATTTTATTTCCTACTTGTCTCTTAGGATATTGAACAGGTAATCTTCTTTGAGCTTTTTCAACAAAAACAATAAAAATAATCAATAAGAGTATAAGAATTAATATCGCCAAAATAAATGCAATGCTCAGTTCACCTGTTCTTCCTAATTGTAATGTGGATACAAAAGCACTAGGAAGGTTAGCAATTATACCAGCAGTAATAATTAAGGAAATTCCATTACCTACTCCTCTTGATGAAATTTGTTCCCCTAACCACATTAAAAAGATAGTTCCACCTACAAGAGTGATAACAGTCGTTAATCTAAAAAATAAACCAGGTTCGAAAACGATATTGCCGTATGTAGTTTGCATTGATTCTAATCCAATAGACACACCATAACCCTGTACTGCAGCAATTAGAACTGTAAAATATCGCGTATACTGAAGTAGTTGCCTTCTTCCTTTTGAACCTTGTTCTTTTAGAGATTTCAAATATGGAATAGCTGATTGCATTAATGTCATTATGATTGATGATGAAATATATGGCATAACACCAAGAGCAAAAATTCCCATTCTACCGAGTGCTCCACCAGAGAATGTATCAAATATACCTAGAATACCAGAAGATTGTTGTTCAAAAAATTGTTGAAGTGCAATTGGGTTAATACCTGGTATTGGTAAAAAGGTTCCTAGGCGAAAAACAATCAATGCGCCTAAAGTAAACAATAGCCTTTGTCTAAGCTCTGTAGCTTTTCCCAAAGCACCGAAGTTTAAATTGTTTGCTAATCTATCCGCAGCTGTTGCCATTTATTTCTTAGTAAGTTTTATTTTTCCACCACTTTTTTCTAAAACATCTATGGCTTTTTTTGAGGCGTAGGAAATTTGTATATTAGTTATGTTTTCTGGCTCACCAGTGCTCAGTAGCTTTAGACTACCTTTTGATCTTTTTAGAATATTTTTGGTGAAAAGATCTTCTTCAGTAATTTCATTTGGGTTTAGTTTATATTTTTTTATTAAGTTATTAATAGTGGTAAAATTAATATTCTGTATTTTAGTTTTAAATGGATTTTTAAAACCTCTCTTAGGTAAACGGCGATAGAGTGGCATTTGACCACCTTCAAAACCATTTATAGAAACACCAGATCTTGATTTTTGTCCTTTAACTCCTCTTCCAGAAGTCTTACCAAGTCCTGAACCGGAACCTCTTCCCCTTCTCTTGTATTTCTTTCCTGAGGTTAAATTAGATTTTAGTTCGTTTATCTTCATCTTAAATATTCTTGCTATTATTTATTTCATTAATTTTTTTTGATCTTTTTGCTGCAACTGATTTTGGTGACTCTGACATTTTAAAAGCGTTAAGTGTTGCCTTTAACATATTATGAGGGTTAGAAGTTCCAGTTGATTTTGCAACAACATCTTTAATACCAAGAGATTCAAATAGTGCTCTCATAGGACCTCCTGCTATAATTCCAGTTCCTGGTGCTGCAGTTCGAAGTATTACTTTACCTGCTCCAAAACGACCAATGGTATCGTGATAGATAGTTCTGTTTTCTTTTAAGTGCACTCTGATCATCTTACTTTTTGCATTCTCAGTAGCTTTTCTAACAGCTTCAGGAACTTCTTTTGCTTTACCAGTTCCAATTCCCACTCTTCCATTGCTATCTCCTACTATCATAATTGCAGCAAATCCAAATCTTCTACCACCTTTAACAACTTTAGCAACTCTGTTGATTGTAACTAGGTGTTCGTTTAGTTCATTTTTTTCATTTTCAAACATAATTACCTCTAGAAATTTAATCCTTCTACTCTTGCAGCATCCGCAAGTATTTTTATTAATCCATGATATTTATATTTTCCTCTATCGAAAGCCACCTCGTCAATACCTTTGGAAATTATTTTTTTTGCAATATTTTTACCAATTAGTTCAGCTATTTCTTTTTTACTAAGTTTCATCTCTTTTATTGATTTTTCAAGTGATGATGAACTGGCCAAAGTTAAACCATTTGTATCGTCAATTAATTGAGCATAAATATGATTATTTGACCTAAAAACTGTTAATCTTTTTCTTGTTGATACTTTTTTCATTTTGTATCTTACTCTTTGTTTTCTAACCTTCATAATTATTTCTTTTTACCTTCTTTTCTAAAGATATATTCATCCATATATTTTATGCCTTTGCCTTTAAAAGGTTCGGGTTTTCTAAATGATCTTATTTTAGCTGCTGCTGCTCCCAACTTTTCCTTGTTTATACTTGTAAGCTTAATAATATTTTGTTTAGGGCATTCAATTTTTACATCTTTTGGAATATCAAAATTTATATCATGGCTAAAACCAAGTTCTAACTTTAATCTAGAACCAGATACGCTAGCCCTATAACCAGTTCCATTTAATTCTAATGTTTTACTAAAACCATTTGTTACACCATTGATAGTATTTGCAACTATTGCTCTAGTAGTTCCCCAATTTGGATCTTTATTTAAATCATTTAATGGTAAGACTTTTACCTCATCTTCATTGATATTTATTTTAAAGTTAGAATTTATTTCAATTTCCATATGACCTAGTTTGCCCTTAGCAGAAAAAATACCATTTATGAAAGTACATTCTACATCCTTTGAAATCTTTATTGGATTTTTAGCTATTCTTGACATTAAAAAACCTCACACAAAATTTCACCACCTACATTATTTTTTTTTGCTTGATTATCCGACATAACTCCTTTTGGAGTTGAAAGAATAGAAATTCCTAAACCTCCATATGGTTTGCTAAGCTCATTAATTTTAGAGTATTTTCTAATACCAGGTTTAGATATTCTTTTAATTTTTTTAATAACTGGATTTCCATTATAATATTTAAGATCAATTTTGATTGAATTTACTCCTTTTCTTTCTTCAATATCTTTAAAATCTCTAATGTAACCTTCATCCTTAAGCACAGATAAAACGTTTATATTTAATTTTGATTTTAGACACAAAGTAGAAACTTTATTTGCTTGATGAGCATTCTTTATTCTTGCAAGCATATCAGATAGTGAATCATTAAAGGCCATATTTATTCCCCCTACCAACTTGACTTAACAACTCCTGGCAAATCACCAGTCATTGAAAGTTCTCTAAGTTTAATTCTAGACAATCCAAATTTTCTATAATTACCTCTTGGTCTTCCGGTAATTTCACATCTATTTCTGTGTCTAATAGATGATCCATTTCGAGGAAGATCATTTAGTTTATTTTGATAAGATATTCTTTCTTCTAGAGAAATACTCTTATCTTTTATTTTAGACTTAAGTTCTTTTCTTTTTGCTTGGTACTTTTTAATTAATCTCTGTCTAAATAAATTTTTTTGTACTGAACTTAATTTTGCCATGTTACTCCTTAATTTAATTTATTATCCTTAAAAGGCATGTTAAAACTTTTAAGCAACTCTAAAGCTTGTTTATTATTTTTAGCAGAGGTGCAAATAGTAATATCCATACCTCTTATTTTTTCAACTTTATCAAAATTGATTTCGGGAAATATTACATGCTCTTTAATTCCCATAGAGAAATTACCATTTCCATCAAAACTATTTAGATTTAGCCCTCTAAAATCTCTTATTCTAGGGATTGCAATATTCACCAATCTGTCAAGAAACTCATACATTATTTTGTTTCTTAGTGTAACCTTGACACCTAAAGGCATTCCTGCTCTAATTTTAAAACCCGAAATTGCTTTTTTTGATTTTGTCTTTACGGCCTTTTGACCTGATATAAGAGTTAAATCTTCAAGAGCTTTATCGATCAACTTTGAGTCTTCTTTACCTTCACCAACACCCATATTTAGAATTATTTTTCTCAATTTAGGTACTTCAAAAATATTTTTTAAACCTAGTTTTGATTTCAACTCTTCTTTAATTTTATTATTATATGTCTCTTGTAATCTGCTCATTTAAATTTCCTTACCAGAAGATTTATTTATTCTTATCTTTTTATTATTATTTATTTTATACCCAATCTTTATTCCTTTTTTTAATTCAGGATCATAAAATGAAAGGTTAGAGATATGTATTGGCATATCTTTATCAATAATGCCGCCTGGTTGATTATTATCTGGTTTTTGATTTTTTTTAACACGATTTATTTCAGAAACTATTGCCTTTGTCTGTTTGGGTAAGATTTTAACTATTTTTCCAGTTTTACCCTTATCTTTTCCAGCTAAAACAATCACGTCATCACCTTTTTTTAATTTGATCTTAATATTCATTAAATTACCTCAGGAGCTAAACTAATTATTTTCATAAATTTTTTACTTCTTAATTCCCTTGTAACTGGTCCAAAAATTCTAGTTGCGATAGGCTCTTCCTGTTTATCTAAAATTACTGCAGCATTTTTATCAAATCTAATAGCTGAACCATCAGCTCTTTTAAAATCTTTTGAAGTTCTTACAATTACAGCTTTATAAACATCACCTTTTTTAACTTTCGCTCTGGGTAAAGCATCCTTGATTGAAACAACAATAATATCTCCAATGGAGGCTGATCTTCTCTTTGAACCGCCTAACACTTTAATACATTGTATTTTTCTAGCTCCAGAGTTATCGGCCACATATAGATTCGATTGCATCTGTATCATGAATTGTCTCCAGTATTATTGGAAATAACTTTCCATTTTTTTAATTTTGAAATTGGTTTAGATTCAATAATTGAAACTGAGTCTCCAACTGTAAATTCATTTTTTTCATCATGAACGTGATATCTTTTTGTTTGTCTAATGATTTTTTTGTAAAGTTTATGCTTGATTCTTCTTGTAACATCAACTGTAATAGTTTTGTTAGAATTAGAAGACGCAACAACACCAGATAAAATTCTTTTAGGCATTTTTATCTCCTAATTTATTTGATAATTGACTTTTAAGTCTAGCAATTTGTTTTTTTGCATTTTTAATTTGAGAAGTTTTTTCAAGTTGACCTGAATGTTTTTGGAAAGATAAATTTAAAAGAGTTTTTTTTAAATTTAGGATTTCCTCTTTAACTTTTTTATTATCAAAAATAGTTTTTTTATTCATTATATGTTTCTTTCTACAAACTTACATTTAATTGGTAATTTTGCTGCAGCTAGTGTCATTGCCTTTCTTGCATCATCTATATTAACGCCATCAACTTCGAACATTATTCTTCCAGGCTTAACTCTACAGGCCCAATATTCAATCGAACCTTTACCTTTGCCCATTCTTACCTCTGCAGGTTTTTTTGATACTGGCACATCAGGAAATATTCTTATCCACATTCTACCAGCTCTTTTTAGATATCTAGTGATTGCTTTTCTTGCAGCTTCAATTTGCCTAGATGTCACTCTTTCTGGTTCCATTGCTTTAAGACCAAAACTTCCATAATTAAGTGCAAAATTACCTTTGGAGTTTCCGTGAATTCTGCCTTTAAATTGTTTTCTGTATTTAGTTTTTTTTGGCGATAGCATATTCATTATCTGACACTCCCTTGATCAATTTGTTTTTTCTCACTTGCATAAGGGTCCTTATGAAGTATTTCTCCTTTATTTATCCATACTTTAATACCGCAGATGCCATAAGTAGTTTCAGCT
Organism: uncultured Alphaproteobacteria bacterium; assembly: GCA_902620285.1. GTDB lineage: Bacteria > Pseudomonadota > Alphaproteobacteria > HIMB59 > CACPNW01. Next base: position 23,221 of record CACNHT010000005.1, on the reverse strand, counting down.
TCAGCAGTAGAATAGTCAATATCACCTCTTAAAGTATGTAATGGAACACTACCTTCATGATATTTCTCAGTTCTTGCAATCTCTGCACCTCCTAATCTACCACTGCATACAACTTTTACTCCTTTTGCTCCTAAACGCATTGCAGACTGAACAGCTTTTTTCATTGCTCTTCTAAAAGAAATTCTTTTTTCAAGTTGAGAGGCAATATTTTCAGCAACAAGTTTAGCTTCTACTTCTGGCTTTCTAACCTCTTTTATATCTAAAAATACTTCAAGATTAGACATTTTCGAGAGATCATTTTTTAGAGTCTCGATATCAGCGCCTTTTTTTCCAATAATTATACCAGGTCTTGAACTATAGATTGATAATCTAAGTTTTTTTGCAGCCCTTTCAATGTTAATTTTAGAAATACTAGCGTTTTTTAATTTCTTTTCAACGTAATCTTTTATTCTTAGATCTTGATGGAGCAATTTCGTGTACTCATTTTTTGAAAACCATCTTGATGACCATGTTTTGTTTATTCCAAGTCTGATTCCGTATGGATTAACTTTTTGTCCCATTATTTTTTTTCCTTTATTGTTTCAGATCTTTCTTCGACTACAATAGTCACTTTGCTAAATGGCTTAATAATTGATGCAGCTCTGCCTTTAGCTCTTGGTCTCCATCTTTTCATTCTTAGACTTTTACCAACAAAAGCTTCTTTAACAAAAAGTTTATCTATATCTAGTTGTTTATTGTTTTCAGCATTAGCTACAGCTGCGTTTAATATTTTAAGAATTGTTTTTGAAATTCTTTTAGGTGAAAACTTTAATTGGTTTACTGCAGAACTAACTTTCATGTTTACAATTCTATTAACAATAATAGATAATTTAGTAGGGCTTATTCTAACCATATTGTCTTTCGCTATTGCTATTAAATTTTGATTCATTTTTGTTCTGCTTTTTTATCGGCAGCTGTGTGCCCTTTAAATGTTCGTGTTGGCGAAAACTCACCAAGTTTGTGTCCGACCATTTGTTCATTAATTGTGACTGGTACAAATTTTTGACCATTATAGACACCAAATGTCAAACCAACAAATTGTGGAAGTATTGTTGATCTTCGTGACCAAGTTTTTAAGACTTCTTTTCTGCCTGATTGTGATAATTTTTCTGCTTTTTTCATAAGTGTTATATCTACAAAAGGGCCTTTCCATATTGATCTAGACATTATTTTTTCTTCCTCTTGATTATAAATACATTAGTTTTTTTATTATTTCTCGTTTTTTTACCTTTAGTGGATACTCCCCATGGAGTTACAGGGTTCCTACCACCAGATGTTCTGCCTTCTCCACCACCATGAGGATGATCAACAGGATTCATTACAACACCTCTTACTTTAGGTCTAAAGCCTAAGTATCTTTTTCTACCAGCTTTTCCTAATTTAATATTTTTTTGATCAGGGTTTGAAACTTCTCCAATAGTAGCTTTACAATCTTTATTAATATGTCTGATTTCACCTGATATTAGTTTAATTTGAACGTAAGGTTGTTCTTTTGATACTATTTGTGCTGAAGTTCCAGCAGATCTAACTAATTGTGCTCCTGCTCCAGGTTTTAATTCAATATTATGAATATTTGTTCCAACTGGAATATTAATTAGAGGTAAACAATTTCCATTTTTGATTGCAACATTTTCACCAGAAATAACTTTTTCACCAACTTTTATATTTTTAGGTGATATGATATAACTATGCTCTCCATCATCATATTTAATAAGCGAAATAAATGCTGATCTATTTGGATCATATTCGTTTCTAATAATTTCAGCAGATACATCAATTTTTGACCTTTTAAAATCTATTACTCTATATTTTCTTTTAACACCGCCACCCATTCTTCTTGATGTTATTCTGCCTTGATTATTTCTACCTCCAGTAGAAGTAATTTTTTTTGTTAACAATTTGTGAGGTTTTGCTTTAGATAATTCTTTTTTTGAAACTAAGACTGTACCTCTCAAGCTTGGAGTAATTGGTTTAAACTTAATAAGCATTATTTGATCTCCAAAGATGAATCAATTGTGTTGCCTTCATCTAATGTTACGATAGCTCTTTTTATATCTTTTCTAAAACCGTATTGTCCCTTAAAAGTTTTACCCTTACCTCTTAATATAGATGTATTGACCTTATTCACTTTAACTTTAAAGATTGCTTCAATTGCATTTTTGATTTCAAATGAATTGCTATGTTTTGATACAACGAAGGAGTACTGATTAAATTGTTGAAGATTTGTTGATTTTTCAGTTGTTAATGGCTTTTTTATAATTTCATATGCTCTTTCAAGAGATATATTGAATTTTTTATTTTTCATGAAAGCCTCTTAGTAATTTCCTTTATTGATTTTTGTTCAATAAAAATTTTATCAAAAGCAATGAGGTCTTTTACATTTATACCTCTTTGATTCAACGTTGAAACCTTTGGTATATTTGAGGATGCTAACTTAAAGTTTTTGTCTAGGCCATTTTCTGAATAAATAAAAAGTGCAGATTTATATTCAAATTGATCTAAATCTGATTTTAATTCTCTTGTTTTAAAACTTTTTAATTCAAATGTATCAATAATAATAATCTTATTCTCACTATTTTTAATTGATAAGGCTGATTTAATAGCTAGCTGTTTTTCTTTTTTATTAAGATTGAATGAATAATCTCTATTTACTGGACCCATTGATACAGCTCCACCTCTAAAATTCGGTGGTTTATTACTACCTTGCCTTGCATTTCCAGTACCTTTTTGAGAAAAAGGTTTTTTACTTCGGCCACTAACTTCAGATCTAGATTTAGTTTTGTGTGATCCTTGTCTTGATTTCGCATTTTGATATCTAATATACTGATGTATTAAATCAGGAAGTTTTTTTATACCAAATATAGTATTATCAAGTTCTATATCCCCGACACTATTATTTTTAAAATTTAAAACTGATTTTTTCATTTAGTTCCTTTTCACAGCATCTTTTAAATAAATAACTGAATTTTTTTTTCCTGGAACTGAACCTTTTATAATTAAAAGATTATTATCCTTATCAATATCGATTATTTTTAGATTTTGTTTGGTTACTTTCTTATTTCCCATTCTTCCTGCCATTTTTTTACCTTTAAATACTCTTCCTGGATCTTGGTTTTGACCAGTAGAACCATGAGATCTATGGGATATAGAAACCCCATGTGATGCTCTTAGGCCTCCAAAATTATGTCTTTTCATAACTCCCGCAAATCCCTTACCTATTGAATTACTACTTACATCAATAAATTGATTAATTTTAAAATGATCAGCATTAAGTTTTGTACCTATTTCTAAAATATTATCGTTATCAACTCTAAATTCTTTTAAAATTTTCTTAGGTTTAATATTAATTGAACTGAATACTTTTCTTTGAGGTTTATTAATTTTTGAAATATCTTTTTTAGTTTCGATAGCTGCAAGTTGGATAGCATTGTAACCATGCTTTTCTATAGTTTTTATATTAGAAACTGTACATTCATCTACTTTAACTATTGTAACGTGAATACTTATACCATCTTGATTATAATAAGAACTATTTCCAATCTTAGTTGCTATTAAACCTGATCTTAACATGTTATATTTTTATATCCACTTCAACACCTGCAGATAAGTCCAGCTTCATAAGAGCATCTACAGTTTGCGGTGTTGGGTCGATAATATCCAAAAGACGATTATGTGTTCTTATCTCTAGTTGATCCCTACTTTTTTTATCAATATGAGGTGATTTATTTACTGTAAATCTTTCAAAGCGAGTAGGAAGAGGTATAGGGCCTTTTACCTTTGCGCCTGTTCTTTTTGCGGTATTAATTATATCTTGTGTGCTAGAATCTAATAAAGAGTTGTCATACCCCCTAAGTCTAATTCTAATGTTTTGATTATCCATTACGCAAGTTTAGCCTTTACTTCTTCTGCAACATTTGAAGGAACTTCTTCATAGTGATCAAATTGCATCGTATAATTTGCTCTTCCTTGAGATAGAGATCTTAAATTGTTTACATAACCAAACATATTTGCAAGAGGTACCATAGCATCAACAACATTAGCATTACCTCTTGTAGACATTTCCTGAACTTGACCTCTTCTACTATTAAGATCACCTATAACATCACCCATATATTCTTCAGGAGTAACCACTTCAACTTTCATCATAGGTTCAAGTAATACCGGACTTGCTTTTGATATACCTTCTCTAAATGCTGCTCTAGAAGCTATTTCAAAAGCTAAAACACTAGAATCAACATCATGGTATGCTCCATCATATAGGGTTGCAATAAAATCTATACATGGAAAGCCAGCAATAACTCCAGTTTGCTGTTGTGCTATTAGACCCTTTTCTACACCTGGAATATGTTCAGTAGGAATATTACCACCTTTAATTTGATTTATAAATTTGTAACCACTACCTGGTGCTCCAGGTTCAAATTTAATTTTTACTCTTGCAAACTGACCTGCGCCTCCAGATTGTTTTTTATGAGTATAATCAACATCATATGAGTTTGAGATTGTCTCTCTATAAGCAACCTGTGGAGCTCCTACATTGGCTTCTACTTTAAACTCTCTTTTCATTCTATCAACAAGAATTTCTAAATGTAACTCACCCATACCTTTAATTATTGTTTGACCACTCTCATGATCAGTTGTCACTCTGAAACTTGGATCTTCTTGAGCAAGTCTTCCAAGTGCTTGTCCCATTTTTTCATGATCGACTTTAGTTTTAGGTTCTACTGCAACTTCTATTACTGGATCAGGAAAATCCATTTTTTCTAGAACAATTGGCTTATCTGATGCACATAAAGTTTCTCCAGTTGTTACATCTTTTAGACCTACCAACGCAACTATATCACCAGCATTTGCAGTTTTTATTTCCTCTCTGTTGTTTGCATGCATTAATAACATTCTTCCAATATTTTCTTTTTTGCCAGAATTTGAATTAAGTACAGAGTCTTTGGTGTTGATTGAACCAGAATAAATTCTAGCAAAAGTTAAACTTCCTACAAATGGATCCGTCATAATTTTAAAAGCTAAAGCACTAAATGGCTCATCATCTTCACACTTTCTAGATAATTCTTTTGAGTCATCGTTTATATCAACTCCTTTGACACTTTCTACATCGGTTGGAGAAGGCATATAATCTATGACTGCGTCTAAAAGTGGTTGAACACCTTTGTTTTTAAATGCAGAACCAGTTAAAACTGGAACGAAAGAACCTTTTATTGTACCTTTTCTTATGCATGATTTTAACTGATCTATTGTTGGCTCATTACCTTCAAGGTAGTTTTCCATTATAGAGTCATCCTCCTCAACTACTTTTTCTATTAATTTTAATCTGTATTCAGCTGATTGTTCTTTCAAATCTTCAGGGATATCGACTATATCATATTTAGCACCTAAGCTTTCATTTTGCCATATGATTGCATTATTGGAAACCAAATCCACAACACCTTTTAGATCACTTTCAATACCAATCGGTAGTTGAGTTACCAAAGGGTATGACCCTAAACGTTCTGAAATCATATCTACACACATGAAAAAGTTAGCACCTGTTCTGTCTAGTTTATTTACAAAACACATTCGTGGAACGTTGTATTTATCTGCTTGTCTCCAAACTGTTTCAGATTGAGGTTCTACTCCTGCAACACCATCGAAAACTGCCACTGCACCATCTAGAACTTTTAATGATCTCTCAACCTCAATTGTAAAATCGACATGACCAGGTGTATCAATAATATTTATCCTATGGTCATTCCAAAAACAAGTTGTTGCAGCTGAGGTTATAGTAATACCTCTTTCTTGTTCTTGCTCCATCCAGTCCATTGTCGCAGCACCATCATGAACTTCTCCAATTTTATGAGATTTACCAGTATAATATAATATTCTTTCTGTAGTTGTGGTCTTACCTGCATCGATATGAGCCATGATACCAATATTTCGATACTTTGATAATGCGTGTGATCTTGTCATTTTAATTTTACCACCTGAAATGTGAGAAAGCTCTATTTGCGTCAGCCATTTTATGAGTTTCTTCTCTTTTTTTTACTGCATTACCTTTATTATTAAATGCATCTATAATTTCATTTGCGACTCTTTCTCTCATAGTCTTTTCATTTCTTTTTGTTGCAGAGTCAACTATCCATTTCATTGCTAGTGTCTGAGCTCTTTTAGGTCTTACTTCCATTGGAACTTGATATGTAGCTCCACCCACTCTTCTTGATCTAACTTCTAATGCTGGCTTAACGTTATTTAATGCTTCGTGAAAAAATTCAATTGGAGTTTTATCTGTTTTTTTTGAAACAATATCAAATGCTCCATAAACAATACGTTCTGAAGTTGACTTCTTGCCATCTAACATAATTCTGTTCATAAATTTCGCCAAAACCATATCTTTATATTTATGGTCTGGTAATATAGTTCTTTTTTCTGCTGCTCTTCTTCTAGACATACTTATTTTGGACGTTTAGCACCATAAAGAGATCTTCTTTGTTTCCTTGATGAAACACCTTGAGTATCTAAAGTGCCTCTTAAAATATGATATCTAACACCTGGTAAATCTTTTACTCTACCACCTCTCAATAAAACCACTGAATGTTCTTGAAGATTGTGACCTTCTCCTGGAATATAAGCTGATACTTCTTGACCATTTGTCAACTTCACTCGAGCAACTTTTCTTAAAGCTGAATTTGGTTTTTTTGGAGTAGTTGTATAAACTCTTGTGCACACACCTCTTTTTTGAGGACTTTTCTCAAGAGCAGGAACTTTGTTCCTTTTCTTTACAGCAGTTCTACCTTTTCTAACAAGTTGGTTTATAGTTGGCATAAAGTCCTCAAGTTAAGTGTTTGGAAATTAATCCACGACCTCTAACAAATCGTAGGGGTCTTTATTAATTGATTAAGATAAAGTCAAGAAAATATGCCAAAATATTACTAATTTTCTATATTTTCTTGCTGATTTTTTTCAATTATTTCTCTATCTCTTTCAAAAGCTAGATTTTCGTAGTCTGTAGTCATTTTACCTGTACCAGCAGGGATTAGCCTTCCTACAATTACATTCTCTTTTAAACCATTTAATGTATCTACTTTACCCAATGTAGCTGCATCTGTTAAAACTTTAGTAGTTTCTTGGAATGAAGCTGCAGAAATAAATGAACCTGTTTGTAAACTAGCCTTAGTTATGCCTAGTAAAACTGGATCAAATATAACCTCTTTTTTGTTTTGCTCTATTAATATTTTATTTAATTTAAGAACATCTTTTCTTTGTATTTGTTCTCCGGCAATTAGATTTGAGTCTCCAGGATCTTTAATTAAAACTTTCTGAAGCATTTGTCTTGCAATTGTCTCAATATGTTTATCGTTTATATAAACACCTTGAAGTTTGTATACAGATTGAACTTCTCTTACCAGATATCTTGCTAATTCTTCAATTCCCAAAATTCTAAGAATATCATGGGGAACAGGAGTGCCTTCAACTAGAATATCTCCTTTTTTAACAAAATCTCCTTCTTGGACATTTAAATACTTCGATCTTGGAATTAATAATTCGAAACTTTCATTTTCATCTAAAGACGTTATTATTACTCTTCTTTTATTCTTGTAGTCTTTACCAAAGGAAATTTTACCATCAATTTCACACATAATAGCAGGATCTTTTGGTTTTCTAGCTTCAAAAAGTTCAGCAACTCTAGGTAAGCCTCCAGTAATATCCTTTGTTTTTGAAGATTCTTTTGGAATTCTTGCAATTACTTGACCTGCAGATACTTCTTGGCCATCTTCGACACTTAAAATTGAATCAATTGACATCGGATAATTTAAAAAGTCAATATCTTCATCATTGTTAAGTTCTAAATTATCTATAACATTAATAGCTGGTTTAAAGTTTTTACTTTTTTGATTCTGACTCCAATCTATTACTATTTTGCTAGAAATTCCTGTAGTGTCATCTATAGATTCCCTAAAAGAAATTCCTTGTTTTAAGTCAATATATTTTACAAAACCATTTTTTTCAGCAATAATTGGAAGTGTGTAAGGATCCCATTCTGCAAGAGTTTGATTGTATTCTACTTTGTCTCCATCATTAACAAGAAGTTTTGAACCAAAAGGTATATTTGAAGAATACTTTTCATCAGTTCCATCTAATATTTTGATTTTTCCATTTCTACTTAATACAATCATATTTCTAAATTTATCTTCAATAATTTTAATATTCTCCAATTTTATTTTTCCTGAAACAGGTGAGCTTGCGTTAGATTGTTCCACTGACGAACTTGCTGCTCCTCCAATATGAAAAGTTCTCATAGTAAGTTGGGTACCTGGTTCGCCTATAGATTGTGCTGCTATTATACCAACAGCTTCTCCAATATTTACCTGAGTACCTCTTGCAAGATCTCTACCATAACATTTCGCACATATTCCATCTTCCGTATCGCAAGTCAGCACAGATCTAATTTTAAGAGACCTTATTCCTAATTTTGATATTGGGTCTAAATGTCTTTCAGAAATTATTTCACCTGCTTTAACAAGCGTTTCATTATTTGCGTCAAGAATATCTTCAACAGGTGTTCTTCCTAATATTCTTTCTGTAATAGGTGAGGTTATATTTCCAGATTCAATAATTTCTTCAACTATAACTCCATTAGAAGTATTGCAATCATCCTCTCTGATAACTGCATCTTGAGCAACATCAACTAATCTCCTTGTCAAGTATCCACTACTTGCAGTTTTAAGAGCGGTATCTGCTAGACCTTTTCTAGCACCATGTGTAGAAGTGAAGTATTCAAGAACTGATAATCCTTCTTTAAAATTAGATTTAATAGGGTTTTCAATTATTTCTCCAGATGGTTTGGCCATTAATCCCCTCATTCCAGATAATTGTTTAAGCTGAGCAGCAGACCCACGAGCACCTGAGTGAGCCATCATATATACAGAATTAATTGGTTGATTGTCTTCCGGATTAGAAATTACATCTAGCATTTTGTCTGCAACTTTATTTGTACATTCCGACCAAGCATCTACAACTTTATTGTATTTCTCACCTTGAGTTATTAATCCATCTTGATATTGATTTTCATATTCTTGTACTTTTAGTTGAGTATTTTTTAAAAGAGAGTCTTTATCAGATGGAATTATGAGGTCGTCTTTACCAAACGAAATACCTGCTACTGCAGCATATTTAAAACCAACTTGCATAATATGATCTGCAAAAAGAACTGTCTCCTTTTGACCACAAAATCGATAAACAGCGTCAATGATATTACTTACTTCTTTTTTTGTAAGAATTTTATTAATCATTTCATAATTTATATTTTTATTTTTTGGAAGAATGTTACCTAATATCATTCTACCTGGAGTTGTTTCAACTCTTTGAGTTTGACCATTAATATTTCTGATTCTTGTATTTATCTTTGAATGAAGACTGATATCTCCATTTTCTAGAGCTTTTTCTATTTCATTTAAATCAACAAAAAATCTGCCCTGACCTGGTTGATTTTCTCGTAATATTGATAAATAATAAATTCCTAGAACTATGTCCTGGGATGGCACAATAATAGGTTTCCCACTTGAAGGTGATAAAATATTGTTCGTACTCATCATTAGTACTCTTGCCTCAAGTTGAGCTTCTAAACTCAAGGGAACGTGAACTGCCATTTGATCCCCGTCAAAATCAGCGTTAAATGCAGTACAAACCAAAGGATGAAGTTGAATTGATTTACCTTCAATTAAAGTTGGTTCAAAGGCTTGAATACCTAATCTATGCAAAGTTGGTGCTCTATTAAGAAGAACTGGATGCTCTCTAATAACTTCCTCTAAAATATCCCAGACTCTAGGATCTTCTTTTTCAACCAGTTTTTTAGCTGCTTTAATTGTGTTAGCCCATCCGTATATGTCTAATTTGTGAAAAATGAAGGGCTTGAAAAGTTCAAGAGCCATTTTTTTTGGAAGACCACATTGGTGTAGTTTAAGATTAGGTCCAACTACTATTACAGATCTGCCTGAATAATCTACTCTTTTACCTAATAGATTTTGTCTAAATCTACCCTGTTTTCCTTTAAGCATATCCGATAATGATTTAAGAGGTCTTTTATTTGTAGAGGTAATTACCCTTCCTCTTCTTCCATTATCAAATAAAGCATCTACAGATTCTTGAAGCATTCTTTTTTCATTCCTTATAATGATGTCAGGAGCTCTAAGATCTATTAATCTCTTTAATCTATTGTTACGATTTATAACTCTTCTATAAAGATCATTTAAATCACTAGTAGCAAATCTGCCTCCATCAAGGGGGACTAAAGGTCTTAATTCCGGAGGTATTACAGGTAAGACTCTCATAATCATCCATTCTGGTTTATTTTTTGAGATTATAAACGATTCAATAAGCTTTAACCTTTTGGTTATTTTTGTTTTTTTTAACTCAGATTTAGTCTCTGTCAGATCAATTTTTAATTGATTATAATCGGCTTCTAAATCAATACTAAGTAGCATTTGTTCAATTGCTTCAGCTCCAATTGCTGCACTAAAAGAATCTTCTCCGTATTCGTCTTGATACTCAATATACTGCTCTTCAGATATTATCTCACCTTTTTTTAAATCTGTTAGACCTGGCTCTACTACTATAAACTGCTCAAAATAAAGAACTTTCTCTAAGTTTTTGATAGTCATATCTAGTAATGTAGCAATTCTACTAGGTAGAGATTTCATAAACCAAATATGAGAAACGGGAGCAGCTAATTCTATATGACCCATTCTATCTCTTCTAACTTTAGAAAGCGTAACTTCAACACCACATTTTTCACAAATGATTCCTCTAAATTTCATTCTTTTATATTTTCCACATAGGCACTCGTAGTCTTTTACAGGCCCAAAAATTCTGGAGCAGAACAAGCCATCTTTTTCTGGTTTAAATGTTCTATAATTTATTGTCTCAGGTTTTTTGATTTCACCAAAAGACCATGATCTTATATCATCAGGGCTTGCAATTGATATTTTGAGACTGTTAAAATTTTGTACACCTAAGTTCTGATTAAATATATTTGTTAGTTCTTTATTCATTTGCACCTGTGCCTATTAGATTTGTTAATTTATTTTCTTGTATGTTTTCTTTGAAATCTAAGTTTAAACCTAAAGATCTTAATTCTTTTACCATAACGTTAAATGACTCTGGAGTACCTGATTCAAAGTTGTTATCACCTTTAACAATAGATTCATATACTTTAGTTCTACCAGCAACGTCATCAGACTTTATTGTTAAAATTTCTTGAAGAGTATAGGCAGCACCGTAAGCTTCCAAAGCCCAAACTTCCATTTCTCCAAATCTTTGACCACCGAACTGAGCCTTCCCTCCAAGAGGTTGTTGTGTAACAAGGCTATATGGACCAATTGATCTAGCGTGAATTTTTTCATCAACTAAATGATGTAATTTTAACATATACATATATCCAACTGTAACAGGTCTTTCAAATTTTTTACCAGTGATTCCATCATATAATATTTCTTGTCCAGTTTTAGAAACTCCTGATTGTTCCAAAAGTTTTGTAATATCTTTTTCTTTTGCACCATCAAAAACTGGGGTTGCGAAAGGTATACCTTCTTTTAGATTATTTCCTAATTCAAGAATTTCATCATCATTCATTTTTTTTATTATTGATTGATGTTCACCAAGATTATAAATTTCTAAAAGTTTATTTCGTAAATCGTTGGTCTGTCCCTGGAATTGTATTTTATTTAACATTTGATTTACTTGTCTTCCAAGAGATGCTGATGCCCATCCTAAATGTGTTTCTAATATTTGACCAATATTCATTCTACTTGGAACACCTAGGGGATTAAGCACAATATCAACAGGAGTTCCATCCTCTAAATAAGGCATATCTTCAACAGGACAAATTTTTGAAATTACCCCTTTATTTCCGTGTCTTCCAGCCATTTTATCTCCAGGTTGAAGTTTTCTTTTTACAGAAATAAATACTTTTATTAATTTAAGAACTCCAGGTAACAATTCATCACCGCTTTGAATTTTATCAATTTTGTTTTCAAATTTTTGATTTATATTTCCAAGTTGGTTCTCATAATTTTTAACCAGTGATTCTATCTGATTACTTTTTTTCTCATCTGAAATATTAATTTTAAGTAAATCATTTAATGGAAGATTTTCGATCATTTCATATTGGATAGTTGTATTTTTAGAAAGAATATCAATCCCAGAAATGAATGTTTGGTTGGTAAGTAATTCCCTTAAATGATTACCAAAACTTTTTTCAAGAATTTCAAGTTCATCATCTCTATCTCTAGCCACAACTTCGATTTGATGATTTTCTATGCTTATAGCACGTTCATCTTTTTCGATCCCTCTTCTTGAAAAAACTCTTATTTCAACAACTGTACCTTTTACTCCTGGTGGAACTCTAAGGCTCGTATCTTTTACATCTGCTGCCTTTTCTCCAAATATAGCTCTCAATAATTTTTCTTCTGGAGTCATTGGGGATTCGCCTTTAGGTGTAACTTTTCCTACGAGTATATCTCCTGAGTTTACTTCTGCTCCCACATAGACAATTCCAGTTTCATCTAAATTAATTAGCATTTCCTCACTAGCATTAGGGATATCTCTTGTTATTTCTTCCGGACCTAGTTTTGTATCACGTGACATAACTTCAAATTCTTCTACGTGTATAGAAGTGAAAACATCATCTTGAACAACTTTTTCTGAAATTAAGATTGAATCTTCGAAATTGTATCCATTCCAAGGCATAAAAGCCGCAAGAACATTTCTACCTAATGCTAATTCTCCTAAATCAGTTGCTGGCCCGTCTGCTATTACTTGGTTTCTAGAAATTTTATCACCAACATTAACAAGTGGGCGTTGGGTGATGCATGTATTTTGATTAGATCTTTCAAATTTTGATAAATTATAAATATCTATTTTATTGAGAGATTTGTCATTCTTATCAGTTACTCTTATTACAATTCTGTTTGCATCAAGTTGATCAACAACTCCTTCTCTTTTAGCTACTATTGTGGATCCACTATCATTTGCTACTGTGTATTCCATACCTGTTCCAACTAATGGAGCCTTTGGTTTAATTAGGGGTACGGCTTGCCTCATCATATTTGATCCCATCAATGCTCTATTTGCATCATCATTTTCTAAAAAAGGAATCAAAGATGAAGCTACTGATACTAACTGTTGAGGTGAAACGTCCATAAGATCAATAGCGTCAACATCTACATTTATGAATTCACCATTTTTTCTACAACTTACAATTTGATTAGAAAATTTTCCTTTTGAGTCTATTTCAGCATTTGCCTGCGCAATTACAAAATCTTCTTCATCGATGGCGCTAAGATAAACAACCTTGTCACTAACTTTTCCAGAGTTTACTATTCTATAAGGAGTTTCAATAAAACCATATCTGTTTATTCTAGAGTAGGACGCTAAACTATTAATTAAACCAATATTTGCACCTTCAGGTGTTTCAATAGGGCAAATTCTTCCATAATGAGTTTGATGCACATCTCTAACTTCGAAACCTGCTCTTTCTCTATTTAATCCTCCTGGTCCTAAAGCTGATACTCTTCTTTTATGGGTAATTTCACTAAGTGGATTTGTTTGATCCATAAATTGACTAAGCTGACTTAATCCAAAGAATTCTTTTATTGATGCCACAACTGGTTTAGCATTAACTATATCTTGCGGCATTATATTATCAACTTCAAGTGAACTTAATCTTTCTTTGATGGCCCTGTCCATTTTTAGCAAACCAATTCTATATTGATTTTCTAATAACTCACCTACTGACCTAACTCTTCTGTTAGCTAAATGATCAATGTCATCAATTTCTCCCTTACCATCAATCAAATTATGCATATGTTTTACAACATCAATGATATCGCTTTTGTCTAGAATCCTTTTTTCAATAGATGTAGTTTTTTTAAATTTTGCACTAATTTTTAATCTTCCTACAGATGATAAATCATATCTATCACCATTAAAAAACAAATTGTTAAAAAGATTTTCAGCTGTTTCAATCGTAGGAGGCTCGCCTGGTCTTAAAATTTTAAATACTTCAAATAGAGCTTCTTCTCTTGATCTAGCTTTATCTAATTGTAATGTATTTCTTATATAAGAACCAATTTCTATATTATCTACTTTTAAAACATCTAGCTTATTAACCTTAAATTCTTTTAAAAAATCCAAAAATGTCTCATCTATTTCATAGCCAGCTTCAAAAAATATCTTACCAGTTTTTTCATCAATTATATCTGAAGATAGGTAGAACCCTAATAAAGACTCTTCATTAATTGATACACTTAAATTATTTTTCTTCTTCAAATCATTAAGTATCTTTTGATTAACTTTTGTACCTTTGCTAATTAAAATTTTTCCATTTTTTGAATCAATTAAATCATAATTTAATATTTTACCCTTAAAATAAGTAAGATCTTGTTTAAAAGACCAACCATATTCATTTTTTTTATATAAAACATTATCATAAAATATAGATAATATTTCTTCAGCAGTCATGCCAAGTATTCTTTTTGGGTCAGGCTCTATTTTATTTTTATCACAATCTTCAATATACTTTTCAGATAAATTGCTTAATAAACATTTGAGTAAAGTAGTTACTGGAAATTTTCTTTTTCTATCAATTCTAGCGTGTATGTTATTTTTTGCATCGTGTTCAAAATCTAACCAAGAGCCTCGGTAAGGTATTATTCTAGCGTTAAATAAGTATTTTCCACTAGTATGCGTTTTTCCAAAATCATGATCAAAAAAAACACCTGGGGAACGATGCATTTGACTAACCACTACTCTTTCTGTTCCATTAACAACGAAAGTTGCATTATTAGTCATCAATGGAATATCTCCCATATAAACTTCTTGCTCCTTGATATCTCTTACAGATTTTGTTCCAGCTATTTCGTCTATATCCCATATAATAAGTTGAAAATTTACTAAAAGTGGAGCACCATAAGTCATTCCTCTTTGAGAACATTCATCAACATCGTATTTGGGAATGCCGATATTATAACTAACATAGTCAACAGTTGCTCTTTCAGTATAATCATGAATTGGAAATACTGATTTAAAAATTGAGTGAAGACCAAAATTTTCTCTTTTATTCGGTTCAGTTTTTAACTGTAAGAAATTATCAAATGATCTTTTTTGAACCTCAACTAGGTTTGGTAAAGATGTAACAAGAGGAATTTTGCCAAAAGATTTTCTAATCTTTTTTAAATTTATATGATCTAAACTCACTTTTTCTCCTTAATATAATAATTAATAATGTAGGCCTTTTTAAGGCCTACATTTTGTTTTATTTAAGTGTAACCTTTGCTCCAGCTGCTTCTAATGCTTTTTTCATTTCTTCAGCTTCTTCTTTTTTTACACCTTGTTTCAAAGGTTTAGGAGCTCCCTCTACAAGATCTTTTGCTTCTTTAAGCCCTAATCCTGTAATAGTTCTTACTTCTTTAATTACAGCAATTTTATTAGATCCAGATTCTGTTAATTCTAGATCAAATTCTGTTTTTTCCTCAGCAGCAGTTTCGCCACCTCCTGCTGCAGGTGCTGCTGCGACTGCTACTGGTGCAGCTGCTGAGACACCCCACTTATCTTCAAGCAACTTACTTAATTCAGCTGCTTCAAGAACAGTAAGAGAAGAGAGATCTTCAACAATTTTATTTAAATCAGCCATTTATTTCTCCTTATTTACCTAGTTCGACTCTTGTTTATTGCTACTGTTAGAACTAATTAATCTTGCAATTTGTGCTCCAGGTTCAGCTGTAATTGAAGCTATCTTTTGAGCAGGTGCTGAAATTAGTCCTATTATTTTTCCTCTTAACTCATCTAAAGAAGGTAATTTTGCGAGAAAATCAATTTTTTCTTTATCAATTTTCTCTCCATTATAACCTCCACCAATAATTTTAAAATTTTCAAATTTTTTCTCAAAGCTAACTGCTACTTTTGCTGGTGCTACTGCATCATCAGAGTAAGCAATTGCAGTTGGACCTTTGAAAAGCTCAGAAATATCTTTAAATTGAGTTTCAGATATAGCAAGTTTAGTGAGTCTGTTCTTAGTTACTTTAAATTTTGCTCCATTATCTCTCATTTCTTTTCTAAGTTGCTCTGTTTCATTTACTGTAAGCCCAGAATATTCAGCCACAATCACAGAAGTAGCATTTGAAAAGTCTTCTTTGAGATTACTTACAAAATCTTTTTTTTCAGAACGTTTCACGTCAACCTCGGTTTTAATTGGACCCATAAGATCCAATATTAGCTAAAATTAGTTTGCCCACCAAACTAATTTAAAGCCTGTCAAGAAGCAAATCAATGACTCGCTTCAGTCTATGCAGGAAATTAAGCTTTATGCCCCTGCAGTCTTTGACAGGTGATGATCATAGATCATCGATTGGATTAATTAACGCAAGCTTGCTTGGTTAATATTTAATCCAACTCCCATAGTTGAAGCTATGGTAACCTTTTTTATAAAAGAACCCTTAACAGCATCAGGTTTACTTTTACTAACTGAAGAATAAAATGTTTTAATATTTTCTAACAAATCTTCTTCGCTAAAATCTAGTTTGCCAACACCAGCATGAACGATACCAGATTTATCATTTTTGAATTTGACTTGACCTGACTTAGCGTCTTTTACTGATTGAGAAATTTCATTTGTTACAGTACCGAGCTTAGGGTTTGGCATTAATCCTTTTGGACCAAGTATTTTTGCTACTTTACCTAATTTTGGCATCATATCTGGAGTCGCAATTAAAACATCAAATTCTATTTTTGATTTAGAAATTGTTTCAATCAAATCATCACTCCCTACCAAATCGGCGCCATTACTTTTTGCATCTTTTTGTTTGTCATCATTTGCAATTACTGCGACTTTTACAGTTTTTCCAGTTCCATTAGGAAGATTTACTACACCCTTAATATTTTGATCAGTTTTGTTGCTATCAATTCCGAGGTTGATAGAAATATCAATAGTTTCTTTAAACTTAACGAAAGACTTTTCTTTTAAAATTTTAATGGCTTCTAGCGGTTCGTAAATCTTTGAAGTGTCAAAATTATTTAACATTTGTTTTCTATTTTTTGTTATTTTCATTAACCAACTACCTCCATACCCATTGAAACGGCAGAACCTTTAACCATGTTCATTGCTCCATCTAGATCAATGGCATTTAAATCTTGCATTTTTTCTTTGGCAATTTTTTCAATATCTTGCATTGAGACTTTACCTACTAATGATCTTCCAGGAGTTGAGTTTCCTTTTTTTATTTTTGCTGCTTTTTTAAGATAAAAACTTACTGGTGGTAATTTTGTCGTAAAATCAAAGCTTCTATCTTTGTATGCTGTTATAATAACTGGAATTGGCGCACCTTTTTCTAAATCTTTTGTTTTATCATTAAATGCTTTACAAAAATCCATTATATTCAACCCTCTTTGTCCAAGAGCAGGGCCAACGGGAGGTGAAGGGTTAGCTCCTCCAGCAGGGATTTGTAATTTAATTAAACCTAAAATTTCTTTAGCCATAGTTTATACCTTTTCTACCTGAGAATATTCTAAATCAACAGGTGTTGATCTTCCAAAAATTGAAACAGCTACTCTTAATCTTGCTTTATCTTCATCTATTTGTTCGACTTCTCCATTAAATGATGCAAAGGGTCCATCAATTACTTTTACTTGTTCTCCAACGTCGTACATTATAGCAGGTCTTGATTTTTCTACACCATCAATAACTTGTTCAGATATTCTTTTTGCTTCAGCATTACTAATAGGAACTGGTTTACCTTTATTACCTAAAAAACCACTTAGCTTTGGAGTTGTTTTAATTATATGCCAAGTATCATCATTTAAGTTCATTTTAATAAGTATATAGCCAGGAAATATTTTTCTTTCTGTATTTACCCTTACACCTCTTTTTACTTCAACAATGTTTTGAACTGGGACAGATATTTCTTCGATATGATCCTTAACACCAAGTTTTGTTGCTTGGTCTAGAATACTATCAGCAACTTTTTTTTCATAACCTGAATAGGCATGAAGAACGTACCATCTTGCTTTATTCATTAAAAACCTGAACCTATTTCAATTATTTTTCTTATTGAGAAAGACCATATTTGATCAGTTAAAAGAAAAAATAATGAGAATAATATAATTAATAATATGACTATTGCAGATGAAATAAAAGTATCTCTTCTCTGAGGCCAAGTTACTTTTTGTAATTCTTGTCTAACTTGTCTTACAAAAAGTGCTGGTGATGTTTTCTTTTTTTCAATATTCATAATTTCATTTCTCTTGGCAGGAGTGGCAGGACTTGAACCCGCAGCCCCCGGTTTTGGAGACCGGTGCTCTACCAGTTGAGCTACACTCCTAATAAGTATTGGCTAACTGATAAAGTGGTCTCTAAAACTATTCAATAATTTCAGCAACAACTCCGGCACCAACTGTTCTTCCACCTTCTCTAATCGCAAATTTTAACCCTTTATCCATTGCAATTGGAGACAAAAGAGTAACTTCCATAGCAATGTTATCACCAGGCATTACCATTTCGGTTCCTTCTGGTAATTTAATTGTTCCAGTTACATCAGTTGTTCTAAAGTAGAATTGAGGTCTGTAGTTTGAAAAGAATGGGGTATGTCTTCCACCCTCTTCTTTTTTTAATACATATGCTTCTGCTTTAAATTTTGTATGAGGTTTTATTGAGCCAGGTTTAGCTAATACTTGACCACGTTCAACTTCCTCTCTTTTGGTACCACGAAGAAGAACACCAACGTTGTCTCCAGCCTCACCAGAGTCTAAGAGTTTTCTAAACATTTCAACTCCAGTACAAGTAGTTTTTTGAGGCTCTCTAATTCCTAGGATTTCAATTTCCTCTCCGACTTTAACTTGACCTTGTTCAATTCTTCCAGTCACAACAGTACCTCTACCAGAAATTGAAAATACATCCTCAACAGGCATTAGGAAAGGCTGATCTACAGGTCGGCTAGGTTGTGGTATATGTTCATCAACTGCTTTCATTAATTCCATAATTGAATTTTTTCCAATTTCATCATCTCTACCTTCTAGAGCTGCTAAAGCTGAACCCTTAATGATTGGGATAGTATCACCTGGGAATTCATATGAAGTAAGAAGTTCTCTAATTTCCATTTCAACTAGATCAATTAATTCTTTGTCATCTACTTGATCAACTTTGTTCATGTATACTACAAGTGCAGGCACGCCTACCTGTC
The DNA here is from genome assembly GCA_902620285.1 of uncultured Alphaproteobacteria bacterium. Lineage (GTDB taxonomy): Bacteria > Pseudomonadota > Alphaproteobacteria > HIMB59 > CACPNW01. The sequence goes on along the minus strand of CACNHT010000005.1, from coordinate 3,965 downwards.
TAGCTAAAAGTATGTGTTCTCTTGTTTGAGGCATTGGTCCGTCAGCTGCATTAACAACTAAGATACCTCCGTCCATTTGAGCAGCACCAGTGATCATGTTTTTTACATAATCGGCGTGTCCAGGACAGTCAACGTGTGCATAGTGTCTTGCTTCAGTTTCATATTCAACGTGTGCAGTTGAAATAGTTATTCCACGCTCTCTCTCTTCAGGTGCTTTGTCAATGTTTGCATAATCTGTAAATTCTGCTCCACCTGTCTCTGCTAATATTTTAGTTATAGCAGCTGTTAATGTTGTTTTACCATGGTCAACGTGACCAACAGTTCCAATGTTACAATGCGGTTTGTTTCTTTCGAATTTTGCTTTAGCCATTTTTTTACCCCAATAATATTTTGTTATGGAGCGGGTGAAGGGAATCGAACCCTCGTAGCCAGCTTGGAAGGCTGGAGCTTTACCACTAAGCTACACCCGCAACTAAACTGACTGCTTCACACACTCACTTTAATGCTTTCATCCCATTACCTCCATAATGGTGGAGGGGGTAGGATTCGAACCTACGTACGCTCACGCGGGCGGATTTACAGTCCGCTGCCTTTAACCACTCGACCACCCCTCCATTTGAAGAAATTGGCCAATACTAATAAATTAGTATATATGTCAATCTAAAACAGCAGTTACACCTTTGCAAAATACGTATACTCGTAAAAGCAACGGCCTTTTAGACAAAAAATGCCTTTTTGTACATATCTAGATTGTATTAATTATACAAATCTGTGATATTAAACCATGAGTAAGTTTAGAAATAATAAATCTAATAAAAACCAAGGAATTCAGACAATTTTTGGTCAACATTCTGTTAAGGCAGCCCTTCAAAATGATAAAAGAGAGAATATTGAGCTTATAATTAGTAAAAATCAGACAAATTTTGCCAAAAAATATGAATCTAATACACAAAAAATTACCATCCTTCCTCAAAATGAATTCACAAGAAGATTTGGAAATGAAAACACAACGCAGGGAGTAGTTCTAAAAACAAAAGATCTTACTTGGCCAGGTTTAGAAGAATTTGTAAGAGTAGAAAGTAAAAAATCAAAATCAGTAATATTAATTTTAGATCAAGTAACTGACCCTCAAAATATTGGCTCAATAATGAGATCATGTGCATTATTTGATTGTGCAGGAATTATAGTTGGCAAAGATAATTCGCCAGAACTGACTTCATCACTTTATAAATCAGCTTCCGGTGCTGCAGAAATTGTAAATTATATTAGAGTGACAAATATTAGAAGAACTATTTCTTTTCTTAAAAAAAATAATTATTGGATTTATGGCTTTGACAGTTCGAAAAATAAAAATTCAAAATTAAATTTTTCACAAAAATCAGTATTAGTTTTTGGCTCTGAAGGAAAAGGTATTAGAGAATTAGTAAAAAAGGAATGTGATGAAATGATTCAGATAAAAATGAAAAATAATTTAAAATTTGAAATTGATAGTTTGAATGTTTCTAATGCAACATCGATTGCTTTATATCAATTTTACTCAACTTAAATACTATTAAGGTGGTGCCGCGTGTCGGAATCGAACTGACTACCTGATGATTACAAATCAACTGCTCTACCAAATGAGCTAACGCGGCATCAATTTTGCATTTATATTAAATTATAAATTCGACAAGAATTTTATAAGTTAAATCCCAGGAATATAAGGAACCCCATCACCTTTTACTCTTTCGTTTAATTCACTTAATGTAGAGCATGCTGTAATTGGACTAAATACAAGAAATAAAATTATTAATGTTTTTTTAATCATAAAATATTTATAACTTCTCAATTTTTGCAGCACAATATTTAAATTCAGGAATTTTTCCATATGGATCTAAAGCTGGATTAGTTAAAAGATTAGCGGCAGACTCATTATAACAAAATGGAATAAATATGACTCCATCAGGAATCGCCCTGTCTTGCCTTACTCTGATATCTATTGAACCTCTTCTAGTTGTGACTTTTATTTTATCACCAGCTTTCATATTATTTTTAATTATATCTTTAGGTGATATTGAAACCGAAGGTTCTGGTTCAATGGCATCTAAATTTGATGCCTTTCTAGTCATAGCTCCAGTATGCCAATGCTCTAATTGCCTTCCTGTGGTTAGTATCATCGCAAATTCTTTATCAGGTACTTCATCTGGTGCAGTAACACTAGCTGGAACAAACTTACCTTTACCATTTTCGTTTGGAAACTTATCACCAAAAACAATTTCATCTCCTGGTGTAGTTGGAGACTTACTTGGATAAGTTACAGAGTTTTCATTTTCTAATCTTTCCCAAGATATATTGTTTAATGAAGGCATTGTTAGTGACATTTCTTCATAAATTTCTTTTGGATGTTTATATTTCCAATTTAAACCCATTCTTTTTCCAAGTTCGTTTGTTATCCACCAATCTTCTTTAGCTTGACCTGGAGAGTCTAAAGCTTTTCTTCCCATCTGTACTTGTCTATTAGTATTAGTAACTGTTCCATTTTTTTCAGGCCATGCTGAAGCTGGGAAAATAACATCCGCATATGTTGCTGTTTCAGTTAAAAAAATATCTTGAACAACTAAATGCTCTAACATTTGTAGAGCTTCTCTTGCATGATTAAGATCAGGATCAGACATTGCTGGATTTTCACCAAGTATATACATCCCTTTAATTGTATTCTCGTGAATAGCATCCATAATTTCAACAACAGTTAGACCTTTTTTATCATCTAAAGAAGTGTTCCAAAGTTTTTCAAAAAAATCTTTATTATTATCTTTATCAACCAATTGGTAATCAGGATACATCATTGGTATAAGACCAGCATCAGACGCTCCTTGAACATTATTTTGTCCTCTTAAAGGATGTAAACCAGATCCTCTTTTTCCAACATTCCCTGTCATTAAAGCTAGAGAAATTAAACATCTAGCGTTGTCAGTACCATGTGTGTGTTGAGAAATCCCCATCCCCCAAAAAATTATTCCTTTATTTGTATTGGCATATAAGCGCGCTACTTCTCTTATAAGTTCTGGATCGATACCTGTTTCGTTTTCCATTATATAAGGTGAATAATTCATTAAATGTTTTCTTAATTTTTCAAATCCTTCAGTTTGTTTTTTAATATATTCGGAATTAAATAAATTTTCTTCGACAATAACATTCATTATTGAGTTTAAGAGAGCAACGTCAGATCCTGGTTTAAATTGCAACATATGAGTTGCATGTTTTTTTAAGGAATGACCTCTAGGGTCCATCACAATTAATTTAGAACCCTTTTTAGCAGCATTCTTAAAAAAAGTTGCTGCAACAGGATGATTTTCAGTAGGATTTGCTCCAATGACTATTATGACATCAGAATGTTCAACTTCATAGAATGGAGCAGTAACAGCTCCTGAACCAATAGTTTCTAATAAAGCAGCTACAGAAGACGCATGACAAAGTCTTGTACAATGATCAACATTATTTGTATTAAAACCAGTTCTGATTAATTTTTGAAATAAATAAGCTTCTTCATTTGAACATTTAGCTGATCCAAAACCTGCAAGATTACTCTTACCATTTCTTTGTTTATTAAGTTTTAAAAATCCTTGAGCAGCATAATCTAGAGCTTCATCCCAGGATGCTTCTCTAAAATATTCATGAATATTTGAAAAATTAATACTTGGGTGTAAGTCTTTTGGTTTATCTTTAATTCTAATTAATGGCTTTGTAAGTCTTTCTGGATTATTTACATAATCAAAACCAAACCTTCCTTTTACACATAATCTATTCTTGTTTGCGGGACCATCAACACCATTAACGTATTTAATTTTGTTATCTTTTACATTGTATTCTATCTGACAACCCACACCACAATAAGGACAAACGCTATCAATTTTTTTATCTACCTTACTATGGCCAACGCCATCTTTATCTACAATAGATGCTGGCATTAATGCTCCAGTTGGACA
>CACNHT010000004.1 GCA_902620285.1 uncultured Alphaproteobacteria bacterium | reverse complement strand
GTTTTGAATTCTTCTGCAGTAAAATCAGGCCAAAGAGTATCAGTAAAAAAAAGTTCAGTATAAGTTAAATTATACATTATAAAATTACTTAATCTCTTATAGCCTCCAGTGCGAATTAAAATGTCTGGATCAGGTACTCTACCTAGATAAAATAACTTTTTTACTTCATCTTCATTATCTAAATTAATTTTATTATTATTTAATACTTTTTTAAGAACATATTTTACTTCCTCTTTAAACCCGTAGTTAAAAGCAATATTTAAATTTAGATTAAAATTATTTGATGATTCTTTTTCAATGTTATCAAATATATTTATTATTTTTTTTGGCAAATTATCTCTTAAACCAAAAATATTAATTTTAACTCCTTCTTTCATAATCAAATTTGTAAAAGTTTTTGAAAAATTGTCATAAATAATATCAAAGATAATATTTATCGATGACCTATTATAATTCTCTGAGGAAAGAGTAAAAAGTGTTAAATTTGATATTTTTGCTTTTAATGAATAATTAACAACATTTTTTATATTCTCAAAACCTTTTTTGTATCCATATGAATTATTAAATTGATTTTTTTTTGCCCATCTTTTATTGCCATCGAGAATTAAAGCTATATGGGATAAGTTGTTATTCAAACTTACACTTTCAAAATATCATTTTTTTTTAATTCTAATAATTTATCTATTTCATCAATTTTACTGTCAGTAATCTTTTGGATGTCATTAATTCTTTTTTTGAGCTCATCCTCTGAAAGGTTTGAATTCTTTTTTTCATTTTTTGAATCTTCAATAAAATCTCTTCTTATATTTCGTATACTAACTTTTGAGTTTTCTGCAAATTCAGAAGCAATTTTTATAATTTCTTTTCTTCTTTCCTCACTTAGTTTTGGAATTGGAAGCCTTATTAATTGCCCGTCAGTTTGAGGATTAATACCAAGATTAGACTCTGTAATTGCATTTTCAATTGATTTTATAAGAGATGAATCCCATATTTGTATTGTAATTGTATTTGCATCTTGTACTGAAATATTTCCCAATTGATTTAATGGTGTCTTAGAGCCGTATGCTTCAGCAAATATATTATCAAGCATAGATGGATTTGCTCTTGAAGTTCTTAATGAATTTAACTCTTTTTCTAAGTGCAGTATTGCAGCACTCATTTTATAATCAAGATCACTCATATATTAAATTATCTTACTATATGATCCTTTTTGATTCAAAACATTAATTAGTGAGTTTTTTTTGAATATATTTGTTATAAAAATTGGTATTTTAGTATCTTTAGCAAGGCTAATAGCCGTTAAGTCCATCACACGTAAGTTCTTCTTAATTACTTCATTATATGATATTTTTTTTATTAATTTTGCATCTCTGTATTTTACAGGGTCTTTAGTATAAATACCGTCTACCTTTGTAGCTTTAATTATTAATTTACAGTCCAATTCAGAAGCCCTAAGAGTTGCTGCAGTATCTGTAGAAAAAAATGGATTTCCTGTCCCTGCTGCAAATATAACAATTCTATTTCTTTCTAAATGCCTAATAGCCCTCCTTCTAATATAAGGTTCAGCAATTTGAGACATTGTAATAGCTGATTGTACCCTAGTGGGAACATTAATTTTTTCTAAGCTACTTTGAAGAGATAAGGCATTCATAACAGTTGCTAACATGCCCATATAGTCTGAAGTTGATCTATCTATTCCATCTGAAGCACCTTTAATTCCTCTGAATATATTTCCACCACCTATTATTAAGCAAATTTGAAATTTTTTTTTATATACTTTTTTTATTTCATTACTTATCTTATTTATTGTTGAAACATCGATACCAAAATCAGAGGATCCCATTAGAGATTCGCCTGAGATTTTGAGTAATATTCTTGCAGTCATCCTACAAGCTAATTAAATCGAAAGAAATTAATTTAAAATTTGAACTATTATATTGGCTAATAATCTCTTTAATAGTTTTATCTTGATCTAAAATATAAGTTTGATTTAGTAAAGTTACTTCACTAAAATATTTTTTCATTTTACCTTCTAAAATTTTATCAACTATACTTGATGGTTTACCAGAATTCAAAATTAGTTCTTTTTGAATTTTTTCTTCATTATTAACTAATTTTTTATCTAAATCATCAATATCTAAGGATTCAGGTTTCATTGCAGCAATATGCATGCATAAATTTTTTGATAAAGTTTCAATATCGTCACTTTTTTCATTAGCGGAATATCTAACTATAGAAATAATTTTTCCAATATTACTTCTATAACTGTTATGAATATAAAAAGCAAAATTTGAATTTTTATTTTCTTTAATTATTAAATCATTTAAAATTAAATTTTCTCCTATTTTAGCAATCATAGAATTAAAAAAATCTTGAACAGTTCCATTATCATAATTTAAATTTAAAAATTCTTCTTTACTTAAGTTAGCATTATTTTCTAAAAGTAATTTGCCTAAATCATCAAGAAAATCTAAAAAAGTATTACTCTTTGCTGCAAAATCAGTTTCACTATTAACTTTAATTAAAGCTGTAATATTTTTATTAGAATAAATGCCCACAGCTCCTTCAATTGCTGCTCGATCACTTTTTTTAGATGCTTTAGCCAATCCTTTTTTTCGTAATGCTTCTATTGATTTAGTAATATCATTATTATTTTCATCTAAAGATTTTTTACAGTCAAGAAAACCTGCGCCTGTTTTCTCTCTTAATTCCTTTATTAAATCATTAATTTTAGTCATTATTTACATCCTTTTTTAAAGGTTCTTCAGCTACTTGTTGTTCAGTATTTGTAACTATATCTTGAAAGTTTGCAGCATCTTGAATAGTTTCTAAAAAGTAATTTTTATATAAATTTATAGAACGAAGGGCATCGTCATTTCCAGGAATTATATAATCTATATTTTCAGGATCAGCATTAGAGTCAACAATAGCAACAACAGGTATATTTAGTTTTGTTGCTTCTTTAACTGCGATCCTATCTTTAATTACATCGAAAACTATTAGAAGATCTGGTTTTCCATTAAGGGTCTTGATACCACCAATATTTAAATCAAGTTTTTGTTTTTCTCTTGAAATATCAAGTAATTCTTTTTTTGATAAATTTTTTGATAGCTCATTGTCTTTTAAAAACTGCTCAATTTCCTCTAATCTTTTTATAGAATTTGAAATTGTTTTCCAATTAGTAAGAGTTCCGCCTAACCATCTTTTGTTTACATAAAAATTATTATTCAACATAGCTAAGTCTTTTACAACATCACTGCATTGTTTTTTGGTACCAACAAAAAGTATTTTTCCAGATTTAGAAACAGTTTCGTGAATTTTAGTAAGAGCTACATTTAGTAGTTCTAATGTTATTCTTAAATCGAAGATATGAATGTTATTTCTAACCCCATATATATATTCTTTCATTTTTGGATTCCACCTTCTTACATTATGTCCAAAATGAACACCTGACTCTAGAAGATCTTCTAATTTTACTTCTGGTAAATTCATAATTACTCCCGGTTTAACCTCCACAGAAATAAAAACACCGGTTTTTTCTGTGTGCTAGATTTAATTTGTTTGCTCTCTTATTATAATAAATTATTTTTTCAAGATATTTCTAGGGAATAATCTAAGATTTTTGAATTACTTAAATTGTCAAGTTTTTTGAAAGATTTTATAGAATATTTATTAAAGTTAAAATTAACTAATTTTTTATCCACTGTAATAAATACGTCAATAGGATTATCAAAGTTACCAATTTCCTTTTCTGTAAAAATATTATCTTTTAATTCATTTATATTTTTAATGCTTGTATAGATATTAAATTTATAATTATTATTAACAAAAGTTTTCTCTAAAGACTCTAATGTTCTTATTATAAAGCGTATATCACTATTATTTTTTACAATATCTATATTGAATATTAACAAATTTCCTTCTTTTAATAATGGTCGATACTTATATAAATTTTCACTAAATATAGTTAATTCAAATTGAAAATTCGTTTCTGATACTGTTATAAATGCATATTTTTTTCCATCTTTATTTGATCTTTCTTTGATATCTAAAATAGCACCGCAAACTTTAATGGTATTTGAAGTATAGTTTTCTGAATAATTTTTGAAAGACATTATATTCTCTAATTCGAAAAATTTTTTTGGATAATAATTTAATGGATGATCAGAAAAATAAAATCCAATAACCTCTAATTCATTAGATAAAATTTCTGCATTCTTCCATTTATTATAATTTTGATTAAAAAGATTTTTATCTTCAAATGAAATCTCATTTTCTTCAAAGAGCATTTCTTGATTAATATTTTTTTCTCCTCCATATAGTTCGACAAATTTTGGTACATTATTAAATAATTTTGATCTATTAGGTTCAATGCTATCAAAAGCACCAGCCTGAATAAGTTTTTCAAGCTGTCGTTTATTTATTACTTCCTTGGAAACTCTTTTCATAAAATCAATAATACTTTTAAATTTGCCGTTTTTGTTTCTTTCATCAATCATGCTAGAAATTGATTTTAAACCAACACCTTTGATTGCTGCTAATCCAAATCTGATTGATTTTAAGTTATCATTTGTTTCAATTGAGAACAAAGGATCAGAAAAATTTATATCTGGTTTTAAAAAATTTATATTTAACCTTTCTATTTCTTGTTTAAGTAAAATAATTTTTTCTGTTCTATCTATAGAATAGTTTAGTGTTGCTGTAAGAAATTCGTGAGGAAAATTTGCTTTTAAATATGCAGTTTGATAAGATATTAAAGCATATGCAGCTGCGTGACTTTTATTAAAGCCATATCCTGCAAACTTATCAACTAAATCAAAAATTTTTGAAGCTTCTTTTTTCTCAATATTATTTCGAACTGCGCCTTCTATAAATCTTGATTTTTGCATATCCATTTCTTTTTGTATCTTTTTACCCATTGCTCTTCTTAATAAATCTGCTTCACCCAATGAATAATTTGATAAAACCTGTGCAATTTGCATTACTTGTTCTTGATAAACAATAATTCCATAGGTTTCTTTTAAAACGTCTTCTAACATAGAATGGAGATATTTTATTTCTTCACGTCCATGCTTTCTATTACAAAAAGAAGGAATGTTATCCATTGGACCTGGTCTGAACAAGGCTACAACAGCAATTATTTCTTCAAATCTGTCTGGCTGTAATTGACGAAGGACACTTCCCATACCATTACTTTCAAGTTGGAAGATTCCAACTGTGTCTCCTTTACTTAGCTGATCATAGGTTTTTGTATCATTTAAAGGGATGTTGTCTAATAAAAAACTCTTATTCTGTTTCACTATTAATTTTACACAATCATCAATGATTGATAATGTAGTTAACCCAAGAAAGTCAAATTTTATTAAACCTGCCTCTTCAACATATTTCATAGAAAATTGTGTAGCATTTGTATTGGTATTTTGATCTTTGTATAAAGGAACTACTTTAGATAATTTTTCATGACCAATAACAACTCCAGCAGCATGTGTAGAAGCATGTCTATGAGTTCCTTCAATTTTTAGACTTACATCAATAATATTTGAAATTCTTTCATCACTGCTGATCCTTTCTTGCAAACTTCTTTCAGATTTAATAGACTCACTTAAAGTAAGTGGATTAGATGGATTAAAAGGTATTAGTTTAGCAAAAGAATCTACTTCTCCATACGGAACTTCTAAAACCCTACCAATATCTCTTACCGCAGCTCTTGATGCAAGAGTACCAAATGTAATTATATGAGCAACACATTCACTTCCATATTTATTATTTACATATTCTATAACTTCATCTCTTCTAGTTTGACAAAAATCTATGTCAAAATCAGGCATTGACACTCTTTCTGGATTTAAGAATCTTTCAAATAATAATTCATACTCTATTGGATCTAAATCAGTAATTCCTAAACACCAAGCTACTAAACTGCCTGCACCAGATCCTCTTCCGGGACCAACAGGAATAAGCTGCTTTTTAGCCCAATTAACAAAATCTGATACTATTAAAAAGTACCCTGCAAAACCCATTCTAATTATTATTTCATTTTCATATTTCAATCTATCGCTATAAATTTTTATATTCTTAACATTCTTTTCTTTTATTTTTTTTTCAAGTCCCTGTTCTGAGGATTTTAATAAAAAATCTTCTGCTGATAGATTTAAATCATTTTTAAATTCAGGTAATTGTGGTTTTGTTGACTCAGGAAAATAATTACAAGAAAGAGAAACATTTAAATTATTTTGTATTATCTCAGGAATATCTTCAAAATTTGAATACATTTCATCATTTGACTTAAAATAAATATTTTCATTTGATGTATTTCTTTGAGAATTATTAATTGTAGATTTTTGAGCAATACATAATAATGCATCATGAGCTGAATAATCATCTTTATTAGCATACTTAATATTATTTGAGCCAATAAGGGATATGTCAAATTCTTTTGATAAATTAATAAATTCTTTTTCAAAAACATCAATATTTTGATCATTTATTCTTTGAATTTCAAAAAGAAAATTTTGCTTAAAAACTTTTTTAAAATTACTTATTAATTGAATGATATCATTTTTTTTGTTTTCTTTGTTTAATAAAAGTAGAGGATTAAATTCACCACCTACATAACAGAATAAACCTTCAGAAAATTTCTCTAATTGTGAAAAGTATATACCAACATAATTTCCTTCATTAAGATGAGAAAGTGAGCTTAATTCTAATAGATTTCTATACCCGATTTCATTTTTGACTAAAAATGTAACTTGGGAAATTTGTTTATTTACAACAACATCTAATAAATTTATTGAAGTCCCAATTATAGGTTGAATATTATTTTTTACGCATTCTTTTGAAAACTCAAAGACTCCAAACATATTATTATTATCTGTAATGGCAATTGCAGGCATGTCATTTTTTTTAGCAAGATCTACTAAATTATTAATTTTTAGAGTACTTTCAGATAATGAATATGAAGATAAAGATCGTAAATGAATAAAAGGATTATTCATTCTTTAATTGTATATTCTTGTTTTTAAAATAATAAATTTCATCAGCTAGTAAAGAATAAGTTTTGTTATGAGTAACATATACTAAAGTTTTTTTATTTTGTTCGATATAATTTATAAAAAATTTAAAAATGTTGTTAGCAGTATCTTCATCAAGATTTCCAGTCATCTCATCAGCTAATATTAAATCTGGATTGTTAACTAATGATCTTGCAATAGCGACTCTTTGTTGTTCTCCTCCTGATAACTTTAAAGGTTTATAATTAATCCTTTCATCTAAGCCAAATTCAAGAAGTAGTTTTTTAGATATTTCATAACTTTTCTTTTCATTTTTATTTATTAATAATGGAAGCATAACATTCTCGATAACAGTGAGTTCAGGAATCAGATGAAAAAATTGATGAATAAAACCAATTGATAATCCTCTAATTTTATTTGTTTCATCTTTAGGGCATAAAGAAATATCTTTATTCTTAAAATAAACTTTTCCATCATATTCAGAATCAAGTAAACCAATAATATTAAGAAAAGTAGTTTTGCCTGAACCTGAAGGTCCAACAATCGCAACTTTTGTGTTTTGCATTAATTTAAAATTCAGATTTTTAATTATCTCAATTTTTAAATTATTTTCATTAGAATAATGTTTACCTAAACTAGATATCTCTAATAAATATTTGTTATTCACTTCTTAAACTCTTAATAGGATCTATTCTGGCTGAACTTAAAGCTGGAAAAATAGTTGATATAATTGATATGATTGTTGCTACACAAAGTACGTACACTACCTCATTTACGCTAATTTTAGAAGGTAAAGACGATAAATAATAAACTTCTTCAGAAAACAGTTTTGTTCCAAGTAAATATTCTAAAAAACTTTGAATTGATTTAATATTTATTGTGAAAAGAATTCCAATTATTAATCCTATTAAAGATCCTATTAAACCAATTGAGATTCCAATAGTAAAAAATATTTTTATAATACTTTTATTACTCATTCCTATAGTTTTCAAAATTCCGATATCTTTGTTTTTTTCTTTTACAAATATAATTAATCCTGAAATTATATTTAATGATGCAACTAAAATAATTAAAGAAAGAATAATAAACATAACATTCTTTTCCACCTTAAGTGCATTTATTAAAGTTTTGTTTTGATCCTTCCAAGATATTGAATAAAAATTTAATAAAAGATTAGATGTTTCTAATTCTACTTTATTTTTAAATAATTCAATTTCATTAGGAGATGATGTAAAGAATTCAATTTTGTTATATATATCTTCATCATATAAGAGTAATTTTCTAACAAGTTCTGAAGATAAAAAAATTAAATTTGAATCATATTCATATAAACCTAGATCAAATATACCTACTACCTCCAATGTTTTAAATCTTGGAATATTTCCTAATATTGTTTTATCAGTCTTTGGAATTGCTATTTTAACCTTATCCCCTATGCTTAAATTCAATTCGTGCGCTAAGGAGTCTCCAATCAATATTTCACTTTTTGGATTTTGAATTAATGCACCCATATTAATTGAATTAAACAAATAATGATTTTTATCATATGCATCATAGCCTTTGATCATAACACCTTTAGAGTTATTTGATTTTATAATTAATCCATTTGTTTCAATAGATTTGTAGTATTGGTAAAAAAAAGAATTATCAATATTCAATATGAGATCATCAGCTTGCTTATTTGTTATCTCATTATCAAAACTATAAATATTAAGGTGTGAATTAAGTCCAATTATTCTGTTAGTTAGATCAATTCTAAAACCATTCATAACAGACATTACTATAATAATTGCTGCTACTCCTAAACTAATACCTATTATTGAAAACCAAGCGAAAATAGACACATAGCCATCAGATTTCTTAGAAAATAAAAACCTAAAAATCAGTAATCGTTCTGATTTAGAAATCATCTATTTTTTTAACTTATTATTAATAAAATCAATTACACTACTGGATGAAATTTTTTCACTTTCATTATTTTGGCGATTTTTTATTTCTACTAAATTATCTTTTAAATCTCTTTTGCCAATAATAATTTGATATGGTGTCCCAATTAACTCATTATCAGATAATTTTTTTCCTATACTGCAGATTCTATCATCTAAAATGACTTCAATATTATTTTTCATAAAATATTCATAATACTCTGATGATTTTGTGGCACAATCTTGATCTTCTGGCATTAAATTAACTATGGAAACCTTAAATGGAGCAACTTCTAAAGGCCATCTAATTCCTTTTTCATCATGATAAGCTTCTATAATTGCACCCACAAGTCTTGAAACACCAATGCCATATGATCCCATATGTACTGGAACATTTTTCCCACTTTTATCTTGAACAAATGCGTTTAATTTCTCAGAATATTTTGTTCCAAAATAAAATATATGACCCACTTCAATGCCCTTAGAAATTTTTAAATCTTCATTTGAAATTGGGCAATTTTTTTCATCATGTTGATCATCAACTGCAGCATAATATGACTGTAAGTCATTTGGATCTATAGTTTCAGGGTTTAGTGTTTCTAATTTTTTATCATAATAAAGTGTACTTTCACCAGTCTTAGCTAGTATTTGAAATTCATGACTTAAGTTACCGCCAATTGGTCCAGTTTCCGCTCTTAAAGAAATTGGTGTTAAACCCATTCTAATAAAAGTTTTTATGTATGCTTTAAACATATTGTCATAAGATTTTTTTGCTTCGTTTTCATCAAGATCAAATGAATAATTATCCTTCATTAAGAATTCTCTTCCTCGCATTACTCCAAACCTAGGCCTTACTTCATCTCGGAATTTCCATTGAATATGATAAAGGTTTTTTGGAAGATCTTTGTAAGAATTAACATGTGATTGAAATATATCAGTAATTAATTCTTCATTTGTTGGGCCGTATAGCATATCTCTTCCACTTCGATCTGTAATCCTCAACATTTCTTTTCCATAATCATCATATCTTCCTGATTTAATCCATAAATCAGAAGATTGTATCGTAGGCATAAGCAGTTCTATTGCTCCTGCATTATTTTGTTCTTCTCGGACAATCTGTTCAATTTTTTTTAATACAAGTAAACCTAATGGTAACCAAGAATAAATACCTGCACTAGATTGCTTAATCATACCTGCTCTGATCATTAATTTATGTGAAATTATTTCAGCATCTGATGGTGCATCTTTAATGGTGGGAAGAAAAAAATTAGAATATTTCATTTATTAAATATATTTGATAAATCAAATCCAAATAAAATCAAAAAAAATAAAATTAAAGCTGCTATTAATGAAGTTGCTATAAATTTTATTAGAAGATATGGCTTACTCGGAGCACTTTTTGCATGTCCAGATTCTACTTTTTGGGGTACTTTTATCTTAATCGGTAGGAGTATGAAAAATAAAATCCACCAAACAAGGATAAAAATTAGAACATGGGTAAAAAGTGCCATTAAGATCGTATTAAATGAACTTCAATTTCTGGTTTTTTTTGAATTGAATTTTTGATAATCTTTCTAAAACTACTTTTAACTAAGTCAGATACTATAAGATCTGATGATTTTTGATCTTTGTTAAGTTTTGTAAAGTTTTCTATAAAGAGTATTTTAAAATCACTTTTAATATTTTCTTCATCTATTCCTGGCAATCCTTTTAAGGTAAGTAACATATTTTTATTAATTGAATAGTCATCATCATTGATAATTAAAGAAATTAAAACTAACCCCTCAAATGAATATTTCCTTCTCTCTTTAATAAATGCAGATTCAGAGTCATAAAGATTTTTACCCTCAACAATTAACTTTCCAGTTTCAAATTTTTCTACAATTTGAGGTTCACCAGGTGCAATTTTGAGACATTTTCCATTTTCTAAAATTTTAGTAAATGGCACTTGAGATGAGTAAGATAATTGTTTATGCGCTTCTAGATGCATGGGTTCACCATGCACAGGAATAGATAGGTAGGGTTTTGTCCAATTATACATTTGTTTTATTTCATCTGCATAACCATGACCTGAAACATGTACTAAATCATCATCAGCTGTTACTATCTCAACTCTTTGTCTAACAAGTAAGTTCTTTAAATTATTTATTGATTTTTCATTACCAGGAATATCTCTAGAACTAAAAATTACTACATCTTCAGGCTCTAAATGTAAATGTTGATGAGAATTATAAGCTATTCTGAAAAGCGCAGATCTTTTTTCACCCTGACTTCCAGTACAAATTATGACTAAATTTTCTCTTGGTATATAAGAAGCTTCATCTTCACTGATAAAAATTTCATCATCTGCAACATAACCACATTTTCTTGCTACTTCGATATTTTTTTTCATACTCCTACCAACAAGAGCGACCTTTCTTTTATTTTTTTTTGCTGCATGAATAATATTTTTCATTCTTGCAATATTTGAAGAAAAACAGGTAACAACAATTCTATTAGAAAATCTTGAAAATATACTTGTCAGTTCATCCCTAACGTCACTTTCAGATTCTGATTTGCCAGGCACATTTGCGTTAGTAGAGTCACCTATTAAGGCAAGTAATCCATCATTTCCTAATTTTTCAAATTTTTCTTTTAAAAATGAGTCTCCTAAAGTAGGTGAATGATCTATTTTCCAATCAGCAGTATGAAGTAATGATCCATATGTTGTTTTAATTACAATTGCAGTTGGTTCAGGAATTGAGTGTGTAGTTGGAATAAAACTTATATCAAAATTATTGAGTATTAATTTCTTTTCTAGATTTATCTCTTCTAAAGTAAATCCTTCTACTTTATTGAATTCTTTTAGCCTATTTTCAATAAGAAATTTTACAAATTTACTTGCATATACTGGACATTTAATTTTATTTGCTAAGAATGCAACAGCTCCTGCATGATCTTCATGACCATGGCTGATTATAATTGCCTCGAGATTATCTTCTAAACTTTCAATATGATCAATTTTTGGTACTAATAAATCTACACCAGGAAACTTTTCATCTGCAAATGAAAGACCTAAATCTATCATTATCCATTTTCCATCACATCCGTAAAGATAACAATTTGCACCTATTTCTCCAATACCTCCAAGAGATAAAAAGTGTAGTCCTTCATTAAAATCATTTAGTTGTAAATTATTACTCATAAAAATGTTTGTTACCGATTTCTTTTATTCCTTCTAATGTCAAATGTTCCATATATATAGGTTTATAAATAATTTTATCCCTAAATATTTTACCTAGACCACCCGTAATATAGACTTTGGGCTTAAAGTTGTTCTCCTTAATTATTTGCTTTAATATGCCATTAACTGCATGCAAATAACCAAAATAGAAACCTGATTGAATAGAAGCAGATGTATTATTATTAACAATTTTATTTGATTTTGAGATTTTTGAAGTTTTTATTAACTCAGCATTTTTTAAAAGTGTCTCAATTGAAAGATTTATACCTGGAAAAATTAATCCACCTAAATATTGATTATTTTTAATGACATCGAAAGTAGTAGCTGTACCAAAGTCGAGAATTATACAGTCTTTGATTTTCTTACTATATACATAGGCATAGTTTGCTATTCGATCACTCCCAATTTGATTTAAATTATAATTGATACTATTTCTAAATGATATTTTTTTGGGATTAATTACATAAAATTTGAATTTATTTTTTTGAAAAATATTTTTTAAAATTAAATTTAAAGAAGGTACAACAGAGGACAAGATACAAAATCTATCTTTAAGATTATTAATCAATTTTTTGTTAGATTTAAAAAATTTATTAATTTCTTTTTTTGTAAAATTGATTTTTTTATCTGTTTTTAATCTAATAATTTTAATTAATTTATTTTTTGTATAAAAACCTATAACTATATTCGTATTACCTACATCTATAACAATCATTAAATTATTCTAGCATTATATATATTTTCAAAATTAATATTATTTTTTAAAGTGATTGAACCATCTGGGTTAAGATTATGAAATATTCCTTGTTTTACATTTTGTTCATCAATTTTTAAATTAATGTTGCCTCCTAAATATAATAATCTACTTTTATATTCAGTCATAATTTTTTCGTGGTTATTTAGCAGTTGTTTAAAATTTTTAAAATACTCTTCCATAATTTCATATACAAAATAAAAATTGTTAATTTCTTTATTGTATTTATTAATATTAGTTGTTGGATAATTTTCAATTTTTGGAGAAGATACTATATTAACTCCAAAACCAGTATTGATATATTTATCACTTTTGATACTAAATATTTCAGAAATTATTCCAGAAATTTTTTCTTTATTAATTAAAATATCATTTGGCCATTTAATTTGAGTTTTAACATTACAAATATTTTCAATCACAGAACAGATCATATTAGTAATAAAAGCATTATTTAAAAAATGATTTTCTATTGGCAATATATTTTTAGATAAAATAGAAATATAGACATTATTTTTTGGACTTTCCCAAGTTGTTCCCCGTCTTCCAAATCCTTTTTTTTGTTCATTTGCCATCAAACATATATCTCTATTATCAATAAGTTTTTTAACCTCTGACATTGTAGAGTCTACAGATTCAATAAAATGAAAATCAAAATTGTTTTTATCTAATAGATTTTTAATTTTATCTAATGACATTAATCAAATGGTCAAACTTGCTGATATATTAATCAATAAAGATGGGTAAAATATAAAACAAATAATTACAAATAAACTTAAGGACAGAATAATTTTTGATTGAAAAGAAATTTGAAAATTAATTATTCCTTCACTTATACTTTCATCAAAATACATTATCTTTATAATTCTTAAATAATAAAAAGCAGAAATAACACTAGCTAGGACGCCAAGAACTGAAAGCACATATAATTCTTGTTCAATTGCAGCAATGAAAACATAAAACTTTCCAAAAAATCCTATAAAGGGTGGGATGCCAGCCATAGATAGCATTATTATTGAAATAGAAAGACTAACGATTGGATTACTTTTACTTAACCCTTTTAAATCACTTATATTAATTAAATATTCATTTTTAACTTTTAACGAAAGTAAAATAGCAAAAATAGCAACATTCATTATCATGTATGAAAACATATAAATTGATGCTGCTTTAATTCCATCATCATTTGCGGCAACTAAAGCTATTAAGATATAACCTATATGTCCAATAGAACTATAAGCTAATAATCTTTTGATATTTGACTGTGCTATAGCCGCTATAGCTCCAAGAAACATTGAGGCTATTGATAAAAATAAAATTATTTGACTCCATTCTAAGTAAAAATTTTCAAATGGAACTAAGCAAAAACGATAAATTAAAGCTACTGCAGCAATTTTAGGGACAATAGCAAAAAAACCTGTAATTGAGTTTGGAGCCCCTTCATAAACATCAGGAGTCCACATATGGAAAGGTACGGCTGAAACCTTAAAAGCCAAACCTACCATCACAAATACAAGCCCAAATATTAGACCTAAATTTAAATTATCATATTTTGATAAATAGAAACTTATTTCATTAAAATTGATTGAACCAGTAAATCCATAAATTAAGGAGAAGCCGTATAAAAGTATACCAGACGATAATGCTCCTAAAATAAAGTATTTTACTCCTGACTCAGCTGATGAGATTGAATCTCTTTTTATTGCTGCAGCAACGTATAGAGATAAACTTTGAAGTTCTATTGCTAGATACATGGACATAAGATTATTTGAAGCAATCATTAACATCATCCCAAGTGTAGAAAATAAAAATAAAACAGGAATTTCAAAGTTTTTAAGCTTAATGCCTAAGAAATAATCTTTAGAAATGATGATACTAGCTATAGATCCTAATAGAGCTAAAATTTTAAAAAAATTTATAAAAGAAGAGTGACTAAATAAACTTTTATAATTTGCAAAATTTGATTCACTATCATAGTAAACAAGCAAAATGGTTAATAATAAAACGAAAACTGCTAGATTGGAAGTTTGTCTAAATGCATTCTTTTTTAAAAAAAGCCCAAAAAGTAAGCAAATAAAAGAAGAGCATGCTAAAAAAATTTCGGGTATAAAAAAAATATTGTAAATATTATTTAGCATTGGCTATTTCATAGTTTGTTATAATCATTTCAAGTGATAATCTCATAGGATCTAAAAATAGATTTGGAAATATACCTAGTAATATTACTGAAATCGCTAAAGGAATTAATATGATTTTCTCTCTTGTGTTTATATCTAAAATATCTGCAAGTTTATTATTAGTTATGGTGCCAAAAATAATTCTTTTATAAAGGTATAGCATGTAAACAGCGGATAATATTATTCCAAAAGCCGCGCCAATAACGACGTAACTTGAAAATTTAAATGCGCCAACAATGACTAAAAATTCTCCAATAAAACCACTAGTTCCAGGCAATCCAACTGATCCCAGCATAAAAATCATGAATACTGTTGCATAAAGTGGCATTCTTTGAACTAATCCTCCGTAAAATTCAATTTCTCTAGTATGCATTCGATCATAAATAACACCAACACATAAAAATAAAGCTGCTGAAACTAGTCCATGACTAATCATTTGCATCATTGCTCCTTCTAAGCCTTGTTGATTCACTAAGAAAATTCCAATTGTTACAATTCCCATATGAGCAACAGATGAATATGCAATTAGTTTTTTAATATCAGTTTGTGCTAGTGCTACTAAGGAAGTGTATACTATGGCAACTATACTTAATGTCATAATTAAAGGAATAAAAAACTCTGTTGCTTCTGGAAGCATGCCTAAAGAGAAACGGATAAAACCATATCCACCCATTTTTAAAAGTACTCCTGCCAAAATAACAGATCCAGCTGTTGGAGCTTCAACATGGGCATCGGGCAACCATGTATGAAACGGCCACATAGGAATTTTAACTGCAAAGGAAGCAAAAAAGGCGAGCCATAGAAACAACTGAGTATTATAGGAAAAATAGTTACCTTGTAAGAATTCAATACTCATTGAACTTGTATTTCTGTACATCACAATAATAGCAATCAACATGAGTACTGACCCCAAAAGAGTGTAGAGAAAGAATTTAAAAGAAGCATAGATTCTTCTATTACCTCCCCATATACCTATGATTAGATACATTGGTATTAATACAGCTTCAAAAAAAATATAAAATAAAAGTATGTCTATAGAAGTAAACATTCCAATCATTACAGTCTCTAAAAATAAAAAAGAAAGCATGTATTCCTTGACTCTTTTTTTTATATTATTCCAACTAGCTAAAATACAAAGTGGGGTCAAAAATGTACTTAGTAAAATCATAAAAAGTGAGATACCGTCAACTCCAACATGGTAGAAGAAATTAAAATCATCAAACCATCTAAATTTTTCTTCATATTGATAAGACGGATTGGAATAATCAAATTGTAACCAGAGTATTAAACTTAAAATAAATGTTCCTAATGTTGCTAGTAAAGCAGCCCATTTAATATTAATTGATGTTAGTTCATCTTCTTTAATAAAAAGAATAATTAAGGCACCAATTAAAGGTAAAAAAATTATTACTGATACTAATGGCCAATCAATCATTTAGTAATATAAAAACCATGTTAAAATTATTACTAAACCTCCAAGCATAGCAAAAGCATAATGAAACAAATACCCTGATTGAAACAAACTTACATAAGATGAAGATTTTGAAATAATCCAGGAGACCCCATTTGGTCCTAAACCATCAATAGTTTTTTCATCTCCTTTTTTCCAGAAAAAGTTTGCCAATTTGAAAAAAGTTAAAACAAATACTTTATGATATAGCTCATCCACATACCATTTATTTTTTGAAAGAGAATATAAAGGATCTAAGTTATAGGAAAGATTTTTTGCTCTGTTTAAATTATTTGAATATATCAACACACAGACAAGGATTCCAATTGCAACAGCCGATTTTGATATTAGTGATTGCGTAAGAGGAAGATATTTATGAGAACTTTCTGTTAGTAATATTGCATTATCCCAAAATTCTTTTTTATAATATCCAATAAAATAATCAGCAAAGAATATTCCAGAAAAAATAGAACCAGTTGCAAGAATAAATAATGGAACTGTCATCACTAAAGGTGATTCATGGGCGTGATCATATGTTTTACTATTTGATCTATTTTCACCATGAAATGTTAGGAATAATAATCTCCATGAATAAAAAGCAGTAAGTAAAGCAGTTAAAATACCTACTAAATATGCAAAGTATGCTATTCCATTTGAAGCATAGAAAGCATTTTCTAAAATACTTTCTTTTGAATAGTAACCAGATAGATATGGGAAACCAATAATTGCAAGAGATCCAATCCACATCATTGTAGCAGTAAAAGGTATTTTTTTATAAAGTCCCCCCATTTTTCTCATATCCTGTTCATGATGCATTGCATGAATTACAGAACCTGCGGAAAGAAATAGAAGAGCTTTAAAAAAGGCATGAGTTGTTAAGTGAAATATTGATGCATTATAAGCGCCGACACCTGCTGCAAAAAACATATATCCTAATTGACTGCATGTTGAATATGCAATGACTCGTTTAATATCATTTTGCGTTAAGGCTATAGAGGCAGCAAAAATAGCTGTGGCCGCACCAATAAAAGTAATGAATAAATTAGTAAATGTCGCAAATTCATAAAGAGGACTCATTCTTGCAACTAAAAATACACCAGCAGTTACCATTGTTGCAGCATGTATTAGTGCAGATACAGGAGTAGGCCCCTCCATAGCATCTGGCAACCAGGTGTGTAAACCTAATTGGGCAGATTTACCCATTGCACCTATGAATAAAAGAAAACATAAAAAATCTAAAGTTGGAAAACTGAAAGAAAGGAATTGCATTTGATGCTCACTAAATTGATCTACTTGTGAAAATATACTGTCGAAACTTATCGTGCCAAAAATATAAAAAATTCCCGCAATTCCAATTGCGTATCCAAAATCTCCAACTCTGTTTACAACAAATGCTTTTATAGCAGCTTTATTTGCTGAATCTTTATGGTGCCAAAAACCAATTAATAAATATGAGGCTAGCCCAACACCTTCCCAACCAAAGAACATTTGCAACAAGTTATTACTTGATACAAGAACAAGCATAAAAAAAGTAAATAAGCTTAGATAACTCATAAATCTTATTTTTGATGGATCTTCTTCCATATAGCCTATTGAATATAAATGAACACAAGCAGAAACAGTTGTAACCACAATGAACATCACAGCAGTTAAAGTGTCTAATCTAATTGACCAATCAACAATAAAGTTTCCAGAAGTGATCCAGTTAAGAATAAAAATTATTTCAGTTTCCTTATTATTAATAAACTGAATGAATATTATCCAAGAAAATAAAGTACAAAGAAAAAGGATTGACGTTGTTGATATTTGATAAACCTTATAGTTAAACTGTTTACCGAGTAAAAAACAAAAAAGAAAACCAAGTAGAGGTAAAAATATAATTGAGGTTGCCATCTACTATCCCTTAAGCTGATTAATTTTATTTACTTCTATTGATCCTAAATTTCTAAAAAATACTACAAGTATGGCGAGTCCAATTGCTGCTTCAGCGGCTGCAACAGTAAGTGTAAGCATTGCGAAGATTTGCCCTGAAATATCATTAATATACGCTGAGAAAGCAATAAAATTAATATTTACCGACAACAAGATGAGTTCTATAGACATTAAAATTATAATTAAATTTTTCTTATTTAAAAATATTCCTAAAACACCTAAGGTAAAAATAATTGCACCGAGAAAAAGATAGTGTTCAAGTGTAATCATTAATTAAATTCCTTCGCCTATTTTTACTTTTTTCTTTTCTATAGCTGTTGATGCATCAACTGTATTTTGAGAATCTATATTTTGCCTTTTAACACCACCCTTATCTCTTAATGTAAGTGTAATAGAGCCAATCATTGCGACTAATAAAATTATCCCACATATTTGAAATAAATAAAAATATTCAGTGTAGAGTATTTGCCCAATCATTTTTGTATTTTCTACTTCATTAACTATAGGTTGCAGTGGTGTTTGATTGTTATAAATATTAGACGATCTATCTGTTAAAAAAAGTATTCCAAGTTCAATTACTAGAACTATCCCTAATAATGCTCCAAAAGGTAAGTATTGCAAAAAGCCTTCTCTCAACTTTACAAAATTTATATCAAGCATCATTACAACAAATAGAAAAAGGACGGCAACAGCTCCAACATATACAACGACAAGGATCATTGCCAAAAATTCAGCACCTAATAAAACAAAGAGTCCTGATGCATTAACAAAGCTTAAAATTAAGAACAAAACTGAATGAACTGGATTTTTTGCACTTATAACCATTAGAGCAGAAAGAACTGCAACAGATGAAAAAAGATAAAATGTTAATGAATAAAGAACCATTCTATCTATATTTTCTATCGAGATGAATATTTTGAGCAATTTCTTGCTCCCATCTATCTCCATTTTCTAAAAGTTTATCTTTATTATAAATTAATTCTTCTCTTGTTTCAGTGGCAAATTCAAAATTTGGTCCTTCTACTATCGCATCAACTGGGCAAGATTCTTGACATAAACCACAATAAATACATTTAGTCATATCTATATCATATCTTGTTGTTCTTCTGCTTCCATCCTCTCTTGGCTCTGCTTCAATTGTAATTGCCTGAGCAGGACATACTGCTTCACAAAGTTTACATGCGATACATCTCTCTTCCCCACTGGGATATCTTCTCAAAGCATGCTCGCCTCTAAAACGTGGGCTTAATGGACCTTTTTCGTGAGGATAATTTATTGTAACTTTAGACTTAAATATGTATTTGAAAGTTAAAAATAGTCCTTGAAGTAATTCAAATAAAGCAAAAGATTTAATTAATTTATACATATTAATTTGGCAGCATGTCAAAATATACTAAAAAACCAGAAGTTGCCACAACCCAAAACAAAGAAAACGGTAGAAAAACTTTCCATCCAAGTCTCATTAACTGATCATATCTATATCTTGGGAAAGTTCCTCTAACCCAAATAAATAAAAATAATATAAATATTACTTTCACAGTAAACCAGATTACTCCAGGAACAACATTTAATGGGTATACATCAAATGGAGGAAGCCATCCGCCTAAAAAAAGAATGACAGTCATAGAAGACATTAAAATCATACTCGCGTATTCACCTAAAAAAAATAATACAAATGAAGCAGATGAATATTCAGTAAAAAATCCTGCAACAAGTGTTGATTCATCTTCAGGAAGATCAAAAGGTAATCTATTTGTTTCAGCTAACGCAGAAATAAAAAAAATAATGAACATAGGTAATAATGGAATTGCAAACCATACAGTCTGCTGAGCTAAAACTATCTTTGATAAATTTAAAGAACCTACACATAATAATACTGTAATTATTACAAATCCAATAGATACTTCATATGAAACCATTTGAGCAGCTGATCTTAATGCTCCTAGAAAAGGATATTGAGAGTTACTAGCCCATCCAGCCATTATTATTCCGTATACTCCAAGAGATGATACTGCAAACAGATACATGATACCTACGTTAATATCAGAGACTACCCATCCTGGAGCAAAAGGTATTACTGCCCAACCTGCTAAGCTAAGTACCATTGTTATTATGGGTGCTAAAATAAAAACAATTTTATTTGATCCACTAGGTATAATATTTTCTTTAGTAATAAGTTTTAATGCATCAGCAAAGCTTTGTAATATACCAAAAGGCCCTACTATATTTGGACCTCTTCTTAATTGAATTAATGCTAAAACTTTTCTTTCAGCATAAACTAAAAAAGCTACAGATATTAAAACTGGCACAACAACAGCAAGTATTTGGGCAATGATTATTAACCCTGTAATTAATATATCATAAGTCATCTAATTATTATGCTGCCTTATTTAAAATATCTTTAGTGCATTTCGCCATTGTTTCAGAAGATCTAGAAATAGAATCATTCATATAAAAATTTTCAATGTTATATTTAATTTTAATATTCTCAATTTTATTATTTTTAGCAAAAGTTATTTCGCCAATAGAATTAACTTCATTTAAGAGAGCAAATTGACCATAGGTACTTGTAAGCTCATTTCGAAGCTCTCCAAGATTATTAAAATTTAAATTTTTTTCAAATAAGTCACTTAAAACTCTAAAAATTTTCCACTCCTCTTTTGCTTCACCTATTGGATTATGACACTTAGTTGTTTGAATAACTCTACCTTCTATATTCATATAAGTAGAACTTTTCTCAGTATATGCAGGGGTTGGTAAAATTATATCAGCTATAGATGCTGAAACATCTCCATGATGACCAAGATAAACAACAAAAGCATTTTCAAATGTTGAAAAATTTATCTCGTCTAACCCCATTAAGAAAACTACAGGCTTTGTTTTATCAATATGTTTTTTTAATTGTTTATTGTAATCATTATCAAATTTTTTATTATAAAATTTCAAATCTAATGCTCCTACTCTAGAAATATCTTGGTTAAGAATATTTAATGGATTAGTATTTTTATTTTTTTGAATTTTTTTCGCAATTAATCCTGCAGTTTCTAATATTTTTTTTCCATGATCATTATTTATTGCTGAAGTACCTAATATTATAATTGGGTTTTTTGCAGATTTTAAAACTTGATTGAATTCAGATTTATTATTAGATAATTTATTAAGGTAATCTAAAGAATCAGATAAATGATGATAATCGTAAGTAAGATCTAATTTAGGACCTATAAGACCAATTTTGCAGTTATTTTCAATATATGCCTTTCTAATTCTAGCGTTTAGTACCGCCGCTTCCCATCTAGGGTTTGATCCGATTAAAAGAATAGCATCAGCCTTTTCAATTTCTTGAATTGTTGAATTAAATTTATAACTTGAAGATGAATTATCGATAATTTGTGCATTATCAAATCTGCAATCATAGTTTTTTGATTTTAGTGAATTACTAAATTTTTGTGAAGAATATAAAGTTTCAACATCGGTAAACTTACCAGATAGGAACACCGTATTTTCTTTTCCTCTTTTTGTAATTTCTTTTTTTACTAATTCAAATGCATCATCCCATGAAGATTTTTGGAGTTTTTTATTTGATTTAGAATATACATTATCCAATCTTTGACTTGAGAGTCCATCAACTGCAAATCTAGATTTATCACTTATCCATTCTTCATTAGTTTCTTCATTTATTCTAGGAAGAGCTCTTAAAACTTTTTTTCCTCTTGTATCAATTCTTATACTTGATCCTATACCATCAAATACATCAAATGTTTCTGTCTTAGTAAGTTCCCATGGTCTAGATTTAAACGCGTATGGTTTACTTGTTAATGCACCTACAGGACACAAATCAATTACGTTTCCAGATAATTCTGACTCAATAGTTTTTTCTAAATATGTCGTGATCTCAGCATTTTCACCTCTACCTAGCAATCCTATATCATCAACTCCTGCAACTTCTGTAGAAAACCTTACGCATCTTGTGCAATGTATACATCTTGTCATAATTGTTTTGACAAGTGGTCCCATATTTTTATTTTGAACTGCTCTTTTATTTTCTTCATATCTTGTTTTGTCAAAACCATAATACATAGCTTGATCTTGAAGATCGCATTCTCCTCCTTGATCACAAATAGGACAATCCAATGGATGATTAATAAGAAGGAACTCCATTACGCCTTTACGAGCTTTTTTAACTGTTTCGGTATTAGTTTTTATAACCATTCCATCTGAAGCTGGCATGGCACATGATGCAATAGGTTTTGGAGCTTTTTCCATTTCTACTAAACACATTCTACAGTTTCCTGCTATTGAGAGTTTTTCATGATAACAAAATCTTGGAATTTCAGTTCCTGCTTGTTCACAAGCTTGCATTACGGTCATGCCGTTTTCAAATTCGTATTCTTTATTGTCAATTGTTATCTT
This sequence comes from uncultured Alphaproteobacteria bacterium, assembly GCA_902620285.1. GTDB lineage: Bacteria > Pseudomonadota > Alphaproteobacteria > HIMB59 > CACPNW01. Next base: position 49,534 of record CACNHT010000004.1, on the reverse strand, counting down.
TGGCACTAGGCTACTCTTCTGTTTCTTTCTTCAATTCTTTTTTCAATTTCATGTCTAAAATGTCTAAACAAACCTTGAATAGGCCAAGCAGCAGCATCACCTAAGGCGCAAATAGTATGACCTTCAATTTGCTTTGTTACATCTAAAATTTTATCAATATCTTTATGTTTAACATTTCCATGAATCATTTTTTCCATCATTCTGTACATCCATCCAGTACCTTCTCTGCAAGGTGTACATTGACCACAACTTTCATGCTTATAAAAATGTGATAATCTGGCTATTGCCTCAACAATATCTGTTGATTTATTCATTACAATAACAGCCGCAGTGCCTAATCCACTTTGCACTTCTTTTAGACTATCAAAATCCATTTTAACAGTATCACAAATAGACTTAGGTAATAAAGGCACACTTGCGCCTCCAGGAATTACAGCTAATAGATTTTCCCAACCACCAATTACCCCACCTGCATGTTTTTCAATGAGATCTTTCAGTGGTATGCCCATCTCTTCTTCTACATTACATGGATTATTTACGTGTCCAGAGATACTAAAAATTTTTGTACCTGTATTATTTGCACTACCTAAGTTAGCAAACCATTTTGAACCACGTCTTAAAATAGTTGGCGAGACAGCGATTGTTTCAACATTTGTAACTGTTGTAGGACATCCATATAAACCTGCACCAGCAGGAAATGGAGGCTTTAATCGGGGCTGACCTTTTTTACCCTCTAAACTTTCAAGTAAAGCAGTTTCTTCACCACAAATATATGCTCCTGCTCCTCTGTGAAGATAAATATCAAAATCCCACCCTGTTCCACATGCATTTTTACCAATTAAATTATTTGCGTAAGCTTCATCTATTGCTTTTTGTAAATTAGAAGATTCAGAATAATATTCACCCCTTATATAAATATAACAAGTATGTGCATGCATTGCAAAGGCAGCAACTAAACAACCTTCTAAAAGAAGATGTGGGTCGTTTCTCATAATCTCTCGATCTTTACATGTGCCTGGCTCTGACTCATCTGCATTAACAACTAGGTAATGATCTTTTCCAGAGTCTTTTGGCATAAATGACCACTTAAGTCCCGCAGGGAAACCTGCTCCTCCCCTTCCTCTTAATTGACTATTTTTAATTTCCTCAACAATTTTATCACTACCCATTTTAATAAGTTCTTTAGTATTTGACCAAATACCTCTTTTTTTGGCACCTTCTAATTTCCAGTCTTCAAAACCATATAAATTTTTAAAAATTTTATCTTTTTCCTTAAGCATCAAATTTTCTTTCAGGTTGTGATGATTTTCTACCAATTTGTGAACCTACTTTTATTGATTTATTATCTTTTAAATCTCGAAGTATTTTTTTAAAACTCTCTTCATCTAAATCTTCATAATAATCATCATTGATCTGAACCATAGGAGCATTACAACATGCACCTAAGCATTCAACTTCAACAACTGTAAATATTTCATCATTACTTGTCTCACCAATATTAGTTTCGCATACTTCTTGTGCAACTTTAGAAAGTTTATCACTACCTCTTAACCAACAAGGTGTCGTTCTACAAATTTGGACAAAATTTTTACCAATAGGTTCTAAATTAAACATCGAATAAAAAGTGGCAACTTCCAACACTCTTATATAAGACATACTTAGAGTTTCAGCTACTTTTTCCATTGAGTTTTTACTTAACCATCCATTATTTTGTCTTTGTGCTAAATCAAGTAAAGGAATAACTGCGCTTTGAATACGGTTTGATGGATATTTTTTTATAATTTCAGAAATTTTTTTAAAATTTTCTGATGACCATTCAAAATTATCATTAATTTTTTTATATACTTTATTATTTGTACCAGGATGATGCATTATCTATCTATCTCTCCAAAAACGATGTCCAAGCTACCTAGTATAGCGGCTATGTCAGCCATTAAGTGACCTTTAGATAAATGATCCAATGTTTGAAGATGTGCAAAACCTGGAGCTCTAATTTTACATCTATATGGTTTACTTGATCCGTCAGAAACAAGGTAAACACCAAATTCACCTTTTGGAGCTTCTACTGCACTATAAACTTGACCAGCTGGAACACGATAACCTTCAGTAAAAAGTTTAAAATGATGAATTAAAGCTTCCATTGATTTTTTCATTTGATTTCTTTTAGGAGGGGTTATTTTATTATCCTCAATTGAAATTGGACCTGGTTTTATTTTATTTAAACATTGGTTAATAATAATAATGCTTTGTCTCATTTCTTCTATGCGAACCAAATATCGATCAAAACAATCGCCTTTTTTTCCAACAGGAACTTCAAAATCAACTTGATCATAGGCATCATAAGGTTGAGATCTTCTTAAATCCCATGCTACACCTGTACTTCTTAATACAGGACCCGAACACCCCCATTCAATTGCTTCCGACTTTGAAATTATTCCAATATCAACTGATCTTTGTCTTAATATTCTGTTATTAGTCAGCAAGCTTTCAAGATCATCAATAAATTTTGGAAAACTTTTAAAATGCTCAAATAATTTTTCTTCCATTCCTTCTGGCATATCCTGATGAACGCCACCAGGTCTAAAATAAGCTGCATGAAATCTTGCCCCAGATACGGCTTCATGAAATTCTAATAGCTTTTCTCTTTCTTCGAAACACCATAAAAATGGTGTAACTGCACCAATGTCAGCAGCATAGGCAGGTATATTTAATAAATGATTTAGTATTCTAGTAATTTCAGCAAAAATAACACGAATATATTTAGCTCTTTCAGGGACACTAATACCTAGGAGATTTTCAGTTGCTAATGCAAAAGCATGTTCTTGACACATTGGCGAAACATAATCAAGTCTATCAAAATAAGGAACTGCCTGAAGATATGTTTTATATTCAATTAATTTTTCTGTTCCCCTATGTAACAATCCAATGTGTGGTTCTGCTCTTTGAACTACTTCACCTTCCAGCTCAACTACTAAACGTAAAACACCATGCGCAGCTGGATGTTGAGGGCCAAAGTTGATTGTAGTTGTATTAAGCTCTACTTCTTTCATTTAATTTTTACCATTAGATTTCTCATCACCAAAAAGTTTATTTTCCATTCCTTCCCAAGGAGATTCGCTATCGAAATTTCTAAACTCTTGGCTTAACTTAACAGGCTCATATATTACTTTTTTTTCAAGGTCATCATAGCGAACTTCTGTATGTCCTGTTAAAGGAAAATCTTTGCGCAATGGATAACCTTCAAAATTGTAATCCGTCATTATTCTTCTTAAATCAGGATGGTTGATGAATTCAATTCCAAATAAATCATAACATTCTCTTTCATACCAATCTGCAGATTTGTGAATATTGGTTATTGATTCTATGTTTTCGTTTTCTTTAATAAAAGTTTTAAGAATAATTTTTTTATTTTTTGTTAAACTTTGCAAAATATAAATCATATCAAATCTTAATTCTCTTGAAGGATAATCAACAGCTGTAATATCTAATAGTTGATTAAAATTAAGCTCAGTGTTGTCTTTTAATTCATTAAAAATTTTTATAATTTTATTTTTTTCAAATTGCATTTCTAACAAATTATTATTTTCCAAAACATTATTTGTGCCATCTATCTTATTAAGAATTTTAATCATATAAAATTATCTTTTAAATTTATTTTCTCTTTTAATTTTTTTTTGTAATTGCAATATTCCATAAACTAAAGCTTCTGCTGTTGGTGGGCATCCTGGTACGTAAACATCAACGGGAACTATCCTATCACACCCTCTAACTACTGAATACGAGTAGTGATAATATCCACCACCATTTGCGCACGAACCCATTGATATTACCCAACGAGGTTCTGGCATTTGATCATAAACTTTTCTTAAAGCCGGTGCCATTTTATTTGTTAATGTGCCAGCAACAATCATTACATCAGATTGTCTAGGACTACCTCTTGGTATAACTCCATAACGATCTAGATCATATCTTGCCATATAAGAATGTATCATCTCTACACCACAACATGCCAATCCGAATGTCATTGGCCATAACGAACCAGTTCTAGCCCAAGTAAGAATTTTATCGTAGCTAGCGACTAAAAAACCCTTAGACGATAATTCTGTGTTTAGAGTATCATCAACTATTTTTTTTGCTTCATCTACTCCCATTCTAAAGCTCCTTTTTTCCATTCATAAATAAAACCAATAGTTAAAACAGTCAGGAAAATCATCATTGACCAAAAACCGAACAATCCAATTTTACCAAGTGTTATCGCCCATGGAAACAAGAAGGCAACTTCTAAATCAAAGATAATAAATAAGATTGCTACTAAATAAAATCTCACATCAAATCTTCCACGAGCATCGTCAAAAGCTTCAAACCCACACTCATAAGCAGATAATTTTTCTTGGTCTGGTTGAGAGTCTCCAACTACAAAAGATAATAAAGTCATTCCAACAGCCAATGCCAAAGCTATGAAAATAAAAATTAATATGGGTAAATATTCAAATAGAAACTCTGACACTATAATCTCACAAATAAATTAGTAATGTATTTAACGATTTATTCAACAATAACAACGTGTCTCGTTGCGACTTTAGTACACAAAAACACTGAAATAAATGGCGCGAGAGACGGGATTCGAACCCGCGGCCTCTGCCGTGACAGGGCAGCGTTCTAACCAGCTGAACTACTCCCGCGCATGGTGGGTGTTGAGAGACTTGAACTCCCGACCCTCTCGGTGTAAACGAGATGCTCTACCAACTGAGCTAAACACCCAAATAAAAGCGGCTGTTAAATTTATTTAACAGCCGGTGCAAGAAAAAAAGATAATTAATTGTTTACTGAGTCTTTTAAAGCTTTTCCTACAGTAAATTTAGGTCTTTTAGATGCTGGTATTTGAATTGATTCACCTGTTCTCGGGTTTCTACCAGTCGTTGCTTTTCTATGGCTCACACTAAAGTTACCAAAACCAACAATACTAACTTTTTCATCTCTTTTTAAAGCATTAGTTATTGAATCTAGGAAACTTTCAATTGCCCTAGTTGCATCAGATTTTGATAGTCCAGCGGAAGAAGCTACAGATGCGATAAGATCATTTTTGTTCACTTTTAATCTCCTTTATTTATTTTTATTGATAATTGTTTGTTTTCCCAACAAGTCAACATTATTATAAAAATTTTCGCAGAAATAAGGGAATTTATCAATTAAATGGCTTAAAATATAGATTATTTATAAATCAATATTAGTGCGTACTAGTGGTGTTTTGGTTATTCTTTAATTGTGATTCGGTTAAATTTAATGGAATTACTGATTTAGTGAGAGTGTGCTCAAGAATTGAGAATGCATCGGATACAGGAATTATCTTAATACCTTTAATAACTTCTTTGTCAAATTCAGATACTTCTCTAAAATTTTCCTGAGGTATAAGAACTTTTTTTATACCGGCTCTACTGGCAGCATAAATTTTTTCTTTCAAACCACCAATAGGAAGTACTCGACCCCTGAGGGTAATTTCACCTGTCATCGCGACATCTCTTCTAATCTTATTGTTTGTCAATGAGGATACTAATGAGTTAAAAATTGCTATCCCTGCACTTGGTCCATCTTTAGGTGTGGCTCCTTCAGGAACATGAATATGGATATCATAGTTTTCAAAATCTTTAGGATTTATTCCTAGACTCACAGATTTTGATTTTACATATGAAGTAGCTGCTTGAATTGATTCTCTCATTACTTCACCTAATTTACCTGTGATAGTGAGTTTTCCTTTACCTATAGATAATATAACTTCAACTGATAAAATTTCTCCACCTACTTCTGTCCAAGCTAAACCATTGGTAACTCCTACCAAATTCTTTTTTTCAATCTCACTTGATCTAAATTTTGCAATACCAAGAAGATCTTGTAAAGATTTATCATTTAATTTAATTTTTTTAAGTTTAGTAGTTTCTAGTTTTTTTACAGTCTTTCTGCAAACTTTAGAAATTTCTTTTTCAAGATTTCTTACTCCAGCCTCTCTAGTATAATTTCTAATAATAGAGTTTAAAACTGAAGAATTAAATGAAATTTCAGTTTTTTTAATTCCATGATTTTTGATTTGTTTAGGTACTAAGTATCTTTTTGCAATTTGATTTTTTTCTTTTTCTGTGTATCCAGGAATTCTGATAACCTCCATTCTATCAAGCAGCGCTGGAGGTATATTAAGCGTATTGGCAGTACATACGAACATAACATCAGAAAGATCATAGTCTAGTTCTAAATAATGGTCATTGAACTTACTATTTTGTTCAGGATCAAGAACCTCTAGAAGTGCTGAAGATGGATCCCCCCTCCAGTCAGAACCCAGTTTGTCAATTTCATCCAGTAATATCAGAGGGTTAGAAGATTTTGATTTTTTCATTGCTTGAATAAATCTTCCAGGCATTGAACCAATATATGTTTTTCTATGACCTCTAATTTCAGCTTCATCCCTTACTCCTCCTAAGGACATTCTAACAAAACTTCTTCCTGTTGAATTTGCAATGGATTTACCAAGAGAAGTTTTTCCGACACCAGGTGGCCCAACCAAACACAATATAGGACCTTTAAGTTTATTAGTTCTTTTTTGAACAGCTAAATATTCAAGAATTCTTTCTTTAACCTTTTCTAATCCGTAATGATCATTCTCTAGTATTTTTGATGCTTTATTGATATTTTGAGAAATCTGTTCAGGATTATTCCATGGTATTGACATTACCCAGTCTAAATAGTTTCTAATTACAGTTGCCTCAGCTGACATAGGACTCATATTTTTTAATTTTTTAATTTCAGCAGAGCATTTATCTTTAGCTTCTTTAGATAAATTATATTGGTTTACTTTTTTTTCTAGTTCAGTAATTTCATCTAAATCTTCGTTTTCTCCTAACTCCTTTTGGATAGCTTTCATTTGTTCATTCAAATAATATTCTTTCTGTGTTTTCTCCATTTGTCTTTTTACGCGACCCTTTATTTTTTTTTCAACTTGAAAAGAATCAATTTCAGATACTAAATAACCATAGACTTTATTAAGCCTATCTTCTGTATTTGTTATTTCTAAAATCTCTTGTTTTTGAGATAAAGCAATTGAAATGTTAGATACTATTACATCAACAATTTTATCTGGATCATTAAACGTTTTGACATTGTTTATTACATCAAGAGAAACTTTTTTATTAATTTTTTGAAACTCAATAAACTGCTCAATAATAAGTTTCTGTAAAGCTTTTATATTTGAATTCTTTTTATTTTTTTGATTAATTTCAGTAATTGATGCAGTAATAAATTCTTTATCAAAATTTATTTTATTGACTTTTGCTCTTTGAATACCTTCCACTAAGACTTTAAGGGTTCCATCTGGAAGTTTTAGTAACTGGATAATTTTGGCAATAGTTCCGAAAGAATAAAGGTTTTCCTTATTAGGATTATCAATTTTTGAGTTCTTTTGAGAAAGTAAAAAAATTTTCTTATCACCTGTCATTACATAATTAAGAGCATTTACTGACTGCTCTCTTCCCACGAATAGAGGTGCAACCATGTTGGGAAAAACTACTATATCTCTAAGTGGAAGAACAGGGATTTGATTTTTTAACATAATTTATAAATGTCTATATATTGATTAAATTCAAGAGTTATTAGTCATTAATTTTTGACTATTTTCTTTATTTGAATAAATTAAAATCGGATCAGTTTTTTTTGCAATTACATCTTTATTTATAACAACTTTATATAAATCTTTTTGATCCGGGACTTTATACATAAGATCCATCAGTGAGTCTTCTATTATAGATCTTAGTCCTCTGGCCCCAGTATTTTGCGAAACTGCTAATTTTGCAATTTCTTTCAACGCATCTTCTTTTATTTCTAGTTTAACACCATCCATTTTCATAAGAGATTCAAATTGCTTTACAATAGCATTTTTTGGCTGTGTCATTATTCGAATTAGCATATCTTCATCTAATTCTCTCAAAGTAGTGATTACTGGTAATCTGCCGATAAATTCTGGTATCATTCCAAATTTTAATAAATCTTGATTCTCTAATTTTTTTAGTACTTCACCTGTAGTCTTTTTTGGTTCTAAATCTAATTTAGAATTAAAACCTATAGCTGTACCTTTCAAACGATAATTTATTATTTCTTCTAAACCTGAAAAAGCTCCTCCACAAATAAAAAGTATATTAGAGGTATCAACTTGTAAAAATTCTTGCTGAGGATGTTTTCTGCCTCCTTGTGGTGGAACACTAGCTATTGTTCCTTCCATTATTTTAAGCAAGGCTTGTTGAACACCTTCACCAGATACATCTCTTGTTATAGACGGATTGTCACTTTTTCTTCCTATTTTATCAATTTCGTCAATATAGACTATCCCCTTTTGTGCACGCTCAACATTGTAATCAGAAGCCTGTAAAAGTTTAAGAATTATGTTTTCTACATCTTCCCCAACATATCCTGCTTCGGTTAAACTAGTTGCGTCAGCAACTGTAAAGGGAACATCTAATATTTTTGCTAAAGTCTGAGCTAATAAAGTTTTACCTGTACCTGTAGGGCCAACTAAAAGTATATTAGACTTTGAAATTTCAATATTATCATTTTCAAGATTAGAAGATAATCTTTTATAGTGATTGTAAACAGCTACTGAAAGAATCTTTTTTGAGTCCTTTTGACCTATCACATAATCATTTAAGAATTTATTTATCTCAGAGGGCTTAGGTATATCTTTTTTAATTTTAAATTTATTATTTTTATTATCTTCCTTAATTATATCCATGCATAACTCGACACATTCATCACAAACAAAAACGGTCGGGCCTGCTATTAACTTTTTAACTTCTTTTTGGTTTTTGCCGCAAAAAGAACAGAACAAAGAATCTTTATCATTTTTTTTATTCATTATTTCCTACCTTTTACAACTTTATCTATAAGACCAAATTTAATTGCTTCATCCGCAGAGAAATACTTATCTCTTTCCATGATACTTGATATTTCTGATATTTTTTTTCCTGTATGTTTAGAATAAATTTCGTTTAATTTTAACTTTGCTCTCTTTATTTCATTAGTTTGTATTTCAATATCTGTTACTTGACCTTGATAACCTCCACTTGGTTGATGAACCATAATTCGAGAATTAGGCAATGAAAATCTCATTCCTTTTTCTCCCGCAGTCAAAAGTAACGAACCAGCAGAGGCGGCTTGACCAATACAAATAGTCATAATTTTAGAAGAAACATATTGCATTGTATCGTAAATAGCCAAACCAGACCAAACGATACCACCTGGTGAATTAATATAAAAAGAAATTTCTTTTTTTGGATTTTCAGACTCTAGAAATAATATTTGAGCGCAGATTAGACTTGCAACATTATCGTCTATAGGGCCAGTTAAAAAAATTATTCTTTCTTTTAATAGTCTTGAATAAATGTCATAAGATCTTTCACCTCTTGATGATTGCTCAACAACCATTGGGATAAGATTATTTGTAATATTATCTACCGGATCTTTCATTTTTTTGCATCTTTAATATCAAATGTTTTAACTTCAAGTTTTTTATAATCATCTTCACTTAATTTTATAACATTTGTTTTCGATTTGGAAATAATTGAATCAATTACTTTTTGCTCAATAAGAGGTGCTCGAATCGTATCCAATGATGATGGATTTTTTTCAAAATATTCCATAATCTGTTTTTCTTGACCAGGATATTGCCTAGTATATTCTAATATACCTTTGTTAATTTCTTCTTCAGAAATCACAACTTTTTCTTCTGTAGCTATATGTTGCATTAATAGACCAAGTTTTACTCTTCTTTCTGAAATTTTTTTATATCTTTTTTTAAGATCGTCATCTTTTAATAGCTTATCATCCTCATCTAAACTGCCTTCTTTTTTAGCTTGCTCTAAACGACTCCATATTTGATTAAAGTCATCTTCTAATACCCCATCAGGTAATTCAAATTTATAATTATTATCTAAAAGATCCATCAATTCTTTTTTTTCTATTTGTTTTATTCCTTGCTCATATTGAGTTTTAACATTGCTTACTAGAAACTCTTTAAGATCTTTTTCTGTTTTGAAACCATTTTTATCTAAAAACTCTTTAGTGAGTTCAAATTTAATTTTTTCTTCAATCGAAATTATTTCAAAATGAAAAGTAGTTTTTTTAAATTTATCATCTTTAAGAATTTTAGATAAGTTGATTTTTAATTCAATTTTATCTCCAACTTTTACTTTTCTTTCTATCAATTCTTTATTTAAACCTGGTAGTATTCCGTCATCAAAACTTAAATCAATAGGAAAATTTTTTTGAGATTTTAAATATTCTGGAAGTTCTTCTTGAGAGGATTCAAAATTGACAATAACCTTGTCAGAATTTTTAATCTGTCTCGAAGTTTCAATTTTTTTAAAATTTTTTTGTGAGTCAATAAAACTCTTAAATTGATTTTCTTCTACTTTTTTACCTAATTGAATTTCATACTTATTAATTTTAAGATCCTTAAAATTTTTAAGTTTAATTTCAGGTTTTAAATCAAATTTTAAATTTATAATCATTGGCTTATTTTTTTCATAGTTACTAAGCTCTACTTTAGGGGCTCTAAAAAGAGAAAACTTTTTTTCATCAATTAATTTTTTTGTATTTGTATCTATTACTTTTTGAATTACTTCATTTAAGACATTATCTTCATATTTTTTTTTAACAATATTTAGTGGCGCTTTACCTTTTCGAAAACCTGGAATATTAACTGTAGGTAGTATTTGATTTATTTTATTATCTACTTCAATATCAATTTCTTCATAAGGGATTTCTAATGAGTATTCCTTATAAAGTTTTGTTGACTTTAATTCTTTTGTATTCATAATTCATCAAAACCAATGGTAGGCCGGAAAGGACTTGAACCTTCACACCTCGCGGCACTAGAACCTAAATCTAGCGTGTCTACCAATTCCACCACCGGCCCTATTATTATTAGCCTTTTATGGACAATAAATTAAAAAACAATAGAGAAAATTAACTAATATTGAGAATGGGGCGAACGATGGGATTCGAACCCACGGCATCAGGCACCACAAGCCTGCGCTCTAACCAACTGAGCTACGTTCGCCATATAACTTAATTAAAAGTTTAATTTTTATATTAAATCGCTATATCAAAAATATGGAAGTTTCAAAAAGAATATTTAATTTAGAAACAGAAACAGCATTCTCTATTCTTGCTAAAGCCAATGATCTAGCAGCCAAAGGTAAAGATATTATTAATTTGGGAATTGGACAACCTGATTTTCCGACACCAATCAATATTCAAGAAGCTGCTATTAAAGCAATTAAAGATGGTTATCATGGATATACTCCTTCAAATGGTATACCTGAATTACGAGAAGGAATTTCAGAATTAGTACTTAAAAAATACAAAACAAATATTAAACCAGAAAATGTTTTAATAACTCCAGGAGGTAAGCCAGTAATTTTCATTTCAGCATTGTTATTAGGAAGTGAAGAAAGAGAAATAATTTTTCCCGATCCTGGTTTTCCAATTTATAGATCTATGATTAAATACAGTGGTGCAAAAGCTGTACCATTGCAACTTTCCGAAAAAGATAATTTCGAAATTAATACTGAACAATTAAACGAGTTAATATCTGATAAAACAAGTTTGATAATAATAAATAATCCAAACAATCCAACAGGATCATATATGAATAAGAAAAAAATTACTGATCTTGTTAATTTATTAGAGCAGTACCCAAACGTATTTATTTTAAGTGATGAAATTTATAGTAATATTATTTTTAATAATCAACAAATGCCATCTTTATTAGAATACGAAAGTATAAGAGATAGATTAATAGTTCTTGAGGGATGGAGCAAAACATATTGTATGACTGGATGGAGATTAGGTTGGAGTATATGGCCAGAAAATTTAATTGAACATGCTAACAAAATATGTGTAAATTATAATTCATGTGCTTCATCAATTTCACAATATGCAGGATTAGAAGCAATAAATGGCTCTCAGAAAGAAATAACAAAAATTGTTAGTGAATTTCAAAAAAGAAAAGAGTACGTTTTTAATGAATTGAATAAATTAGAAAAAATTTCTTGTTTTGAACCAGGTGGTGCTTTTTATGCATTCCCAAATATTTCAAAAACTGGATTGAGCGGAAATAAATTTTCAGAAGTTGCACTTGAAGAGAAAGGTGTTGCATTAGTTCCAGGGTCTAGCTTTGGAGATAATGCTGGTGAATTTGTTAGAATAAGTTTTGCTAATTCTTTAGAAAACATTAAAGAAGCTATTAATAGATTATCTACGATATGAAAAAAATAGAGGCAATAATTAAACCTTTTAAACTTTCTCAAGTAAAAGAGGCACTCCATGAAATTGGAATTTCTGGAATGACTTTAATTGATGTTAAGGGTTTTGGAAGACAACGAGGATCGACTGGGGGCATGGATGCAAATGATGCTTATGATGATGAATTTTTAGCCAAAATGAAGTTAGAGGTAATAGTCGAAGATAATCAGGTAGATGATGTTATAGAATCAATAAAATCTAGTGCATACTCTGGAAAAATTGGGGATGGAAAGATTTTTGTATCTAATATAGAGCAAGTAATTAGAATAAGAACTGGTGAAAAAGACAGTGATGCTGTCTAATTCTTCTTTACTTTTGTTTAAAAGCAAGTAATTAATCTATAATCGTTCAACTCTTTTAGAGTCGGAAGTAGGCATTGTGCCGAAGGAACGCATGCAAAAGTTATAAATCGTTCAACCTATGTTATAGGTCGGAAGTAAGCTTAAAGCTGAAGGAACGCGCATCAAAAGCAGATTTCATAACTAGAGCATGATTTAACCGGGTAACGCTGGACAGCATACCCTTTTGTTGAAGTAAGGAGATAGATATGAAATTAAAAAGCTCGACTCCAAAAGATTTAATGTCTGAAATTAAAGATATGGACATTAAGATGGTTGATATGCGCTTTACTGATATACCAGGAACAACTCAACATTTTACAATACCAATTAAATTTTTAGACGAAGATATATTTTCTGACGGACTTGGTTTTGATGGATCTTCAGTAAGAGGTTTCCAAGAAATTCAAGATAGTGATATGATTGTTTTGCCAGATGCAACAACAGCTTATATTGATCCATTTTTTTCAGAAAAAACTTTAGCATTACATTGTAATATTAAAGATCCTGTAACTTTAGTTGATTATAGTCGTGACCCAAGAAATATTGCTAAAAAAGCTGAAGCATATTTGAAATCATCTGGTATTGGCGATACAGCATTTTTTGGACCAGAAGCAGAATTTTTTGTGTTTAATAACGTTCAGTTTGACTCAGGATCAAACTTTGCATTTCATGAAGTTGATTCTGTTGAAGGTACTTGGAATAGTGGTGCTGATGAAAACCCAAACTTAGGTCATAAACCTAGACATAAAGAAGGTTATTTTCCTTTACCGCCAGTTGATACACTTCAAGATGTAAGAACTGAAATGGTAATGACAATGCAAGACATTGGTCTTACAGTTGAAGCACATCACCATGAAGTTGCAACAGGTGGACAATGTGAAATTGATTTAGAATTTTCGCCTTTACTAAAAATGGCTGATGATATGATGAAATATAAGTACGTTGTTAAAAATGTTGCTAGACAACATGGAATGACAGCTACATTTATGCCTAAACCTTTATTCGAAGATAATGGCTCAGGTATGCACGTTCATCAAAGTGTTTGGAAAGACGGTGACACATTAATGTATAAAGAGGGTAACTATGCTAACCTAAGTGATTTAGCTCTAAATTATATTGGCGGTATACTTAAACATGCACCTGCTCTTTTAGCTTTTTGTGCTCCTACCACTAATTCTTATAAAAGATTGGTCCCAGGCTTTGAGGCTCCAGTGAACATTGTTTACTCTCAAAGAAATAGAACTGCATCTGTTAGAATTCCTGCTTATTCTCAAAGCCCTAAAGCAAAAAGAATGGAATTTAGATGTCCAGATCCAAGTGCAAATCCATACTTAGCATTCTCAGCAATGTTAATGGCAGGATTAGATGGAATTAAAAATAAAATTAATCCTGGTGATCCAACAGATATAAATCTCTATGCTGCTAGCAATGAAGTTTTGTCTAAAATTCAATCTACACCTGGATCTTTAGCTGAATCTCTTGAAGCTCTTGAGAAGGATCATGCATTTTTATTAGAGGGTGATGTATTCACCAAAGATGTAATTGAAACTTATATTAGCTATAAAAAAGAGAGTGAGGTTGACCCTATTAATATAAGACCTCATCCACACGAGTTTAAATTATACTACGACGTGTAGAATTATACTTGTCTCTATAAAGAAAACCGCCTTAGGGCGGTTTTTTTTATGTTTTTAGAATAACACTTTTGATAAGAAATATTTGTGGCTAAAAAATCTACTTATAATGCCAAAGATATTGAAGTACTTGAGGGTCTTGAGCCAGTTCGTAAAAGACCGGGTATGTATATTGGAAGCACAAATCAAGATGGTCTTCATCATTTAGTTAACGAAGTACTAGATAATAGTATAGATGAAGTTTTAGCTGGTCACGCGACCGATATAAGTTTTCAATATAAAAAAGATGGTTCAATTAAAATAAAAGATAATGGAAGAGGTATTCCTATTGATTTTCATCCAAAATATAAAAATAAAAGAGCACTTGAAGTAGTTTTAACTACACTTCACGCAGGTGGTAAATTTAACAGTAATGCTTACAAAACTTCTGGTGGATTACACGGGGTTGGGATTTCTGTTGTAAATGCATTAAGTTCTTTATTACAAGTTCAGGTATTCAAAGATGGAAAAGTGTATAGACAAGATTACTCAAAAGGAAAGGTTAAGACAAAAATAAAAATTGAAAAATGTAGCAAAAAATTAAAAGGTACAGAAATTTCTTTTATCCCAGATGAAAGCATATTTGAAGAAACACAATTTGTTCCAAAAAAATTATATAATTTTATAAACATGAAATCAGTATTAGTTGGGGGCACAACTATCAACTTTGAAATTGATAAAGAATTAATAAAAGATAAAACCCCTAACAAAAAAAGTTTTTTTTATAAAAAAGGAATTGAAGATTATTTTCAATTAGAATACGCAAACAACTCTAAATTATTTGATAAAAATTTTTTATTAAAATCAAAAATTAAAGATAATGAAAATTTTGAAACATTAATTTCATTTAATACAAATGAAAATTCAAGTTTAATGTCATATTGTAACACTATTGAAACACCAGATGGCGGCTCTCATGAAAATGGTATTCGAAATGGAATTTTAAAAGCTATAAAACTTTATGGACAAAAAAATCAATTTTCAAAAATAAATAATATCAATCACAGTGATATTTTTGATTATTGTAATGTTATAATTTCTATTTTTATTAATGATCCAAGCTTTGAAGGACAAACTAAAAAAAGAATAATAATGCCAAATTTACAAAAAGAAGTTGAAACAAAGACACAACAAGAGTTTTTATTATGGTTAAATGCTAATAAAAAAAATTCAAAAATACTTTTAGATAATTTAATAGAAAGAGCACTTCAGAGGACAGATTTATCAAAAATTAAAGAGTTAGATAGAAAAAGTATTAAAGAAAGAAATCGTCTTCCAGGCAAGTTGGTAGATTGCTCGAGTAAATCAATAAAAGATTCTGAGATATTCATTGTTGAAGGTGATAGTGCTGGAGGTTCTGCAAAACAAGCTAGAAATAGAGAATTTCAAGCAATACTTCCTTTGAGAGGAAAAATATTAAATGTTTATAATGTTGGGTTATCTAAAATTGCTGATAATAATGAAATACAAAACCTCATTCAATCGTTAGGATGTGGAATCGGAAAAAATTTTGAAATTTCAAAACTTAGATATGAGAAAATAATACTAATGACGGATGCTGATGTGGATGGTTCACATATAGCGACTCTACTTATTACTTTCTTTTACAAATATATGAAAAGTTTAATTGATGAAAATAAACTCTATCTAGCAATGCCTCCTCTATTTAAAATTTATAACAAAAATAAATCTTTTTACGCATATGACGAGAAAGAGAAAGATAAATTGATTGAAAAAGAATTTAAGTCTGACAATTATAATATCACAAGATTTAAAGGATTGGGTGAAATGCCTGCAGATCAATTAAAAGAAACAACTATGGATCAAAAGAAAAGAAATCTTATTTTAATTAACTCAGAAAAAGCAAAAAAAAATTTAAAAATTACAGAAAATTTATTTGAAACCTTAATGGGAAAAAAAGCAGAGTTACGTTTTAAATTTATTCAAAATAATGCTAACTTCATTAAAAATTTAGATGTCTAATATATGAATAAATATTTCTTAGTTATTGATCAAGGAACAACTAGTTCAAGAATTGTACTGTATAATAAAAAATTTGAAATATTTGATATTGTACAAAAAGAATTTAAACAATATTTTCCAAATGAAGGATGGGTAGAACATAATGCAACAGAAATTTGGAACGATGTTAGAAATTTAATTTCAAAAATATTAAAAAAAAATAAGTTAAATTCAAAAAATATAATTTCAATTGGAATCACAAATCAACGTGAAACAACAGTTTTATGGAATAAAAAAACTGGGAAACCAATTTATAGAGCAATAGTCTGGCAAGATAGAAGAACAGCTAATGTTTGTGAAAAGTTAAAAAGAAAAGGGATTGATAAAAAAATTCAAAAAATAACTGGTTTAGAACTTGATCCTTATTTTTCTGCAACTAAAATTAAATGGATTATTGATAACGTTAAGGAAGCAAATAAGAATTTTAAAAATAATAATTTACTTTTTGGAACAATAGACACCTGGTTATTATGGAATTTAACCAAAGGAAAATCTCACCTAACAGATATATCAAATGCCTCAAGAACCATGATTTTTGATTCTCAAAAAGAGAAGTGGTCTGACACAATTTTAAAAATTTTTAATATTCCAAAAAATATCTTACCAACTGTAGTTGAAAATGCATATGATTTTGGTTCTACTAAATTATTTGGTGATGCAATAACAATTGGCGGCATGGCTGGAGATCAACAATCAGCAACAATTGGTCAAGCTTGTTTTAAAAAAGGGCAATCAAAAAGTACCTATGGTACTGGCTGTTTTCTTCTTATGAATATTGGAGAAAAATTTAAATTATCTAAGAATAGATTATTAACAACTGTTGCTTTTAAAATTAATGGCAAAAAAATGTTTTGCTACGAAGGAAGCATTTTTGTAGCAGGTTCTGCCATACAATGGCTTCGGGATAATTTAAAATTTATAAAAGATTCTAGTGAAAGTGATAAGTTGTATAAAAAAGCTAATAAAGATGAAAATTTATTTTTTGTTCCAGCCTTAACTGGACTTGGCGCACCATATTGGAACCCTAATGCGAGAGGAACATTTTTTGGTATCACTAGAAATACGTCTAAAGAAGATATTATCAAAGCAACTTTGGACAGCCTATCTTTTCAAACCTATGAATTAATTGAGTGTATGGAAAAAGATTCTAAAACAAAGATTAGTGAGATACGAGTTGATGGAGGTATGGTTAAAAATAATAGCTTTTTACAAAGTTTAGCAAATATTTCTCAAATTAAAATTATCAGACCAAGTAATGTTGAGACTACTTCACTTGGTGCAGCATATCTTGCAGCAATTCAATCTGGATATTTAAAAAATACAAGCCAAATAAGTAAACTTTGGAAAAAAGATAAAACAGTAAAAGCAAATATTAACAAATCTATTTCAACTTCTAGTATTAGTAAGTGGAAATCAATTATAAATGCAGTCAATAATTTTTATTAAGATTTAACCAATTTGAAATTTCTAAAGAATGGATTTCTTCATCAACCACATCATCATATAAATGTAATTCTTTTTTCTCAAGATTATCAGGGTTTTGTAAAATCATTTTTTCGTTTTCAAATTCTGATAAATTTTCATATACTTTTTGTTCCAACAAAATATCTTTTCTCATTTCCATAAGTCCGGCCATCCATTTTGAATTAAATTCTGGATGGTATTGCACTGCCCAAACACTTGATTGATTTACTTCAAAACTTATAGATTGGAATTGACTGATCTTATTTGAGGCTAGTACCTTAGTTTCATTTGGAAGCTTTTCTGCTTCATCATAATGCCAACATAGTGCATTAAATGATTTTTTTTTGTTTTTATACATGGGATGAATTTCACCATCTTGATTTAATGTAATATTTTTAGCTAAAACTGCTTCAAGGCCATTTGGATTTTTTCTTACTTTACCTCCTGCGGCAGTTACTAAAACCTGAAGCCCCCAACAACTACCAAATATTTTATTCTTTTTTTTAAATAATTCTTTAGCTAAGTCTATTTGATTAGTTATGGATTTTGTCATGTTATATATATTAAGTAAGCTTCCTGTCCAGGCAACCGCTTCGAAATCGTCAAGACTTATGCCTAAAGGAAGATAATTATTATGAACAGCAGGATGAATTGTTGTAATATTGATAGTTGAACTAGAATATTTTTTTAAAATTTTTTCATATACTTGAAATTGAGTATCCATACTCAATTTTGTATATCGATCAGAAGCTTCTTTTTCATTTCCATCGACTAATAATATGTTCATATTTATCTTTATTTTTCATCTATCATGAAATATGTAAAACTTCATGAAAATTAAACTTGGTATCGCACCTATTGCCTGGAGCAATGATGATATGCCAGAACTAGGAGGTGACACTCCTATTGAAAAATGTTTAGAGGATGCAAGCACATCTGGATTTTCAGGTATTGAATTAGGTGGAAAATTTCCTAGAAATCCTGGAATAACAAAATATCTTTTAGAAAAATTTAATTTAAAAATGCCAGGTGGTTGGTATGGCGCAATGCTTAGAGAAAGAAGTGTAAAAGAAGAATGGATAGCACTCCAAGATCATTTAAATTTATTAAAATTAATTAATGCGGATGTTTTTGTTTTTGCTGATGTATCTGGATCAATCCAAGGCGATCAATCAAAAGCTCTTAGTAAAAGACCAATACTTGAAAAAGATGAATGGGATAGCTATTGCAAAAAAATCAGTGAATTATCTGATATGCTGATGGATGAAGGAATGCCAATGTCGTATCATGAGCATATGGGAACTATTATACAGTCCGAGGATGATGTAGATCGATTTATGGATATGACAAATCAAAATACATTTTTGCTTTACGATACTGGACACTTAATGTTTGCCGAAGCAAATTACGAAAGAGTATTAAAAAATTATATTTCTCGAATTAACCATGTTCATTGTAAGGATATTAGAAAAGATGTTTTTTTAAAATCTATTAAAGATGACTTAAGTTTTAGAGAGTCTTTTTTAGATGGTGTTTTCACTGTTCCTGGAGATGGATGCATCGATTATGAACCATTAATTAAAATATTATTTGAAGAAAAATATCAAAAATGGCTTATAATTGAAGCTGAACAGGATCCTAAAAAAGCTAACCCACTTGAATATGCTAAAATTGGATATAATTACCTTTTACCTATATTAAAAAAAAATGGTTACACGCTTTAAAATTATACTCATAGTACTATTGTTGATGACACCTACTATTTTGATGAGTCATAAAGTAACTTTAGAAGATAAATCTCTTGAAGAGATCGTTAATAATAGAATGGCTTTAATGCAAAAAGTTAAAAGTACGTCATCTCAAATATTTAGATTGTTAAAAACTAATGATTATGAAGCAATTCTTGAATTAAACGAAACTTTGTTACACGCAGCATCGGATTTTAAAGATCACTATCCTGAAGGAAGTCAGCACAAAGGAGCTAGTGAAGAAATATGGAATGATAGAGAAACTTTTAATGAATTAAACGATAAGTTTGTTAGTGATATTGAAATGATTTCACTTAGTGCTGAATTAGAAGATAGTGAAATGTTAAATGATGCTTTTAAAGTAATGTCAGCAAATTGTGGGGTATGTCACAAAAAGTTTAGAAATTAATTATTTAATCTTAAGTGTGGATTATATTTCCATTCTAAATATTTAACGAATTGTACCATTAAAAAATTTAAAAATAAATAAAGTATACCTGCAGCAATAAATGCTTCAACTGGTGCAAATGTTTTAGCCATTATCTTTCTAGCGATACCTGTCATTTCCATGTAGGTTGTCAAACTAACTAAAGAGGTTGCTTTAACCATTAGTATTAATTCATTACCGTAAGATGGTAAAACATTTCGTATAGCTATAGGTAGTATAATTTTTCTTAAAAGTAAAAATTTTCCAAATCCTAGCGATAAACCTGATTCAACCTGACTTTTCTCAATTGATTGAATACCACCTCGAAAAATTTCTGCTCCATATGCAACAGTATTGATTGTAAGGGCTAATACTCCACACCAAAAAGGTTCTTTCAATGCGTACCATAAAAAACTTTCTCTAATAAATTTTACAGAACCTAAACCAAAATAAATCAAATATATTTGGACAAGTAAAGGCGTACCTCTAATAACAAAAATATAACTAGCAATTGTTCTTGATAATAATGTAATTTTAGAAACTCTTCCTAGAGCAAATAATAATGCCAAAACAAAACCAAGTGGTAATGAAATTAATAATAATAAAATTGTATTATCTAAGCCAGATAGGACCAAAAAGAAATTTTTATAAATTAGAGAATTTTGAATACTATTTAAAAATTCAATCATGTCGAAAATCCTTTGGAATAATTTACTTCTAACTTTTTAAAAACCCTGCCAGAGATTGTTGTTAAGCATAAATATAATATTGCAGCTGTTATTAAGAAAGTTAAAGGTGAATGCTCAACGTTAGAAGATATTCTAGATTGACGCATAATTTCAACAAGACCAGTTACGGAAATGAGTGAAGTATCTTTAAGTGTTATTTGCCATACATTCCCTATTCCCGGTAAAGCATGTCTTATAACTTGAGGAGAAATAACTTTAAAAAAAATACTAAATTTACTCATACCCAGTGCTCTTGCAGCTTCTATTTGACCTTTAGATATAGCCAAATAAGAAGCTCTTAAAACTTCACTGGAATATGTAGCTGATATTACTGCAATGGCTACTGTCGCAATTGTAAGTGCGTTTAGTTCTATATATTTATTATATCCAAATACTTTAGCGATACTCATAACAACAGCATTACCGCCAAAGAAAATTAAATAAATAACTAATAATTCAGGAACCCCTCTGATTACTGTTGTATAAAAATTTGCAATAATTCTTGTTATTCTGTTTTGTATTATCTTTGCCCAAACTGTAATAATTGCTAAAAATAGACCTAGTCCCATAGATAAAATACTAACCAATAAAGTCATAAGTGTTGCTATGAGAAATTCATCGCCCCACCCTGCATCTCCAAAAACAAGTTTTTCAAATTTGAACATATTTTAAATTATAATTATCAAATGGTTTAAGTGAAATTAATAATTATATAAATCTTAAAGATTTATTTATTTCTTCTCCTTTTAAATTTTTTGTTTTGACTAGTAAGTCTTTTTTCTCTCTAAGTAGATCTAAGCCTGCTAAATGCATAACTCCAATAGGGTGATGTGGCAGAAAAGGCTCAACAAATAAAGATTTTTCTTCATCATAAATAGGATAACGAAATTCACACATATAATTTGTATACGCTGGAAGAAGTTGAACGGGGATATTATCATCATATACACAAATTGCTAAAGCTACTTGATCGGAGCCAAATATTCTTCCCTTTTTTAATGCAAGTTCAATATTTATTTGAAATTTTTTCCAAATATTAAAATTATTACCAATTGAATATACTCCGCCATTTAAAGTAGGGAGCATTGCAAATTTTTTGGCAAAAGATTTGGATATTGATCTACTAATATTTTTATAATTAATTGTTTTAATTCTTTTGGGAAAATTAAAAAACCATTCCACTTTTGCAAGCTCACCATAAGATCTATCAACTTGTGGAGTGATACAAATATTATTTTGTTCACAACCTTTATCAAACAGCAAGAAAGTATCTTTGTGATTGATCCAAGTGTCAGCATCAAGCCATATATATTTATGATAACCCTGAAAATAATCAGGTAAGAATGCTCTTGCAACAATATTTTTAAGATGATTTCTTCCTCTTATTTTATATTTTGGAACTTTAACATTCCATTCAGCAGATTTGATTAATACATTTTCTTTACTTAATTGATTTTTTTGTTCTTTCGTTAATCCAGTATCTAAAATACCAAAATCAAAGTGATCATCTAAATTGTTAAATTTTATAGACGATAGCAATTCTTTTACTAAGTGGTAGTACCTACTGTCAGTTGAGGTTATTATAATTTTTTTTTCTTTCACATCTTTAATATAAACTTTTAAAAAAATTTTTTAAGGGAAGAAATAATTATTTGCGTGGTGCCCAAGGGCGGAATCGAACCACCGACACGAGGATTTTCAGTCCTCTGCTCTACCAACTGAGCTACCTGGGCACAAATCCATCAGATAAAGTATTTATAATTTAATTCAATTAAAAATATAACAATTAATCAGATTTTATTTCCAATCCATGTTCGTCTGTAAGCCATTTCATCAAATCAATACTGGCACATTTTTTTGAACAAAAAGGGATGAAAGGTTCTTTAGAAACTTTTTTACAAGTTGGGCACTTAGATTTTTTTTTTAAAGGAATAATATTATTTTTTTTAGATTTTTTTACTTCCATCTAAAAGTTATTCTGCCTTTTGTTAAATCATATGGTGTCATTTCTACAGTGACCTTATCTCCAGCTAATACTCTAATTCTATTTTTTCTCATTTTACCTGATGAATGAGCTAAAATTTCATGTTCATTTTCTAATTTAACTTTAAACATTGCATTTGGGAGAAGCTCTAATACAACTCCTTGAAACTCAATCGATCCTTCTTTCGGCATAATTTATAATCTTATAATAAATATTATTTCTTTTGTCTAATTTTTACTGATAATTTATGTCCATCTAACCCTTCAAGTTCAGACATTTTTTGTGTATCATCTGAAAGAGTATTAAAAGAATTTTGTTTCATCTCAACAACAGAACTTCTTTTCATAAAATCTAAAACACCTAGCCCTGATGAAAATTTTGCAGCTCCTGATGTTGGCAGTACATGATTGGTTCCTACGATATAATCACCAAATGCTTCAACAGAATATTCACCTAAAAAAATACCACCAGCATTATTTATCTTTGATAATAATTTTTTATTATTTGAAATGTGAATATGTAAATGTTCTGGTGCAACAAAATTAATAATATCTGAAGCAAGTTCTATATTCTTAACTAAAACAATTACACCATTATTATTTAAACTTTTCTCAATTATTTTCTTTTTTGGAAGTTCTTTTTTAATTTTTGTAATTGAATTTAAAACTTTTGAAGCAAAATTTTTATTGTCAGTAATTAAAATTGACTGTGCATTTTCATCATGCTCTGCTTGAGCAATAAGATCAGATGCAACCCAAGTTGGATTATTATTATTGTTTGCAACAACAATTATTTCTGATGGCCCTGCTAGTAAATCTATACCTACTTTTCCATATAATTGTTTTTTTGCTTCTGCTACGTAAGCATTGCCAGGTCCAAATATTTTATTTACTGACTTAATAGTTTGAGTGCCAAAAGTTAGTGCACTAATAGCTTGAGCTCCTCCTACAAAATATGTTTCTTTAATACCTAATTCCTTAATTAATTTTATAAAATATGGATTAATTGATTTAGTTGGTGGTGTTATACAAACAATTCTTTTTACTCCAGCTATGATTGCTGGTACTGCATTCATAATTAAGGATGAGGGATAAAAAGCCCTTCCTCCAGGTACGTACAATCCAACTGAATCAATAGGCTTCCATACAGATTTCAATGTAGCACCATTATTAGTATAGATAATATTTTTAGGTAATTGTTTTTTGTGAAATGATGAGATATTTTTTATAGCTTTTTTAAAACTATTAAATATTTGTGGGTCAACTTTAGATTGTATTTTTATTTTAGATAAATCTAAACTTAGATTTTGTTTACTAATTTTAACTTTATCAAATTTTGCCGCATACTTAATTAGAGATTTATCGCCATTTTTTTTTACATCATAAATAATTTTTTTTACATCTTCTTGGATTGATTGACTTGATAATGAATTTCTTTTTTCAATCTTTGTCTGAAATTGATTATAAAAATTTTTATTAAATTTTATTATTTTCATTTAACAAAAGTACCTATTTCAGAAATAATTTTTGAAACCTCATTCATATTTGTCTTATAAGCTGATCTATTGACAATTAATTTAGATTGAATTTTCATTATTTCTTCAATTTCTGTCAAACCATTTTCTTTCAATGTTTTTCCTGTAGAAACTAAATCTACAATTCTTCTACACATATTTAAAGAAGGGGCTAATTCCATTGATCCACTTAGTTTTATAATTTCTACTTGTATTCCCTTATTATAAAAAAATTTTTTAGTAATATTTGGGTATTTAGTAGCAATTCTAATATTACTCCAGGTTTCTGGATCCTCTTTTTTTAATAAAGATTTCAGAGCAGCTACAGAAATTCGACAATGACCAATATTTAAATCAAGTGGAGCATAAATTTCTGAGTAATCAAATTCATTAATTACATCCTCACCAGCTATTCCTATTTGTGCAGCTCCAAATGCAACAAATGTACATGCATCAAAGGCTCTTACTTTAATATATTCAATGTTTCTTTTTTTAGATTTGAACGTTAACTTTCTTGTATCTTTATCAAATAGTAGAGGATCAGGGGCAAAACTTGTTTTAAGTAACAAGTTTTTACATTCTTTTGTTATTCTGCCTCTTGGTACTGCAATAACTATTTTGCTCATAAATTGCAGGCTTTTATATTGTGATCAAAGAAAAAACTAGAAAAAGTTAGTTTTTCTGTCTTTTTATTTTTGCTCCCAAACTACCTAATGTTTTTTCAATATTTTCATAGCCTCTATCAAGATGATAGACACGATTTAGTGTCGTTTGACCATTCGCATTCATAGCAGCTAACACTAAACTTATACTAGCTCGTAAATCACTAGCCATTACCTGCGCTCCTTTAAATGTTTGATTACCTATTATTTTAGCGGTATCTTTTTCTACTGTAATATTCGCACCTAATCGATTCAGTTCAGGAACATGCATGAATCTATTTTCAAAAATTGTTTCTTTAATTTTTGACTTCCCATCAGAGATACACATAAGAGACATTAACTGAGCTTGTAAATCGGTAGGAAAACCTGGATATGGACTAGTTGAAAGACTAGTAGATTTTAGTTTTGATCCTTTAGAGACTTTTATGGAATTTTTACTTACTTTTAATTTTGCACCCATTTTTTTTAAAATATCAATTAAGGATTTTAAATAGATAGTATTAAAGTTATTTATTTCTAAATCTGAATTTAACATCAAAGCTGCAATTATATATGTGCCGGCTACAATTCTATCAGAAATTATCTCATGCTCTGCTTTTTTTAATTTTGTAACGCCTTGAACAAGAATAGTTTTTGTTCCATGACCTTTGATTTTTGCACCCATTTTTATAAGACAGTTAGACAAATCTTCTATTTCTGGTTCTCTTGCAGCATTAGAAATTTTAGTTTCACCTTTTGCCAATACCGAGGCCATTAATATATTTTCAGTAGCTCCTACACTTGGAAAAGGTAATTTGATTTTATTACCAATCAATTGTGATTTAACACTGCCAACAACAAAACCATTTTGAATTTCAAAATTAGCTCCCAATTTTGATAAACCAGCAAGATGTATATCTATTGGCCTAGTTCCAATGGCACATCCTCCTGGTAAAGATATTCTAGCCTCACCAAATCGAGAAAGTAATGGACCTAGAATCAATATAGAGGCTCTCATTTTTCGCACAACATCATAATCTGCTGATAGATTCTTAATTTTTAAGGGATTTATTTTTAATTTATTTTTTTTGTGTTCAATTTTTACACCATAATTTTTCAGTAATTTTATTAAATTTAGAACATCAACCACATTAGGTACATTTGAGAGTTTTAAAGTTTCTTTAGATAAAAGAGAAGATACAATAATCGGTAGTGCAGAATTTTTTGAACCGTGAACATTAATTGAGCCAGAAATTTTAGAACCTCCTTTAATAATTAATTTATCCATTTTTGCTAATAGCTTGTTTTCTTTTTAAAATATTTGATTTCAGTTTTTTTTCTAACCTTTTTAATCTCGTTAAGCGTATTTCTTTTTTGGAATCATCTTTTGCTTGATGTGTATCTTTTTCTTTATTTAATTTATCTGTCATAAATAAGATTTAATTATTATTATTATTTTTTTTTAATCCATTTTTAGAGCATTTCTTAGAACAATATAAAACATTCTTCCAATCTCTTTCCCATTTTTTTCTCCAAGAGAATGGCTTATTGCAAACAATACAAACTTTAGATGGTAAGTTTTTCTTCAAGATTTTACTCAAATAGGTAAAAATATCCGTAGGCAACAACTAATGCAGGAATTGCACTATAAAGGGTTGCTAAAATCGCAGCTTTTGGGGCAAGAGCAATTGCTGGGAATAAAGCATCACCATCATTTGAAATAGCATTACCAAGCTCAGCAGAAAGAGGAATATAGCCATTTAGATAAAACGTTGCTACAACAACTTGCGGTCCACAACCAGGTAAAAAACCAAATAGAATTGCTACCAATGGAACAAACGGCAGCCATAAATCAAAAAATATTTTTAAATCTAAACTTGTAAAGTACATAAATATTTCAAAGACAAGAAAACCACTAATGACCCAGGTGGTTACAAAATTAGTTGTATCTACTACTCTTGATAATAATCCTCTACTTTTGTCAGTTGAGCATTGAAAATCACTTAATGGATTTAATGACCACATAAATATTGAAAGTATTGCTCCAGCAGAAGCTACAAAAACTAAAAGTGAGTTGTAAGCTGGTGAAAATTCTATCTGGAATGCAACTAGAATACCTAAAATAAAACCAGGGATAAATAAAAAAAGCCAAAAGAAATTAAAATTCGATACAAAAGTTTTATTTATTTTTTCAAATTCAACTTTTATTTTTTTCTCTGATTGCATAAAATTTATGCCATGAATAAAATCAATTATATAACCTGAAATTGATCCAACAATTATTCCAATACCAAATATCAAAAGTCCTGTTGTGGGCTCAATAGCAAGTATTAAAAAAGCTGCATCGCCCATTGTTGCTGTTAACACAGCAACTAAGGATCCAAAAGAAATACGCCCCTGAATATATTGCGTTACAACTATTATAGCTCCACCACATCCAGGTATTGCACCTAAAAAAGCTGCTATACCGACATGGAACTTTTGTGTCTTAGATAAAAAATTCTTTACATCAAACTTTGTTAAACTGTCCAATCCAATAAAAACAAAAAGAGTAAATCCTACAAAAACAGATACTTGGATATAAGCATCTATCATTGATGATCGTATAACTTCCCCAAACTCTCCTCCTTGAAAAACAAGAGAAAGCAATAATAGACCAAAAAAAGATTTCTTTAATAACCTTCCATCATTTTCAAGAATGATCTTTGTTTTTTCATTAATAGCATTAATTAGTGCATTCATTAAATGTATATATAGCTAATAAATATAGCTATGGCTACATTTTCTGTTAATTTTTATTGATTATTATGTTAAAAAAAAGGATGTCATTTAGCAAAGTCCGAAATGCTCATAAAACAGAAAATACTGAAGATTATTTAGAATTAATTGCAGAACTTTTAAATTCCAAAGGTGAAGCTCGTATTGTTGATATTGCTGAAAACTTGGGTATTGCACAAGCCACAGCCAATAAAACGATACAAAGATTACAGACACAGGGTTACGTTAAAAGAGAACCCTATCGATCAATTTTTTTAACTTTTAAAGGTCAAAAAATAGCAAGTGAATCAAAAAAAAGGCATAATATTGTATACAATTTTTTACTAAATCTTGGTTTAGACAAGAATACAGCCTCTGAAGATGCTGAAGGAATAGAGCATCATGTTAGTGAAAAGACACTTCGAAAAATGGATAATTTTAACTCAAAGAAATAAATTTAATTTGTTGCCAAATCAATTTTATCTAGTGTATAAAAAAAAGAAGGGACACGGCGAATATCCCTTCTTTTCATCGTTGGTTTATGGATAGAAAATAAACCTAAATAATAAATACCCGATTCTCGGTTTTGGCTCAAATTTTTTAATTAAAAAGCCTAAATTTTAATATTTTTGTAATAAAACAATTTTTATTTTTATTTTATTTTTGAAATCATTGTTCAAAGGTAAATAATTTAAAGGTCTAGAAATTTTACTGATTTTTAATGTCTTTTGATGTTTTTTTAAAATACTTAAAAAATCCTGTTTCTCCCATAAATCTATTCTATGGGTAAATAGTACAAAGCCTTTTTCTTTAATATTTTTATTAATATTAGCAAAAAATTTGTCAAAGTTTTTGCAATACGTCATCGAACCAATCAATGAAATAAGATCAAATTTTATTTTATAATGATGTAATTGTTCAAAGTTTTTTATTTGTAATTTTTTATAAATTTTTTTTCCTGATGAAATTTTCACACTTTTTTTTGAAATATCTGAACCATAAATATGACTTTTTGGATAAACTGTTTTTAATTCAGCACCAAATAAGCCAGTTCCACATGCTAAATCTAAGATATTTTTTGGTTTAAAATTATTTGTTTCTTTTAAAAATTTAATGCTCTTTTTAGGTGCTTGATAATTCCATAACTTAAGTGTTTCATCATATTTTGCTGACCAATCATCATAATATTTTCTAGTTTTATTTACATTTCCAACACCTGAAACTAATGATTTAAAATTAGTCATATTTTAGAGAAGGAATTTTTTTTCTTATATTTTTAACATCAGAAATATTAATTATTGAATTAAGAATTGCAGGCTTATTTTTAGTACTATTTACAATGCTCCCCCATGGATCTGCTACAAGAGAATATCCATAAGTCTTTCTTTTCATATGATGATTTCCACACATACCTGTTGCTACAATAAAAACATTATTCTCTATAGCTCGTGATCTATTCAAAACCTCCCAATGATCTTTTCCGGTTGGTCTAGTAAAAGCAGCAGGAACTAAAATAATTGAACAATCTTTTTTAGCAAGCTGCCTATACAAATTAGGAAATCGTAAATCATAACAAATTGTCATTCCTAATTTAATATTATTAATTTTTGTAAAAATTATTTTATTTCCTGCTTTAAATAAATATGATTCTTGATGTTTTTCATTATTATTAATTTCGACATCAAACATATGAATTTTATCATATGTTTTTTTTATCACTCCATGATTATCAATAAAAAAAGATCTGTTAACTAGTTTGCGTTGTTTTTTTACTTTTAAGAGTAAAGAACCAAGATTTATATTAACCTTATTTTTTTTAGCAAAATTTTTTGCCATTTTTAAAACTGGGCATGTATTTTGATATGGAGCATTTAATAATAAAAAATTTTTATCATTAGTAATAATGTTTGAGCATTCTGGTGTGCAAATTAAATCAGGTTTAAATTTTAATGTTTTTTTAAAATTTTGTTCTAAATTTTTTGCATTTAAATTTGCTATGTGACTAGCACTAAATTGAATTTGAGATATTTTAAGTTTAGCCATTATTTATATTTAAGCGAAAATATAACCGCACAAATAAATACTACAAAGGTTAATAAATACATATTTAATGTTAATGAATATGTTTCAGCTAGAAAACCAATTCCAGCAGGTAAAATCATTGTAGAAGACAATCCAATTGTTATAAGATTAGTTACAGTCATTGGGATACTTTCATTGGATTGTTTAACCGCTTGTCGAATTATTATAGGAACTAAATTTGCAATAGCAAATCCATAAATACATAGAACACCTAGTATAATGTAGAAGTTATTTGTTAATAAAGACAAAAACATTATAGCTGCGCCAATCATCACAAAGTGACAACCTACAACTTTTTCAGTGAATAAATTAATCAAAGAATTTGAAAATAAATTTGCAAAAATCCCTCCAATGCTAAAAAAGATTAATCCCATACTTGCTAAGTATAGAGGAGTATTTAAATCTTTTGACAACCATAATGTCGACCAATCCATAATTATTCCACCTGATCCAAAAACAAAAAATAACAAAAATCCAAATAAAAGAACATTCGTCTCTGGTAATTTAAATTTCTCACCTTCGCCTTTAAAATCTAAATCTCGAGGTAATCCATAAGAATATACAAAAGAGGAAACTAAGATTGATAAAAAGGATAAAATCGTAAACGATATGTAAGGTTCATAATTATTTCTCATTATTAAACCCGCTAATCCCCCTCCAAGGAGAATTCCTAAATTAAATCCCATGGCATAATATGGTGTAATAATTTTTTTAAAATGTCTTTCAATAAGTTGACTATGTATACCTCCAATTGGTCCAGAAGCACCCCATCCTATTCCGCCAGATATAAAAGTTAATAAAAAATAAAAATATGATGAGGAAATAACAGTCAATAAGGCGGAAAATGTAACAATAGGAAAAGCTAAAGTCATAACTAATTTAGTTCCATATTTTGGGACTAATATCCTTCCAGCAATTTGATTAGAAATTATAAAAAAAATACCAAAAAGTAATATTGCATAGCTTAAATCAGACTCGTCAATTGAAAGTCTTTCCATATTCCAAGGTGTTATTCCAAAATAACAACCCACGACTATCATTGGGTAGGTAGAAGTAATTACTGATGCAAGCGTAGCTCTTCTAAAAATTATATTTTCTTCTAACACAAAATTTTTTACCAACGATGATGCACATCATCAAAAAAGTACTCTGTGTAAATATTACTGATTTTATCCATCAAAGAAGAAATTTCATTAATATTTGAAGAAGAAGTATTTAGATTCACATGATCTTTATTTTTAGCGCCAGGAATAACAACACTAACTGCATCATGCATCAAAATCCATCTTAGCGATAATTGTGACAAAGTTATATCAGTTGGCAAAATATTTTTTAAATCTTCAACTGCATCTAATGCTTTATTAAAGTTAACACCTGAAAATGTTTCTCCAACATCAAATGCATCACCATTGATATTATAATTTCTATGATCATCAGGAGCAAAAGAAGAATCTTTTGAGAACTTACCTGTTAACAAACCACTTGCAAGAGGCACCCTTACTATAATTGCAACTTTTTTTTCTTTTGCTATTTCAAATAATTTTTCAGCAGGTTTTTGTCTAAAAATATTAAAAATAACTTGTATCGATTTTGTATTTGGACGTTTGATGCAAGCTAAAGCTTCATCAACTGTTTGAACACTAAATCCGTAATGTTGAATTTTTCCTTTACTCACTAAATGATCTAACATATCAAATGTATGATCAGATGAATATACTTCGGTTGGAGGACAATGCATTTGTAAGAGATCAATTGTTTCAACATTAAGATTTGATAAAGATTGGTCTACATAAGACTCCATTAACTCCTTATTATAGTATCCCTCGGCCACATGAGGGTTGATTTGTCTTCCAGCTTTTGTTGCCACATAAATTCTTTCAGATACTGATTTAATGAATTCACCTACAAATTTTTCACTTCTACCCATGCCATAGACATCAGCAGTATCAAAAAAATTAACACCATTATCAAATGATGATTTTAATACTTCTTTAGCTTTATCTTCACGAACTTCTCCCCAATCTGCTCCAATTTGCCAGCAACCTAATCCAATTTCGGATACGTTCCAATCTAATGATCCAAATTTTCTATATTTCATATTTATCCTACAACTATTTCATCAGTGACTAATGTACCATCCTCAACAATCAATCCCATAGCTCCTGAATCAAGAAGATTATTCTTATCTTCATATTCTAAAACTAATTTATTTTCTAAGTATGCAGAAAGAACATTATCTTTAATTTTAAGAGATAATTTATAATTTTTAAAATATTCTAAATTAAAATCCATTTCTTTTAAAACTTTTACTTCATTTACCACTTTTATTAATTGAAGTTTGTTTGAAGAATTAATTACCAGTCCATAGTATCTATTTAAACCTTGTACTCTTACAGCAAGGCCACCGGTAGTTAGTCTTTGCACTGCTATATCTGCGCTAACAGTATAGTTTTTCCAAGCTTCATTACCCGTAATGATAATCCCTCTCCCACTATCTTTTGTTATTCTAAATGTTCTTGCACCTACTTCCCATTTATCAACAGCATTTACCCAACTTGATTTCCACATAACAGCGTTTGATGTTTTCACACCCCGTTTATGTTCTCCAATATGTTTTGGTTTATAAAATGAACAATCTGGTTCTCCCGTAAATGTTAGATAGTTTATTAATAAGCTGCCAGAATTTGCTTCTTCAGATTCAATAGAAAATCCAACTTGAGTAATTGGATTTCCCTCAGTTGAAGGAATTTTCCATTTTAAGTTATGTGATTTACCTGGATACAAAATTATTTCCTCTGAATTAATTCTTTCATATTCATCATCTTTCCCAAACATATTTATGAAACATTTAACATTGATTGGTTTATCTGAACTTGTGACAAAATTAATTTCAGATTCAATTGTTTGACCAGAATATAATAATGGAGATGAAATAAAATTATAACTTTGAAAAAATCTCTCTCTAGCTTTTCCTGCTAATTCGTGTAACTCTTGAGGAAAAAATACATCTACCAATGCTTCAGAGAAGACACCAGGCGCTACTCTATCAAATTTAATCTCAAGGGCTCTTTTTCCAATTTTACTATCATATTCAATATTTTGTACATGAGTGGAAATATTCTTATTTTCTTTATAGTTTGCTCTCCACCCTTGAACTGAACCAGGCATTTCAAAATGAAATCTGGATCCATTTTTAGGCTGAACAATATCCTCATTGTTCATTCTTTTTGCAGTATTAATTACTTTATAAGCTTCAGTTAATGCGTCTGTCTGTGTTTCGCCACCATTTGCCGTAGGGCAATACATTCTATCTTGGATTGGAGAAAGATAATCTGGGCCATTATTTAATCCCTCAAGTCCATTTTTAATTCCCATCAGGCAACCAACATTTCCTGAGTTACAATCTGTATCTCGACCTGCAGTATTAACAATCATTAATGTTTTTTGAAGATCATCATCCCCAAATAATAATGATAAAATTATAATAGCATGATTAGGTATCATGTGACACTCACCTAAATATTTATCATAATCATAGTTTTCAGCTAAAAATTCTCTTGCTTGCATCCAGTCACTATTACCTGATCGTATATTTTGTAATTCTCCAATTACTTTGTAAATCTCAGATGTATTTGGAATATATTTCTTACTTTCATTAATAATTTTATTAATATCTTTTTCGATAAAAGCTAAAGACTCCATAGCGGCTACCATTTGTGCTCCGTAAATCGCTTCGCCATCATGACTTACGCTTGCAGCTTTTTTTGCAAGATCAGCAGCTTTTTCTGGATCTCCTGGTGATACTAAAGCCCATCCATCAATAAATATTTGAGCTCCTATTTGTTGTGCAACAACTTCTCCATTGGTTTCAATCGAACCACTCATTGGGGCGTGAATGCCTGCCTTAAGGTTTTGGAATGCAGTGTCCTCAGCTGAATGACCTCTACCTCCCCACCACAAAACAGTTTTATTTTCTATAAGATTATTTAACCAACTTTGACCAATTTGTTTTGGCGTAATATTAGGATCATAATTATTTTCTCTTAAAGCTCTTAAAAAAGTAAAGGTACCAGTAATATCATCATCAGTTACTACTAATGGAACATTTAATTTCTCATTTACATAGTAATTAATCTCACCTAACTCTTCTAATATTCTTTCATGAGTCCATTGTTCAAAAGGACGTCCTAGATAAACACCAATTAACTTGCCAAGTACCCCTGCATATACTTTTTCTTCATACACTTTATCTAGTTTCATTATTTCTCCCCTTTTTTTACAAATTTATTCTATAGATATTGAATTACTTTGAATTGCTCCATTTTCAGTTAAAAATCCCATCATACCTTCCTCAAATGGATTAGATGAATCTTCTGCTTCAATTAGTAATTGATTATCAACATAACCTTGAAGTTTATTGCCATCTACTTTAAATTTTAAATCATATTCTTTAAAATATTCTAAATTAAAATCTATTTCATTAAGTGTTTTTAATTCATATTCCATTTTATTAATCTTGAGTTTATTTTCAGATGTTAACTCAAGAGAATAATATCTTTTTAAACCTTGAGACCTAACAATTAATCCAGCGGCAGATGCGAGAGGAATAGATATCTTTGAAGAAATTGTATAATCTTTCCATGTCTCACTCCCAGTCATTATGTGACCACGACCTATGCCCCTTACTACTTTAAATGATTCATTATGTCGGTATTGCCATTTATCTACATCATTGACCCAAGCTCTTTTCCATAATTGACCGTAAACCTCCTCTTTATAAAATATGCCTCTTTTATATTCATCTATGTGGTCAGGTCTTCTAAAAGTCATTTTTGGAGTTCCAGAGATATTTAAATAATTAATTAAAATTTTTCCTGAAACATTATCATCAGAATTAATACTAATACCTATCTGTCCTATTGGATTTGCAAAAGTATCAGGAACAACCCATTCAATTGTATTATTTTCTTTACTCCTTAAATTAAAATCATCAGAAGATAATTTGATTAATTTATCTTCTTCTCCCCAATATTTAATAAATAAATTAATTCGCAAATCTTTTTCAGATTGAGATATAATTTCTGTTTTGATCTTTTGTCCAGAATATACAATAGGACAAGCGACATAATCATAATGAAAATATCTTTGAACTTGATAACCTTCTAATTTTGTAAACCATTCTGGGAAAAAACTATCTACAAAAATTTCACTTGCAAGACCAAATGATAGATCATTAAAACTGACTTGTAACGATCTAGTTCCATTATCTGATTTATAATCAACATTAGATAAGCTAGTATTTAGATTGTTATCATTTGATTTATCAACCATCCATCCTTGTGTAGATGTTTCCATTTCAAAATTATATCTAGCATTATTTTTGATAACCTTGCTTTCAAGACCATTCATTTTTCTTGTTATATTAATAATGTTCTGACTTTCCAATAAAGCATCAGTCATTGTTTCAGAACCATATGCTGTTGGTAAATAAATGATATCATTTACAGGAGTTATATAGTCTGGACCCTGTTTAATTCCTTCTAATCCATTTTTTATTCCTAAGATACAACCAACATTTCCTGAGTTACAATCCGTATCCCATCCTGCTGTATTGACGATCATTAAGGATTTTTGAAAATCATCATCTCCGAATAACAACGATAAAATAATTAGTGCGTGATTAGGAACGATATGACAATTACCTGGAAATTTACTATACCCATACTTATCTTCAATCTTGGATCTAGCTTGTTCCCAATCTAAATTACCAGAGCTCCAATCTTGGATATCAGAAATTAATTTATAAATTGTTGAATCATTTGGAACAAATTTTTTACTGTCCTCTATTATTTTTTTTAAATCTTTTTCTATGAATGCATAGGCTTCCATAGCAGCAACAACTTGAGCGCCGTAAACAGATTCACCGTCATGACTAACACTCCCTGCTCTTTTTGCTAAATCAACAGCTTGTTCTGGATCACCTGGAGAAACCATTCCCCAGCCATCAATAAATATTTGCGCTCCGATTTGTTCCGCAATTACTTTACCATTTTTAGCAATGGAACCACTTTCAGGTGCGTGAATACCTTGTTTAAGATTCATGTATGCGCTTTCTTCAGTTAAAATTCCTTTTCCTGCCCACGCAAGTACAGTTTGATTTTCTAAACAATAATTTAACCAGGTTTGTCCAATTTGTTTAGGCGAAATATTTTTATCAAAATTAAAATGTTTAAGAGCATTTATAAACCTAAAAGTACCTGTTAGATCATCATCTGTGACATGTATTGGAAAATCAAGTTTATCATTTACATAATAATTAATTGGACCAAGTTCTTCCATGATCCTGTCATAATACCAACCTTCAAATGGTCTACCTAAATAAACACCAATAATTTTTCCTAAGACACCAGCATAAACTTTTTCTTCAAATACTTTATCTAAATTCATTTTCCTCCCTCCAAATGAATATTATCTCAATTTATCGAAATTTCATCACTAATAATAGTTCCATTTTCAACAATACAGCCTATCATACCTTTTTCAAATTGATTTGATTTATCTTCTACCTCAATTAACAATTCATTGTTAATAAAGCCTTTTAAAAAATTATTATCAGCCTCAAAACGCATAAAGTATTCCTCAAATGGCTCAAAAGCAAAATCTACTTCTTTTAATATTTTTAGACCATATTCCATTTTATTAATCTGTAATTTATTTGTTGATTTAATTTCTAATGAATAATACCTCTGCAAACCCTGAGATCGAATTACCAATCCTCCAGATGATGCTAAACGAAACATTATTTTTGAAGTTACCGAATAATTTTTCCAATCGGAGGATCCTGTAAATACATGCCCTCTTGATGTATTTTTGATTAACCCAAATGAATTTTTTCCATAACTATACCATTTATCTACATCATTCACCCAAGCCAATTTCCATAACTGACCATAATATTTTTCATCATCTGGAATATAAACACCATTTGTTAAAGATTTAATATTATGACTTGTCGTATTTACTTTGTCGTTTTTAATATGCTCAGGTTTTTTAAAAGTCATCTTAGGTATTCCAGAAATATCAATATAATTTATTAATATTTTACCTGATACTTGTTCATCAGATGCAATACTATATCCAAGTTGAGTAATGGGATTTGATAATGTATCTGGAATAGTCCATTCTATTTTTTTTGTTTCATTTTCTGAGAAGTAAAATTCCTCCGAATCTAATTTAAATAACTTATCTCCTTCACCATAATACTTAATAAATAATTTAATTTTTATATTTTTTTTCGTCTTCGATATAATTTCTGCTTTAATTGTTTGACCTGAGTAAACTGTAGGACAACCAACAAAACTGTAAACCATCAGCATCATTTCTTGTTGCTCATTCAATCTTGTAAATTCTTCTGGGAAAAATGTATTCACATATAATTCACTATTAATTCCTTTTGTAAGATTGTTAAAATTTATCTCTAAAGCTCTTTTGCCAATAGCAGAGATATGTTCACAGTTTTTTAAAAAAGTATTTTGATTATTATTATTTGATTTATCAATCATCCATCCTTGCGTAGATGTTTCCATTTCAAAATTATATCGAGCATTGTTTTTAATAGATTGATGTTCAAGGCCATCTAATTTTCTTCTAATATTAATTATATTCTGGCTTTCAGTTAATGCATCAGTCATAGTTTCTGAACCACGAGCAGATGTAATATATAAAGTGTCATTAACAGGTGTAATAAAATCTGCACCTTTTTGAATGCCCTCTAGACCATTTTTAATACCCATATAACAGCCAACATTTCCTGAGTTACAATCTGTATCCCACCCTGCTGTATTAACAATCATTAACGTTTTTTGAAAATCATCATCTCCAAATAAAAGAGCTAGAATTATCAAAGCATGATTTGGCACAATATGACAAAATCCTTGGTATTTGTCATACCCATAGTGTTCTTCAATTTTGAATCTAGCTTGTTCCCAATCTAAATTACCAGAACTCCAATCTTGAATATCTGAAATTAATTTATAAATCACAGAATTCTTAGGAATGTAACTTTTACAATGCTCAATTATTTTTTTTGTATCACTTTCAATAAAAGCCATTGCTTCCATAGAAGCAACCATTTGAGCGCCGTAAACAGACTCACCATCATGACTAACACTCCCTGCTCTTTTTGCTAAATCAGATGCAAAGTCTGGATCACCTGCTGCAATCATTCCCCAACCATCAATAAATATTTGTGCACCAATTTGCTCTGCAATAATTTTACCATTCCTTTTAATTGATCCACTCTCTGGAGCTTCAATACCTTCTTTTAAATTTAAATACGCACTCTCTTCGGTCAATAATCCCTTTCCAGCCCATGCTAAAACAGCCTGATTTTCTAAACAATAATTTAACCACGTATCACCAATTTGCTTTGAAGTTATATTTCGATTAAAATTAAAGTCTTTAAAAGCTTTAATAAAAGTAAAAGTACCATTGAGATCATCATCCGTAACATGAAGAGGTAAATTTAATTTGTCGTTTACGTAATAATAAATAGGCCCAAGTTCTTTCATTATTTTATCATAGGGCCAACCCTCAAATGGTCTTCCTAAATAAACTCCAATAATTTTTCCTAAGACACCAGCATAAACTTTCTTTTCAAAATTATTATCTAATTTCATACTCTTATATTTTTACTCTATACTTATTGAATTGGATGACAATGTTCCATCTTGTGTAACAAAACCTATCATGCCTGTTTCAAAAGAATTATCTTTATCGTGTGTTTCAATTAATAACTTATCATCAACATAACCCAATAATTTATTTCCATTCACTTCAAATTTTAATTCATATTCCTTATAAAACTCAAAGTTAAAATCGATTTCTTTTAATGTTTCTAATTCATAAAACATTTTATTAATCTGCAGTTTATTATTGGAAGTAAGTTCTAAAGAGTAATATCGCTTTACTCCTTGAGATCTAATTATTAATCCTCCAGCTGATGCTAATGGAAAGTTCACTTTTGAAGTAACGGTGTAATCTTTCCAGGAAGATGATCCTTGTAAAATATGACCTCTACCAACTCCATTGATAATTTTAAATGACTCTAACCACCTATATTGCCATTTATCGATATCATTCACCCATGCTCTTTTCCATAATTGACCATAAAATTCTTGGTTAAAAAAATATCCATTTTTTGATGCATTTTCTATGTGTTCAGGTCTTTTAAATGTAACTTTTGGTGTGCCCGTAATATCAAGAAAATTAATTAGTAATTTTCCTGAAGTGTTAACATCTGCTGATATGACAAATCCAATTTGTCCAATTGGATTTGCATGTGTATCTGGAACTATCCATTCAATTGATTTTACTTCATTATTTGAAAGCTCATATTCTTCAGCATCTATTTGTTTTAATTTATCTTCTTCACCCCAATATTTTATAAATAAAGTAACTTTAATATTATTTTTACTTTTTGAAATAATTTCAGTTTTAATCTTTTGTCCACTATAGACAATTGGACATCCAACAAAGTCATAGTGAAAAAATTTCTGCCGCTGAGATCCTTTTAGTTCAGTAAACCAATCTGGAAAAAATGTATCAACATAGGCAACACTTGAATGCCCTATTGATAAATTAGAAAAGTCAATTTCTAATGCTCTTTCACCAATCTTGGTTTCATAAGGAACATTAGTAATTGTAGTATTTAAATTATTATCATTAGTCTTATTAATTTTCCAAGCTTGAGTAGAGCCTGGCATTTCAAAATTATATCTTGCATTTTCTTTTACTATCTTGTTTTCCATACCATTAATTCGTCTAGCAATATTAACAATATTTTGACTTTCTCTTAATGCGTCAGTCATCGTTTCAGCACCATTACTTGTTGGAAGAAAAATTGTATCATTAACTGGTGTAATATAGTCGGGTCCGTCTTTAATACTCTCTAATCCATTTTTAATTCCAAGAAAACATCCGACATTTCCCGAATTACAATCTGTGTCCCAACCTGAAGTATTTACAATCATTAAAGATTTTTGAAAGTTATCATCTCCAAATAGTAATGCTAAAATAATTAATGCATGATTTGGTACAATATGAACACCGCCAATAAATTTTTCATAACCATAAATATCATCTATTTTTTCTCTTGCTTGTTCCCAGTCTAAATTACCAGAACTCCAATCTTGAATATCAGATATAAGTTTAAAAATTGTTGAATCTTTTGGGATATATCTTTTGCAATGCTCAATAATTTTTTTTGTATCTTTTTCTATAAACGCCATTGCTTCCATTGCAGCAACAACTTGAGCAGCATAAACAGATTCACCATCATGACTTACACTTCCAGCTTTTTTTGCAAAATCAGCTGCTTGATCTGGATCACCTGGCGAAACTAATCCCCATCCATCAATAAAAATTTGAGCACCTATTTGCTCTGCAACAATTCGACCATTTGTTTTTATAGAACCACTATCTGGCGCGTGAATACCTTGTTTAAGATTTTGATAAGCGGTATCTTCTGATGATGTTCCTTTACCACCCCACCATAAAACAGCTTGGTTTTCCAAACAATAATTTAACCAAGTTTGTCCAATTTGTTTAGAAGAAATATTCTTATCAAAATTAAAATCTTTTAGAGCATTTATGAATCTAAAAGTTCCAGTCAAATCATCATCTGTGATTTGAACAGGCATATTTAATTTATCATTTACATAATAATTAATTGGGCCTAATTCTTTTATAATTCTATCATACCACCAACCCTCAAAAGGTCTGCCAAGATAGACGCCTATGATTTTACCTAAAACTCCTGAATAAACTTTCTCCTCATATTCTTTGTTAAGTTCCATCTTCCTCCCATTGAACTAACCTTTTGTAGCACCACTGGTTAAACCAGCAATGAATCGTCTTTGAAAAAACATAAATAAAATAGCAATTGGTGCCGCCATTAAAATAGACGCCGCACTCACCAATCCATAATCATTTGCAAATCTACTTTGAAATGTAAATAAAATTGACGAAATAGGTTTGTACTCATCAGTAATAATAAAAGTAATAGCAAATAAAAACTCATTCCAAACTGTTAATGACACAATAAGTGCTGTTGTTAAAAAAACTGGCCAAGATAAAGGTAGGGCAACTCTTGTAAACAATTGCATTACAGATGCCCCATCTAGTTTAGCGGCTTCAAAAAGTTCTGTAGGTAATTGCAACATGTAAGAGCGAATTAAGAAAGTTGCAAAAGGGGCATTTAAGGCGCTATAAATAATAACTAAACCAATCCTTGTATCTAGGAGGTATAAACTTTTCCACATTAAAAATAATGGTAAAATAAATAATTGAGCAGGAATACTTATTCCAACTAAAAGGTATAAGCCAACAACAATTGTTTGAATTCCTCTTGGATTTAAAACTGCCAAACTGAATGCAGCTAAACCTGAAACAGTCAAATTTAATATCAATGTTCCGATAACCAAAGTAAGTGAATTCATAAATATTTGAGTATAATTTCCATTCACCCAAGCATCATAATAATTCATTAATCTTATTTCATTTGGAAAACCTAATGGATTTGCTCCAAATTCAGAAGATGGTTTTATAGAATTAAAAGCTAAAACTAGTAATGGCAAAATAATTGTTAAAGCCATAAAAATCAAAATGGCGTGATTAATATAGCTTGATCTTTGTCTAAATCTTGCAGTTGCCATTTAAAATTTTATACCTCCCAACCCATCCGCCTCAAAATTGCAAAGAAACCAACTATAATACCGACATAGAAGAACATCATGACACCTATAGTAGACGCGTAACCAACATTCATTCGTTGAAAGGCTTGAGAATACAGATGATTTGCTACAACTTCAGAACTATATGCTGGCCCACCCATTGTTAAAATATATACATAGTCAAAAGTTGGGACAGACCAGATGATTATAATTATTAAAGATAAAACAAAAATTGGTCGTATCATTGGTAAAGTAATGTATCTAAATTTTTGAAATTTTGTTGCTCCTTCAATATCTGCTGCCTCATAAAGAGAGTCATCCACTTGATACATTCCAGTTAAATAAATAATAACTAAGAAGCCCCAAAAATGCCACATATCTACCCAGGCAACAGCGTATAAAGCAGTCTCCTTCATTGCAAAAGGTGACTTAGCAAGAAAATCAATACCTTGATTCTCAAACCAACCCCCTAAGCCATGTCTTGGATGGAATATGTATCTCCAAATCAAACAGTTAACGATACTGGCTAGAATGTATGGAAAAAAATACACTAGCCTATAAAAAAGTTGTCCTCTTTTTATTCCAGTTAAAAGATATGCTATAATAAGTGCTACGATTACTGGTATTGTTAAGAACATTACTGTCCAAATTATGTTGTGTTTAACTGCTTTCTTGAAAACACGGTCTCTAAATAATTCTTGAAAGTTTTCTAATCCAACGTAGTTTATTCTGCCGAAACCATTCCAGTCCGTTAAACATAACAATAAACTTAGTATCGATGGGAATGCTACCACAAAAAAATGTATAAATATAACTGGAAATAAAAAGTACCAGGAAATTGCATTTATACTTGTTAAAAATTTTGGCATAATTACTTTATTTTTAATAAGGGGAAAAAATTTCCCCTTATTTAAATTTATAAATTATCTTTTTCCAACTGGAACTAATGCATCGTCTGCACGAGCTTGATCCCAAAGTCTTTGAGATTCCTCCATGAATTCAAGTGGAGTAATATCTCCAGCCCAAACAACTTCCATATCTTTCCAAATATGTACACCTGGGTCATTCGGATAGAACGTCCATGTTGTATATCCATAGTTTCCAGAATCAGAAGCTTCTGCGAATTCAGTTAAGAATCTTTTTTGTCTTGGATCAATATTAGGATCAAAGTCAGCATCAGTGTATTTTAGTGGTAACAACCAAGCGCCATAACCTAAACTGCCAGTAACTTTAAGAGCTCTTTCTTTATCAGAAAGAATCCAATCAATTACTTTTGCAGCTCCATCAGCATTTTTAGATGCTGCATTAATGGACATAGTTCCACCTGTTGCAAGTTGGTAATTAGGAGCACTTCCTGCCTGTGAATTCAGAATCGGTAAAGGATTCCAATCCCAATCATCAGAAGTTTCTCCAAAATTTGTTGCCGTTACATTGAAACCCCAAGTTCCAATCATGAGCATCGCAGAACCTCTAGTAGCAAACTCGTTATTAAAATCATCCCAATCTAAAGAATAATATGTCTCTAAATCCCCAGACCAATAACCTTCATCTACCATGTGTTTTCTTAAAAGTTCAATTGCTTCTACAAACTCTGGATCAGTCCACTTTTTTTCACCAATTAATGCTTTATAGACATTATCTGGTCCAGCATAAGTGTTGAAATAGTTACCTACTAAATGTTCGTGAGTTGGCTGCCATCCAGCAGAACCATACGCATAAACATTCATTCCCTTAGCTTTTATTTTAGCAGCTAAAGATTCAACTTCTTCTAAATTATTTGGCGTACTCCATCCATTTTCTTCAAACAAAGTTTTATTATAAAAATAAATCATTGTTTCATAGTTTTTTGGAATTGAATATAATTCACCATCAAATACTCCTGAGTTGTAAGCCCAACCTAGAAGTTTGTCTTGCCAACCATATTGATCAGCATACTCTTGCATAGATTTAACAAGACCTGCATCTTGGTAAATTTTTATATATGAAGCACCAGGTGTATCAAACATGTCCGGTCCACTTCCAGATAAAAGAGCTGGTCTGATAGTATCATTAATGTCTTCTTTAAATACACATTCTAATTCTACTTCATCTTGTTCAGCATTAAAAGCATCACA
Organism: uncultured Alphaproteobacteria bacterium; assembly: GCA_902620285.1. Lineage (GTDB taxonomy): Bacteria > Pseudomonadota > Alphaproteobacteria > HIMB59 > CACPNW01. Next base: position 5,966 of record CACNHT010000004.1, on the reverse strand, counting down.
CATCATTTCTTGAACTGTAGGGTCAGTATCTGCACTACTTTCCATCCACCAAACTACTTTAGTGGCAGCAAATGTTGATGTTGCGAAAAAAGCTGTAAGAATAAAAGTTAAAAAAATATTTAAAATTTTATTCATCATTTCCTCCATTTATAAGAAATTTATACTATAAATAGAAAGACTGTAAATCTATTTATGTAATATTTTGATCCAAAAAAACGAGGAAAATTAGGAATTGCGACAAAAAATTAATCTAAAGCATAAAAATCATTTGATCCCTAATTAAACTTAAAAAATAGTTAAAAGAAAAATAAAAAATAACTATTAAAAAAATTGCTATTAAAGACCAGATTATAAATTTTATCATTTTATAGTTTTTATAAATTAAATAATGTTTAAGAGTAGTATTAATATATTATAAATTATTATTATATTCTAATCATAATTATGAAAAACAAATTATTTGATATTTGGAAAAAAAATAAAGCATCTATAAATGCGTGGCTTTCTATACCTAATTCTTTTACAGCAGAAGCCTTTGGTAAAATGGGTTGGGATTCAGTAACTATCGATATGCAGCATGGCCAAAATGATTATTCTACTGCTATTTCAATGGTTCAAGGATTAACAAATAGTGATACTGTTCCTATGACAAGAGTACCATGGAACGAGCCAGGTATTATTATGAAAATGTTAGATTTAGGTATTCAAGGAATTATTGCGCCAATGATAAATACAAAAGAAGACTGTGAAAAGTTTGTTTCATATTGTTATTATCCTCCAATAGGTCAAAGAAGTTTTGGTCCAATGAGGGCTCAGGTAGTTTATGGTTCAGATTACTATCAACATGCAAATGATAATATTGTAAGTTTGGCAATGATAGAAACAAAACAAGCAGTAGAAAATTTAGATGCCATTCTTTCAGTTCCAAACTTAACTGGTATCTATATTGGACCTGCGGATATGAGTTCTTCTTATGGTTTACCACCTAAATTTGATGTTCGTGAAGATCCCGTATTTTCAAATATAAAAATGATTGCAAAAAAAGCTAAAGAAAAAGGAAAGATTGCAGGTATTCATAATGGATCAGTTAAGTATATGAAAGAAATGATGGAGTACGGTTTTCAATTTACCACCTTACTTTCTGATTTTAGAATGATGACATCACATGCTGAAAGTTTATTAAAAGAATTGAAAGATGTAGATACTAAATCTGATAATACTAGCGCTTATTAATTGTCGCTTAATTACTAACTAGATCCTCTTCCATTTTAATTAATTCAAACCATCTATTCTCTTTTGTATTGAGATCATTATTAAGAACTTCCATTTTGGAAGTTATTTCTTGATAACGTTCAAAATTTTCCAAATATAGGTTTGTATCCTTCAATTCATTTTTAATATCTTCTAATTCTTGTTGAATATTTTTTATTTGGTTTGGTAATTGCTCTAATTCATATTGAAACTTATATGATAGTTTAGCTTTAGAATTCTTTACTTTGTTATTTTCTGAATTTGATTTTTTTGTTACTTTATTTTTAGCAACTTGTTGATTTTCAGATTTTAAAAAATCACTGTATCCACCAAAAAACAATGATACATTTCCATCCTCTTTGAAATGTAAAATTTTGTTAACAGTTTGATCTAAAAAATCTCGATCATGCGATACTATTAGCAATGTTCCATTATAATTTGATAACATTTCAGTTAACAGATCTAGCGTTTCTAAATCTAGATCATTTGTTGGCTCATCTAATATAAGTCCAGTTTTGGGATTAGCTAATACTTTTGCCAAAAGTAATCTATTTTGCTCTCCTCCTGATAATGTTTGTATAGTATGATTGACATTTTTAGGATCAAACTGAAAATCTTTAACATAACTACAAACATGCCTATCTCTTCCTTGAACTTTTAAATAATCGCCTCCAGAGGGTACTAAGATATCTTTAATAGATTTTCTACCATTAAGATCATTACGCATTTGATCAAAATAAGAAAATTCTAAATTTTTTTTCAGCTTGATTTTACCTTTAGAAATTTTTATTTCATTAAGAATTGTACGTAGAAAAGTTGATTTACCACTTCCATTATTCCCTAACAGACCAATACGATCATTTTTTGAAATTTTAATGGATAAATTTTTAAAAACAAATTCACTTTGATTTGGATATTTCACAAAAACTTCTTGAAGTTCAGCAATAAATTTAGATTGATCGGTAGATTTTTTAGAAACTTGAGGTCTTAAAGATTTAATTGCACTTCTGTAAGATGCTTCATCCTTTTCTAATTGCGCTTTTAATTCTTTTGCTCTTTTTAATCTTTTTTCATTTCGCTTAACTCGGGCTTTTACACCTTTATTTGCCCACTCGAGTTCAATATTAACAAATTGCTTTCTATTTCTTAATTCTCTATATTCTTGATCGAGTAACTCCTCTGACCATTTATCAAAATCCTTAAATCCTCTTGGGCTTACCCGTAATTTTCCTCTATCTATCCAAAAAACTTTGTTAGTAAAATTACTGAGAAAAGTTCTATCATGACTGACACATATAATTGTCTTATTTAAATTGCGTAAATAACTTTCTAGCCATTCGATGCATTGCAAATCTAAATGGTTGGTAGGCTCATCTAATAACAAAACATCTGAGTCTTTTAATAAAGATCGAATTAAATAAACTTTTCTTTTTTGACCTCCTGAAAGATCTTCAACATTAGCAAATTTGTCTAAATTGAGTTTATTACAAAATATATCAACAAAATGTTTATTTTGTTCATTAAGTAAGTCTGAAAAATTCTCTTCAATGGTTTTATTATCTAGTTTTTCAAATTTTTGATTAAAATATCCAACTTTAAGATCAGGGTAATTCCATAATTCTCCTGCATCTAAATCTTGATCACCATAAATAGTTTTCATTAAGGTAGTTTTTCCAACACCATTCTTACCAACTAGTGCGATCATATCGCCCTTGTGTAAATTTAGATTTAAATCTTGAAAAATTACCTTTTTTCCAAATTTAATTTCTACTTCTCTAAGAGAAAATAATAAATCACTTACCACGAATTAAAGTCTTATATAATTTTGTAATAGACAACAATAAAATCAAGAATCATGAATATAACAAACAGTATTGCCACTCTAGTTAAAGACCATTGACCTTTAGGAAAAATAAAATTTAAAAATTTCATAATATTTTACTCACCTTGTAACTTAATCCATTTAATACAATCTTCAAGTCTATCATCGCCCCAGAATACTTCTTTGCCATCGTATATAAATGTTGGACTTCCAAAAACTCCTTTTTTATAAGCATATTCAGTATTGCTTAAGTATTTATCTTTTATTTCCTGGTCGTTTGCTTTTTTTAAGGTCTCATTAGGATCTAAATTAAGCTCCTGAAAAATTTCATTTAAATTTGGCTGAGTAGCTGGTTCTTTGCCTTGCTGAAACCATCTTTGATATGTTTTATAAACGTAATCAACGCCCCAACCCTCATTCATTCCAAGAATTGCAATTTGATTTGCTAAATCAAATTCTTTTAATGGATAGGGAGCAGGAACCTTAGCTTCAAACCCGTAAAATTTTGCTCTTCTTTCTATATCTCTCCACATGTAATCTGATTTTATTTTTTTAGCTGGCGGCGTAAATGGAATATTATCCATGTCCATCATAATTTTTCGAACACTGAAAGGGTGCCAATTGAATTTGATATTTTCTTTTTTTGCTACATCATGCAATCTATTAACTGTTAAATAAGTATATGTACTACCAATAGAAAACCAAAAATTTATTTCTTTCATAAAGAATCCTTTTAAACTATTTTTTTTTATTCGATAATTATTTCTTCAGGTGTTGTATCATTATCAATTACTGGATCCCAGGTAATACCACTCATACCTGATCCAAACTTTGCGCCTTTATTGGTAAAAGGTAGTTTATATAATTCTGAATTTAAATATTTTTGCAATTTAGGAAGCTGTATAAAATTATTAAAGAAGTCAGATACAAGTGGAAATCCAGCTAATTCAAAAATATTTTCATCTTTTGCATCTTTAACAAAATTATAATGCAATAAAAATTTTTTATATAAATCTAACGTATCGAAAAGATTGAAATCAGGAGCAGAAATATTGTTACCTACAAGAAATGTTTTTACAAGATTATTATCTTTTGCATTTAACCAATGTTCAAATTTTTGTAATTTTCCTGAGTTAGAATTTTCAAACGCAGAAGTAAAAACTTCTTTTGCGGCTTGCAATTCCTCTTCTTCTGATTGAAAATGAGTATAGGCAAACTTTGTTACAATATTTCGCAAATCTACACTTTCTTGAAGTAGTTGTTCACATTCTAATTCTTCGTGCATATTTTCTCCAAACATTCCTAGTTCTTTTCCTAAAAAAGTAAGACATGTATTAGAATGTGAAATAACAAATTCTTTATTATCTTTTATAAATTGCAAGTAAGGTAAATTAATTAAACTATTTTTATTTTTTAAATGTATTTTATCATTATCATGCCAAGAACTACCTTCATAAATTATTTCACCATTTTCTTCTTTGGGAAGTACCTTATAAATTTTAGCAACCAATGGTATCCCCGCGTATATAACCATTTGCCTAGAAGCAGACCCTAAGCCTTTTGTACTCCAATAACCTAGTGTAAATTTCTTAATTTTTGATGACATATTTAAAAATCATTTTTACAATTAATATTCATTCTAAACACTAATCTAGTAATTCACAAACAGTTAAATTTTAACATTTTAATTATTTTGTAATATTTTTAGAATAAAATTTATAAGAAGCATGAAAGGAGGAAATTATGTTACTTCAATGGAAAATTAGAACTAATCATACAAACGCCCTAGATATTTTTGATAAAGTTTCTGGTATGCACAAAGAAAATGGTGCTGAATTTACAACACTAGGTGTTTTAACTGGTGCTGATAACGGATCGTTTGCAATAAGTGTAAATTTTAAAAATTATGAATCTTATGGATTAATGGATGATGCATGGAATAATTCAAATGGAAAATGGGATCAATTAATTGAACCTAATTTAGGATCAAATACTCAACTTATTGAAACTATGTACATGAGAAAAATTGTTGGAAATATTGATGGTCCAAATGATAAGTTATCAGTTTGGTCTATTTGGCTTTTTGAATGTGATGATCAACAAGCAGTTATTGATAGTTTTGAAATTGATTGGAAACATTATAACAGTAATGGATGCACTGGCTTAAATATAATGTCTACCTCAGGAGCTGATTATCCAAGACCAAACCAGTACGTATTTGCAGCAAGATTTGATTCCATGACTCAACTTGGTAAGCACTTTGATAAAACAATGGAAAATAGTAATTATTGGAATGAAATAAAAGATTATCATTCAAAAATAAGAATTATTAAAAATTATAATCTAAGAATGCTTAAGAGACAAATAAACATTTAAAGGAGATAAAATGGTAATTGGACAATGGACTTACAAGTTAGCTGGTAATATTCAAAAAGCAATTGATGGCTACAAAATAATTGAAAAACATTTTAGCAACCATGGAGCAATTGGATCAGCATTAGTCTCAAGTCATGGGACAGATACAGGAACATTTAGTACAATGATTGGTTATGAAAACTATGAACAGTTTGGATTAATTGATGACAAAATAAGTCAAGATGAAAACTTTAACAATGAAATGAATCCTTATTTTGAGATAACCTCATGGGAAAAAATGAATTTTGCTGAACCGATGATGCATAAAATGGAACCAGACCCTGGGGTAAAGAATTGTTTTGCAGCTTGGACATTTCATCATAAAAATATTGATATGATAATGAAAAAATCAGAGATTTTTTTTAAGTTATGGATGGATGCTGGAGCTAATGGTTGCAGTGTTGGAAGATACAATGGCCATGATAGTGGATACTATTCTTTTGCGTCACGTTTCCAAAGCATGACAGATTATGGAAAA
>CACNHT010000003.1 GCA_902620285.1 uncultured Alphaproteobacteria bacterium | reverse complement strand
AGAGAATTTAAAGGCGGCTTAAGAGGAGAATATGCTTTTACATCTCTTGGAAAAGTTCTTCGAGATGCAGGATATTATACAGCAAGTATCAGTCCTTTCCCTGAAAGACATACAGCTTATCAAGTTTGGTTTGGTTTTACCGAAACGTATGACACTGGAAAAGGTGGTTTAGAAAATGCTAATGAAGTCTACCCTGTCATAAAAAAGTGGTTAGAAAATAATGGAGAAAAAGAAAATTGGTTCTTACATGTAAATATGTGGGATCCTCATACTCCGTATGATACGCCTGAAGATTTTGGAAATCCTTTTAAAGATGATCCTATTGAAGAATGGGTGACAGAAGAATTAATTAAAAAACAAAGGAATAGTTTTGGACCGCATAGCGCTAGAGAAGTTCCAGGATTTGATGAAGATCTTGGAGGAAAGTATACAATGGGAGTGGGCGAAATTAAAAATACTTCTGATGCTAAAGAACAAATTGATGCATATGACACTGGAATTAAATACGCAGATTTTTATTTAAATAAAGTTTTTGAAGATTTAAAAAAAATGAATCTTTGGGATGATACTGCAATAATTATTTCAGCAGACCACGGAGAAAATCAAGGTGAGTTAAATGTATGGGGAGATCACCAAACAGCTGATCATATAACTAATAGAGTTCCATTAATAATTAGATGGCCGGGGATAACAGATACAAATAAAGGAAGTACTGTAGAAAATAAATTTTATAATTTAGATTTAACTTCAACTATTTCTCAAATTACTTCATCTTCTCAACCTGACAGATGGGATGGTATTAATTTCACTGAAAATTTAACAAATAGCAAATCATCAAATGGAAGAGATTATTTAGTTATTAGTCATGGTGCTTGGAGTTGTCAAAGATCTGTAAGATGGGATAATTGGTTACTAATCAGAACGTACGATACTGGTTTAAAAGATTTTCCAAAATATATGCTGTTTGATATTGAAAAGGATCCGCATGAGTTGAATAACCTAGCAAATCAGCATAAAGATCTTGTAGCTCATGGAATGTTTTTAATCGATGAGTGGATTGATGAAAATATGTATCAGGCTGATAGAGGAGATCCACTTCAAGGTGTAATTAGAGAAGGTGGTCCTCATCATGCAAATATTTATTCAAAAGTCTGGAATACATATGTTGAGCGTCTTGAAAAAACAGATAGAAAAAAACACGCCGACAATCTTAGGAAATATAAAGGAAAACCTTTTAGTAAATAAATCTAAATTATAATGAATATTAAATCTAAACCAAATATTATTGTATTTTTTACTGATCAACAACGCTGGGATACTTCTGGTTTACATGGTAATCCATTATCCTTGATGGAGAACTTCGATCATTATGCAGTCGAAGGTACACATCTTTATAACTCATTTACATGCCAACCAGTTTGTGGGCCTGCAAGAGCTTCATTACAATCAGGAATGTATGCAACAAAAACTGGATGTTTTAAAAATAGAATACCTTTAAAAAAAAATATTAAAACTCTTGCAAAACATTTATCAAAAGAAGGATATGCTACTGGATATATTGGAAAGTGGCACCTCGGCTCATCTGAACCGGTTAAAAAAGAGGATAGAGGTGGTTATGATTATTGGTTGGGATCAAATCTTTTAGAATTTACTTCCGATGCTTATGAAACATATGTTTATGATGGACAAAATAAAAAAGTATTTCTTCCAGGATATAGAGTTGATGCAATAACTGATGCAGCTATAAATTTTATTAAACTAAATCAAAAAAAACCATTTTTTCTTTTCGTTTCTCTTATTGAGCCACATCACCAAAACAATACAGATGATTATCCACCACCTATTGGATACAGAGAAAAATATACAGGTAAGTGGTCTCCTCCAGATCTTTCATCTCTGGTTGGATCTTCTCCTCGACATTTAGGAGGTTATTATGGAATGGTGAAGAGAATAGATGAAGCTTATGGAAGAATGATTGATGTCATTAAAAGTTTAAAATTATTTGATGATAGCGCAATTATTTTTACATCAGATCATGGAAATAATTTTAAAACACGAAATAGAGAATATAAACGTTCATGTCATGAAAGCTCAATACGGGTTCCTACTTCTTTAATTGGAAATGTTTTCCAACAAGGTGGACGTATAAAAGAACTAACCAATATATTAGATATTCATGCAACAATCTTAGATTTGGCAAAAGTCAAAAATACCTCTCATTGTGATGGTAGATCAGTATTGCCCTTGGTAAATAAAACTTCTAAAAAATGGGAAAACGAAATTTTTGTTCAAATAAGTGAGAGTCAATTAGCTAGAAGTTTAAGAACTGAAAAATGGAAATATTGTATTGCTGATCAAGACTCTAATGGGAGTGATAAACCTTCATCTAATCAATACACAGAAACAAATCTATACGATCTTGATGCTGATCCGTATGAATTAAATAACTTAATTGGTATTAGTACTTTTGATGAAATAGCAACCTCCTTAAGAAAAAAGATTAAAAGTAAAATTAAAAAAGTTGAAAATATAACAACTAAAATTACAAAAGCTAAAAATGTAAATAATCCTGGTCAAATGGGATTAAATCCTGATTCTTTTCATAGATTAAAGAAAAAACTTTAATAATTATTTTTTTCGTATTAGTCTGGTATTTATGAAAACTGTTTTTCTTTTATTTGATTCATTAAATAAAAGAATGTTAAATTCTTATGGTGGTAAATATATTGAAACACCAAATTTTAACAGATTAGCAAAAAAATCAGTTCAATTTAATAATCATTATATTGGTAGTATGCCCTGTATGCCGGCAAGACGTGATATGCATTCAGGTCGATTAAGTTTTCTTCACCGTGCATGGGGTCCATTAGAACCATTTGATAATTCATTTCCAGAAATCTTAAGACTAAATAATACATATACCCATCTTGTGACTGATCATTATCATTACTTTGAAGATGGTGGCGCAACCTATCATAATAGATTTAACTCATGGGATTTTATTAGAGGACAAGAGAGTGACCCGTGGAAAGCCATGGTTCAACCACCACTTGAAAAATTAAGAGAAAAATATCATCAATCACAATTAAATTTAACTGATAGGGAAACAGGTTATTATCATTACGCAATCAATAGTGAATTTATTAAAGAAGAAAAAGATTTTCCTTCAGTTAAATGTTTTGAATCTGGTTTAGACTTTATAAATATTAATAAAGATGCTGATAATTGGTTTCTTCAACTGGAAACTTTTGATCCTCACGAACCTTTTTTTGCGCCAGAGCGATTTAGAGAAAAACTAAAAACAAATTATACTGGTCCAAGATTAGATTGGCCTCAGTATGATAGAGTGAGAGAAACAGATGATGAGGTTGCAGAGTTAAAAGCCAATTACATTGCTTTAGTTGGTCTATGTGATTATTTACTTGGTACGGTTTTAGATTATTTTGATGAAAATAATTTATGGAATGACACTGCATTGATTTTAACTACAGATCATGGTTTCATGCTTGGAGAACATGATTGGTGGGCTAAAAACAGAATGCCTTTGTATAATGAAATTGCAAATATACCTTTTTATTTTTATCACCCGGAATACAAACAATATTCGGGCGAGCAAAGAAATGTTGTAACTCAAAATATTGATTTGATGCCAACATTCATGACAATGCATGGTCATAATCTTCCTAAAGAGGTTAAAGGTAAACCTATATTAAACTTTCTAGATAAAGACAGTGAAAATGAGCATTTTGCTTTGTATGGATATTGGGGTGGGGGAATAAATATATCCGATGGAAATTACACATATTTTCATTTTCCAGAAAATTTTGATCAATATGATAGAAGTAGATTTCAATATACATTGATGCCAACCAATATGAGGCAATTTTTTTCACACGAAGAGTTGCAAACTGCTACAATGCATGAGCCATTCAACTTTACTAAAAATATTCCAGTAATGAAAGTTAATAGAATTCTTAGAAAATCGGATCCACATAAATCATTAGAAGATACTAAATGTGCTCTTTATAATTTGAAGGAAGATCCTGGCCAATTAAATCCTATTAACGATGAAGATTTGATAAACAAATATAAAAATCTTATGCTGAATGAAATTAAAACATATGATCCTCCAAAGGAATTATTAAAAAATTATTTTAAAGAAAACTAAATGACTAAAAGACAAAAAGTTTTAGTTCTTTATTTAAAGTTTCCAAGTCTAGAAGCAGAAGTTATTTCTTGGGCAACATTTGATGGGACAGGAAAAAAACTTCATATGACAGGCGATAGTGATGAACCACCTTATCCCACTGGTCTTGACGCTTTGTTGGATGGATGGAGATTGTTTCAATCGAGTCAATCTATTCCAGAGCATCCTGGTCAAGAATTTAGAACTTCATATTTAAAGCATGAGTTTTTTTTTGAAAAAATAGAAGAAGGAGATTTTTAAAATGACAAAATTATTGTCAACTGAGCAAATGGCAGAATTTGCAAATAGTGGCTGTCTTTTTTTTGAAGGTTTAATTGATGAAGATATCAATAAAGAATTTTTAAATGATATTGGGCATACTGATATTGATGATGTTGATAATATTCAGCACTACTTTCAAAATATAAAATCCTCTAGTAGTATACCTAGAATACCTGCTGGGACTGCATTGAAAGATGCCTACCCTTTAAACTCTCCTTTGGAAAAAATATTTAAAAATGAAATTGTCTCAGGAGCAATCAATAGTTTAGTTGGTTCAAAAACTGTAGTTGACCATCAATTTCTTCACTTAACATTTCCTTCTAAATATTATGCAAAAGCAAATCAAAGACAAATGTCACAAGTTAATCATCAAGATAGCACAATTGATCCAAGAACTACTTTCGATATCCAATTATTTTACTTTCCAACTGCTGTTACTAAAGAAATGGGTGGTACAAGATATATTCCTGGTACACATTTAAGAATAGTAAATGAAATGGGAATCGCAAAATATCAAAATATAAAAGGACAAAAAAATATCATATGTAAAGCAGGTACAATAGGAATTTTCCATAATGGATTGTGGCATGGTGCTGGAGTTAATTTTTCAGATGATATCAGATATATGTTTAAAGTAAGATTACAGCCTACTGAGAAACAGGAACTATTATGGGATCCTGAAAAAAAATATCAACCTTTACCAAACCGAGCTTTGTATTGGACTGATGAAACTAAAGATCAAACTATCAATGATATTTTAATGCGGTCCTATCCTTGGCAAGAAGCAGATACTAATAGACTTGATAAAATAAATGTTGTCAAGTTTTGGAGGTTATTAACTGGGCACAAGAAAATGGATGTCGACTATTGGCTTACAAGAATTGAAAACGAATTATATTAATTGAAATCTCTTTCATCACCTTTTAGTGGAACAACATCACAAGTTTCTTGATACCATGAAAGCATTTTATCTTTTAGTTTTTTAAGTTCTGAGGCATATTGAGGATCATCAATAACATTATTAATTTCTCCAGGATCTTCGATTAAATTATAAAACTCATCTTTTTCGTAAGCTCTTTTAATGTATTTAAATTTTTTATTTCTGCACATTGTTGCTTTAGTATGCATTAAAATTTCATCCTCTTGACCTTGTAAACTAACTCTAGGATAATAAAGACCATGGGGTAATTGAAGACTTTGATTTTCACTTGCTTGTCTTTCTAATCTAAGTCTACCACCCTCCGTAAATACTTCTTCTCTATGATTATCAGTTTTCTGTTCAATAAAATTTTTAATACTTTTGCCAAAATGCCAATATGAGGGTTCGATATTACTGTAATCATATATGGTTCCTGCAATATCAATTAATTCAATCATTGTATCGCTTACACCACTTAATGTATTTTCACTTTTTGGTGGTTTAATAATAAGAGGAACATTAGTAAGACAGTCTTGAAAAGTATTTTGTGTTTTTTCAACTAAATTATAATCACCTGTAAAGTCACCATGATCAGATAAAAAAATTATTAAAGTATCATCATACAAATTATTTTCTTTTAGTTGATTGACCAAAAGTCCAAATTGATAATCTACTCTTGCACACATACCAAGATATACCGCTCGTAATTCATTCCAACGTTCATCGGTCCAATCTTGCATTCTTTGTCCATCCATAATTCCTTTTAAAAGACTTGGTTTGTCTTCCCAAGTTTTGTATTGATATCTATTAGGTATTACGCTTCGATCAATTGAAGAGAACCATGGATCTTCTACACAGTAAGGAGGATGCGGATAACCAAGTGGTAGAAATAAACAGAATGGTTTATCTTCTTTATAATCTTTTATAAAATCTAATGCTCCATAAACCATGGACCAATCGTCATCGAAATAAATATCTTTATCTTTTTTATCTAATTTTCCTTTGAAGAAACTATAATAATTATCTCCATCTTCAGGTCCTCTCCATGATAAATCTCCCCCATGTGTGCCTGGTTGTTGAGTATAGCCCCATTTTTGAAAATCTCTATCAGTTGGTTCAAAATAAATATCACAATGATTACGATAACCCTCTTGTCCTGCTATCAAATCATTTTTTCCACCCCACCATATAAAGTAATCTTTATTTTTTAGTTCGGATAAAATGCTAGAGTCCCCTTGATCAGTATGTAGCATATAATGCATTGTTCTATGACCATGTACATGTGGATACCAGCCAGTCATAAATGAGCAACGACTTGGTGTACAAACTGTCGCTTGGCAAAAAGCATTCTTAAATGCAACTGCGTCTTCTTTAATTATATTATCTAAATTAGGAGTTTGTGCGCCTGGATAACCAAGATATCCAAGCATATCTCCTCTCCATTGATCTGGATTAAATATAATGATGTTTGGTTTATCTTTCATTAAAAATTTTTGCTTAATCTTACAGCATAAATAGATGGTTTTAAGCCTAAAAATTGCCTTTTTTAGTTTAAAAAAATCCCTTTAGTGTTATAAATTTCTTACTACGATAATCTTAGGGAGGATTAAATGAAATTATTACTAAAAATATTTTTCTCACTAACTATTTTGATGTCATTTAGTTCTGTTAAAGCAGATACTATAAAGTGGCTTCACTTATTTGGTGAAGACTCAAGTTCATATGCTAACATGGTTAGGGCTGTTGAAGAATTTGAAGCTAAAACAGGACACACTGTTGTTATGCAGTATTTAGAAAATGAATCATTCAAAGCAAAGTTACCTACAATGCTTCAATCAAATGATAGACCAGATATATTTTATAGTTGGAGTGGCGGAGTTATGTATGATCAAGCCAGAGCTGGTTTTTTAAGAGATATCTCCAATGTTGTGCCAGATAGTTATTTGGATACTGTTAGTGCAGCAGCAGCAGATGCTTTTACATTTGAAGGTCAAAGAGTAGGTTTACCTTTACAAGTATCGCAAGTTGCTTGGTGGTATAATAAAGATCTTATTAATCAAGCCGGAGTTGACGTTTCAGCCATCAAAGAATGGGATGATTTAATTAGTGCTGTAAAACAAATCAAAGCAGCAGGAATTACTCCTATTTGTATGGGCGGTAAAGATAAATGGCCTGTTCACTTTCTTTGGACACACCTCCACATAAGAAATGGTGGAAAAGGATTATTCCTTGAATCACTTAATAATGGTGGTTGGGATAGACCAGAATACTTAAAATCAGGTGAGCAAATGCTCGAGCTAGTTGCTTTAGAACCTTTTCAAAAAGGATTTTTATCACACACTTGGCCAGATCAAGCAGGTTTTTTTGGAGACGGTAAATGTGCAATGGCACTTATGGGTAACTGGATGTATGGTTCTCAAAAAGCTAACAGTTCAAGTGGTGAAGGTTTAGGAGATGATAATATGGGAATGTTTAATATGCCAATGACGAGTGGTGGTCTCGGTGATGCTGGGGACACACTTGGCGGTATAAATGGTTGGTTATTCTCAAGTAGTGCTCCTGACTCAGCAGTTGAATTTATTATGCATTATGTATCTCTTGATATTCAAAAAGATGATGCAGGAAAAGGTGCTTATATACCTATCGTGAAAGGTGCTGATGTATCTCTTACAAATCCTTTCTTGCAACAAGTTGCACAAAATATCTCTAACTCAGAATATCATCAAATATTTTATGATCAGTTCTTGGGTGCAGATATTGGTAGAGTTGTTAATGACGTATCTACTGATTTAGCGGCAGGAATTATTACTCCTGAAGAAGCTACTCAAGCTGTTCAAGAAGCTTGGGAATTTAATCAATAATATAAATATCAGGGCCCTTTTTTTAATTAAGGGCCCTGTTCATAGCTATGAGATCAGCAAAATTTGATGCACTACTTAGTAGGTATTATACAATAATAATTTTTTTAATACCTGCTTTAACAATATTTACTTTGTTTGTAGTTCTTCCAATAGGTGAAGCAGCCTATTACAGTTTTTTTAGATGGAATGGCTATGGCGCACCTGAGAAATTTGTTGGACTTAAAAATTATGAATTTTTATTCAAAAATAGAGTGTTTATTATGTCACTCAAAAATAATTTTTATATAATTGCTATATCATTATTTGTTCAATTACCATTTGCTCTTTTAATTGCTTTAATGATTTCAGATAAACTCAGAGGAGCAGCTTTTTTTAGAACAGTTTTTTTTCTTCCATTTATTTTAGCAGAAATAGTAACGGCGTTAATCTGGGCATACATTTATGATGGTAATTATGGTTTAGTTGCTGCAATATGGGGATTTTTTGGTGCAGAAGCACCATTTGTACTTGGTGATAAGGATTGGGCGTTAGTAGCAATTTTAATTGTTATATTTTGGAAATTTTTTGGAATTCACATGATGATTTATATTGCAGGATTGCAAGCTATTTCAAAAGAAGTTTTAGAAGCTGCTAAAGTAGATGGAGCAGGCCCAATAACAACTGCCTTTAGAATTAAAATACCAATGCTTATTCCAACAATTAAGCTTTCAGTTTTTTTATCACTATTAGGTAGCTTACAGCTTTTTGATATTATTATGCCACTAACAGGAGGAGGGCCTTCAAATGTAACACACTCGATGGTTTCCTATTTATATTACTTTGGTGTAATGCGAATGAAAGTTGGATTTGGAAGTGCAGTTGGAGTTGTAATATTTTTAATTTGTTTATTTATTGCAATTGGTTATCAAAGAACATTAATGAGAGATGATAATGAAAACAAATTTTAGAACTTATTATTTATATCTTCTTCTATTTTTTCTAGCAGGAGTAATTATTATTCCATTATATGTTTCAGTAATGGGAGGCTTTAAACACACTGGTGAACTCAGAACAAACTCTTTAGGCTTACCAATAGACTGGAAGGTTGAAAATTATACATCTCTTTTAATTAATTCTGATTTCTGGCTTTTTTTATGGAACTCAACAGTATACGCAGTCGGAACTACTTTTTTTGTAGTCTTATTTGCCTCTATGACAGCCTTTGTTTTTGCTCATGTAAAATTTGCAGCAAATAAATTTCTTTATAATTATTTTTTACTAGGACTGATGTTTCCATTTGCAACTGCTATTTTACCTTTGTTTTTAAGAGTGCGTGATTTTGGTTTATTGGGTACAAGTTGGGCTGTTATAATTCCACAAATTGCATTTGGGCTTGGTTTTTCTATAATTCTCTTTCGAGGATTTTTTAGACAAATGCCAAAAGAGATATTTGAAGCCGCTGTTTGCGATGGCTGTAGTTATACCCAATTTTATTTTAGGTTTACTCTTCCTTTATCAACTCCAATCTTAGCAACAGTTAGCGTTATTACTCTTACAGGTAGCTGGAATAATTACCTTTTGCCTCTAATAATGATTAATGATGAATCTCTTTATTCATGGCCGATGGGTATAATGGTTTTTAGAGGTGAGTACTTTACTGATTGGGGTAAAATATTAGCTTATGTTTCATTAACCCTAGTTCCAGCAGTAGTTTTCTTTTTTGCTTTACAAAAATATATTGTTGCAGGTTTAACAGGTGGAGCAGTTAAGGAATAGTTTTATGAAAGTAGGAATTATTGGTTGTGGAAATATTGCTGATATTTATTTCAGCAACTCCCAGAAGTACTTTAATAATTTTCAAATAGTTGCATGTGCTGATATTAAAAATGAAGCTGCAAAAAACTATGCAGAAAAATATGGAGTAGAACAATTATCCGTAGATCAGATATTATCTAATAAACAAATTGAGTTAATTATAAATTTAACAATACCAGATGTTCATTTTGAAGTTTCAAAATCAATTCTTGAAGCTGGAAAACATTCTTATTCAGAAAAACCACTTTCTATAAAATTTGAACATGGTGAAGAGTTAGTAAATTTAGGTAATTCAAAAGGTCTACATGTGGGCTGTGCCCCAGATACATTTCTTGGTGCTGGTATACAGGAAGCAAAAAAAATTATTGATCAAAATGAAATAGGTAAAATAAATCTTGGTAGTATTTCTATGGGTGTAGCTGGACATGAAATTTGGCATCCAAATCCAGATTTTTATTACAAATATGGTGGGGGTCCAATTCTTGATATGGGACCATACTATTTTACAGCACTAGTAAATTTACTCGGGCCTGCGAAAAATGTTTTTACGCAATCAAGAACAGTTTATCAAAAAAGAGTTATCGGTAGTGGTGATAGACAAGGTCAAGAAATAGAAGTTGAAATCCCAACAACATTAGTTTCACAAATAGAATTTCAGAACGGTGCATTAATCGATTCATTTTTTTCTTTTGATATTTGGAAACATAGTAAAAATCACATTGAGTTATATGGTGATAAGGGTTCAATAAATATTCCTGATCCAAATATGTTTGGTGGTGATATTCTAGTTTGTAAATCAAAAAATGGACCTTGGGAAAATCTTGATACCAAGAATAACAATTTAGGTAAAATAAATATTAAAAATAAATCTGAAAAAGCAAATGAGTCAGCGGGTATTGCGAACTATAGAGG
Organism: uncultured Alphaproteobacteria bacterium; assembly: GCA_902620285.1. Classification (GTDB taxonomy): domain Bacteria; phylum Pseudomonadota; class Alphaproteobacteria; order HIMB59; genus CACPNW01. Next base: position 62,123 of record CACNHT010000003.1, on the reverse strand, counting down.
TATTGGTGTGAGCGAAACTGTTGATTCAATAAAAAATAATCGTTTAAATAGATGTAGTGGAGAATTAAGTCTTCACGTTTTAGATATACTAGATAGTATTATTAAGTCATCAAAAGAAAATAAAAAAACAGAACTTAGAAGTTCTATTAAAAATTTAAATTACTTCTCTGAAGATGAGATTAGTAATTTATTAAAGTGAAAGGAATAAAATGAAAAAAGCTTTAATAGTTTATGGAGGTTGGCCTGGACATGAGCCAGAAAAATGTACTGAAATAATTAAAGGAATGCTGGAGCCTGAAGGATATGAGGTAAGAGCAGAATATCAAACTTCTGCATTTGCAGAAGACTATGTTCACGAAATGGATCTGCTCATTCCTATAGTGACGATGGCCTTTCATTTTGATCCAAGAGGAGAAATAAAAAAAACTGCTGTTAATAATGTTATTAAAGCTGTTCACAACGGATGTGGTCTTGCTGGTCATCATGGCGGAATGTGTGATGCATTTAGACAATCAATTGATTGGCAATTCTTAACAGGAGGTCAATGGGTAAGTCACCCAAATGGTATTCATGATTATAAGGTAAATATAACAAAAAAAGATGATCCAATCATGGAAGGCATCGAAGATTTTGATTATCATTCAGAGCAATATTATATGCATGTGGATCCATTAAATGAGGTTTTAGCAACAACAACTTTTAAGGGTAACGAAGTTTGGAAGCTTGAACAAGAACCTGGTTCATCAAGTGGCGACGCATATACAACAGAATGGTTAAAGGGTATAGAAATGCCAGTTGCTTGGAAAAGACGAATTGGGAAAGGTAAAATTTTTTATATTTCTCTTGGTCATTTTGCACATGAATTAAACCATCCACAAATGAATAAAATTTATAAACGTGGTTTACTTTGGGCATCAAGATAGAGTAATATTATATAGGAAATCATATGACAGAATATTTTAGTAAAATACCAGATATTAAATTTGAAGGCGAAGAAAGCACAAATCCATTTGCTTTTAAGTTTTATGATGAAAACAAGAAAGTTTTAGGCAAGTCTATGAAAGAGCATTTAAGGTTTGCTACTTGTTATTGGCATACATTTACTTGGCCTGGCCTTGATCCATTTGGTGGTCAAACATTTGATAGACCTTGGATGCAAGCAGGTGATGAAATGAAAATGGCTGAAATGAAACTTGATGCTGCATTTGATTTTTTCACTAAAATAAAAACACCCTTTTTCTGCTTTCACGATAGAGATATTTCTCCTGAAGGTTCCAATTATGCTGAGACACAAAAAAATTTTTTTCATATTATAGATTTAATGGAACAAAAAATTAATGACTCAGGAATGAAATTACTGTGGGGAACAGCAAATGCTTTTTCTCATAAAAGATATATGAGTGGAGCTTCGACCAATCCAGACCCAGAAGTTTTTGCATATAAAGCTGCACAAGTGAAAGATTGTATGGATGCAACGATGAGATTGGGCGGTCAAAACTATGTTCTTTGGGGTGGAAGAGAAGGATACGAAACTATTCTTAATACTGACATGACTAAGGAAACAGCTAATCTTCAAAGATTTCTCGAATTAGTTGTAAATTATAAACACAAGATAGGATTTAAAGGTCAAATTTTATTGGAACCAAAACCTCATGAACCAACTAAACATCAATATGACTTTGATTCTGCAACTTGCTTAGCGTTTTTACGAAAGGCAGGTTTAGAAAATGAGATTAAACTAAATGTTGAAGTTAATCATGCAACTTTATCTGGTCATAATTTTGAACATGAAATTGCTTACGCAACTTCAAACAGCGCCTTAGGAAGTATTGATATTAATAGAGGTGATACTTTAATAGGTTGGGATACGGATCAATTCCCAAATAATCCTGCAGACTTAATTATGTCATTTTATTTTATTTTTAAGAATGGCGGCTTAGGCCAAGGAGGCATGAACTTTGATGCAAAAATAAGAAGACAATCTATCGATGCTGAAGATTTATTCCATGCTCATATTGGAGGCATGGATGTTTGTGCAAAAACACTTATTGCTGTTGAAAAACTGATGAATGATAATGTTATTCCTAAGTTTATTGAAGATAGATATGAAGACTGGAATAAAAATTTGGGTAAGTTTATTCATAATAAAGATACTGGATTAGATGATATAAATAAAAAAGTAATTGATGATAATATTGAACCAGAACCTCGTTCAGGAAGACAAGAATATCTGGAAAATATCTTAAATAAATATTTGTAGTTACTAGCCATAAGTTTCTATACTAATTGATTTATAAATATTATGAAAATTTATAAATTAGATACAGCATCAGATTTTGAAAAATTAGACCTTTGTCTAGCAATAGGTAATTTTGATGGAATACACAAAGGGCATCAAGAAATAATAAATAAAATTAAGGAGATTGCATCTAACAATAATTTATTATCTTCTATAATGAGTTTTAATCCTCATCCTCGCATTTACTTTAATCAAATTAATGAGCCTTTTAATATTTATACTCAAAATGATAAAATAAATTTTCTTGAACGAATAGGTCTAGACATATTTATAGATTTTTCTTTCGATAACAATCTATCAATATTATCAGCTGATGATTTTGTAACTAAAATTCTAATTGATAAATTAAACATTAAATACTTAGTTATAGGTACTGACTTTAAGTTTGGAAAAGACAGAAAAGGTAATTTTAAAACATTAGAAAAGTACGCTGAAAAAAATAATTTTAATATTCATTTAATTGAACCTATTATGCTTGCAGATAAATCTGATAAATATTCATCTTCAATAATTCGATCGCAAATAAAAGAAGGTTATGTGGAAGATGTTACAGAGTCTTTAGGTAGGCCCTGGCATATGCATGGAACAATAATTGAAGGTGATAAAAGAGCTAGAGAAATCAATTTTCCGACTGCTAATATGACACCAGATGAACACATATTGCCAAAAAGAGGTGTTTACTGTGTGGAAGTGTTATTAGAAGGCAAAAAATACAAAGGTGTTTCAAATTTTGGTTTAAGACCAACAGTCGATGGAAGCAAACTACTTCTAGAGACACATATTTTTAATTTTAGTAAAGAAATATATGGTAAAGAATTGACTGTTGAATTCCTTACATTTATTAGGTCTGAACAAAAATTTAATAATTTTGAAGAATTAACCAAGCAAATTAATAAAGATATAAATACAGCTAAAGAATATCATCAACTATAATGGAATATAAAGATACAATTTTTCTTCCCAAAACATCTTTTGAAATGAGAGCTAACCTTCCCTCAAAAGAACCTGCAATAATAGAGGAATGGGATAAAGAAAATATTTTTAAAAAGCTAAGAGATAAATCTAAAGGTAGAGAAAAATTTGTTCTTCATGATGGCCCACCATATGCAAATGGACATATTCATATGGGGACAGCTCTTAATAAAATTTTAAAAGATGTCATTGTGCGAACTCAACAAATGGCTGGTAAAGACTCTATCTATGTTCCTGGATGGGATTGTCACGGCTTACCAATTGAATGGAAAATAGAGGAAGAATATAGAAAAAAAGGAAAGAACAAGGATGATGTTCCAACCGTTCAATTTAGAAATGAGTGCAGAGAGTTTGCAGAAAAATGGATCGAGATACAAAAAAAAGAATTTAGACGACTTGGCGTTGAAGGGGATTGGGAAAATCCTTACCTTACAATGTCAAATCAAGCAGAAGCACAAATTGTTCGAGAGCTTGGAAAATTTCTGCTTGATGAAAGTTTGTATAAAGGAGCAAAACCAGTTCTTTGGTCAGTAGTAGAAAAGACCGCCCTAGCTGATGCTGAGGTTGAATATGAAGATCATACTTCTAACACTATATATGTTAAATTTTTAATTAAAAATTCTACTGATAAAGATTTAATTGATTCAAATATTGTTATTTGGACAACAACTCCTTGGACTATTCCAGGAAATAGAGCTTTGGCTTATGGTAAAGAGTTAGATTATTCTCTTATTGTTGTTGAAGAATTAGAAGAGGATAGTTTAGTTAAAAAAAATGATAAATTAATATTTGCTTCAGAACTTTTAGAAAGTGTAACTAAAGAAATTGGTATTAAAAAATTTAGTACAATAAAGAAATTTAAAGGAGATAATTTATCTTCTTGTGAATGTGAGCATCCATTTAAAGAATTGGAATATGATTTTATTGTAAAACCATTTCATGGGGATTTTGTAAACTTAGAACAGGGAACAGGAGTGGTTCATATTGCCCCTGGACATGGAGATGACGACTATGTTTTAGGGATAGAAAATAATGTTGATATAATTCAGACAGTTCAAGATGATGGTAAATATAATCAACATGCTGTTGGTTTTGAAGGTGAACATATTTATAAAGTAGATCATAAAATTGCAGATAAGTTAGAAGAATTTTCAAAATTATTATTTAAAGGAACGCTTCGTCATAGCTATCCACATTCATGGAGGTCAAAAGCTCCTCTTATTTATAGAAATACTCCACAATGGTTCATTTCCATGGAAAAAAATAACCTAAGAGACATTGCTCTTAAATCAATTGATGAAACTATTTTTTATCCTCCTCAAGGCCAAACAAGGCTTAGATCAATGATTGAAACTAGACCAGATTGGTGTGTATCTAGACAAAGAGTGTGGGGTGTACCTTTACCATTATTTGTAAATAAAAAAACGGGTCAACCATTAAGAGATGAAAATATTATCAATAGAATAGCTGACATATATGAAAAAGAAGGAAGCAATACGTGGTTTACCGAAGATCCACAAAGGTTTTTAGGGGATGAATATTCACTTGAAGATTATGAACAGGTTAAAGATGTAGTTGAAGTATGGTTTGATAGTGGTTCTACACATGCTTTTTGTCTAGAACAAAGAGAAGATTTGAAATGGCCTGCATCAATGTACTTAGAAGGAAGTGATCAACACAGAGGATGGTTTCATTCATCACTTTTAGAGTCTTCTGGCACAAGAGGTAAAGCGCCTTATGAAAGTGTTCTGACACACGGGTTTGTTGTTGATGGAAGAGGACGTAAAATGTCTAAATCTTTAGGTAATGTTATTTCTCCAGATGATATATTAAAAAAATATGGAGTAGATATTTTAAGATTGTGGGTTGTCGCATCTGATTATTATGATGATCTGAAGCTTGATAATGCTATCCTCCAATCACAAGCTGAGTCTTATAGAAGAATAAGAAATACCTTTCGTTTTTTAATTGGAAATTTAAATGATTTTACTAAAGAGGAAGCTATTGATGAGAGCGAGTTTCCAGAGTTAGAAAAATATCTGCTTCATCGATTGTGGGAAGTTGATCAAGTTGTTCAAAAATGTGTATCAACATTTAACTTTCACTTGATGTTTACAACACTATTAAACTTTTGCTCAAGTGATCTTTCAGCTTTTTATTTTGATATTAGAAAGGACACTATATACTGTGATAGTAAACAGTCGGTTAAAAGAAGATCTACTAGAACTCTATTAAATATAATTTTTAATCATTTAGTAAGATGGTTTGCGCCGTCTATTTCCTTTACCTCTGAAGAGGCTTGGAAAGCTATGGGAAATAAAGAAAGTATACACCTACAAGATTTTTTACAATGTAAAAATGAATATGAAGATAATCAATTAAATCAAAAATGGAATTTAATTAAAAATATTAGAAAAGTTGCTACTGGAGCAATTGAGAAAATTAGAGAAGAAAAAATTATACGTTCAAGTTTAGAAGCTCATTTGGATATATATATTTCTAAAGAAAGTTTTGATAAAGTTAATAAAGTTATGTTTGATGAAATTGCTATTACCTCATCATTTAAACTTCATATACTTAATGAAAATAACCACGGTTTTTCAATAGATGATATTGAAAATGTAAAGGTACAAGCATCAAAAGTAAGTGGTCAAAAATGCCAAAGATGCTGGAAATATGAACAAGAATTAGTGAAAAATGAAATTTGCAATCGCTGTAATGACGCAATAAGTTAAGTGATTAAAATTGTTATACTAGTATTATTAATTTTTTTTGATCTAATAACTAAGTATTTAATTCAAGATAATTTGTTTTTAAATCAATCAATAAAAATCAATGAATATTTTGATTTAGTTTATGTTCAGAACTTTGGTGTTTCTTTTGGTTTATTCTCTGGTTATGTTTCTCATTGGATATTAATACTTGTAGCTTTAATAGTTGTTATATTAATTTTTTATTTATTTATTAAATCAGATAAACAACTAGAAAAACTGGCTTATTTCTTTGTTATAATTGGGGCTTTATCAAATATCATTGATAGATTGATAAATAGTTATGTTGTTGATTTTATCTTACTACATTATGAAAATTTTTATTGGCCAGCATTTAATCTAGCAGATATCTATATTACAATTGGAATTATCATGTTAATAATGAGTTTTTTTATAAAATCAAAAACAGTAAAATGAAAAAAGTTATTTTTGTAATAATCATTTCCTCAATTTTTCTATCTTCTTGTAATACTATAAGAAGTAGTGCCGGTGTAGAAAGAAAAGTAATAGATGAATATAATGTAGTTGAAAATCCTCCATTAGTAATTCCACCAAATTTTAATTTGCTACCACCTGATCAAATTGAATCAAAAGATATTGATGATACCGATACTGAGCTTGCAAAGGAAATTCTCTTTGGTTTGGATGAAGAAAGTGATGAAACACCTACTGAAAATTCTGTTATCGATAATATTTTAAAAGAAACTGAAGCAGATCAAGTAGATAATAGTATCAGGGAAGATCTTGATGGAAACTCAGAAGATGAAATAAGCCAAGATAATACAGATGTTGAAAGTGAAAATATAGAAGAGCCAAAAAAGAAGAAAAGATTTTTCTTTTTCAACAGTAAAGAAGAAAATGAAGATGACGAAGAAGGCGAACCTAAAAAGAAAAAAAGATTTTTCTTCTTTTAATTTTATAAATGGAAATAAAATACTTTAATTCAAATTTTGACAAAATCACTCAAAATAAAGATACTGATCAAAGTATAACTAATTTAATAGAAAAACTTCCTTCTCTGAATATTGTTTCAGATAAAAATTTATTAGAAGAAACCATAAAAATTTCAAAACAATTTAAAGAGAAAAAGGAAAAAATTATTGTATTTGGTACAGGAGGTTCAAATTTAGGAGCTAGAGCATTAAATAATATTATTTCCAATAATAAAATTATCTTAGAATTTTATGATAATGTTGATCCTATTAATTTTGAAAAAAATTTTCAAAATATTAATTTTGAGCTAACTGGCTTCTTGGTTATTTCAAAATCGGGAACTACTCCCGAAACATTATCACAATTTTCATGTCTTTATCAAAAAGCAATAGAAGCTAATAAAGTTGAAGTATTTTTTTCAAATACTTTAATCATAACTGAGTTTAAAGAATCCCCTCTTTTTAAAATTGCAAAAGATAATAATTGTTTACTATTAGAGCACCATAAAGATGTTGGAGGTAGATATTCAATTTTTACCAACGTTGGGATTGTGCCTGCAATCATTTCTGGATTAAATATTAATGAACTTTTTAGTGGAGCATCTGAAGTAATTAATAATATTGATAATTATAGACCTTATGGTCTTGGAAGATATTTAACCCAAAAAGAAAATGCAAAATTTACTAATAATGTTTTAATGACATATTCGGATTCACTCTATTTTTTTGGAAAGTGGTATCTGCAACTTTGGGCAGAAAGTATTGGAAAAAATAATAAAGGTATTACAGCAATTCATTCAGTAGGGACCACTGATCAGCATAGTCAATTACAATTATATTTAGACGGACCTAAAGACAAATATTTCACCTTTATCACTACAGATCATTCAAATAAGGGCATAAAAATTAATAATAATATGTTTGAAAATACCGATATTGACTATTTTAAAGATAAAACAATGGGAGATCTAATGGAAGCTGAACAGCGCGCAACGATTGAAACTTTTAAATTAAATAATTTTAGTTTTAGAGAAATCTATATTCCTAAAATAGATGAACAAAACTTAGGTAAATTATTATCTTTTAGTATAATAGAAACAATTGCTTCCTGTATGTATTTAGATGTTGATCCTTTTGATCAACCTGCTGTTGAGCAAGGTAAAAAACTAACTAAAACTTATTTAAGATAATTTAAAAATATAAATTATTGTTTTACCGTAAGTCTTTTTTTGAAGCAGATTTAAATTTTCTGGAATTACAATATTATCTTTCACACTTGTTTCTAAACCAATCAGAGTAGCATTTTTAATGTTACCGGATAATTTTTCTAAAAGTTTTGTTAAATTATATTTTCCATATGGTGGATCAATATAAACAACTGAAATATTCTTAAATTCTATTTCTAATTTAGAATGAATAAGGTCTTCTTTATAAATTTTAAATTGATTATTTTTACAAATACTAAAACAATTTTTTTTTAAAATTTTAAGAACTTCAATATTATTCTCAAAAAAAATTACTTCACTCATGCCTCTAGAAATTGCTTCTAAACCCATTGTGCCAATACCTGCGAAAAGATCTAAAAAAATTTTATTTTTATATAATTCGATAGAATTTTTAATTGCATAACTTTCAATAATTGAAAAAAAAGCTTCTCTTTTTAGAGAAGAAGTTGGTCTTACAAAATTATTAATACTAGCTAATTTTTTTTGCTTTAACTTTCCTCCAGTAATCCGTATCATTTGCTAATTGAATTTATTTTTTGAAATTGCCCTTCTTTAAGTCTTCCAAGCTTATAAGGGCCATATCCAATTCTTATTAATTTAACTATATTCCATGAAAAATAATTACAAATATTTCTAATTTCTCTATTTTTTCCTTCTTTAAGTTTAAAAATTAACCAATTATGATTTTTTAATTTTTTTTCAAAGGCAACTTTAATTTTTTTATAATTTATATCTTTAATTGTAATGCCTTTATTAATTTTTTGTAAATCAGTATTTTGTACATTGCTATTTATACAAACTCTATAGATCCGCTCAATGTTTGAAGATGGATGTTCTAAATATCTTGAATAATCACCGTTATTAGTTATTAAGATCAATCCTTCACTCATATAATCTAATCTTCCAACGCTTATTAATTGACCGATATTTTTTGGTAATAAATCAAAAATTTTTTTTCTACCTAAATTATCTTTTGTACTACAAATATATTTAATTGGTTTGTATAACTTCCATACTTCAACTTTATTTGGTTTTTTAACAATTTTATTATTAACTTTAATTATATCTAAATCGCTTACTTTATGACTTGGATGAACACATACTTGATTATTAATTTTAATTTTTTTTTCTAGAATTAATTTTTCTGCATCTCTTCGTGAACAAATTCCAGCACTTGATAGATATTTAGAAATTCTAATATTCACTTTGTTTCTCTAATAAAATTTTTAATTATTTTTATATCATATTTCGTTATTATAAATTCAGGATGCCATTGTAAGCCAATACACCATTTGTGTTTTTTATGCTCTATTCCTTCAATAACACCATCATCTGCTTCACACGAAACATTTAAGTCCTTACCTACTTTTTTTATTGACTGATGATGTGCACTATTAACATTTATTTTTTGAGCCCCACATATTTTATGTAGTTGAGTATTTTTCGAAATTTTAACACTATGACTAGTTTGATTTCTTGGATTCACTTGTTCATGGTTTATCGGATCTCTTTTTAAATCTTGTATTAATGTTCCACCACATGCAACATTGATAAGTTGCGCACCACCACAAATTCCTAATATAGGTTTGTTGTATTTAAAAAATTTATTGAAAATATTTATTTCAAAATTTGTTCTCTTATTTTTAATATTTTTAGATTGAGTATTACTTGTTTTATATAATTTAGGATTAATATCAAAATCTCCTCCAGTAATAATTAAACCATCAATTAAATGACAAAAATCATCAATATATTTTTTTTCATGTAACAAAGGAAATGGAATAGCATTAAATTTTGTTAAGGAAGTTAAGTAATTTTCCCTCAATGCATACCATGGAAATTTTGAGTATGTTTTCTTTTTTTCACTATCAAGAGTTATTCCAATAATTGGTTTTTTCATTATAATTCAACTATAATGTACAACATAAGTGTGTTCCAGAATGAACGTTGATTTTTTTATGAAAGAAGCAATTATTGAAGCAGACAAAGCTTATAATTTAAATGAGGTTCCAGTTGGAGGAATACTTGTTGATAATACAACGAACAACATTGTAGCCAGAAGCTACAACACAGTAAATAAAAATAAAAATGCTATCAAACATTGTGAATTAAATCTTATTCAAGAAACTTGCGAAAGACTAAAACTTAAATATTTAGATAATATGACATTATTTGTTACCTTGGAACCATGCACAATGTGCGCTAGTGCAATAAGTGAAGTACATATTAAAGATCTATACTTTGGGGCGTATGATGAAAAAAATGGAGGAATTGAAAAACTCCGAGTTGCTTTTCAAAGAGAAAATATATTTATGCCAACTATTTATGGTGGCATTATGGAAAAAGAATGTAGCAATTTATTAAAAAAATTTTTTAAAAATATGCATGATAGATAAAATTAATATACCAGAATTTGAAGTTTCAGAATTTAATCAAGCATTTAAAGAAGTAATTGAGTCCAATTTTAATTATGTAAGAATTAAAGGAGAAATTTCTGAGGTAAAAACTGCAACAAGAGGCCAAATTTATCTAACACTTAAAGACGAAGATTCAATTTTAAGTGGAGTTATCTGGGATCAGAAAAAAAAATATTTAGATATAAATCCAGAAATAGGGTTAGAAATAATTGCTACTGGGAGAATCACCACTTGGTCTCGTTATAAAACTACTTACCAGATAGATATTGATAAAATTGAAATTGCAGGAGAGGGGGCACTTTTAAAACTTATTGAAGAAAGAAAAAAAAGACTTCAAAAAAAAGGTTATTTTGATGAAGGTAAAAAAATTCCATTACCTTTTTTGCCTGAGAGATTAGGTATAATTACCTCTCCCACTGGCTCTGTAGTACATGACATAATTAATAGGGTTAATGATCGTTTTCCAATGCCATTAGATATATGGCCTGTTTCTGTTCAGGGTGTTGACGCAGCAGATAGCATTATAAATGCTATCGAAGGTTTCAATAAACTTAAATATAGTAAACCAGATATTCTTATCATTGCTAGAGGTGGAGGTAGTACTGAAGACTTAATGGCATTTAATGATGAAAATCTTGCAACATGTGTTTTTGAATCAAAGATACCAATTATTTCAGCAATAGGTCATGAAACAGATACAACAATTATTGATTTAGTATCAGATTTAAGAGCGTCTACACCAACTGCAGCAGCTGAAAAAGCTACCCCAGTTAGATTTGAGTTGATAGAAAAAATTAAAAATTTACAACTTAGATTAAACGCAAAAGTAAATTCACAAATTCAATCTAAAAAAGCAAATTATGAATATTTAAATAAATTTCTCAAATCTCCAAGCTTGATAGTTAATAATTATAAGGAGAAACTTTTAGACGACTTCAAAAATTTAACATTATCAATTGAAAATAAATTTAGTATATCAAAATTGAATCTTCTTAACCTGGGAAAATCTATTGTTTCACCAGATTCATCTATAAACTTAAAACATACAAAGATTAACAATCTTTCAAAAAATCTTAATTTGAATATAGCCAATAATTACAAAGATAAGCTTGAAAAATATAAGTCTAATATAAGATTGCTCAATTCAAATTCTATTTCTTCAAATCTTAAAAAAGGATACTCAATTTTGATGAATAAAAATAAAATTGTTAAGACAAGTAAAAAAATTACTTCTGACGATCAATTATCAGTGAAACTTATTGATGGTACAATTGATATAAAAGTAACGAAAATTAACTAAATCGTTTATGCTGCCAGAACCATTGACTAGGTTCTGCTTTAATCCACTGTTCAACCTTATTATGAATTTCTTCCATCATCTGAGTATCATTAATTTCTAAATTGTTATGATAAAGTGGCTCTAAAAATGTTAGCTGAATATTTCCATTATCAATTCTTTTATTTTGAATTGGAATTATTGGTAAATTATATTTTCTAGCTATTTTTAAAAAACCTATTTGTGTTTTAACTTTTTTATTAAAAAACATTACTTCTTCTCCTGAGGAATCTTTTTGATCAATTAATAATACAATTGATAAAGAATTATTTATTGCATCAACAACATCTTTGGCACTTTTCTTACCCTTTGGAGTGTAAAAGCTATTTTTAGAAACAAGAGAATTTTGTCTAATATTAAGTATTAGTTTATCAATAAAATTATTGTTTATATGCCGATAAATGCCACCAATATTAATTCCAATTCTATCTAAACCTGGAACTAATACTTCCCAATTAGATTGATGAATACTAATAAAAATTGCTTGTTTTTTATTTTTAATAAAATCTTCTATATTTTCTAGATTGATATACTTTATTTTATTTTTAATAAAAATATCATTTATTCTTAGAAGTTCACAAATTGTAATCCCAAGATTATTCCAACTTTTTTTAATAATATTCTGTATTTCTTCATCTTTAAGATTTGGAAAAACATACTTACAATTATTTATAGCTGTTTTGTTGGCTCGTGAAAATTTGCCAAAAGTTCTAAATAAAAATGATGAAACTTTCAAAGATAGATTGAGTGGTAAAATCTTATATAAAAAATAAATAAAAATAAATCCAATATACTGTAAAAAGTAAATTATCTGTTTCATATTGCTAAATCATTAATTGTATTTTCTAGTACATTACTTAAAATCTCTTTTAGTAAATTTTCATCTTCAAATTTGATTTCACCATTAAGTGTGCTGACTAAAGAACGATATGATTTTGGTATTCTTACAAAATCTTTTTTTGTAGTAACCAATACAGATTTTGTAAGATTAGCATTTTCTGCAAGATTTAACATGTCATTTTCATCAAATATATGATGATCTGGATAGCTAATTTTTTTTTCTAAAATAGCGCCTTGTTCACTTAGTGAATTATAAAATTTTTCAGGATAAGCAATGCCTGCAAAAGCTGTCACTTTTTGATTTTTATAAATTTTATTATCTGTACTAATTTGAAACTTAGCATGAATAATTGGAACAGTACTAGGAATTTTATCTTTAACATCTTGAGCAATGTCACCAATTACAATTACTAAATTTGCTCTAGAAATACCTCTTGATATGCTTTCCCTAAGAGGTCCAGATGGAATTACTCGTTTATTTCCAAATCCTTGTTCACCATTAATTACTATAATTGAAAAATCTTTCTGAAGAGTTGGATTTTGAAAGCCATCATCCATAATTATACAGTCAGCACCTTTTTCTTTAGCTAAAATAAAGGATTTATTTCTATCCTGACCAATCCAAGTTGGAGCAACTTCAGCTAGCAACAAGGATTCATCTCCAACACTTTTTGCTGAATGCCACTCTTTAACGAGAACATTAGATGTTTCAACTCCTCCATAACCCCTTGAAACAAAGTGAGGATTATATCCATTGAGTTTTAATAAATTTCCAATTTTTAATGCAACAGGTGTTTTACCAGCACCTCCCACCACTATATTGCCAATACAAATCACAGGAATTCCAGAAGATTTTTTTCTGCTTACAAAATTTCTTATTTTCGTTCCAAATCTAAATAGTAATGAGAGTGGGTATAAAGAATTAGATAAATATGTATCATTTTTTTTATACCAAAATTTAGGAGCTTTAAGCATTTTAATTAATGTACTTTTCGATGTCTTTGAAAAGCTTTTCTTTTTCAAAGAAAGATCTATTAGAAAACTTAAGTGCATTTGCTTGAATTTTTTTTATTTCCAAATTATTATTTAATAGTTCTTTCATCTTTATATCAATATCTTCAAACTTATTTACCATTATACATGATTTTGCTTTTACCATATCTTCATAAATATTAGTCCAATTATCAACATAATTACCACTAATTATAGCACATCCATAACTTGCAGGCTCTATAGGATTATGTCCGCCAATATTTTTTAAAAAAGAACCACCTAAAATAACTAAATCACTAATTTTAAAATATTGATCTAATTTTCCAAAACTATCAATTATTACGATATTATTTTCCTCAAATTCTTTTTTAGATTCTAAAGATATATTAAATCCTTCTTTATTTAATTCTTGCTCAATAGTACTAATTCTTTCTGGATGCCTTGGTGCAAGATAAATTTTTAAATTAAATTCATTAATTGTATTTTTAATACATCTAATTATCTCTTTTTCCTCATTAGAATGAGTACTTGCAATCATGATTGTATTTGATTGATCTTTATTTATTGAGGAATTGTTTTTGTTATTAGCTAATTTTAAATTTCCAACATAGTCAATTTGTAAGTTTGTTAATTCTTGAATTCTTTTTTTGTCATCTTTGCTTTGTGCAAAAATTTTATTAAAACTTTTTAATGAATTTCTGTAGAAATTTTTTGTATTTTTCCATTTTTTAAAAGATGATGGAGAAATTCTTGCATTTAAATATAAACAATTGATTTTTTTAACTCTAATTTTATTAAGCATATTTGGCCAAATATCCGACTCTATCCATAGAATCAGATTTGGTTTCCAAAAGTTTAAAAATCTTGAACACCACAGAGACACATCAAACGGGATATACTGATGGATAATTTTATTTTTATAAAACTCCTTAATATATTCCGCTGAAGATTTTGTTGTTGTAGTAACTAAGATATCAAATACTTTATGATATCGTTCTATAATTAAATCTGAAGATTTAAATTCACCAATACTTGATGCATGTATCCATAAAGTTTTTTTCTTAGTATTTTTTTTTACCGTTGGTTTTCCAAACCTTTCAATAAATCTTAGCCTATCCTCCTTTTTTCTATAAATACGAAGAAATATATTAAAAATAATTACTGGTATGAGAAGAATACTAAGTATTTGATATATTCTAAGCATTTAGATTTTTTTCTGCTAATTCCATGCAATCATTAATTTTTTCTTCCAAGAAATTCTTATATTTATCTAAATCATCATCTTTAGTAGAAGAAGGAATAGTAATTGGCTCACCCCAGACAAATTTACATTTTGAAAATGGATATGTTATTAAAAATGAGTCCCAAGATTTAAGTTTGAGATTTTTACTTGAAGCAAAACCTAGTGGTATAATTGGGACTTGAGAATGAATTGCAATTTTTATAATTCCTTCTGAGACTTTCTTATTTGGTCCTCTTGGTCCATCAGGAGTAATACCAATATAATTTCTATCTTTTAAAATTTTAAATACTTTTCTTAATGAAGGTGATTTATTTTTTGACATTATAGAAACATTTTTTAAATTAAAATGACCCGCAATATATGCACCAAATCGACCATCACTATGGCTAGATGCTAACATATTTAACACAGCTTTACTTTTCCATACATGTCCTATCATCATCAATTGACCATGCCAAAATGCTAAAATAAAAGGTTTATTTTCTCTCCACAACTTTTCTGGTAACTCAGAGTTTATAATCTGTATTTTAGAAGTGTAACATACGAACAAGATATATAGGTAGCCTATAAATGCCAAAATTTTTTGAGATATAGAAAATTTAAAAATTTTTTTTTTAAAACTCATTTTCCAACTGTTCTCTTAGTTGTAATTTTTTATAAATTGTTGATTTTGAAATTAACTCTTCATGCTTTCCCTGACTTTCAATTTTGCCTTTATCTAAAACGTAGATAATGTCAGCGTCTTCTATTGTGCTTAATCTATGTGCAATTATTAACTTGGTTTTATTATTCATCAGACTATTTATAGTTTCATGAATTTTATTTTCAGTTATGTTATCTAAAGAAGATGTAGCCTCATCCATAATTAAAAGTGGCGCATCTTTAATTAGAGCACGGGCAATAGCAATTCTTTGTCGTTGTCCACCTGATAATTTTATGCCATTTTCTCCAATAACAGTGTGTAGTTTTTGATCCAATTCTTCTGAAAAACTATTTATCCCAGCATTTTTAGCGACTAAATTAATCTCTTCATCAGTTGCTTCAATGTTTCCATATTTAATATTATTAAATATACTATCATTAAATAAAATTGTTTCTTGAGTAACTATTGAAACAGTATTTCTTACATCTGTCAGATCTAGTTTTTTTATATCTTTAGAATTAATTAATATAGAGCCTGAATAATTATCATATAATCGCAAAATTATATTTGCTATAGTTGATTTACCAGATCCAGATAAGCCAACTAATGCAACTTTTTTTCCTTTTGGTATTCTTAAACTTATTTTATCAAGTACTGTATTATCGTTATATGCAAATGAAACTTCTTTAAAAACAATGTCTCCATCTAGATCTATGGTTTTTTTTGGAGAAATATTTTCCATATTTTTTTCGCTTGTATCTAAAAGTTTAAAAATTCTCTCAGCTCCAGCTAGTCCTTCTTGGACACTAATGTTTAGATTGCCAAGTGCTTTTACCGGTTGATAAGCCAGAAGAAGACTTACTAAAAAACTCATAAATTGACCTGTTGTCATACTTTCGTTTAAAACAAAAACACCACCAGCATAAATTGAGAGTGCTACAGCTAAACTTCCAATAAATTCCATCAAAGGGCTTAAGCGATTGCTTATAAAAGCAGATTTAGTAAAATATTTTTGAATAAAACTTATTGTTTCAAAAGCTCTCTGTTTTTCATAGTTTTCTCTTGAGTATGCTTTTACTTGTCTAATGCCCTTAATACTCTCAGCTAATACATTGGAAAAAACTGCTATTTCGTTTTGGATAGTGTAAGTAATTTTTCTAATACTCCTTCCAATTTTTCTTATAGGCCAGATTGCTAAAGGAAATGCAAAGAAAGCAAAAAGAGTTAGTGTCCAACTTTGGTAAAACATATTACCTAGTAAAAAAATGATAACTAAGACATCTTTTATGACTCCTGTTACAGATTTAACTATTGCAAGTCTTAAATAGTAAGTATCATTAATAAGTCTTGAAATTAAATTACCTGATTTAGAATCATTGTAAAATTTCATATTCAAATACATGAGTTTTTCAAACATCTGAGTTTGAAGTTTTGCAATAATAGAATGTGCAACTTTGCTCATTTGATACGAGTGAGTATATGTTGCTAATCCTTTACAGAGGGTTACTACGATAATTGCAATTGGAATTAAAAATAACATTTCTTTATTCCCTTTGATTAAGACTTCATCGAGTGCAGGTCTCACTAACCAAGCATGCAAACCTGTTGCTGCTGCTGAGATAACCATCATAAATAAAGCTAATATTATTTTGAGTTTATGACTCATTAAATAATCAAAAACTATTCTTGAAGTAACTGACTGTTTTTTATCTGAGGACATTAAAAACTTTGTAAAAGTAAAAACAACATAATTGCAAAAATATTATTTTGTCTGAAATAATAATTTGAACTTAACGGTGATGTTATATCCCATTTCTGAATTGCTATATACGTACAAATTGCGATAGTGGCTATAATAATTGAACTTAGTAAAAAATTTGAGGAATTCCATACAAAATAAGACAATATAATTAAGATAATAAGATAGCATGTTTGAACAAATCTTTTACCATTTTTATCAAAATAAACTGCTGTAGATTTGATCTTATTTAAAATATCATCTTCCTTATCTTGATAGGCATAAATAGTATCATATGCTAATGTCCAAAATATACATACAAAATACAATAAAAGAAAATCAAATGTAATTCGTGTATTAAATTGCATTGAAACTATTAGCACACCCCAATTAAAAATAATTCCAAGGAATAATTGTGGGAAGAAAGTTATTCTTTTCATAAATGGATATAAAATAACAAATGGTACACTTAACAAACCCAATACAATTGATTTAAAATTAAACTCGAGAAGAATGAAAAAACTAATTACTAATAAAATTATTAATAATAATATTGCTTCAGTAATAGAAATCTTTTTTGATGCTAAGGGTCTAAATTTGGTACGTGTAACTTTTTGATCAAAATCAATATCAATGATGTCATTAATTATACAACCTGCACTTCTCATTATAAAGGAACCAATTAAAAAAAGTAAATACCAAAATAATAGTTTGGAAGTTTCTGTCTTTAGTAATGCTAAACCAAACCAGCACGGCCACATTAATAGAAGAAAGCCAATAGGTTTGTTAAGTCTGATTAACTCGAAGTAATCAAATACTTTTTTTACAACTAAGTTGTCCAACATATATGAATATAATGTTATAATTCCAAATTATTGAAATGAAAATGTCTAAAACACGATTATTTGTCTCAAAAAAATTATCAGCCAATATATTAATTTATATAAAAAATAAGCAGCATCACTTTTTAAAAAATGTTCTTAGAATCAAAAAAGAAGATAGTATTAATTTGTTTGATGGTTTTACAGGTGAATGGTTATCTAGAGTAATCTCAATCAATAGAGATAACATTGTTTTACAAGTACAAAACAAATTGAGAGATATTCCTCAAGAAACTGATTTATGGTTAATATTTGCTCCAATTAAATCTTATAGAATGAATATTACCATTCAAAAAGCGACCGAGCTTGGCATTTCTAGATTTATTCCAATTTTGACAGAATATACAAATCAATCAAAAATAAATTTTAAAAATTTTGAATTAAATATGATTGAAGCTTCTGAACAATCTGAGAGATTGTCCATTCCCACTGTAGAAAAAACAATTAAACTAGATGATTTAGTTGACAATTTTCCGTCTGATAGAGGGTTGGTATTTTGTGACGAAGGAAATGAAAATTTACCAACTATTTACAATGCATTAATTAATGAAACAAAAAAATACAAAAAATGGTCTGTCATTATTGGACCTGAAGGTGGTTTTTCTGAAAAGGAACGAAGAACCATCTCCTCATTATCTTCATGTATATCCGTCTCTTTGGGAAAAAGAATTCTACGATCAGACACTGCAACTACTGCTGCAATTTTTTCTATTCAATCGGTTATTGAATAAATCATAATGAGCGACAACCTGTCCTAGAATTTTGCCTCCAAATCACTGGTTAATTTACTGAATAATTTATTTATTAGTGTATACAATAACTAATTAAGATGCGCATTTTATCCTTTTTTACCGCTACATTTATGACTTTCGCTTCTTCAGCAAATGGTATTTCTGATTGGCAGTTAGGTTTTCAAACACCTGCAAGTGATGTTATGAGAAATGTTTATGATCTTCATAACTTTGTATTAATTATGATGACTGCAATCACGATATTTGTTCTGTTTCTAATCTTTTATGTTGTATTTAGATTTAGAAGAAAAGTAAATCCAGTTGCTTCTAAAACTACTCATAACACATTTATAGAAATACTCTGGACTGGGATTCCAGTAATAATATTAATTTTTATGGCTATCCCATCTTTTAAGTTAGTATATCAGCAAGATGTAATACCTGAAACAGATATGACAATTAAAGTAATAGGACATCAGTGGTACTGGGAGTATCAATACCCAGAACATGATGATATTTCTTTTGAGAGTTATATGACACCTGATGAAGAATTAGAACCAGGTGACATAAGATTATTAACAGTAGATAATCACCTAGTTTTACCAGCAAATAAAAATATTCATGTATTAGTTACTGCTGGTGATGTGCTTCATAGTTTCGCTATGCCTTCATTAGGTGTAAAAAAAGACGCGGTTCCTGGAAGACTTAATGAAACATGGTTCAATATAGATGAGCCAGGAATATATAGAGGTCAATGTTCTGAATTATGTGGAACAGGTCATGGGTACATGCCAATTGTCATAGAGGCACTTAATGAAAAAGATTTTAATAATTGGATAATTGAACAAAAAAATAAGTTAGCATTAGCAAACGAAATAATCACTAAAGAGAATATAATAGAATAGGAGAAAAATGAGTTACGCAGATTCAGCAAGTCACGACCATCATGATCATAAACCGGGATTTATTAAAAGATGGTTTTTTTCTACCAATCATAAAGATATTGGAACTCTTTATATAATATTCGCCATACTAGCTGGTTTAGTTGGAGGTTTCTTTTCATTATTAATGAGAGCTGAATTAGCTGCTCCAGGCTTAGATGTTGTTGCTGATGGTCAAGTTTGGAATGTAATTATCACTGCTCATGGTTTGTTAATGGTATTTTTTGTTGTAATGCCTGCATTAATAGGTGGCTTTGGAAACTGGTTTGTACCATTAATGATCGGTGCACCTGATATGGCTTTTCCAAGAATGAATAATTTTAGTTTTTGGATACTTGTTCCTGCTCTAGTTTTATTAGTTGTTTCAGCAACAATTGGAACTGGTGCTGGTACAGGGTGGACAATCTATCCTCCACTCTCAAATAAACTCGGTCACGCAGGACCTTCTGTTGATATGGCGATTTTTGCTCTTCATTTAGCAGGTGCTTCCTCAATTTTAGGTGCAGTTAATTTTATAACAACAATACTTAATATGAGAACGCCTGGAATGACTCTGCATAAGATGCCTCTCTTTGTATGGGCTATGTTAATTACAGCATTCTTACTTTTATTGGCCGTTCCTGTTTTAGCTGGAGCAATTACAATGCTTCTAACTGATAGAAACTTTGGTACAACATTTTTTAATCCTGCAGGTGGTGGAGATCCAGTTCTTTTCCAACACTTATTTTGGTTCTTTGGTCATCCAGAAGTTTACATCATGATATTACCAGCTTTTGGAATTGTAAGTCAGGTCATCTCTACTTTTTCAAGAAAACCAGTATTTGGATATCTAGGAATGGTGTATGCTATGATATCTATAGGATTTATAGGCTTTATTGTTTGGGCTCACCATATGTTCACAGTTGGTATGAGCGCAGATTTAAGAGCATATTTTATGTTAGCTACAATTATTATTGCTGTTCCAACTGGTATAAAAATCTTTAGTTGGATTGCAACTATGTGGGGTGGATCACTTACATTTGAAACTCCAATGTTGTTTGCAATTGGTTTTGTTTTCTTATTTACACTCGGTGGTGTAACAGGTGTTATTTTGGCCAATGCTGGAATAGATACAGTAATGCATGATACGTATTATGTCGTTGCACACTTCCATTATGTTCTCAGTATGGGGGCTATGTTTGGAATTTTCGCAGGTATTTACTATTGGTTTGGAAAAATGTCTGGAAGAAAATATAATGAATTCTTGGGCAAACTACATTTTTGGTTATTTTTTATTGGGGTAAATGTAACATTCTTTCCTCAACATTTCTTAGGACTTGCTGGTATGCCTAGAAGAATTCCAGATTATCCAGACGCTTATGCAGGATGGAATCTTGTATCAACTTATGGTTCTTACATCTCTTTTGCTGCTACTTTGATATTTCTTTTCGCAATTGTGTATGCTTTACTTTATGGAAAGAAAGAAGTTGCAAATCCTTGGGGAGAGGGAGCTGATACTCTTGAATGGACACTGTCTTCACCTCCACCATTCCATCAGTTCGAGACTTTACCTAAATTCAAAGGATAATTTAGTGGATACTAAATCCTTAGAAGCTGGTTATAGCAATAATTTTCTTTTAAGAAAATTCAAAGGTTATTACGAATTAATGAAACCAAGAGTTATGTCCTTGGTTATTTTTACAGCATTTGTTGGAATGTTTCTGGCACCAGGGCAGATAACATTTGTAAACAGTTTTCTAGTAATTGTTGCTATTGCATTAGGAGCTGGTTCTTCAGCAGCAATCAATATGTGGTTTGACGAAGATATTGATAAAACTATGGAAAGAACAAAACTAAGACCAATTCCACTTGGAATAGTTTCAAAAAATGAGGCACTAGTTGTAGGAATATTAACAGGTACTATTTCTTTAATTTTGATGCAATGGTTCTCAAATTCGTTAGCAACAAGCTTACTTCTTTTTACAATTCTTTTTTATGTATTTATCTATACATTTTGGCTTAAACGAACAACTTCATTAAATATAGTTATTGGAGGAGCAGCTGGAGCAATCCCTCCAATTATTGGATGGACAGCAGTTGTTCCTGAATTAAATTTCTTACCAATTAGTTTATTTGTAATTATATTTTTTTGGACCCCACCGCATTTTTGGGCCTTATCAGTTTATAGATATAATGATTATAAAAATGCGAACGTGCCTATGTTACCAAATGTAAGTAGTATTGATGATACAAAAAAACAGATTGTTTATTATGCTGTAATATTAATTTTATCGAGTTATCTTCCATACTTAGATAGTAAAGTTGGAATAATATATTTAACTATTGTTACTATATTAAATTTATTATTATTTAATAGTTCGCTAAAGTTAAAAAAATCTAAAGAAAAAAAATCAATGCCAAATTCTGAAGGATTAAAATTTTTTGCTATTTCAATCCTTTACCTATTCAGTTTATTTTCAGCATTATTGATTGATCATGTGGTATTAAGATGAAAAATAGAAGAAGAAAAAATATTATAACTCTCATTATTTTACTTTGTATAGTTGCATTTTTTTATTTATGGACTCTGTTTAAGGCTAATATTTTTGGAGTATAATGACTAATACTAGAACAGCTTTAGGACTGTCATTAATTGTTTTAACAATGATTACTTTAGTTGCGTTTTCGGTACCGTTATATGACTTATTTTGTCGTGTTACCGGTTATGGTGGTAAGACAAGTACATCTGAGTTCCTTTCATCATCAATTTTAGAAAGAGATATTAATCTTAAATTTAATGCTGATGTTAATGATAGTATAAATTGGACTTTTACTGCACCAGAAAATGTTAAATTTAAAGTCGGTGAAAATAAACTTGTTAATTATAAAGCTACTAATCAATCTGACGTAGAAACAATCGGAACTGCGACAT
Organism: uncultured Alphaproteobacteria bacterium; assembly: GCA_902620285.1. Classification (GTDB taxonomy): domain Bacteria; phylum Pseudomonadota; class Alphaproteobacteria; order HIMB59; genus CACPNW01. The sequence continues at coordinate 39,249 of CACNHT010000003.1, read as the reverse complement.
TTAATGTTCTACCAGAAAAGGTCGGACCATATTTTATTAAAACACAGTGTTTCTGTTTCGAAAAGCAGGCTTTGAAACCTGGAGAAACAGTTGAAATGCCTGTTGTGTTTTATATAGACCCTTCAATTAACGAAGATCCAACAATGAAAGATGTTGAAGAGATAACATTGTCATATACCTTTTTTAAATATATAGAATAATCAATGGCTAATAAATCAACAACAGGGCAGAAACATCCATATCATTTAGTTGATCCAAGCCCACTTCCATTTTTATCTTCAATAGCTGGTCTTGCAATGGCTGCTGGTCTTGTATTTTATATGCATTATGGAACTTCTTGGCTCCTCATTCTAGGCACTATTGGTTTGCTAACTATTATGTTTCTATGGTGGAGAGATGTAATCAAAGAGTCAACTTTTCAAAAGGTTCACACACCTGTAGTAGAACTTGGATTAAGATATGGAATGGCACTTTTTATTGCTTCAGAAGTTATGTTCTTTGTTGCTTTTTTCTGGGCTTTTTTTGATGCAAGCTTAACACCTAAATTACCTATAGAAGAATTTTCAGAAACTTTTGATAGTAATGGTGCAGTTGGAATTTGGCCACCAGAAGGTATTAAAACCTTTGATCCACTTGATGTGCCTTTTTTAAATACATTAATATTATTAATGTCAGGTACTACTTGTACATGGGCTCACCATGCTGTTAGAGAAGGACATAGAGATCAAGCCATTCAGGCATTATGGTGCACTGTTGGTCTTGGAATTTTCTTCTCATTTATGCAAGGTGTAGAATATTATGAAGCAGCTCATCATTATTTTAGTTTTACTGATGGAATATATCCATCAGTATTTTATATGGCTACTGGTTTTCATGGATTTCATGTAATGGTTGGAACAGCATTCTTAGCTGTTTGTTTGTATCGTGTTTACAAAAATCATTTTACCCCAGATAGACATTTTGGTTTAGAAGCAGCAGCATGGTACTGGCACTTTGTTGACGTAGTTTGGCTGTTCTTGTTTGTCTGCGTTTATGTTTGGGGTGCATAAATTAAAAACTTTCTAATAAAATTTATTTTATTTAGTTTATTTAGTTTATTTTGTATTGTGCTGACAATATTTTTGGGAATTTGGCAATTGCAAAGACTGGAATGGAAAGAAAAAATTATAGCCGAATTTAATGAACTAAAGGATCAAAAACCACTGTCACTATCAATGGGAAAAATGAAGTATCCAAACATTGATGAGTTTACTAAAGTTATCACTTTAGGAACTGTTGACAGAAGTAAAAAAATTTTTTTCCCGGCTAAAACATTGAATGGGATTTCTGGTGTTAGAATAGCCAGTTTATTGTCAGATAATCATGGTAATAATTATTTAATTGATGAAGGTTGGTTTGAGGAAAGTAAATATGATTATTTTAAAGACAATAATGAAATATTAAATGCTGAAATTCTAGGATACATCCGATATCCAACTCAAAAAATGATGTTTACTCCCGAGAATTCTATCTCTTCAAATGAATGGTATTATTATGATTTGGAGCAAATTCAAACTTTCTTAAATGTTAAGATCAATCAGAAATTTTTTATTAAAAATATGAGCAATTATGCAGAGAATTTCTTAATACCATCATCTCAAAATCATAATTTTTCAAATAATCACTTGCAGTATGCAATCACATGGTTTTTGATGAGTTTTTCTTTTTTGATTATTTTTATAATTTATTTATTTAGGAAGAAAAAATGAAAAAATATTTAAAACTTAAAGAGATCTTTAATGAAGCTTCATTGACATCAGATATTGCAGGTATTTTACACTGGGATATGGCAACAATGATGCCGAGCAGCTCAAGAGATCAAAGATCAGATCAATTAGCCTATTTATCAAAACTTAGTCATAGTAAAATTTCATCTTCTGAAGTTGGTGATTTAATTGAAGACTCAAAGAATCTCAATCTAAATAACAGTGATCAGAAAAACTTAAATGAAATGGATAGAGAATATAAATTAGCTTCTGCTATTCCAACGGAGCTTGTAGAAAAAATTTCAAAATCTTCAGCTAAATGTGAAGGTGTTTGGCAAGAGGCAAGGGAAAAGTCGGAATTTAATTTAGTAAAAAAAGATTTAGAAGAACTTATAAATTTAACAAAAGAAGAAGCAAATATTTTAGGGGAAACTTTTAAAGCTTCTCCTTATGAAGCACTAATAAATAAATTTGAACCTTCACTAGAAGAAAATAAAATATCTGAAGTATTTGATGATTTACAAAAATTTCTCACACCACTTATTGATAAAATTATTGATAAGCAAAAAAAAGAAGAAACATTTCAATTTGAAACAAGTATTGATGAAGAAATGCAGAAAAATATTTCTGAATATATAATGAAACAAATAGGTTTTGATTTTACAAGAGGAAGACTTGATAAAAGCGTTCACCCTTTTTGTGGAGGATCTACAAATGATGTTAGAATTACAACAAGATATAATAATGAAAATCCATTTTCATCTTTAGATGGTGTTATGCATGAAACTGGACATGCATTATATGAGCTAAACTTACCAAAAGATTGGATACATCAGCCAGCAGGCAAATCTAGAGGGATGGCCATGCATGAAAGTCAATCACTATTAATTGAAATGCAAATCACTAGATCTTTAGCCTTTAAAAAATTTTTATCTAATACTTTAAATAAAAAATTTAATATTAAAGATAAAGCTACAAACCCAGACAATCTTTACAAATTAGGTACTCGAGTAAATAAATCTTTTATAAGAGTTGAGTCGGATGAAGTAACCTATCCCTTGCATATTATTTTAAGATTTAATTTAGAAAGAAAAATTTTTAACAATGAAATAAATATTGCAGACATCCCAGATGCTTGGAATGATGAATTTAATAGATTATTTAATTTATCGATAAACAAAGATACTGATGGATGTTTACAAGATATTCATTGGTTTGCTGGATTATTTGGATACTTTCCAACATATTCATTAGGAGCACTCACTGCTGCTCAATTTGCATCTCAATTGAGAACTGATCAAAAGGAATTAGATAATGAAATAGAAAATGGTGAATTTTCAAATTTAGTAAATTGGCTTAAAAAAAATATCCATGAAAAAGCTAGTTTTTTTTCAACTAATGAGGTTTTAGAACAGGTTACAAAGTCGCCTTTAAATGCTAAATATTTCAAAGAATATATTACTAATCGCTATCTTTAATGAAATATTTAAGTACAAGAGATGATTCTCTAAGCAGATCATTTAACGATATTCTTTATCAAGGATTATCGAGAGATGGCGGTCTCTATTTACCACAAAGCTGGCCCAAAATAGACTTACTAAGTTTAAAAAATAAATCATACGAAGAAGTGGCATGTGAAATTATTTTTCCTTATGTTAATGAAAATATAGAAAAATTAGATCTACAAAAAATTTTAAATGAAACCTATTCAAATTTTAATCATGAAAAAATAGCTCCATTAGTAGAATTAGAAAATAATAAATTTTTATTAGAATTAATTTATGGGCCTACTTATGCTTTTAAAGATTACGCTTTACAATTTCTTGGTAACCTATTTTCTACAAGTTTAGAGATGTCTCCAAAAAAAATTACTGTTTTAGGCGCAACTTCTGGTGATACTGGGTCAGCTGCAATTCATTCTTTCAAATCAAAAAAAGATATAAATGTATTTATTCTACATCCTCATAATAAAGTATCACCTATTCAACAAAAACAAATGACTACAGTAATTGATAAGAATATTTTTAATATTGCTGTAGATGGTAATTTTGATGATTGTCAAAAAATTGTCAAAGAACTATTTGTAGATGATGAAATACAAGTGTCTACTTCTTTAACTGCAGTAAACTCTATAAACTGGGCACGATTAATTGCCCAAGTAGTTTATTATTTTTGGTCTTATTTACAAACTGATAAGCATCAAATAAATTTTATTGTTCCTTCGGGAAACTTTGGCAATATCTTTTCTGCCTTTGTTGCTAAACAAATGGGATTACCTATTGGTCATTTACATATTGCAACTAATTCTAATGATATCTTGAAGTCCATAGTAGACACTGGAGAAATGAAAAAAAAATCTGTTTCTCAAACATTTAGCCCTAGTATGGATATACAAGTTTCAAGTAATTTTGAGAGACAAATTTTTGAAAGCCTAAATAGAGATAGCAAAAGAGTAAATGAAGTATTTGAAAGCTTTTCATCAAAAGGTTTTTATCAATTTGATGACTCTGTTTTAGCTAAGTTTCAGCAAATATATAAGGCTTCCTCAATTGATGATAACCAGACTCTGGAAACAATTAAATATGTATATGAAAAATATAATTATATTGCTGATCCACATACTGCAACAGGACTAAAAGTATTATTAGATAAAAAAGATGATGAAGCCTGGGTATCTTTGGTTTGTGCACATCCTGCAAAATTTGACAAAGCTGTGAATAAAGCAATTAATAAAGAAATTGATATACCAAAAGAATTGAGCAATCTCTTTGATAAAGAGGAAAAGATGACTATATTACCCAATAGTACTATGGATGTAAAAAACTTCATCTTGGAAAAAATAAGCAATGCATAAAATTACAACACTAGAAAACGGATTAAGAATAGTAACTCAAAATATGCCAGGTTTAGAAACTGCATATATGGGAATCTTTAATTCTGTCGGTAACAGAGATGAAAAAAAGGATATTAATGGAGCTGCGCATTTCTTAGAACACATGGCATTTAAAGGAACGAAGACCAAAACTGCATTAGAAATATCTGATACAATTGAAAATGTTGGTGGAAATATTAACGCCTACACTTCGAAAGAAATTACTGCATACACAGCTAGTCTTCTTGGTGATGATTTACATTATGGTATTGATATTTTAACTGACATATTACAAAACTCTACATTTGCTCAAGACGAACTAAATCGAGAAAGAGGCACGATTTTACAAGAAATAGGTATGTACTTAGACATGCCAGCATCAATGGTGGATGATTATTTCTTTGAAAAAGCATACCCTGATCAACCAATGGGAAGATCTATTTTGGGACCAAAAGAAATAATAGAAAAAATTTCAAGAGATCAAATTTATGATTTTATGCATGAGCATTATAACCCAAAAAAGATGGTGATTAGTGCTGCAGGTAAAGTAGATCATAACAAATTTGTTGATGAAGTTATTTCAAAATTAAACAATTTACCAAAAGGTAACATGAATACTCCTGAAAAAGCAAAGTTCACTTCAGGTGAATATAGAGAAGATAAAAAATTAGAACAAATTCATCTAATGCTTGGTTTTGAGGGTATTAACTACTTTGATGAAGATTATTACTCTCTAGAAATTTATGATTCTTTACTTGGAGGAGGTATGTCCTCTAGATTATTTCAAGAAATTAGAGAGAAAAGAGGCTTAGTATACAGTATACAATCTTTTAGTGCTAATTATACGGATACCGGAATATTTGGTGTAGGTTTTGGAACTGGAGAAACACAAATTCAAGAATTGATACCAGTTTTATGTGATGAATTGAATAAAAGTGTAGATGATGTTGATGAAAAAGAAGTAAATAGGGGTAAGGCTCAACTCAAAGTCAGTCAAATGAGAAGTAGAGAAAGAGCAAGTTCAAGATGCGTTTCTGCAGCATACCAGTTATTGCATCACAATCGCATAATAGAACCGACAGAAATTATAAAAAAAATTGATAATGTGTCAGTTGATACAGTGAAGAAAATAGCAAAGAAAATAATTTCAAGACCAATGACTATTTCTAGCATAGGACCATTAAAAAAACTTGAATACTTAGATAAAATCCAATCCCGTATTAACTAGATTATATAAATTTAAAAAATATTTATCTTACTTTTAGAGTTTCATTAATTGAATGACTAAGCTCTCCATCCTCTGATGATAAATTCATAGATACTTTTATCGATTCACCTATTTTGATATTTCCTTCACTAAATTTTTTTCGTATGTAATTTTCAATTTCACGTTGAGAACTAATACCAACTTGTTTAAGAAACTTTCTAATTTCTAGATTTAAATTATCTTCATCCATACAATTACTATAAATTATTTTGATAGATTCATTCAATAATGTTATTAATTTTATATGGAAATTGCTTCTTTTGAAACTAAACTAGGTTGGATTACAGTAAAAAAAAAGAGTGGCAGCGTCTTTTCACTTAGTTTTGGCAAAACAAATAAAACAATTGATTTTATTAATATTAAGAAACAGATTAATTTATATGCTTCTGGAAAACTTAAAAATTTTAAGATTAACTATTCTTTTGAAGGGTCCCCTTTGCAAAAAAAAATTTGGAAAGAATTATCTAAAATTAAATATGGTAAAGTTTCAACATATGGAGAAATAGCAAAAAAAGTTGGTACGTCTCCAAGATATGTAGGTAATGTTTGTGGACAAAATAAACTTTTGCTTATTATTCCCTGTCATCGCATAATTCGTAGCGATGGTAAACTTGGAGGATTTTCTGGAAGAGGGGGGATCAAGTTAAAAAAAAGATTACTCAACTTAGAAAAAAGTGTCTCATAAAATAATTATTCTTCAACATACGCCCTTAGTAACACCTGGGTACTTTACAGAGTTAATGAATGAAGACTTAGTTGAAACAACTATTATTCGATTGGATAAAGGAGAAAAGATTCCTGTTAATCTTGATATATATGATGGAATGATATGTTTAGGTGGACCAATGGATACTTGGATGGAAGAACAATATCCGTGGATGATTGATGAAAAAAATAAGATAAAGGAATTTGTTCTAAATAATCAAAAACCATATCTCGGAATCTGTTTAGGTTGTCAATTTTTAGGAGAAATTCTTGGCGGTGAAGTAATTAAATCTAATCCTCCAGAAATCGGGGTTCTAAATATTAATATTTTAGATAATAAAAAAAAGGATCAACTTTTTAAAAATTTTGATAATCAGATTAAAGCATTACAATGGCATAGTTACGAGGTAAGTGAACTAAATAATTCTGATGTTACAATTTTAGGTTCATCAGATATTACAAAATTTCAAATTTTTAAGTATAAAAACCATGCTTATGGCATTCAATTTCATATGGAAGTAGATGAAAACACAATAATTAAATGGTCCAAAGTTCCTGAATTAAAAAATGCTTTAGAAAAATATTTAGGCAAAAACTCCATTGATGAACTGGATAAATTGCTTAGAAATAATATTCAAGAAATGAACTATAATACTAAAAAATTATACGAAAATTTTAAAAATTTAATGACTACCTAACTGTTTCGTGTTTAAATAATTATGGAGATTTAATATGAAAAAAATAAAAGGCCCAGCAATATTTCTTGCCCAGTTTGTAAGTGATGAGGAACCTTTCAACTCATTAGAGTCAATATCAAAATGGGCTTCTAATTTAGGGTATAAAGGCGTACAGATACCTTCATGGGATTCAAGATTAATTGATTTAAAAAAAGCTTCTGAAAGTAAAGATTATTGTGATGATATAAAAGGAATTCTTGAAAATAATAACTTACAACTGACAGAGTTATCTACTCACCTTCAAGGTCAGCTTGTTGCTGTTCATCCTGCATACGATATTCCTTTTGATGGATTTGCAGATGAAAAAGTAAGAGGTAATCCAAGTAAAAGAAAAGAATGGGCTATTGATCAATTAATGCAAGCAGCAGTTGCTTCAAGGAACTTTGGACTAAATGCACATGCAACTTTTTCTGGTGCACTAGCATGGCCATATTTATATCCATGGCCCCAAAGACCAGAAGGTTTAGTTGATGAAGCTTTTAATGAACTTGCAAAAAGATGGAAACCAATTTTAAATAAATTCGACGAAGCTGGAGTAGATCTATGTTATGAAATCCATCCTGGTGAAGATCTTCATGATGGAATTACATTTGAAATGTTTTTAGAAAAGGTTGGTAATCATCCAAGATGTAATATGCTTTATGATCCAAGTCATTTTATTCTTCAACATTTAAATTATTTGGATCATATTGATATCTATCATGACAAATTAAAAATGTTTCATGTAAAAGATGCTGAATTAAATCCAAGTGGGAAGCAAGGTGTATACGGAGGTTTTCAATCATGGATTAATAGAGCCGGCAGATTCAGATCATTAGGAGATGGTCAGGTTGACTTTAAATCTATTTTTTCAAAATTATCTGGTTATAATTTTGATGGCTGGGCAGTATTAGAATGGGAATGTTGTATAAAAAGCCCTCAACAAGGAGCAGAAGAGGGTGCTAAATTTATAAAAGAGCATATCATCGATGTAACTGAAAAAGCGTTTGACGATTTTGCTGATTCAGGAATGGATGAAGAAACTAATAAAAAACTTTTAGGTATTTAGGAGAAAATTTAAATGAAAAAAAGATTAAAACTAGGAATGATAGGTGGCGGCCAAGGAGCATTTATAGGAGCTGTACATCGTTTATGTGCAAGAATGGACGATAAGTATGAATTTGTTGCTGGTTGCTTATCTTCAACTCCAGAAAAAGCAGCTAAATCTGCTAAAGAAATTGGTCTTGATCCCTCAAGAAGTTATCCTGATTTTAAAACTATGGCTGAGGAAGAATCTAAAAGAGATGATGGAATTGATGTAGTCTCTATTGTAACGCCGAATCATATGCATGCTGCACCAGCAATAGAATTTCTAAATAAAAATATTCATGTCATTTGTGATAAACCAATGACCTCTACAATGGAAGACGCACATAAATTAGTTGATGCAGTTTCTAAATCTGATGCTCATTTTTTCTTAACTCATAATTATTCTGGCTATCCTGTCGTTAGAGGTATGAGATCACTTATTGAAAATGGAGCACTTGGAAAAATAAGAATTGTTAAAGGATCTTATTTGCAAGGATGGCTCGGATCAAAAGAGGAAGATTCCGGTTCAAATAAACAAGCAGAATGGAGAACAGATCCCTCAAGAAGTGGAACTGCAGGAGGTGTGGGTGATATTGGGAGTCACACTATGCATTTATTAGAATTTATAACTCAATTAAAATTACAATCAGTTAGTGCAGATCTTACAACTTTTGTTCAGGGAAGAAAATTAGATGATGATGCTTCGATAATGATAAGATTGAATAATGGAGCTAAGGGATCATTATCTATTTCTCAAGTTGCGACAGGTGAAGAAAATAATTTTACCATAGCTATCTATGGTGACAAGGGTGCATTAAAATGGAGTCAAGAAAATCCAAATTATGCAACCTTTAGTCAAGTAGGAGAGGCAAGCCAGATAATAACGAGAGGTGGTTCTATCAAAGTTGAGGGAACTGAAGTTAACGTGCGAATCCCTGCTGGTCATCCAGAAGGTTATCTTGAAGCATTTGCACAAATTTATTCAGATGCTGCCGATGTCATGCAAAATAAGGAAAATAAAGAAGAACTATTAAAGATACTTCCAAATATTGATGATGGTTTGCACATTATGAAATTCATCAATGCAAGTGTTAACTCTAGTAATAATGATTCTGCTTGGACTGATTTATCAACAATAAAATAGCTAATTTTCACAGCAAAACAGGGAAATATTACTATATGCGTTTTTTGCATATTAATGTTAACGATTATAATCTTACTAAAAATTAATATTAAACTAAATCAGTATTCACGTTCATTACCCTTTTGGGGTGACGGAAGTAGACGAAAGTCGAAGGAACGCATGCAAAGTTATTAAATCGTTCAATTTGCCTAAGGCAAATCGGAAGTAGGTTAAAACCGAAGGAACGCGGATCTTATTATTTAATTTCCATAGCTAAGCATGAAAAGTAACGCATGACTCAATGTGAGCCATGTACTGTGAAATTTATAATGGAGGATTAATGTTAAAAAAATCTATATATTTCATTAGCATTCTTGCCGTCTTTATGCTCTTTAGTTCATATGCAAGAGCCGAAGTTGATGGTGAAGTGCAATACATTTTAAATACATTCCTATTTCTTGTATCTGGGTTCTTAGTCATGTGGATGGCAGCAGGATTTGCAATGCTTGAATCAGGACTTGTTACGTCCAAAAGTGTAGCAACAATTGCTGCAAAAAATATAGGCTTATATTCAATCGCTGGCTTAATGTTCTGGCTAGTTGGATACAATATGGCATACGGCATCCCTGCTGGCGGTTTTATCGGATCTCCACTTCCTTGGAGTGATGGAAGTGCTCTTGATACAGGTTATTCAGATGGTTCTGACTGGTTCTTTCAGATGGTATTTTGTGCAACAACATGCTCAATTGTATCTGGAACACTTGCTGAAAGAATCAAAATTTGGCCATTCTTTATTTTTTGTGCTTTATTAACTGGTTTCATTTATCCAATCGAAATGGGTTGGCAGTGGGGCGGGGGATACTTAGCTGAAGCTGGTTTCTCAGATTTTGCTGGTTCAACTCTAGTACATAGTGCAGGAGCAGCAGCAGCACTTGCTGGTGCAATTTTATTAGGCCCAAGATTAGGAAGATTCACTGATAGTGGTGAAGCAACTCCAATGGAGCCTTTTGCAAATTCTTCAATACCTCTTGCAACTCTTGGTGTATTTATCCTTTGGCTTGGATGGTTCGGATTTAATGGTGGATCACAACTTGCAATGGGTACATTTGATGATGTTACAGCAGTAGCAACAATATATATTAATACTAACTTGGCAGCTGGAGCAGGTGTAATGGCTTGTGCAGTAATTTCAAGACTAGTAACTGGTAAGACAGATGTTGTTATGATGCTTAACGGAGCATTAGGTGGCTTGGTAGCAATTACTGCAGAACCATTAGCACCTTCTCCATTCTTAGCAGTGATCATTGGTGCTATTGGTGGTTTAATAGTCTTCTATGGTACAAGACTTTTAATATCACTTAAAATTGATGATGTTGTTGGAGCAATTCCTGTACACGGTTTTGCTGGAATTTTTGGAACATTAGTTGTTCCAATTTCTAACAGTGCAGCAAGCTTTGGAGCTCAACTTTACGGTATAATAGCAATTAACGTTTTCGTTTTTGTAGTATCATTTATAATTTGGTACATCATGAAAATGCTCTTTGGTATTAGAATAAGTGAAGAAGCTGAAAAACTTGGTACTGATAAATCTGAAGTAGGCGTAATGGCTTACAGCATTAGAGACTAATGAATTTAGTGATTAGCACATCAACTCCTTATAGTTGGTCACTAATAAATGGGAGAGCATTTGCTCTCCCAAAATCCTAAACATTAGTGGGAGGGTCAAATGACTGAAACAGAAATTATTAAAGAAAAAAAAAGAAACATATATTCAAGTTTTTTTTCAGAAGACTACGTTTCAAAATTTTTATTTAAATCAATTTTACATCATGTTATTTCTTTAGAGATCTATGAAAATAATAGTTTAAACGGAATTTCATTTGAAACAATTTGTGCAAATATACCTAAGTCAATTGGTTCTAGATCTTCTATTCAATCAATTTTAAATGAAGCCTTGGAAAAAAATATTTTTGTAAAAGAACAAAGTCAATCAGATAAACGAATTAAGAATTACTACCTAAGTAATAATTTTCTTGATATGATTAATGGTTGGTTAAAAAAAGAAGGTACATTTTTTAATAAAATGAGTTTAGAAAATTAATTAGATTTAATAATTAATTTTAATACTAATTATTGATACTTTCCAAATTATAGTTATAAGTCAAATCACGTTCATCAATCTTATAGGTTGACGGAAGTAGACGAATGTCGAAGGAACGCATGCAAAGTTATAAAATCGTTCAATTTGCAGTTTGCAAATCGGAAGTAGGTATACCCGAAGGAACGCGGATCTTATTAATTAATTTCCATAGCTAAGCATGATGCAATGCATAACTAAAGGTTAGTTATGTGTCTATAATTTTATATGGAGTTAATAATGTATAAAAAATTTTTTAGTCTTTTTACAATTCTCTCTTTTATTTTGTTGCTAAGTTCTTCTGTGAGAGCAGAGGTTGATGCAGAGGTTGCATATATATTTAATACATTTTCTTTTTTAGTTTGTGGGTTCTTAGTCATGTGGATGGCTGCAGGATTCCTATTTTTAGAATCAGGTCTTGTTACCACCAGAAGTGTATCAACTATTGCTGCTAAAAATATTGGAAAATTCGCAATAGTTTCAATTGTTTTCTATTTAATTGGATACAATCTTGGATATTCTGTCCCTGAAGGAGGCTATGTTGGTACACCATCCATTTGGACGGATAATACTTCTATGGAAACAGGTTACTCAGATGCTTCGGACTGGTTTTTTCAAGCTTTATTTGTTTGTGCTACTGTGTCTATTGTATCAGGCGCTGTTGCAGAGCGAATAAAAATTTGGCCTTTCTTTACATTTGCAGCGGTACTTGGAGGAGTAATTTATCCAATTCAAATGAGTTGGGAATGGGGCGGAGGATGGCTAGACGCCTTAGGATTTGCAGATTTCGCTGGCTCAACATTAGTGCACGCTTGTGGTGGTTCTGCAGCTTTAGCAGGAGTAATTCTTTTAGGTCCAAGACTTGGAAGATTCAGTGCGAGTGGAGAACCAGCTAATATGGCTCCATTTGCTCCATCATCAATTCCTTTAGTTACATTAGGAACATTTATTTTATGGATGGGGTGGTATGGCTTTAATGGTGGATCACAACTTGCATTAGGTTCTTATGAAGATGCAACAGCAATGTCAAAAATTTTCATGAATACTCAACTTGCAGCTTGTGGTGGTTGTATGGCTGGTGCCGCAATAACAAGATTGATTGGTGGCAAAACTGATATTGTTATGATGCTTAATGGAGCTCTTGCAGGTTTAGTTTCAATAACAGCTGAGCCATTGATGCCTAGTCCATTGCTTGCAATTGGAATTGGTGCAGTTGGTGGAGTAATAATGTATTATGGAACTAACTTCTTAAACTCATTAAAACTAGATGATGTTGTAGGTGCAATACCCGTACATATGTTTGCAGGTATTTGGGGAACATTAGTTGTTCCTCTAACTAATCCTGATGCATCATACTCAATTCAATTACTGGGCGTTGCTTCGGTGTGTATCTTTGTTTTTGTTTTCTCATATATTGTAATATATCTAATTAAAAATATTATGGGATTAAGAATTAGTGAAGAAGCCGAAAAACTTGGTACTGATAAAGCCGAGGTTGGAGTAGTAGCTTATTCAATTAGAGACTAAAACTTAAAAAAAAATTAAGAGAGGTAATCTTACCTCTCTTAAAAAAAAGGAGATAAAATATGAAGACAGCTTTTATGATTAATGGAAAGAAGTATATTTTAAAATATGAAAGAAAAATGCCTGAAAAAGAGGTAATTAAAATGAAATCATTTGTTACCAATAAAGGTGTTAAACTTGCAAAAACTACAAAGTTTAAAATAAAAAAAGTTTTAGAAAAAGATAAGGAAAGGATTTTTGATATTATTCTATAATTAACAACTACCTGAAAATATTGAAAGTTTACTTGCATCTATTCCTAACAAATTAAATGCATCATTCCATTTATTGTTAACTTTTTCATCAAAAATAAAATCACTATTTGTTTTTAGCGTCATCCAACTATTTGACGCTAATTCCTTTTCAATTTGTCCTGGACCCCATCCTGCATATCCAAGAGCTAGAATACTATTCTTTGGACCATTACCTTTAGAAAGGTCTTCGAAAAATTCTGAAGTACTAGTTAAAGCCACCCCTTTATCTATTGTTAGGGTTTCTTTTTGAATAACTTCGTCAGAATGTAAAACAAACCCCCTGCCACTTTCAACTGGGCCACCATAGCGAATGTATAGTTTCTTATCTTCTAAAGGTTTGTCTATACCTAGTTGTTCAAGTAAATCAGGGTAAAGATCATAATCAATTTTTTTGTTGATTATTATACCCATAGCCCCATCTTTTGAGTGAGCACACATATAAATAACCGTTTTTTCAAATCTATCATCTTCTAAAGAAGGCATTGAAATTAAGAACTGACCAGTTAAATTCATATAGTATATATATTCGCGTTAATTTATATTTTTCAATATTGTATTGATTTATTTTATATGGACAAGGTAATTAAAGTTATAAATCTGTTAAAAATTGCAATAATATTTGCTCTTGGACTATTTAGCACAGCTGGATACTCTTTATCTTCAGATTGGGCAATTAGTGAAAAATCAAAAGTTAGATTAATTTCACCAATGACTGCTTCAAATAATAATAATCAATTAATTTTAGCATTAGAATATGAACTAGAAGAAGAATGGAAAACATATTGGAAATCTCCTGGAGGAGGAGGTTTTCCTCAAAAAATTATATGGAACAATTCATCAAATGTGAAAGATATTAAAATATTATGGCCAGAACCAATAGAATTTGAAATACTAGGTTTAAAATCAATTGGATATAAAGATAAAGTTATATTCCCTTTGATTGTAGATATTAAAGATAATCAAAAACAAACAAATTTAAATTTAAATATTAATTATTTAGTTTGTAGAGATATTTGCATTCCAGGTAATGCGGATATATTTTTAGACTTACCATCTGGAGAAGGTGAATACACAGATTATTTTTTTGAAATTGAAAAAGTTTTATCTACTACATTAAATAATAATATTGATTTTACACCTATTTCTTATTTCTCATTTAATGCTATTCAAAATAATAATGATGTTATTTTTGATATAGAAATATCAACTAGTTCTTTTTTTGATGATCCAAAAATTTTTATCCACACACCATTTGGATTGCCAGTTGTAGAACCAATAAATAATTATTCCCTTGATTTTCAAAAATTAAAAACCTCTTTTAATTTTAGATTAGATCAATTTAATGAAAAAAAGTTTCCAATTGAAATATTTTTTTACGATAATAACTATAGTTTTAAAGTTGAAAAAAATGTAGAAATTGAAAATGTAGATAAAAATTTTTCTACAAACAATAGTCTTTTATACTTACTCCTAATTTCACTATTAGGTGGGTTTATTTTAAATCTTATGCCATGTGTATTTCCAGTGTTATCTTTAAAATTATTATCAGTAATTAATACTGAAGACAAAAAGATAAAAAGTAGTTTTTTTATAACTGTATTAGGTATTATTACTTCTTTTCTAATACTTGGTTCATTTTTTGCTATTCTTAAACAAATCAATATTTCAATATCTTGGGGTATGCAATTTCAAGAACCTTACTTTTTAATGTTTATTTTAACTATTATATCAATGTTTTTCTTGAACACTCTTGGTATTTTCCAAATAAATTTACCAAGTTTTTTATTTTCATCAAAAATTTTAAATTCAGGAAATAATTTTTATACAAAGAATTTTTTTAATGGTTTTTTTGCCACACTACTTGCTACACCATGTTCTGCACCTTACTTAGGAACAGCTGTAACTGCTGCTTTTACTCAATCAACAACGTATCTATTTTTAATATTCTTTTTTATGGGTATAGGAATGAGCTTACCTTATTTGATTATAGCTTTTTTTCCAGGTCTGATTTCCTTCTTACCTCGATCTGGAAAATGGATGATTTATTTTAAATATTTTTTATCTATTTTATTATTCATAACAATTGTTTGGCTTTTAAGTATATTAAATAATTATTACAATTATTTTTTTATAGTTACATTTACTGTTTTATTGATCTTAATATCAGCAATTTTAAAATTTAGAATTTATCAAACTCCCTTAATTATTTCTTTAATAATCATTTTCTTTTTAACTCCGTATTTAAATTCTTTTCAAAAAATTAATGAAGAAAATTATAAAAGTAATAATTGGTTAGATTTTAATTCCAAAAATATTCCTGAAATAATAGCTAATAATGAAATTGTTTTTTTGGATATAACGGCAGATTGGTGCATTACCTGTAAGTTTAATAAAATTAATGTTTTAAATTCAAAAATAGTTTCAGATTTTTTTGATTCACAAGAGGTGACATTGATAAAAGCTGATTGGACACAACCAAATGAAAAAATAAATAAATTTTTAAAAAAATACAATAAATTTGGCATACCTTTTAATGCATTTTATTCTTCAAAGTTTCCTGAAGGCATAGTAATGAATGAAATATTGACTGAGAAACAAATATTTGAAACATATAATAAAGTTAAATGATAAACATGAATATTGACGATTTTAAAGTGCCTATTATTAAAAAAGGTGTTTCATTAGTATCTTCATTAAAAAATGAATTTATAAATAAAAAAATTATCCTATTTGGTGTGCCAGGAGCATTTACGCCAACTTGTTCTGAGAAACATCTTCCAGGTTATATAAAATTATATAATTCATTTATAAATAAAAAAATTGATGGAATTTACTGTCTATCTGTAAATGATGAGCATGTGATGAAATCTTGGTTATTGAGTTATACAAAAGGAGAAATAATAAATGGAATTGCGGATGGAAATGCTGAGATTACAAAATATTTTGACTTGCTATCTGATAAGACAAAAAATTATATGGGTTTTAGGTGTCGAAGGTTTGCCATGATCATTGAGAATAATATGATTATAAACAAGTTCATTGAAAATGATGGTGAATATCATGTTAGTTCAGCTGAATATATTTTAGAACAAATCCAATGAATAAAATTAATTTAGAAAATAGAGTAGCAATTGTAACGGGTGGAGCGCAAGGCTTTGGGTTAGCAATTACAAAGAGATTTATAGAGTCAGGTGCAAGAGTACTAATATGGGATAAAGATACAGAAT
Organism: uncultured Alphaproteobacteria bacterium; assembly: GCA_902620285.1. Lineage (GTDB taxonomy): Bacteria > Pseudomonadota > Alphaproteobacteria > HIMB59 > CACPNW01. The sequence goes on along the minus strand of CACNHT010000003.1, from coordinate 22,551 downwards.
ATTTAAATAAAGTTGATTTAAAAAATACTCAAAAAATTGAAGTTGATGTTTCAAATTATAAAAGTGTAGAGAACGCATTTGCTAAAAGTCTTACACATGAAAACAAAATTGATATTTTAATAAATAATGCAGGAATAGCTGGACCAAATTTTAAGACATGGGATTATCCACTTGAGGAATGGCAAAAAGTTATAGACATAGATCTAAACGGAGTATTTTATTGCTGTAAAACTATAGTTCCTCATTTTATCAAAAATAATTATGGACGTATCGTTAATATTTCCTCGATAGCTGGTAAGGAGGGTAATCCTAATGCAATGCCTTATAGTGCAGCAAAAGCTGGAGTTATTGCACTTACTAAATCTTTAGGAAAAGAATTAGCTGAAAATAACATTTCAGTTAATTGTGTTACCCCTGCACCTGCTAAGACGCGTATTTTTGATCAAATTACACAAGAACATATTGATTATATGTTATCAAAAATTCCAAGAAATAGATTTGTGTTAGTAGAAGAATTAGCTTCTTTAGTTGCATGGATGTCTTCTGAAGAAAATTCTTATACCACTGGATCAACTTTTGACTTGAGTGGAGGTAGAGCTACTTATTAATTTTTTCTTCTTTGTATAAGAGCATAGACTGTTACGGCTACTGTAATCATGAGTCCGTTAATAAATTTTACATAAAAACCAGATAAGCCTAATGCAACTATTCCTGATTCTAATGATCCAATAATTAATACTCCAATAAAAGTTCCAAAAATAGTACCTTTACCACCAAAGACTGAAGTGCCACCTACAAAGACAGCTGCTAGTGTTGTTAACATCAAACCTTCACCTTGTGTAGGCCAGAAATATAACATTTCATACATTGTAAAAATTCCTGCTAATGCAGAGAAAAATCCTAGTTGAACAAAAGCAATAATTTTTACATTATCAACGTTAATTCCCATCATTTGAGCGCTTGCTTTGTTATCGCCTACAAAGTGGATATGATTTCCAAATTTATGGTATCGATAAACCCATTGCATTAATCCAGTTAAAACAATGAACCAAATAAATTGCATTGGAATTTTTCCAAATAATTTTTCAACAAATATCATATGATGCCATGTTCCATCTGCTACATCGACGATTGCAATACCGCTACCTTGAGAAATTACATTAACTAATCCACGCCAAAAAAATAATGTACCTATAGTGGCAACTATTGAAGGTATACCAATTTTAGTAACAAGTAATCCATTTACTAATCCAGCAAACATTCCAAGTGAAGTTGCCAAAATAAATGCTATAAAAAAGTTACCATCAGTCGATGTCATTATAATTCCAAATATGAGAGATGTAATTCCAACTATAGATGGAAATGATAAATCAATTTCACCAAGTGTAACAACAAATGTTGCTGATATAGCAATAATTCCAAAAAAAGGCATAGATTGCATAAAAGCTCTATAAATAGGAAATCTTGTAAATACATGTGGTGCGCCAAGAAAATAAATTAGGAATAGTACTACAGCAATTATAGTAATACTAATTTCAAGTTTGTGAGTTTTTACAAAATAACTATTTAATAAATTATTCATTTAATCTTCCACTTTTATTTTTCCTGATTCATGAAGTTGAATCATTTTTTGAACAAGTTCTTCTCTTGAAATATCTTCCTTATTAAATTCGCCAACAACCTCACCTCTATCTAAAATAATAAATCTATCTGCAGCTCCATATACGTGTATAATATTATGATCGATAAATATTGCAGATTTGTTTTCATTCTTTAACCCTTTTACAAAATTAAGAACTTTTTCTGTTTCTTGTATCGATAATCCCATTGTTGGTTCATCTAATACGATTAAATCAGAATTAAAATACAATGATCTACCGAAAGCTACACCTTGTTTTTCACCACCAGACAGTCCCATTACTTGAGAGTCAACTGTTATGGCTTTTGATGTAAAGCCTATATAGTCGCGTAAAATTTTTTCTGCTTCTTTTCTTTGTTTTTTTATATCCAAAAAACCAAATGAATTTGTAATTTCTCTTCCTGCAAAGATATTTCTGTATAATTCTTGCTGATCACATAATGCTCTTTCTTGATACACTGCTTCAATCCCCATTTTTCTTGATTGAGCAACTGATTTAATTTGTACTTCTTTTTCTTTAAAAAAAACTTTTCCCGAGTTTGGACTATGAACCCCAGTTATAACTTTAATAAGTGTAGATTTTCCAGCTCCGTTATCACCGATTAAAGCTACTACTTCACCTTTGTTTATTTTGATATTCACATCTTTTAAAACTTTTACGTTTCCAAAGTTTTTGTAAATATTTTGTAATTTTAAGAGTTCTTCAGCCATAAAAATAAACCTGCCTCATAAAATAAGGCAGGCTATAATATTTAATTTATCTGATTTGTACTGCTGCTAATGGAGCAACAGCATCAACGTTATCAGCTGTAACAAATGCAGCACCAGTATCCATTGCTAATCCAGCCATTCCATATTTTGTACTTAGGAATAACTGAACAATTGGCATATATCCTTGGATAAATGGTTGTTGATCAATTACAACGTCAATGTATCCAGAATTAATTCCGTCAACAATTGGAGCTGATAAATCAAATCCAGCACCACATACTTCTTCAGTACCATGACCTGCAGCCTTCATATATGTTGGTAAACTTGCAGTTAATCCACCATGATCTGTAATAGCCATTTTGATATCAGGATTTGCACTATAAGTAGCAACGTACATAGGAGTTCCTTGAGATGCATCTGAGTTTACATTATCAGGAATTTCTTGATAAACTACTTCAACACCTGCTGCTTCAACACCAGCTATTGCACCTTTAGTTCTTTCTCCTCTGTTTGGCATACTTGCAAGACCCCAGATAAAAGCTTTATCTCCAGCTTGTAGACCACAAACTTCAACAGCTTTTTTACCTAGATTAAATCCAGCATCGAATAGATCTGCACCTGCATAACCAAATCCTTCAGTTTTATATTCTGCTTCAAGATCAGGAAGAGGTGTATTCATAGTAGTAATTACTATACCCATTTCTCTAGCTTCTTGAATGATAGGTCTCATAGCAGCGTCTCCTGGAAAACCATAGATTGCAATTCCATCAGGCTGTAAAGCAACAGCTTCTTTAAATTGTTTAATCATGATTTCTGAGTTCCACTGTGACCAGTAGTAATCTACTTCACAACCAGTGTGTTCAGCAGCAGCTACTGCACCATTGTAAACGATAGTTCCAAATGGACCACCTTCAGGACCACCTGGGAAAAATATAAATTTCTTATCACAACTGTAATCATTTTTTGCTACTGCTGAAGTAGATGCAAAAGCAAAAAATAAAGCAATGACAGCAAAGATTTTTTTCATAATTCCTCCAAATAATTTATGCATTAATTTATAAGTAAATAAATCAATAATACAATTAAATTAAAGTATTAAAGATCTTATTACAAATTAAATCCCTCTTTCTTTTGATAGATAAAATAGTCGCACTTATTTACCAATTTAAAGCAATTTTTATATTTATAAGATTATCAAAAAGTGCTATTTTTTCATTATGGATGTTGATTTAGGTAAATGGTATCGAGCAAATATAGATAAAAAAGAATTCAAGCAGTTATGCAAGAAATCTGATTGGCAGGGTTTTAAGCATATGATTATTTATTTTTCATCTCTGTTTCTCTTTGGATATCTTGCGTATGTCACTTGGGGCACTTGGTGGTCATTATTATTTTTTATCATATACGGAAATATTTGGGGATGCAGCGATGCTATATGGCATGAAACTGGTCACAGAACTGCTTTTAAATCTAAATTCTGGAATGATTTCTTTTATTATATTGCTAGTTTCATGGATAATTTTGAACCTATCAGATGGAGATATTCTCACTATCATCATCATACTTATACTCAATTTAATGATCCTGTAGATTTTGAAATACATGTAAAAAAACCAACTGACTTGATTGTGTTTTTCTCCCATTACATTCCATTCTCTGGTTTTATTTTCTTTAAAAATTCTCTTCAATGGGAAACTATAAAACATGCATTTGGTGTAACTACTGATGTAATGAAAGTTTGTATTCCAAAAAATGAAAGATGGAAATGTAGATTATCTGCGTGGAGTCATCTTTCTATTTGGATAATTAGTATAGCTTCTTCAGTTTACTTTCAAAGTTGGCTTCCAGTTCTATATGTTTTATTGCCTAATTTTTATGGAAAGACCCTTGTTATGCTTATGGGTCTTACTCAACACGCAGGACTTAGAGAAGATAAAAGAGACCATAGGTATACAACTAGAACAGTATATTTAAATCCAGTTTTAAGTTTTTTATATTGGCATATGGAATATCATGTTGAGCACCATATGTTCCCTCAAGTTCCCTCACATAATTTACCTAAGCTGCATGCTATGATTAAAGATCAATTACCACCTGCCAGAAAAGGTCTTTTTGGGGCTTATAAAGAAATTATTCCAGCACTCATAAAACAAGCAAAAAATCCTAACTATCAAATTCCATTATCTGTTCCAAGCAACGCTTAGACTTAGTGAAAAATAACATTATAATTTTAGGTGGCGGTCAAGCCGGAATCTATGCTGCTAGAGAGATTAGACAAAACGATTCAAAATCAAGTATTAAAATTTTAGGTAAAGAAAATTTATTACCATACGAAAGACCTCCTCTATCTAAAGATTTTTTGCTAGATAAAAAAAATGAAGAAGATCTTTATTTTCATTCTAGCGACGTACTAAAAGATGAAAATATAGAATTTGAAAATGTATCAATTTCTAAAGTTGATTTTGAAAATAAAAAACTTTTTGCAAAAAATGATCATGTTTACTCTTATGATAGTTTGCTTATTTCAACAGGTTCTGAAAATAAAAAACTTAGTTTAGATAATAATTTAAAGAATGATATTTATTATCTAAGAAATTTAGAAGAAGCCAAAAAAATTAAAGAAATAGTTTCAAATAAAAATAAAATAACAATTATTGGTGGTGGTTTCATTGGCTTAGAAATTGCCTCATCTTTATCTCAGCTTCAAAAGAAAGTAATTGTTATTGAAATTGGTAATCAACTTATGGGAAGAATTATACCCAAACAAATTGCTGATTTAGTTCAAAACACTCATATAGAGCATGGAAATGAAATAATATTAAATAAACAGATAGAAAAAATAACTAAAAAAAATGGCGATTATGAAATTTTATTAAATGATAATTCTTTAATAGAAACAGATTTTATAATTGCAGGTATAGGTTCAACCCCGACTGTAAAGTTATTTGAAAATACAAATTTAAAGCTTGATAATGGTATAGTTACTAATCAATTTTGTGAAACTTCTATTAAAGATGTTTATGCAGCAGGTGACGTATCTAATTTTTATCATCCATTCTATAAAAGAAATATGCGACTCGAGTCTTATCAACATGCACAAAATCATGGAATATGTGCTGGAAAAAATATTGCTGGAGTAAAAACAGAATACACTTCAATTCCTTGGATGTGGTCTGATCAATTTAATTTGAATCTTCAACTGACTGGTATTTGTGATGAGTATGATGAAATCATCGAAAGAGGTAATGATATTAATAATGGTGTTATTTATTTTTTCCTAAAAAATAATAAAATAAGAGGAGCATGTGGTGTTGGAATCATAGGAAAAGTAGGCCGTGACATTAGAATAACTTCTAAATTAAGTGAAAAAAATACCATTGTAGATAAACAAACTCTCTCAGATCAAAATCTAAAATTAAATAAACTTATGCAAAAATAACAATTTAATTATTTTGTATTTATTTTCATAAAATAGCTATTATATACAATTTATGTCTGAAGAAAATTGGATTGAAGTAGGGTCTACAGATAGTATTGAAGAAGAGGATCTCATCAGATTTGATCATCAAGATAAAACTTTTTGTGTGTATAAGCTAACAGATGGTTTTTATGCTACTGATGGAATTTGTACACACGAGGCGGTACATCTTGAAGATGGTTTGGTTATGGATGATGAAATTGAATGTCCAATGCACCAGGGAATTTTTAATATTAAATCAGGAGAAGCTTTAAGCCCACCAGCGTGTGAGGATTTAAAAACATATCCAGTTAAAGTTGATAATGACAAAATTTTCATTAAGATAGATTAACTATTTTTTTGGAGATTTTATGAGCAGAAAAAAACTTACAGTTTATGATTATTTGCAATGCAAAGGTAAAAGACAACTAAGTGTTATGTTTGTGCATAATGCTGATGAAGCTTCAGCAGCTGAAGAGGCAGGCATTGACATGATTTGTACTTCTCATGATGCTCCACAATTTGGTATTTTCAATTCTTTTGATGAGCTTAAGCGAATTCGCGAGGCTGCACCAACTTGCTTTATGCAATCCGGAGGAGCAGTAAGAGTAGCTTCTGAATACGAAGCAATGCAACTATCGCACAAGTATTTAGACATTGGTGCAGATGTTATCTATGGTGGTAATTGGAGTTACAAATGGATTAGAGCATTAAGAGATGAATATGTTCCAATTAATAGTCATGTTGGATTAGTTCCAGGAAATGCTACTTGGATTGGAGGATTTGTTGCACAGGGTAAAACAGCAGATAAAGCCATAAGAATATTAGAACATACTCTTGAGTTACAAGAAGCGGGTGCTATTGGAGTTGAACTCGAAGTAGTTCCACCAAAAGTGGCCGAAGTTATTACAAAAAAAGTTGATATCATGACTCTCTCAATGGGAAGTGGTTCTGGATGTGATGGGCAATATTTATTTGCTAATGATGTACTCGGATATACCCAAGGAAAAATTCCAAGACATGCTCGAATTTATAGAGATTTTAAAAAAGAATTTTCAAAACTACAAGCTGAAAGAGTAAGTGCATTCAAAGAGTTTCACGATGATACGGTAAACAAAAAATTTAATGATCCTAAAATCACAGTTAACATTGATGAAGGTGAATTTGAAAAATTTTTAAAGCTTTCAGAAAAATTTTGATTAATGTTTGCGGGCGAAGTTGATTTAAAAACTTGGTATAAACCAAAAATAGATAAGAAAACTTTAAAGGAGCTTTCTAAGAGATCTGATATAAAAGGTTTATTAGATATATCTACATTTATTGTTGCTCTTATATTAAGTGGATATCTATGTATTCTAAGTTGGGGTACTTTATGGTCAATACCTGCTCTTTTGCTTTATGGAAATATTTTTTATTGTAAGATCATAAGCATTCAACATGAAACAAATCACGAAACATATTTTAAAACAAGAGCGTTAAATAAATTTTTTTATCATATAACTTCTTTACTCGGTGGTTTTGAAGCAGTTAGGTGGAAATGGAGTCATTTTCATCACCATACTTACACTATATTTACACATGAAGAGGTGTACGATTATGAAAATAATAGTCCAAAACCAACAGAACCTGTAAGATTTCTCTTAAATTTTTTACCTCTTGGTCCAATAATTAATATTCAAAAAATAAGACATTTTACACATTTTGAAATTATTAAACATTCATTTGGGGTAATTACTCCTGTTGTAAAAGTTACAGTACCTGAAAAGGAGATAAAAAAAATTATTAATAGTTCAAGATTATATTTAAGTTTTTGGTTGCTCGTAATTTTATTTTCAGTTTTGTTGCAATCATGGCTACCAATCATAATGATAATTTTACCTCCATTTTATGGTAATACTATATTAATGATATGCGGCATGACTCAACATGCTGGACTAGCTGATAATATTAAAGATCATAGAAAAAGTACAAGAACCGTTATTATGAATCCTTTTTTTAGTTTTTTGTATTCAAACATGGAGTATCATATTGAGCACCACATTTTCCCAAAAATCCCATGCCATAATTTAAAAAAATTTCACAAAATAGTTAAAAATCAAATGCCAGAACCTCATAACGGAATAATTTCTGCTTATAGATCAATAATCCCAGCAATATTTAAGCAATCTAAAGATAAAAATTATTTTATTGATGTGAAGGTTCCAGATACGACAATTTAGTCTCTTTTTTTTTACTCAAAATATACTATAAACGGATCATGGGAAATCAACTAAATGATAATGATTTTGGTACAAGAGATAAAAGAGGCCATTGGAAACCCTTTGGCACAATAAGTATTAACCCACCTAAAGATATATTTTTTAACCCGATAAAATTTTTAAAGTATTTTTTTAAATTTCCTGGAATTTTTTTTCCATGGACTTTTGTTTTCGCAGCAATAACAGTTGCTACATATCTTTTTTTGACTCCTTCTTTAGAGACAATGAAGACTTTTGAAATAGGATGGATATCCTATATATTTTTCAGAAATGCAGTTATTATTTTACTTTGGACAGGCTTCTTTCATTTAAGACTGAAGACACAAGGAACTTCATTTAAATATAATCCACGACCTTTGGAAAAAAATAACTCAACATTTTTATTTAATGACCAGACTAAAGACAACCTATTCTATACTTTTTGTAGTGCTATTCCATTATGGACAGCTTATGAAGTAATTACATTTTGGGCATTTGCAAATCAAATAATCCCTTATGTAAGTTGGGAGGCCTATCCAATATATTGTTGTTTTATGTTCTTTCTTGTCCCGTTTATAAGAGACGCACATTTTTACTTAACTCATAGACTATTACACTGGGCACCCCTTTATAAAATTGCCCATAAAGTTCATCACCGTAATACGAATACAGGTGCTTGGTCGGGTATGTCTATGCATCCAATAGAGCATATACTCTATTTTTCAGGAATCTTAGTTCATTGGATTATCCCTTCACATCCTCTAGTTGCGATGTATCATGTATTTCATGCTGGTTTAGCCCCTACACCTGGACATACGGGATATGAGAAAATGACTTTCAAAAATGGTGTTTCAATTCCAACAGGTGATTATATGCATTACATACATCATAAATATTTTGAATGTAATTATTCAGGTGGAAATACTAGTTTTTTAGATAAACTAATGGGTACATTTCATGATGGCTCTGAAGAAGCAACCAAAGAAGTAATGGCTCGTATCAAAGATAAAGCTCATTACCTCTAAACTTATCTTCATAAATTTTAAATTTTATTATAATGATCTAATATATGAGTAAGGTCGAATTATATAAAGATGTAAAAAATAGTTTGGGAGAGGGTATTACGTGGTCTTCAATTGATCAAAGTTTACTTTGGGTAGATATTAAACCAAAATCAGTTTTATTCAGAATTAATTTAGATAACGAAAAATTAGAAACTTTTGATTTACCTGATTTTGTAACAGCGACATCAATAATCTCAAAGAATGAAATTGCTTTAGTCTCAAATAATGGAGTAAATAAATTTAATTTTCAATCTAAAAAATACGAAAGAATAATTAATGTTGAAGACGATATTTTAACAAATAGATCTAATGATGGTGCATCTGATGCTAGGGGTAGGCTCTGGTTTGGCACCATGCAAAATAATTTTAATCAAGATGGAAGTGCAAAATCTTTACATGCTAAATCTGGAAGTTTATATTGTCTATCTGATAATAAGGTAAATATTGTTGAAACAAATCTTGGTATACCCAATACTTTTATTTGGAGTCCAGATAACACAAAATTTTATTTTGCTGATACAACTGAAGGATCATTACTAGAATATAATTTTAACTTAGATGAAGGTAGTTTATCAGATAAAAAAAACTTCTTCGATTTTGATAGAGGTGCTCCAGATGGATCAACTATTGATAGTGATGGTTTTATTTGGAATTGTCGTTGGGGTGGGTCATGTGTAGTGAGAATTGATCCTAGAGGAAGAATAGATAAAATTTACGAGCTACCTGTTGAAAATGTAACAAATTGTGTATTTGGTGGAAGTGATCTAAAAACTTTATTTATCACAAGTGCTACAAATTCAGGTAAAAATCAACATGATGGTAGTTTATTTGCATTAAATGTTAATGTACCTGGTCTTGAAGATAATAAATTTAAAATTTGATTTTTTACTTTAATTAGCTAAAACTTTCACACATGAATAAAAAAAATAAATTTAGATCTTCTAATTGGTATAATTCTAAATCACATCGAAGAGATACATTTATTCATAGAGGCTGGATGAGAAATCAAGGTCATCCAAATCATTTATTTGATGGCCGTCCTGTAATTGGTATTTGTAATACATGGTCAGAATTAACTCCTTGTAATGGTCATTTCAGAGAGATAGCAGAGTCTGTTAAAAAAGGTGTTTATGAAGCTGGTGGTTTTCCTCTTGAATTTCCTGTTTTTTCAGCAAGTGAATCCAATTTAAGACCTACAGCTATGTTGTTTAGAAATTTAGCAAGTATGGATGTTGAAGAGGCAATAAGGGGTAATCCTATAGACGGAGTCGTACTATTAATGGGGTGTGATAAAACAACACCTTCATTAATGATGGGGGCTGCAAGTGTAGATATTCCTACAATAGGTGTTTCAGGTGGCCCAATGCTTAATGGACACCATCAAGGTGAAACAATAGGTTCTGGCACTGGTGTTTGGAAACTTGATGCAGATTTAAACGCTGGTGTAATTACAGAAGAAGATTTTATTAATGCAGAAATTTCAATGAGTAGATCAAAAGGTAATTGTATGACAATGGGTACTGCATCAACAATGGGATCAATGGTAGAAGCATTAGGGATGTCACTACCTGGAAATGCTGCGATACCTGCAGTTGACTCAAGAAGATATGCTTTAGCTCATATGTCTGGAAAAAGAATTGTTGAAATGGTTAAGGAAGATATAACTATGTCAAAAATTGTTACAAAAAAATCATTTGAAAATGCAATCAAGGTCAATGGAGCAATAGGGGGATCTACAAATGCGGTTATCCATCTAGCTGCAATCGCAGGTCGAATGGAAATAGATTTAGATTTAGAAGATTGGAATAAATGTGGAGACGGTATTCCAACATTAGTAAATCTACAACCTTCTGGAAAATACTTAATGGAAGATTTTTATTATGCAGGTGGTGTTCCTGTAGTTATAAAAAGATTAATGGAAAAAAATCTATTAGATGAAAATGAAATGACTGTTAATGGAAAAACTATATCTGAGAATAATATAAATGCTAAATGTTGGAACAATGATGTTATCAAAGAATTTGAAAATCCATTAACAAAAAATGGAGGAATTAAAATTCTTAGGGGTAATATTGCTCCAAATGGTGCAATTATTAAGCCATCAGCTGCATCGCCTGAATTAATGAAACATACTGGAAAAGCTGTAGTTTTTGAAAGCGTAGAAGAGTTTCATGAAAAGATTGATGATCCTAATTTAGAAGTTGATGAAAATTCAATATTAGTTTTAAAAAACTGTGGGCCGAAAGGTTATCCTGGTATGGCTGAAGTTGGAAATATGAGACTTCCACAAAAAGTACTTAAGAAAGGTGTGAGAGATATGATTCGAATATCTGATGCTAGAATGAGTGGAACAGCATATGGTACAGTAATACTTCATACAGCTCCTGAGGCTGCTGTTAAAGGTCCTTTAGCAGCTGTTCAAAATGGTGATGAAATAGAAGTTGATGTTGATCAAGGTACAATGAATTTAAAAGTTGATGATGAAACAATAAAAAATCGTCTGGAAAATTATTCACCTGTTGTTCCAGAAATAACAGGTGGTTATCAAAAAATGTATGTAGAACATGTAATGCAAGCTGACAAAGGAGCAGATTTAGATTTTCTAATCGGAAAAAGAGGTGCTGAAGTCAAAAGACATAGTCACTAAACATTATTGATGAATATCAAAGTTTTCTAAATATTTTTCGGATAACTCTATTCCTAATCCGTGCTTATTTTCATCTAATTCAATAAAACCATTTTTTGCTTGAGGCTCTCCATCAAAAATATACCAAAATAATTCATTACCAATTTCTACTGGCCAGAATGGAAAATATTCGACAATAGGAGCGTTGACTGAACTCATGGAAACATGAAAATTATGGACTTGTCCAGCATGAGGAATAACGGGTATTTGAAATGCTTCAGCTAAAGCAGAAATTTTATGTGCCTGTGTTATTCCACCAACTCTATTCGTATCAAATTGCACAACATCAATCGCTTTTTTTTCTAGTAATTGTCTAAAACCAAAAAGTGTATATTCATGTTCACCACCCGATATAGGAGTTCTACATGAAGCTTTTAGATCTGCATAACCATCAATATCATCAGCAATAACTGGTTCCTCTAACCAACGAAGATTTTCATTATCAATTAATCTCATCATTCTTTTTGCATATTCAAATGTCCATCCCATATATACATCGGCCATAAGATCAACATTATCACCAACAACTGATCGTACTGTTTTGATTAACTCAATATTCTTGTGCATACCTTCAGCACCATCAGTCGGACCCCAACCAAGTCTTAATTTCATTGCTTTAAAACCTTGATCTACATAATCTTTAGCTTCTTTTGCAAGACTATCAAGAGGTTGACTGTAAAGCTTACTTGCATAACAAGGGAGTTTTGATTTAGTTTTTCCACCTAATAATTTGAATACAGGTTGTTTAGCAGATTTTCCAAGCGCATCCCATATTGCAATATCAACAGCACTAATAGCTGTCATACCTACTCCTTTTCTTCCCCAAGCTAGTGTTTGTCGATACATTTTTTGCCATATATGCTCATAATCCCATATACTTTCACCAATAATGGCTGGTGCTAAATAAGTATCTACAACTGATTTACATGGTTCTGGGGATAATGCAGCATTACCTAAACCTACAAAACCATCACTTGTTTCTACTTCTACAACTAACCAACTATGAAATTTATATGTTGTCCATCTATCATTTGAAATATTTTCTTGATTCACAATATCTGCAGCATTTGTGCAAAAATTTTCATGAATTTTTTGAACGGGCCCTGTCCATTTATAGACCTTTGCTTTAACACTTACAATTTTACTCACAAAATAATTATTATACTAATTTAATTAAATTTAAGAGAATTTTTTAATATTAAGATAAGAGTTTAAGTAATAACTTTAAAGATTCTAGCATCGGACTTACATTAGCTTTATTTTTACCCACAATATCAAAAGCTGTTCCATGAGCAGGTGTAGTTATAGGTATTGGTAGACCTCCTTGAACAGTAACACCTTTTTCAAATCCAAACGATTTAAGACCTGATTGTATGGCGTCATGATACATACCGACAAGACAATTATACTCTTTATTTTTATAAGCTCTAATAAATGATGTATCACATGGTAACGGACCAAAAGCTTTGATTTTCATTCTTCTTGCTTTGTTTATTGCAGGAATTATTATTTTTTTCTCTTCATTTCCAAACTCAGCGTGAGGATTTAAAGCTTGAACACCTACTTTCGGATTTTTTAATCCATTTTTTTTTAAATACTTGTTAACTAATTTAATTGGTTCAATAATATTTTTAATAGTAATATTTTTTGCTACATCTTTAAGGGGAATATGTGAAGTTACTCGTGCAGTCCAAAAATTATTTAATACGTTAAGCTCACAAACATAGCTTTTTATTTTAAATTTATTTTTAAAATAATGGAGTTCATCCTTAAATTTCATACCAGCAAGATCTAAACTTGTTTTATTAAACGGAGCAAAATTAATTCCATCTATTTTTTTCTTATTATATAAATCAACTGCTATATTGATAGAATTTAGAACAGAAATTCCTGATTTGATATTTGCTTTTCCAATTGGATATCTAACTTTTCTTTTAGTAATATCAAAGAAAATTTTATTAGTATTTTTAAATTCTATCTGATCAAAATTATTAATAAATTTAATATTTTTTTTATTTTTTTGTTTCGTTAAATATTGATTAAATATAGATTTTTCTCCAATAATTATAATATTTATTTTTTTTAAAATATTATGAGATAGAATTTTTGAAATTAATTCAGGGCCTATTCCAGATGGATCACCTAAAAGAACAGCTATACTTTTTTTATTTCTCATTAAATTCTATAAAACTTCTCTGCATTTTTTAAAAAAATTTTATTATGTTCATCTTTTGAAAAATTTTTTACTATTTCAAAATATGAATTCCAATAGTTATCAAAAGTGTTAAAAATTTTATCTACAGGAAAATTTGATCCAAACATACACCTATCAATACCAAAAATCTCAATTGTCTTAAGAATAAAATATTCAGTTGAAATAATTGTCCAATTAGGATTAAACATTCCTAAACCTGATATTTTACAAACAAAATTTTCATTTTCGGCTAAAGATTGCATTTTTCTCATCCAATAATTTTTGTATTCTTTTGTTTGGAGACAAGGCTCGCCAGTATGATTTAAGATAAACAGAACATTTGGATACCGTTTAGCTAATTTACAAGCATCATCAAACTGATGAGGATATATTTGGATATCAAAAGATAAGTCTCTATCGGCTATATGTCTAAAGTTATTAAGCCATACCTCGTCTTTTAAAAAATCTTTTTTAGCATGAGAATATTGAGGTTTATCTTTATCAAATGACAAGATTTGTCTAATTCCTCTTACATTTTTATATACAAGGTGTTGATCAAGATCTTCAATGACTCTTTCTTTAGAAAAATCTGCAAATGCAACAATACCATTTGGAATTTTTAAATTATTATCATCTGAAATATTTTGTAACCATTTTGTTTCTTCTATCGGGTTCATTGCATCATGTTCAGCCTGAACATGTATTGATTTTACAAGATTTTGATTTTTTGCATCATTTAAATAATCATCTAATAAATAACTCTTTTTAATACTTTTAAAACTTCCATAAAAAGCTTTTTCTTCATTACTACTTAACCAAGGATAATGTGTTTCTTTAGAATCAAGATCCCATAGATGATGATGCGAGTCAATAATAGCTATTCTTTCCATTTATATTTTTTAAAAAATTGAATTTTTTCTATAAGTTTATAAAATTAATACATATTTTTTATTTGAAAAGAGGTTTTATGAATTACGCATGGATTCTTGAAATCCGACCAGGATATGAGGAAGAATATAAAAAGAGACATGATGAAATTTGGCCAGAAATGGTTCAAATGCTTAAAGAAGCTGGATTACGAAATTATAATATTTTTAGATATGGAATAAAACTTTTTGGATATTTTGAAACTGATGATCTTAATAAATCAATTAATTTTATCTCTAATAGCGAAATTAATAAAAAATGGTCTGAATATATGGAACCTATTATGAAAGTAGATATTGATCCAAAAACAAATTTTCCATACTTATTACCATTACAAATGCATTTAGATTAAATTTAAAAATGAATAAATTAAAAATTGGGGTAATAGGCGCTGGATGGTGGGCAACTGAAAACCACATTCCACATTTATTAGAAAGAAATGAAGTAGAATTAACAAGTGTATGTAAACTCGAAGAAGATCAATTAAAATTTGTTAAGGAAAAGTTTGGATTTAAATTTGCATCAACAAATTACAATGAAATGCTTCAATTTTCTGATTTGGATGGGGTAATTATTTCTTCTCCTCATCACGCTCATTTTGAAAATGCCAAAGCTGCTCTTGAAAAAAAATGTCATGTAATGATTGAAAAACCCATGACAACAAATGTTAAAGATGCAGAAATATTAATTGAACTTGCTAAAAAATATAATAAGGAAATTTTAATTCCAAATGGTTTTAATTTTAAATCTTTTATGTCAAAGGCAGAGGAAATAGTTTCAAATGGTTTAATTGGAGAAATTAAGCACTTAGACGCAGCTTTTTCCTCTTCTTTAATAGATTTATTTCAGGGCATACCTTTAAGTGAATCAAATAATCATACTTTTCAACCTCATGCATCAACTTGGTCAGACCCAGAAAAAGCTGGTGGTTATGGTTGGGGACAATTATCGCATATGTTTGCAGGTATATTAAAAATTACTAATCTTGACCCAGAATGTATATTTTGTCTTTCAGTTCCATCGCCAACAAAAGTTGATTATACCAATGCGATATCAATGAAATTTGCCAATGGGGCAACTGGATCTTTTTCTGGCAGCGCTTTTGTGCCTAAAAATTTTGGAGGAACTTTTTATATTACAATTCATGGAACTATCGGTACTTTATATTTAGATATGGAAATAAAAAGAGAAAGACTTTTTGTAAGATTAAATGATGGAAATATTATTGAACATAAAATTAAAGAGGGTGATGGTGCTTATTCTTATGGCACTAAAGAAGCATTGAATACATTTGTAGATATATGTTTAAATAAAAACGTAACGAATCATTCAAATGGTGAACTTGCGCTTAAAACTGTGAAAATACTTGAAGCCATGTATAAATCTCTGAAAAGTGAAAAATTAGAAAGAATATAGTTTACTTCACCATTTATTAACTGATCCTAAAAGTAATTTTTGTAAACTACTTCCACCTTTTTTTATCTTTGAAATAATTGGCCCATCAAATGTTTCTCGTGATTTCATCCATGAATTTTGATAGCATATTAAACACACTCTTCTATTAGACTTTGATCTATTACCTAAACCCCTATGATATATCCATCCATTAAATATTATGGCTTGCCCAGGTTTTGCATATATTATTTTTTGATCTGGAAATTCAAAATCTTTTTTTGGCGGTTTAAATAAAGCTTTTTGACTTCCCGGAACAATTGCTATCGGGCCATTTTTTTCAGTTAGAGGATCTAGATAATAACCACAATTAATTTGACCAGGAATACTTCCAATTGGGGTTCCATTTGGATCAACGGGCCAATGCCCATCTCTATGCCAATTTTGATTTTTTGATCCAGGACTTGATAGTCTTGCTGAAGCGCTATGAAGTTGAATACAGTTACCAAGAATTGCAGAAATTCTTTTTATTACAGGTTTATTATCAAGCAAAAATAAAAAGTTTTTATCATATTCAAATAAATTGTAATCTATATGATCTTTTCCTTTAAGTTTTTTAAAGGTTTTATTAAAAGTTTTTCTTAACAGAATAATTTGATTATCTTTTAGAGCTTTATCTATAATAAGATAGCCCCATTTAAGAAAAAAATTGACCTCTTTTTCTAATTTTTTATCTAAATCTGGATTTAATGTTTTTGGGATGATTTCTTTGTTATAATTTATTTCAAACTCATTATTTAATTTATACATCAAAAACTTTACCAGGATTTAAAATATTATTTGGATCGAAACTTTTCTTTATCAATTTCATTAATGGAATATTATCTGGATGTTGTTTTAATAAATACTCTTTCTTCTGAAGACCTATACCGTGCTCGCCTGTTATAGTTCCATCCATTTCTAGTGCTTTATCGATTAATTTATTACTAAATGCTCTAATATATTTATATTCATTTTCTTTGCTAGGATCGTAAACAACAGATACATGAAAGTTTCCATCCCCTACATGACCAACCATTGGTGCTCTTAATCCAGTATCTCTAAGTTCTGTTTCTGCAAATTTAATACATTCCACAATGTTTGAAATAGGTACACAAACATCAGTGACATACACTCTAATGTTATCTCCTTCTGCTTTTACTGAATAATATACATTATGCCTTGCTTTCCAGATTTTGTTTCTTTCTTCTGTGTTTGCTGCCCACTTAAATTCACTGCCATTATTATTTTTTGAAATTTCTTCCACTACATCAATCGATTCTTTATTTGAAATTTCACTCCCATGGAACTCATAGAAAAGTGTAGGCAAGCTCTCTAAATTTTCTAACTTTGAATATTTAATACTTATATCCATTTGATCTTTATTTAATAACTCTACTCTTGCAATTGGGACACCATACTGAATTATTTCTTGTGCTGTTAAAACTGCAGAGTCTAGATCTGGGAATTGACAAACAGCACTCATAATACTTTCAGGTATAGGTGATAATCTTAGATGAACTTCAGTAATAATCCCAAGTGTTCCTTCTGAACCAACAAAAAGGTTTGTTAAATTGTATCCTGCAGAAGTTTTTTTTGCCCTACTTCCCGTTTTAATTATATCACCATTTGCCATTACGACAGTTAAACCAAGCACACTAGTTCGCATCGTTCCATATCTTACTGCCATTGTTCCTGAAGCAGAACAAGCCGCCATACCTCCAAGAGAAGCATTTGCACCTGGATCTATTGGGAAAAAAACTCCTTTATCTTTTAAAGTTTCATTTAATTGTTCACGTGATACATTTGCTTGCACACGACAATCAAAGTCCGCCTCATTAATAGAAATAACTTTGTTGAAATTTTCCATTGAAATTGTAAAACCTTCATCATTTCCAACAACATGACCTTCTAAAGATGTACCTGTGCCATAAGCAGTTACTGGTACTTTAAATTCATTGCAAATTCTTAAAATTTTTGAAAGTTCTTCATTGTTTTTTGGAAACAAAACTGCCCTAGGTAGAATAGGATCATAGGCATCTTCACCTTTTGCATGATTATTTCTTACACTTTCTGAAAATGATATTCTTTCTTGTAAAATATCTTTTAAATTGTCCAATAATCCTCTATCCATGAATTAATAATATTAATTATTCAACAAAAGTAAATGAATACCACAGCATTAGAATTAGAAAATATATATGATTTAGCATATAAAGCACTATCAACCCATGGATGTGATCATTTCAATGCTGATTCTGTAGCAACAACAGTTTCACATGCTGAAAGAGATGGAAGTGTCTCTCATGGATTGTTTCGTATTCCTGGTTATGTTGCTTCTCTAAAAAGTAAAAAAGTAAATGGAGTTTCGCGACCTTCTAATACTTATCTTACACAAAATGCAATTCGCGTTGAAGGTGATTATGGGTTTGCTCCTGTAGGAATAAAAGTTGGTTTGCCTGAATTGATAAAAACGACAAATAAACATGGTGTTGGTGTTTTAACTATAACTAATACACACCACTTTGCAGCATTATGGCATGAAACTGAAGCATTGGCTGAAAACAACTTGGTTGGGATTGCTTGTACAGCTTATAAACCAAGCGTAGCCCCAGCTGGTGCAAAAAAACCATTATTTGGAACAAATCCAATATCATTTGCTTGGCCAAGAAAAAATAATACCCCTGTAGTCTACGATATGGCAACATCAACAATGGCGATGGGAGAAGTTCAGGTTGCAGCACGTGATGGTCACAAAGTTCCATTTGGAACAGGTCTAAATAAAGATGGAGAAAAAACTGATAATCCATCTGAAATTGCAAATGGAGGAGTCCTTTTAACATTTGGCGACTACAAAGGTTCTGCAATAGCAATGATGATTGAGTTATTAGCTGCAGGTCTAGTAGGAGATTTATTTAGTTTTGAAGCTAAAGAAGAAGACAATAATGATGGAGGTCCTGCAAGGGGCGGTGAATTTATTATGGCCTTATCACCAGAGCTTATTGCAGGAAAAAATTGGAATGAACATGCTGAGAAATTTTTTGAACAAATGACATCTTTAGATGGTGTGCGTTTACCTGGACAACGAAGACATACTAATAGGCAAGATAAAGGTCCAAGACAAATTAATTTAGAGCTAATAGAAAAGATAAAGAGTCTAATCTAATCCATTTATGGATAATATTAAATTAGATTTTCAAAAACATATTGATGCTGGAAGATGTAATGGAGCTGAATGGATAATAAATCATAAAAATAATATTTATCATGAAGTAATTGGTTACAAAGATTTGGAATTAAAAAATAAGCTCAATAAAAATTCATATTATAGAATTTGGTCAATGACAAAGCCAATTATTGGTTTTGCAGCAATGCAATTAATTGAAAAAAATTTCTTATCTCTTGATGATACTATAGATAAACATTTATCTAATTTTAAAAATTTAAAAAAACTTAGTAGTATTGAGAGTAACTTAAAAAATACAACTTCTCTAGAAAACAAACCTACTGTTAGACAACTTTTACAACATACAGCAGGCTTTACATATAACAGTTGTGATAATTTTTTAGCTCAAGAATATGAGGATAGAAGTTTATTTCATTCTACATCTTCAAGTTTGGAGGAAGAGATTAGTAAAATTTCTGAATTACCTCTGTTATATGAACCAGGTTCAAAATGGCATTATTCTATATCTATAGATGTTTTAGCGAGAATTATAGAAGTTGTAACAAAAGATAAAATTTTTGATGTTTTAAACGAAAATATTTTTTTACCTTTAGAAATGAATAATACAAATTTTTATATTGATGAAAATAGTAATAGTCAGTTAGTTGAAACATTTGAATATAATAGTGATAAATTAAAACTAACAAATTTAAATTACGATAAAAGAAAATTGATATTATACGGGTATCCAACAAATAATAAAAATTATTCAAGAGGAGGCCATGGTTTGTTTTCTACAGCTGAAGATTATGAAAAATTTGCTACAATGCTTATCGATGGTAAAAATAAAAATGGAAAAGAGCTTATTAATTCTCAAAGTTTAGAATTAATGCGAAATAATTCTTTAAATAAAGAGTTATTTCCAATTGAAATCACATCAATAAATACAAATAAAGATGCAGATTATGAAAATGATCTAGATGGATATGGTTGGGGTTTAGGATTTAGAGTGTTAATGAATAATACCTCTCAAAATAAGTTTGGTCCAGTTGGAGAATTTGGATGGTCAGGCTATGCCGCTACTTATTTTTTGGCAGATCCAAAAAATAATTTGTCAGCTGTTTTAATGATGCAAATTTTAGATGCTGATAAGAATATTAAAAAAGATTTTTACAATAATATCTTTAAAAATCTTTAATGAACATGAAATCAAATCCCTATACCTATGGAATAATTTTAACTCTTTTAACTTATTTATCTTTTGGTATTTTAGATACAATTCAAAAAACAGCAGTTCAATACCACTCTGTTTTTGTATTATTATTTGTTAAATTTACTTTCTGTTTTATTTTTTCTTTTTTTATTGCAAAAAAAAATAAAGTTAAAAAATTTTATCTTTCAAATAATTACAAGATACAAATAACGAGATGTATTTTATCTGTATGTGAATCTTGTTTTTTTGTATTGTCTTTTAGGCACTTAGCTCTGGCAGATGCTCACACAATAGGATCTTTAGCCCCTGTTCTAGTTTTAGTTTTTTCTTATTTTATTTTAAAAGAAAAAATAAATGTGGCCACTTGGTTAGCAATTTGTTTAAGTTTTTGTGGAGTTATTCTTATCATGCGACCTGGATTAACTATTTTTAATCCATATCTAATTATTCCATTATGTGCTGCTTTTTTCTATTCACTATTTCAAATAGCAACAAGATTAAATGCTAAGTATGATGATAATGAAACCATGTTATTCTACAATGGTCTTATAGGTGCTATCATTACATTTGTACTATCACTTTTTTTCTGGCAACCCCTACATTCATTTTCTTTTATCTTTTTTATTTTTTTGGGTATCTTTTTTTGTACTGGGCTATTTTTACAAATTAAAGCATTGAGTATTACACCAGCAAGTATTTTAGCACCTTATAATTATACTATAATTGTTTGGGGAATAATTTTTGGTTTATTAGTATATGGAGAAGTCCCAGATATATTTACGATTATAGGAGCAATTATTATTGTTTCATCTGGAATATTTATATTTAGATATTCTTACAAGTAGTTTTAATTTCTTTGTATCAATTAAAAAATTAATGTTATAAATTTACTCTATGTTTATTGGAATTGATCTTGGAACTTCATCAATCAAAATGATTTTAATTGATCAAAATCAAAGCATCCTTGCATCCGCTAATTCAAGTCTTACTGTACAATCCCCTAAAGATGGTTTTAGTGAACAAAATCCACAAGAATGGATTAACTCAACAATGGAATGCTTGGAGGCTTTAAAGTCAAAAAAACCAAAAGAATTTTCACAAACTATTTCAATAGGAATATCCGGTCATATGCATGGAGCTACGTTAATAGATAAGGATGGAAATGTTATTAGGCCATGTATTCTTTGGAACGATACAAGATCATATCAAGAGTGTGAAGAATTTGAAAAACAAAATTTTGATGTACGATCAATCTCAGGAAATATTACTATGCCTGGTTTTACTGCACCAAAAATAAATTGGATAAAAAATAATGAAATAGATAATTTCAAAAAAATTTTTAAAGTTTTACTCCCTAAAGATTATTTACGATTTGTTCTTACTGGTGAATTTTTTTCTGAAATGTCAGATGCATCTGGAACATTATGGCTAGATATCCAAAAAAGAAAATGGTCCAATCAGCTTTTATCTTGCTCATTTTTAGAAGAAAAACACATGCCAGATCTAGTGGAAGGCAATGAGCAGACAGGATTTTTAAAAAAAGATTTAAAAGAGAAATTTAATTTTAATAATAATGTTAAAGTTGTGGGTGGAGCAGGGGATAATGCTGCCGCAGCAACTGGTATGGGTATAACAAATAAAAATCAATCATTTATATCTCTTGGTACTTCAGGTGTTTTTTTTACCCCCACTGAAAATTTTTTAAGTAATACTGGTGATGCAGTACATTCTTTTTGTCATTGTTTACCAAATAAATGGCACCTTATGTCTGTTATGTTAAGTGCAAGTAATTGTTTAGATTGGATTTGCGCTATTACCAATACTTC
>CACNHT010000002.1 GCA_902620285.1 uncultured Alphaproteobacteria bacterium | reverse complement strand
TACTAATTTTACTAACCGTTGATTTTCCAATTCCTCTTTTAGGTACATTAATTATTCTTTCAAAAGCTAAGTCATCTGATAAATTATTTGTTAATCTTAAATAAGCAATAATATCTTTGATTTCTTTTCTTTCATAAAATCGTAATCCTCCAATTATTTTATAAGGAAGTCCAAGATTTATTAATCTTTCTTCAAACGACCTTGTATGTGCGGCAACTCTAAATAAGATTGAGATCTCGCTTAAATTTATTTTATCTTTTATTATGTTTTCTATTTTGTCTGTTACAAAAACAGATTCTTCTTTTGTTTCCCAAAATCCATTAATTGTAATTTTTTCACCAATCTGATTTTTACTCCATAATTCTTTTCCATATCTTCCCTTATTTTTAGAAATAAGAGTTGATGCACAACTTAATATATTTCTTGTTGATCTATAATTTTGTTCTAGTCTTACAATTGTTACATTTTCAAAATTTTTTTCAAAATTTAATAAATTAGAAACATCAGCACCTCTCCAAGAGTATATTGATTGATCATCATCACCAACACAGCATATATTTTTATTTCCTTTATATAAAAAATGTATCCACTGTTGTTGTATTGGATTTATATCTTGATATTCATCTACATGAATATATTTAAAAATATTTTGATATTTTGATAGTATATTTTTATTTTTTTGAAAAATTTTAATACAAAATAAAATTAAATCACCAAAATCAACACTATTTAATCGAAGAAGTTCAGACTGGTAAATTGTATAGATTTTTCGAATTTCTTTATCATTCTTCCTATATTTATTTTCACTCAATTCATTTGGGCTGATGCCTTTATTTTTTAAATTATCTATAGCTGATAAATAATATTTAGGTGAAGTTTCTTTTGTATCTATTTTTTCAACTTCACAAATATTTTTAATTAATTTTAATTGATCATCTACATCAATAATTAAAAAATTTTTTCTTAATCCTACTTCCTCATAATGTTGCCTTAGTATTCTTAGTGATAATGAGTGAAATGTCCCAACCCACATATTGTCTATTGGAAAATTTAAAGCATCTCCGATTCGTGACTTCATTTCACTAGCAGCTTTGTTTGTAAAAGTAACTGCCAAAATTTGCCTAGGAGTGGCAAGTTTTTTAATTAATATATTTAAGATTCTAAAGGTTAATACCCTTGTTTTTCCACTTCCAGCACCAGCCAATACAAGTAAAGAGCCATCAGTTTGCTGTACAGCATTTCTTTGCTCTTTATTTAATAAATCAAGATAATTTTCCGAATTTTCTGTCATTTTTTTGCTATAATAGAGATATATATAATGTAATTTATAAACTATATTAAATAATAGTTTAGATATTAGTAATTAGTCTATGAGTAAAAAAATTATAATTCTATTTTTTTTGTTTTTCAGTTTATTTTCCTCTAACGTAATTGCTAGTGATGCCGATCAAGTAAATACTGACTCAGAGGATTTTGAAACAACCACTATAGAGGATGAAATATATGATCCTTTTGAACCATTAAATAGAGCTATATTTAGCTTCAATAATGTAGCTGATAGAATTGTTTTAGAGCCAATTGCAAAAGGCTACAAAAAATTACCTTCTCCATTACAAAGTGGAATAAATAATTTTTTGAGCAATTTAAGAGCTCCTTTAGTTGTTGTTAATCAAATATTACAAGGTCAGGGTGAAAACGCTGCACAATCATCAGGAAGATTTATTGTTAATAGTACTATAGGTGTATTTGGATTATTTGATGTAGCTGAAAAGATTGGGCTTGAAGAAAAAGAGGAAGATTATGGTCAAACCCTTGCAACTTGGGGTGTTGGAGATGGTTTTTATATAGTGCTTCCTTTATTCGGACCCTCGAATCTGAGAGATACATCAGGAATGGTATTAACTATGTTAACAGATCCAATTAATGCATATGCAGTAAGTGAGGGTGAAGCCTGGCTGGTGCCAATGAGAACTGCAGTTAACGCAGTTGATACAAGATCACAAATAATTGATGAAGTTAATGCTCTTAGAGATAATTCAGTTGATTATTATGCTGCAGTGAGAAGTTCTTACTATCAAAACCGAAAAGCAGCAATTAATAATGTCGATGACTCAGAATTAACGCCTTTACCTCTTATTAGTATTGAATTTGAATAATGAAAATTAAATTAATTATATTTTTTTTTATAATCTTTATTTCAAAAAATTTATATTCTGATGAAACTTCAGATTGGCTTAAAAGAGAAATAGACATTATTCTTGAAGCTTATAAAAATCAAAGTCTATCAAATGAAAACAGATTTCTTCTAATCGAAAAAACAATAAATAACAATTTTGCTGGAACTGGCATTGCTAAATTTGTTGCAGGAGAAGCATGGAAAAAATCAGACAAAAATACCAAAAAAATATACATTGATAATTTTAAAAGACATTTAGCTCTAAATATAGCGTCAATGATGCAAGGATATTCAGACCAAAAATATGAATTAACAAAATCAAAATATGACAACAAAAATCAAGTAACTTTGGTTGATATGGAGATTTTTTCAGATACTGGATCTGTTGTCGTAACATGGCGAGTAAAAGAATCAAAAGATAGATTTTATGTTATTGATTTAATTGTTGCTGATATTTCTTTAGTGGTAACAAAAAGATCAGAATTTAATTCAATGTTAAAAAAAGTTGATAATGATCTTTCAAAATTTAATGAAGTTTTATCTGATCAAAATGAAATAAGTTATCTTAAAATTATTGAATAATATCAAATAAATTAAAAATAACTAAATTTTTAATTTTTTTATTTCTTCTTCAGTTAATATTGCTGGTTGATTAGGATTGGTTGATAGTTGATAAGATTTGCTTTCCTCAGCCGATTTTATAATTCCATCCATAATCTCAAGCACATGAAGAGATAACTCAAGAGAACATCTAGCTTTTCGATTACTAGCAATTGAATCGATCATTTCTGAAAGACCTATTCCTCTATAATTTGCTTTTTTGTTACCTTCTCCATCACTTTTATTAGGGATGCCTAACAACATATTATCATTATTGATAGTTTCCCAATCACTATCTTTTTGGGAAATTAATAAATCACCACTAAAAAAATTTGGATCAGGGACAATCATTGAGCCATCAAGTCCATAAAGTTCAATTGTTGAATGATTGTTTTTCCAAACATCCCAAGTACAAAAAAACTGAACTTTTGCATTATTTTGAAACTCTAAAGAACCCATCAGAGTTGTTGGGGTTTCAACTTTAATTTTATCTCCGTATCTTGGTTGACTAGTTATTGTTCTCTCA
Source organism: uncultured Alphaproteobacteria bacterium (assembly GCA_902620285.1). Taxonomy (GTDB): domain Bacteria; phylum Pseudomonadota; class Alphaproteobacteria; order HIMB59; genus CACPNW01. The sequence continues at coordinate 81,200 of CACNHT010000002.1, read as the reverse complement.
TTTGTAGCAGTTCCACTTATCGCATTTATTTTCTTAACTGGTCCAATTAGGTTTACTAATTGAGTGATGTAATAAACACCAACATCAAAAACTGGTCCTGCACCAGGTTTAAAGAAAAAGTCTGGGTTAGGGTGCCAATGCTCCATCCCATGAGACATTAAATTAAATGTTCCTAGAACAATTTTACCTATTTTATTATCTTCAATTAATTTCCTAGCTCTTTGCCCTGCTGCTCCAAGAAATGTATCTGGTGCACATCCTACATATAAACCTTTTTCATCTGCTAATTTTTGTATTTCTAAACCCTCTTCAAAACTCATTGCTAAGGGCTTTTCACTAAAACAGTGTTTTCCATTAAGAATAGATTTTGTAATAATTTCTTTATGAGCTGCAGGAATTGTTAGATTAATAATTAAATCAATTTCATTATTTTCTAAAATTTCATCAACTGATAACGCTTTAATATTATATTTAGATCCAGCATTAAATGCAGCTTCATTATTTATATCGGCACAAGCAACTATTTTAAAATTATTAAATATTTTTTGACACTCAAAATAAGTTTCAGAAATATTACCACAACCAACAATTCCAATATTCATTAAATTGTTTCTAAATATTCTAAAGATTTGGTTGTATATTCTTTATAATCTTTTGGATGATCGTGTTCCAAGACAAAAACTTCACATGGTGTTTTTTTAACTTCAGAAATTAGTGAAGGCCAATCAATAAAACCTTCTCCTACAGCAGACTGTTCATCGTGTTCTAATAAGTTTTTACTTTGATCATAAAAATCTTTTAAGTGACATCCAATAATTTTATTTGAATATTTTTGTATCCAAGGAATAGGATCAGCACCACCTGCTACTGTCCAGCCAAGATCAATTTCTAATTTTAATTTTTCATTATGATCCATCATACATTCAATTGGCAACTTTCCACTTGGTAGTGCTTTAAATTCATAAGAATGATTATGATAACCAAGTGTTAATCCAGCATCTTCAAAAATACTAACATGAGAAGATAATTTTTTTCCAAAATTCATCCATTCTTCTTCATCCATATCAAATGTATTTTTAAACTCAGCATCTTTTCTAGCTGGAGGAGCAGGTACAATAATATGTTTGATGTTCATTGTATTTGCACGATTAATGATATTATCGGGATCACTTAGAGATTCAAAACCAACATGAGTAGACTTTGATGTAATATTTGATTGATCCATCATTGATTTAAACTCATCAGTATTCATTGATTCTAAGCCAAAAAGTTCAATATTAACAATACCTGAGCTTGATAAAAATTTTAGTATTGGTTCATATGGCTGAAAATGTCTAGTGGTATAAAGCTGCATTGTAACATCTTGTTTATTCATATTAAATTCTCTCCTCAGACTTACTATCAAATATAGAAGATTTATTTATATCAAAAGAGATACTTATTTCATCATTTAAATTAAAATTTGAGCTTCCTTCCAGTCTAATAGATATTGGGTTACCTTCAAAACTAGTCCAAACAAGAGTATCTGCCCCCATAGGTTCCACTAATTCAACTTTACATTGAATAGAATTTTCATTTTTTTCTATGTTTATATTTTCAGGTCTTATTCCAAAGACAACCTCTTGATCATTAATCAATTTATTTATGTTTTCATATTTAGAAATATCAATTTGTTTATTACCAACAATTATATTTTGATTTGATTTTTTAAATTTGGCATTTAAAAAATTCATGCTTGGAGATCCAATAAACCCAGCCACAAATAAATTAGCTGGTTTGTTGTAAATTTGTTTAGGTGTATCTAATTGCTGTATTAATCCATCTTTCATAACAGATATACGGTCCGCAAGCGTCATAGCTTCTATTTGATCATGAGTAACGTAAATCATAGTATTTGATAAATCTCTATGAAGTTTTTTAATTTCATAGCGTAGTTCAGCTCTTAATTTTGCATCAAGGTTACTTAAAGGTTCGTCAAATAAAAAAACTTTCGCATCTCTAACTAAAGCTCTACCAATAGCAACACGCTGCCTTTGACCTCCAGAGAGTTGAGAAGGTTTTCTTTTAAGTAATTCATTTATTTGTAGGAGATTTGCAGCTTTTTTTATTTTTTCATTAATTAAATCTTTTGCTGTGCCCATCATTCTTAAACCAAATGATAAATTTTTCTCAACAGTCATACTTGGGTACAATGCATAAGATTGGAATACCATTCCTATGTGTCTATCTTTTGGTTCTTTCCATGTAACGTTATCATCTTCAATCCAAATCTGTCCATCCGTTAAATCCAAAAGACCTGCTATACAATTTAATAAAGTAGTTTTTCCGCAACCTGAAGGGCCAAGCAAAACCATGAATTCTCCTTCTTTAATATCGAGACTTAAATCATTTAATATTTCAGTTTTTCCATAACTGAAGGATATATTTTTTACTTCAACACTATTTTTCATACTCACCCCTTTATTGCCCCAGCTGCTATTCCACGCACAAACCATCTTCCAGAAATAAAGTATACAAAAAGAGGAACTAGAGAAGTTAAAATTGTTGCTGACATATCTACGTTGTACTCAGCAACACCATAATCTACTTGCACAATATTATTTAATTGAACTGTCATTGGTTGGTTGTCTCTTCCTGCAAAGACTAATCCTAGAAGAAAATCATTCCAAATTCCTGTAACTTGAAGAATGACAGCTACGATAGTTATAGGAGTTGACATTGGAATTATTACATAAAAAAATATTTTTATAAAATTTCCACCATCTATTCTGGCAGCTTTAAATAGATCTATTGGAAGGCTCGCGTAAAAGTTTCTAAAGATAAGTGTTAGTATTGGCATACCAAAAATAGTATGAACAAGTATGATGCCTGGTAATGAAGAATAAATACCCAAGAAATCTTCTATTTTTAAAAGTGGGTACACCATTACTTGATAAGGAATGAATGCACCAAACATGCATAGCCCAAAAAAGAAATATGCTCCTCTAAAGCGCCAGAAAGCTAATGCATATCCATTTAATGCACTTAAAGCTACGGATACAATTACACTAGGTACAGTTATCTTTACGGAGTTAACAAAACCTGGTTTCAGTCCCTCACATACAAATCCTGTACACGCTTGAGACCAAGCTTTTGGCCATGCATAAAAACTAAGTTCTTTTGGGAGGTTTAAAATATTAGCTGCTCTTATTTCATCCATATCTTTAAGAGAAGTAATAATCATTACATATAAGGGCATTAAAAAAAATAATGCGCACATAATTATGAAACAATACAAACCTATTCTTCCAACTGTAAGGTGTTTTGGTCGAGGTCCTTTAGGAATAGTAGACATTAGTTATTTGCGTATTTGTTTCTTAGATAAAATTCATAAAAAGCCCAAGGAGCAAGAATACATACAACTGAAATAAACATTATTATAGAAGCTGCAAAAGCTTGTCCTAAATTTGCTCTACTAAAAAAATTCTCCATTACATACATTGCTGGTGTTGTGGTAGCATATCCTGGTCCACCAGATGTAAGGGCTAAAATTAAATCATAGACTTTTACTACGCCAGCTGCAATCAAGACAATTGCAGTTACTACCATTGGTCTTAACATCGGCAAAATAACAAAAATATAAGATTTCCATTTAGCTACACCTTCAATACTAAGTGATTTCCAAATATCTTCATCAATTCCTCTCAGTCCTGCTAACATTAATACCATTACAAAACCTGCACCTTGCCAAACAGCAGCTATACATACAGCATAGATTGCAAGATCTCTATTTACCAACCAGTCAAGTTCAAACCATGTCATTCCCCACATGTGCATTGAATTCTCGAGACCAAATGTTGGGTTTAAAACCCATTTCCAAACTAAACCAGTAACAACGAAAGACATAGCATAAGGGTATAAAAAAATTGTTCTAAATAAACTCTCGCCTCTTATTTTTTGATCAATTAAAACAGCTAATAGAAAACCAATGATCAGACACCCAATTGTAAATACGAAACCATAAATAAAAATATTTTCTACAGCTACATCCCATTTTCTTTGTTTAAATAATCTTTCGTATTGATCAAAACCAACATAGTTCATTACTGGAACTAATTTTGAATTTGTTAGAGAATAAAAAAAAGAATAAATAATGCATCCAACAAAGACAGTTAAAGATATAACTATCATCGGTAACAGTGCTATTTTTGCAGCTATATTTCTATAAAAAGGCATAAAATGTTAAATGGCAGGATAAATTAATCCTGCCATCTCGTATATATTTAAAGTCCGCTTGTTAAAACGCCTTCTAAGTCGTCCATTACTTGAGCAACAGTGTAATTAGGATCATTTCTGAATTCAGAAATAATATCACCCCATGCTGCAGTGAATGCAGGAGTATTCCAATCATCACTTTCTCTCATAATTGCATCTGGATTTTGAATTAAATCTAAACCCATTTGCATACAAGCATCAGCTGCAGAAGTATCAACGTCAAGTCTCATAGGAAGAGAACCTTTAGCATTGTTAAATTTAGCCTGTACAGTTGGATTAACCATCATACTTGCCATTGCTAGCTGAGCATCTTTCACTTTTGGATCATCATTTTTAGGAAAAACAAATACATCACCACCAAGAGCAACATATTTTTCTTTACCAGGAATTACACAAGAATAATCAACCATTGCTTCTTGTCCAGCAACAGCAAATTCACCTCTTGCCCAGTCTCCCATAACTTGCATTGCAGCTTTTCCTTCGATAACCATAGCTGTAGTATCATTCCACAATCTTCCAGGAGAACCTTCATCTGTGAATTGATTTAATTCTCTGTAAGTGTTTAGAACTGACTCAAATCTTCCATCTCTAAATGCATTTAGATCTTTATCTCTATAAATTGATTGCATTAGAGGAAAGCCCATGATTGAAGATGCAACAACATCAAACATACCAGATTCTTGCCATCCCTGACCACCTAGTGCCAATGGAATGATTCCAGCTTCTTGAATTTTTGGAGCTCCAGCTAAAAATTCCTCAAAAGTTTGAGGTACTGGTAAACCAACTTGTTTGTAAACGTCGTTGTTGATCCACATCCATTGCCAGCTGTGAATATTTACAGGTACGCAATAAAATTCACCTTCAAATTCACAAGTTTCAATTAATTCAGGTGGATAAATAAAATCTCTCCAACCCTCTGCAGAAGCAACTTCTTCAAGTGATTGAAGTAAACCTTGCTCAACTAAATCTACAAATTGTTTTGATACGTTGAACTGTGCTGCAGTTGGTGGATTTCCACCAATAATTCTGTTTACAGTAGTTCCTCTTGCATTATCACCACCGGTAATTGCAGTGTCAATCCAAGTATTACCCATTTCTTCCCAAGCTTTAGCAAATTCTGAAATTGCAGCTTGCTCTCCACCAGAAGTCCACCAGTGAATAACTTCAGCTTCCATGTGACTACCAGCCTTGGAAACGTTAGTAAAAGATAGGGGTACAAATATAGTTAATAATATTGAAAAAAATTTTTTCATTACTTTCCTCCCTTTTTTAAATAAAATGACAATTTAGTAAAACGTTTTACTTGTCAAGCCAAATAGTATTATTTAATTTAATTAATAGATTTTAAGTATTATGAAGAAAAACAAGAAAATAAATATTGTTGGTTTATCTCAAAAATTAGGTTTATCAGTAAGTTCGGTATCAAGAGCACTAAATGGATATGACAATATATCACAGAAGACAAAAGATAAAATTTTTAAAACAGCTAAAAAATATAACTACTTTCCAGATTTAAATGCCAAAAGATTAGCTTCCAAAAAAACAGATACTATTGCTTTTATATCATCGATAGATCCTGACGCGCCAGATCACGTTGTTTTACAGTTTCTTGCAGGAATTACTCTTGGGATAAAAAATACAAATACTGAATTAATAACAAAATTTTGCTTAAATGAAGATGAAGAAATGAATTATTTCAAAAAACTCATTAGCACAGGTCAAGCAGATAAATTTATTTTTTATAAAATTAAAAAAAATGATGAAAGAGTTGATTTCTTAAACCAAAGAGGAGTCAAATTTGTGACTTGGGGCAGAACTAACAAACAAACAGAGCATGCTTGGATTGATCTGGATAATAAGAAAAGTATTGAGCTTCTAATGAATAAACTTTCAAATAATGGTCATAAAAGAATTGCTTTTATCAATGTTCATCGCAGTTTTAATTATGGCGCACAACGAAAAGTTGCTTATGAAAGTTCAATAAAAAATTTACAACTACAATATTCAAATGAATATTATCAAGATAGTTTAATCGAAACTGTTGAGTCAGGATCAGCCATAACAAAGTATTTATTAAGTTTAAAAAAACCTCCTACTGCTATAATTTGTTCTCATCTTCGTTTTTTTACAGGATGTTTGTTGAAATGTAAGGATATGAAATTAGAAATTGGAAAAGATATTTCTGTGGTAGGATTTAATGATCAGGATAGTTATTTAAGCTCTCAAAATCTTACATATATTTCACACCCATTAATGGAAATGGGAAAACAATCTGTAAAAATTTTACAGAACCTAGAACAAGATATCTCAATAAAAAAAGTATCTACTTTGATTGAGCCAATATTAAATGAAGGAACAAGTCACAAAATCAAAAAAACTAAATTAAGATAAATTTAACCAATTAATTTCTTCTTTTGTTAATTCTATATCTAAGCAAGGTAGTGTTGTATCTAGCTCATCAATTGTTCTTGGTCCAATTAATGCAAATGATGGAAAAGATTGACTGATGGTCCAGCTTGCTGCAATATTATGTGCAGTACATCCTTTTTTTTCAGCTAGTTCCATAGCTCTTTTTTTTCTTTCTCTATTATCATCACTGTCATAGCAACTAATAGGACCGCTTGAGTTCTCACCTGGTGCTCTATAAGTTTCTGCTTTAGTAATTTTGTCTTCAATTTCTTTTGTAATAGCATCAGGTAAAAAATAACCTCTTGCCTGACTAGACCAAGACATATGAGATTTTTGAGTAGAATTTAGATATTCTAATGTTTCATCTATATTAGAGGACAAACAACCATTCCAAAGTGGATTAATCATCTTAGCAAGAGCTAAATTATTATTAAGAATAGACATTTCTTGTTTATTATTTTTTTGTGCCCATTCATTTCCTTCTTTAAATCTTTCTATAGTCCAGTTTGAACCACCAAATATTTTTATTCTACCTTTTTCTTTCTCTTGATTTAAAACATCCATAAATTCTTCAACAGGATAATCGGTATTATCTCGGTGCATAATATAGATATCAACATAATCAGTATTCATTCTTTCAAGAGAGATTGTTAATTGTTTTGAAATAGCTTCAGGATTGCAATCAGGCGTATGAGCACCTTTGCCAAGTATTAAAATATCTTTTCTGTTGTTATTGTTTTTTAACCATTGTCCTAAAACTTTTTCGTGATTACCACCACCATAGATGAATGCTGTATCAAACATATTACCACCGACTTCAATCCAATGATCCCATAATTTTGAAGCTTCATTGATATCATCTTGGTTATCACATCCCATAACAAGTTTGGAAATGTCTTTATCTATTCCTTCTATTCTATCATATTTCATATTTCATCCTGTGGTAGTTTATAGTTTACTTTCTCTCTCCATGTATCAAGAGCTTTAAGATTTCCCAATGTATCTTCCCAAGTCATTGCTGGATGAGGTGGTTGTGTTTTTTCTTTTGCAATACACTGACTTGCAAGTTCACCTTCAAAGAAAAACAAATGCTCTGGTCCTTTAACGTCTATAATATCTTCATTACCATTTTTATTAATAATTATTTTAGCATGGTAAGGCCCACCTTCTCTTCCAGGCATCCATGGATCTGGCAACTGAATTGTACCTTCCGACCCGGTAATAACTGCATTATTTTTCATACTTTCCATAACTGCTGTAGAAACTTTAGCCTTAATACCATTTTTAAATTCTAAATTTGCATGCGCAACTTCATCAACACCTGTTTCACCTATTCTCGCTTCAGCATCTATAAATTTAGGTTCTAAAAATTTTTCATCAGTTGCTACACCAGCAATTAATCTAGAAAAAGAAATAGGATAAAGACCAACATCAAGAATACCTCCACCTGCTAAATTTTTATTAAATAATCTGTGATCTGGTATAGTTTTACCCATATCAAAACCAAAAGAAGCTTCAATTGATGTGATATCTCCTATCGTTTTATTTTTTATTACCTCTAAAAGTTTTGGAATTTGAGGATGACAACGATACATAAAGCCTTCCATATAAAAAACTCCAGCTTCTTTTACTGCTTCTATAATTTTTTTACCTTCAATCAAATTTACAGCACCTGGTTTTTCACAAAGAACATGCTTACCTTTACCTGCAGCTTTTATTGTCCATTCAGCGTGTAAAGTATGTGGTGTGGAAATATAAATAGCGTCGATATGTTCTGAATTTATAATATCATCATAATTATCAAATCTAAAATCAGGATGAATATCGTATTTATCACCAAAGTTTTTTCGGCGATCATCATTTTTACTTGCTATACTTACGAGTTGGCCAGAGTAAGAGCCTTTAAGTCCGTCTGCAAAATTATTTGCTATACTTCCTGGTCCAATAATTCCCCATTTAATTTTTTCCATACTAACCTTTAACAGCTCCAGCTGATAAGCCTGCAATGTAATATTTTTGAACAAAAGAAAAAATGACTATAATTGGAATTGTTGTTAGGGTTGCAAAAGCCATAGCTTGTCCATACTGAGGCTCTTGACCAACACTTAACGCAAATACTTCCGTCATGCCGAGAGGGATAGTGTAATTAAGATCATCCCGTAATATTATAAGAGGCCATAAGAAACTATTCCAGGAATTAACAAATGTTATTATTGCAAGAGTAGCAATACCAGGCCAAACAAGAGGGACAACTATTTGCCAAAAAATTCTAAACTCACCAGCACCATCTGATCTTGCTGCTTGAATTAATTCATCTGGAACAGACGTTATGAATTGTCTCATCATAAAAATTCCTATAGCAGGAGCAACAAAAGGAATGATTAGTCCTGATAAAGTGTCATTCATTCCCATTCTGCCTACTAAAACATAAAGAGGTATCATTATAATTGGAAAAGGTATCATTGCAGTTGCTACCATAAATATGAAAAGCCTGTTTTTTCCTTTAAAGTTATATTTTGCAAATGCATACCCGGCTAAAGTACATAAAAAAATCGTTAGAATAGTAACAGCAATAGCAACGAAGAAGGAGTTGAATATCCATAAACTTGCTGGAAACTCAGTAAACAATTTTGTTACATTTTCCCAATTAGGAGCTTTAGACCACATTATTGGAGGCCATGCCATTATTTCTGCTGTTGATTTTACTGAAGACGTAAGCATAAAAGCATAAGGTATAAGTGTTATTAAACCTATAATTGTTATTATGAAATTTAATGAATATTTACCAATTTTTGGAGATAAAGATTTTTTACTAGAACTAGAAGACTCTATTGGAAAAATATTAGCAATAAAATCTATAATAGGAGATAAAATTCTCTCAATAAAACTTTTTTTAGCATCCTGATCTAAATTTGATGCAAATGATCTAAATTGAAATAATGATATAGCTAAAATACAGATGAACATAAATACACCAATAGAAGAACCAAACCCTAATTTGAGTTGATTGAAACCTCTTTCCATCATGTAAACAACCATTGATTTAGCATGAGTTGGAACATCATTTCCACTATACATAACAAATACATCCTCAAATATTTGGAATGAGCCAATAGAAACAATTATACAGACAAATAGTGTTACTGGTGCTAATTGTGGAAGAGTAACATACCAAAATTGATGCCAAGCCGTTGCACCATCTATTTTTGCAGCTTCATACAAAGTTCTATCTATGAATTGCAAACCAGCTAAAAAATAAATACAAGTTAAGCCAGTCCATCTCCATATTACTAACATCATCACAGACCACTTTGAGGTCGCTGAAGACTCAACCCAATTGATTGGCTCAATTCCAATAAAACCAATTACATAATTAAGTAATCCAAATTCACTATTTAATATCATCTTGAAAGTTAATGCAGCCGCAACAACTGAAGTAACAATCGGTGAGAAAAATACTAAACGCCAAAAAGGTTTTAGTTTTAAGCTATGACTATTTAGAGCAAGAGCTAATAAAAGAGCTAGTGGAATAGTAATAAATACACTGCCAGCAGAATAAAAAACTGTATTTTGGAAAGTTTCCCAAAAGTTTTGGTCTTTAAAAAATAAATATTCAAAATTGCCCCATCCCCTAGGTTTAGGAGCTTTTACACCTTTCCATTTGTAAAAAGCTAAAATAAAAGAAGCTATGGTAGGTAATAGAAAAAAAATTGTAAAAATAATATAAAATGGAGATATAAAAAAATACGGCGCAATCTTTTCGGGTCTTAATCTTCGACTATTACTCACAACTGACATATTATTATTTTGATTTTATTTTTAAAAAGCAGGGTTTTTACCCTGCTTTAAAAATTATCGTCTATAAAAAGTCTAGTTCATCCTGAACTTGTGAAATGAACCTTTCATGTGCTTCTTCAGCCGTGATTTCTCCATTAGCTAGTAATGTTGTTAAATCACGAGAAACACTATCAATAATAGCTCGACCAACATGCTGATAGTCATCAGCACTTGATCCTGCTACAGAAATAAATGGCTCTGCAAATTTTTGACCTCCATAAAAATCAAATTTTTTATCTGCAATTCTTGGATCTTCAAGAGCAGCCAATAAGGTAGGCATTCCTCCGAAGAAATCATATTTTGCAATTTGACCTTCATACGAGAAGTAAGCAAGTTCAAGTAACTTTTTAGCAACATCTACAGCTTCTGAAGATTTATGAATGGCAAAACCAGTTCCACCCCAGTGAAAAGTTTTATATCCTTTATCTCCCCAAGTAGGAAGAGGAGCAACTCTCCACTCACCAGATTGTGTATCTTTAACTGTAGGTTGTAAACAACAGTTGTTATACCAGTCAGGCGCCATAGTTCCTACAGTTTGCTTTGAATTGTAAAGAACACCAGGTGTTTGACCCCAATAGTCAGTAGTATAATTAATTACTCCAGATGCAAAAGCTTCTTCTTGGAATTTTAAAACCTCCATGAAAAGATCTTCATCCATTTCAAATTCACCATCTTCATTGAAGAATTTACCGCCAGCTTGTTGGTACATTCCAATAAATCTTAACTCAGATAGCATCATTGAAATTCCATCTTTTGCTAAAATTTTTCCAGTTTCCATAAACTCATCCCAAGTTTTTGGTACTGATTTACCATAACTTTCAAGAATGCTTGGGTTGTAGTAATAGACCATATAACAGCCTTCACTTTCAATTCCATATATCTCACCATTAGTGTGAGTCCAAGCAGCAACTTTTCCTGGATTCCATTGAGACATGTCACCGTACATATCTGTTAGTGGTACAAAGTTGTCTGAAATAATATCATCAACCATAAATAGACCAAAACCGCTTATCTCAATTCCTAAAAGATCAGTATGTTCAGAACCTGAAGCAATCGCCGTTAAACTGTTTGTAGCCATATCGGGCGTAACTTGAAAATCAAAAGTAATATTATCATCTGGAAATGCAGCTTGCACTTCTTCAAGATAAGTATTGAAATAATCAACATAGAGCTGGTTATGCGTCCACATTGAAAGTGTAATATCTCTAGCATTTGAAGTTGATGAAAACCCAACTAAAACTGCAAGAGACAAAATTAAGGATTTAATTAATTTCATCTATTCCTCCCTTTAATATATCTTTTAAAAGTTATATTGATCGAAAAATCAAGATAAAAAGAAGGTATTTACTGTTAAATAATCTTATTCTCTTTGTTATTTGGTGAAAGAACTTGCTCGTGAGGCATTACTATTTTTTTTTGAAATTCCGTGAGATTTGAAAGTAGTTTTTTTGAAGGTCTATAAGGGTGTCTGAAAAAACCCCAAGAAGGTCCGTATCTGTAAACAACAATTCTTCTTTCTCCCTTATTTGTTCTTTTTGCAGAACCATGACAAAGTGAATCAACAAATAATAGCCCGTCACCAGCTTTTAAATAAATTTCTTTTGAAGCTGTCATTTTCTCTGCAGATGTAACTTTTCCTTTTTTCATAGAATTTTTTTCAAATTCTGGATGACGTATATTTGATTTATGAGAAGAAGGTATAATAACTGTACCACCATCACCTGGACCAATATCTTTTAGTGCTAATAAAATATTTACTTGTCCGCAATGAAACTTACCTTCTTGAAATCTAAAATGATTTCTTTGAAGTCCTTCATGATGACCAGAGTGAATTCCTATAGCTTCACCCGGCCCTCTTATATTAGCAAAATTTTCATCAATAAATAAAGGGCCGTGATGTTGATCAAAAGTATTTTTACCTCCAACAAAATGAAGCATATGATATATCCATGAAGGATGATCAATTAATTTTTCAAAAGGTTTTCCAGCTTCATAAATTTGTTGAAGATTTAAACCTTCTTTTCCACCATAATTATGACCATGAACATATCCAGACCATTCATTATTTTTTAAATTTTTTAATTTATCTAAAATTTTATTAAGATCTTTTAGTTCTTTTTTACTTAATGCATTTTTAATTATTAAATATCCATTTAGATCAAACAAATATTCATCAAGCTTTGAAACTTTTTTCATATTTATTATTTGAAATATAATTTATTTTTTTTCAATAAAAATTAGTTAATGACTGCTCTAAATTCACCAGATTTATATCTTGTAGCCATTTCTCCCAGGGATATGGTATTAATAGAAGAGGCATTCCCTGCTGTTCCAAATTCTTGTAATCTACTTTTTACAACTTCTTTCATAGCGTCTTTTGAAAGTAATAAATATTTTCGAGGATCAAACTGAGAAGGATTCTCATGAAAATATTTTCTTACTGCAGCTGTGGCTGCTAATCGTAAATCTGTATCAACATTTACTTTTCTAACACCATGTTTAATACCTTCTTGAATCTCAGAAACAGGTACACCATATGTTTCTTTTATTTTTCCACCGTATTCATTAATAGTTTTTATTAAATCTTGTGGTACAGAAGATGATCCATGCATAACTAAATGGGTATTTGGAAGTCTTGAATGTATTTCTTTAATTCTATCGATTGCTAAAATATCACCTGTAGGTGGTCTAGAAAATTTATATGCACCATGACTTGTTCCTATAGCAATTGCGAGAGCATCAACATTTGTTGCTTTAACAAAATCTGAAGCCTCATTTGGATCTGTTAACAATTGATCATGATCAAGTTTACCTTCTGCTCCAACACCATCTTCTTTTTCTCCAGTTCCAGTTTCCAAAGAACCTAAGCATCCAATTTCTCCTTCAACGGAAACACCTAAAGAATGTGCCATATCAGTAGTTTCTTTGGTAACTCTAACATTGTAATCAAAGTCTGAAGGTGTTTTTTGATCGTCCATTAAGGAGCCATCCATCATGACAGAGGTAAATCCAAGTTCGATACAATTTTTACAGTCTGATGGGGATCCGCCATGATCTTGATGCAATACAGTTGGAATGTCTGAAAATTCGTCCATTGCGGCTTCTACTAATTTTTTAACAAAAATGGGGCCAGCGTATTTTCTTGCTGCTCCAGAAGCTTGCAAAATAACTGGGCTATTTAACTCTTTAGCCCCTTCCATTATAGCCCTAATCGCTTCCAGGTTATTTACATTAAATGCTGGTACACCGTAATTATTCTCTGCAGCATGATCCAAAAGTTGTCTAAGTGAAATTAATGCCATGTAATTAAGACTTTATTAATTGTATAAAAAGATTATTCAAGAAAATAATGAGGAATATTATTAATTATTCGACAATCATATTTTCTTTTGCTCTTGCAGCAAGTTTTCTATCTTCTACTCTAGCAATAGATCTTAAATTAAAAAATTATAATGAATCTTTAATTGGTTTTTCTTTGTCCTTTTTTGCACTTGGAGTTATTGTTTCTTCATTTTTGCATAATATTATTAGAGAAAAGTATAGTTTATTTTTTACTTTAATTTGTTCTATTTTAATTCAATTATTATTTTTTTTACTTTTATTTTTTCAATTCAGCATTTTCACTATTGTGATTATTACATTTGTCATGGGATTTACAAATCATATCAATTTTTTGACAATTGAAACATATATTAGTTCAGAATTTAAAAATAAATCAGGTTTTTATATTTCTTTGTTTTGGTCTAGTGCGGGATTTGGAGCAATACTGGGCTCTCTTATTATTGCATTTAATGGAGTTAATTATTTAAGTTATGTAATCGCTATACTGCTTATTGTATTTCAATTTTTACCAGTTTTTGTTTCTAAATCGAGCATACTCTTAACGAAAGTTGAAAAGGTTGAGTTTTCATTATCTTATAATGTGATTAATAATATTAAATTTATTTTAATTTGTGTATTTTTGTTAGGAATTAGTGATGCAGGTTGGAGTTCTCTTTTTCCATCATTCTTAATAGAAAAAGGTTTTACAGATAAAGATGTTGGAAGAATTAATTTTATTTCAGGAATGTTAGTGTTATTAATCTTTCCATTAATAGGAAAATTAATAGATAAAATTAGCAAAGTTTTAATTTTAAATATATTCTGCTTAATTTCCATTGCTGGTTTAATTATTTTCTTTTTTATAGAAAATTATTTTAGTATCATTTTTTTTACTTTTATTTTTTATTTATCTATAGGAAGTTTATTCCTTATTAATTTCAATTTAATTAACACTAATTTAAAAAGCCATTTAATTGTTTTTGGAGTAGCAAGTTATAGTATATGTGAAAATATTGGTTCCTTTGTTGGTCCAACTATCATTGGTACTTTAATAAGCTTTAATATCAATTATTTTTTAATCATATTTGGTGTAATTTTCTTTTTAATATTTACTATATTTAACTTTTCAACAAAATTAAATGGTGGGCCCTCAGGGACTTGAACCCCGGACCACCCCGTTATGAGCGGGGCGCTCTAACCAACTGAGCTAAGAGCCCTAATAACCCTTATAGATGATAATTAATATTTTAATAATATTTATTTTTTAGAATTGATCATTTTTTTTACAGAAAGATAAAATTCATCTGTTACAGTAAAGTAAAAGCCGTTTTCCTCATGTAGAGAATTATTTCCAGCACCATTAACAGTATGAAAATTTGTAAGATGTTTAATAAATTTATTTATATCTGGAATAGCATATTCTCTTCCATCATCACTTTTTATTATAAAATCTTCTTTACTCACCAATTACCTCAAAAGCAGACTGAACAAGTTGTTTTGTGTATTCATTAATTGGATTATCAAGAACATCTTTTGTTATTCCTTCTTCAATAACTTTACCATCTTTCATGACTAAAGTGTAATGACACAAAGATCTGATTACTTTAAGATTATGACTTATAAATATATAAGATAAATTATGATTTCTTCTTAAAGATCTTAGTAAATCTATAATTTGTGCTTGTATTGATAGATCTAGAGCAGAAGTTGGTTCATCAAGCAAAATAAATTCTGGATTCATAATGATGGCTCTTGCAATAGCTATTCTTTGTCTTTGACCTCCTGAGAATTCGTGAGGAAATCTATGTAATGTACTTTCATCAAGATTGACTTCGTTTAGTGTTTTTTTAACAAGATTTTCTTTTTCTTCTTTAGATAAATCTTTTCGGTTAATCTCTAATCCTTCACCAATAATTTGCTTAACGGTATGTCTTGGATTTAAAGATGAGAAAGGATCTTGAAAAACAATTTGTAAATGTTGTCTAAGCTCTTTCATTTTTTGTGTATTATAATTTTGTATTTCTTGGTTTTTAAAAAAAATTTTACCAGAATTAATTTCTTGAAGTTTAATTAAAGACATACCTAAAGTACTTTTACCTGATCCACTCTCCCCTACTATGCCTATAGTTTCACCATATCTCGTTTTTATATCAACATTATTGACAGCAATAAGTTCTGATTTTTTTTGAGAAAGAAAATTACCTTTTTTAAGAATAAATTTGACCGTACACTTTTGACCTTCGATTATTAAATCTTTTTTAGCTTCATCAAATGGATCAGGTTCTCCACTTGGTTCCGAATTAATTAAATGTTTTGTGTATTCGTGTTGAGGATTTGTAAATACTTCTTCTGTATTTCCTCTTTCAACAATTTTGCCATATCGCATTACACATATTCGATCACTTGTTTTTCTTACAACAGTTAAATCATGAGTTATAAGCATAATAGCCATTCCATATTTTTTTTGTAATTCTTTTAACAATTTTAAAATTTGAGATTGAATTGTTACATCTAGTGCTGTGGTCGGTTCGTCAGCAATTAAAAGATCTGGTCTATTTGCTATAGCCATAGCAATCATAATTCTTTGTCTTTGCCCACCAGACAATTGATGTGGATATTGATTTAAACGTTCTTCAGGCTGAGGTATTTGAACTTCATTCAATAATTCTAAAGCTTTTTTCTTAGCTTCAGATTTACTTATTTGATTATGCTCTTGCAAAACTTCGATAATTTGACTTCCAATTTTATGTAGAGGATTTAAACTTGTAAGAGGTTCTTGAAAGATCATTGTAATCGTATCACCCCTTATTTGTCTCATTTGCTCTTGAGAAAAATTACTGATGTCTGATCCTTTAAATGAAACTTTTAGATTTGAACCTACAGATGAATTTTTTGGAAGCATTTTCATAATTGTTCTTGCTGTAACAGATTTCCCTGAACCTGATTCACCAACTATTGCTAAAGTTTCGCCTTTAATAATATCAAAAGAAATGTCATTTACTGCATTGACTATTCCTCCTTCAACACTGAATTTAATTTCAGCATTTTTTATTTCTAGAAGTTTTTGATTATTTTGTGACTGCATATGGGTCAACTGCGTCTCTTACACCGTCTCCAAAAGCGTTGAATGCTAAGACTGTGAAAATAATCATTCCAACTGGTGCCATCATCCAAGGAGCATAAGCAAAACTTTGAATATCTAAAACTTGGTTCAGCATAACACCCCAAGAAACCATCGGATGTTGAACACCTACCCCTAAAAAACTAAGGAAAGTTTCAACTAAAATAATTGATGGTATTGTAAAGGATGTCCAAACAATAACATGAGATAATGTATTTGGAAAAATATGTTGAATCATTATACGAGATCTAGAGGCTCCAAGAGCTCTAGCTGCTCTTACAAACTCTAAGTTTCTTACTAAGAAAGTCTTACCTCTAATTTCTCTTGCTATTGATGCCCAGTTTAATAGTACTATGATACCTGCAAAAAGTACGAATACTACTGTCTCGTCTGCCCTCCTTGGCAATAATGCCACTAAAGCAAAATACAAGGGATAAGCGGGGAATGATAATGCAAATTCTGTAACACGTTGAGCAATTAAATCATAAGTTCCGCCATAATATCCTGAACTTATTCCAACTATTAATCCAAGAATTAATGATGCAAAGACTGCAATCATAGCAAACAACAATGTAATCTGTGTTCCAATAAGCATCCTAGATAATATATCCCTACCCATATTATCAGTGCCTAAGAGATGGATCATTCCATTTGTGTTTCCAAATAAACGAATGTTCGATTTAATGCCAAAAAAAGAATATTCATCACCCTTAATAAAAAAATAAACTGGGATCATTTCTTCGGATTCTGTGAAAGTAAACTCAAATGTTTCCATATCCATTTCTTCAACAAGATCATAAACAAATGGTCTTAAGTGAAAATTACCTTCATTATCTACAAAATGTAAAGCTTGAGGTGGATAATATAGTTTATCAGGATATGTTTTTTTATAACTATGTGGTGATAAAAATTCTGCAAATATAGCTAAAAGAAAAATAAAAATTACACTGTAAAATCCAAACATACCATAACGGTTTTTTTTTAATCTTAAAAAAGATAGATGCCAATGTGAATTAACTTTTGAATAATTTTTTGCTTCAGCATTTAAAGTTAAATTTTCTTTATTGCTATTCATTATGCAGCCCCACCAGCCATATCTCTTATTCTTGGATCAAGTAATGCTAAAATACAATCTGCAACAAAATTACCTATAACTAAAATCAGAGATAAAATCATAAAAATAGATGAAGCAACATAAATATCCATAGATGAAACCGAACTTAAAATTAATGGCCCCACTGTCGGAATAGCTAAAACTATTGCAACCTCTATTTCTCCTTCAATTAAATACCCAACACTTCTTCCTTGATTCATTATGATTGGATGTAAGGCATTTGGAACACCATGCTTCCAAATTATTTTGCTTTCCTTTAATCCTTTAGCTCTTGCTGTTTCAATAAATTGCATTTTTAAAACATCTAATAAATTGCCTCTCATCATTCTCATTTGATAGCCAGCACCAACAAAACTACCGACAGCAATAATAGGCCATGTATGTAAAAAGAAATCCCATGTCTTTGCTAAACTCCACCAACCTTCTTGAAGAACATATTCTTGTGAAAATAAAGAGCCATAATAAGGAGAATGAAATTTTATAGCCCAAAAATATAAAATAAAAATTGCAATAATAAATTTTGGAATTGAAAAGGCTAAAAATGTTAATACTGTAGCTACTTGATCTCCAATTTGATATTGATGTGTTGCTGCATAAACACCTGCTAATATTCCTATTGTGACAGCATTAAAATAACATATAAAGGCCAACAATAAGGTTCTTGGAATTCTATCACCAACAACTTCATTTACTGATCTTTTTTGAATAAAAGATTCTCCTAGATCCCAATACAAGGTTAAATCTTTTACCCAATTAAAATATTGAATGTAAACTGGTTTATCTAATCCCAACTTTACCCTTAATTCATCTGCTTGAATTTGTGCCTCTTCTTCACTAATACCTCCAAGCATCATTGTTTGATTTTTCCATTGATCTGCATAATCGCCCGGCATTGCTTGAAGAAGAGTAAAAGCAACTACAGTAATTGCAAATAGCAAAGGAATTGTTGCTAATGCTCTTTTAATAAAAAAAACTAGAAATCCCATTTCAAAAAAAAATATGGCCCATTAAAATGGGCCATAAAAGTTAAAATTATTTATATTCTGCCAAAACACCAGGCAAGAATTCGTCAAGTTGATCTGCTTTTGGTGTGTAAAGTCTTTCTCTCATTACACCATCTTCAGCCCACTCATACATGTATACAGGTGCACCAGGATGATTATTTTTAATCCTTTTATTAATTAGAAGTGCAGCAGGAGCTTGAATTAAACCCACTGTATAAACATTTTCAGTTCGAACTCTTTGGATATCTCTTGCAAGACTTGCAACTTCCGAAAGATCATTTGTTGCTAAAATACCTTTAGCTTTTTCTACTAATGTCTCTTCGAAAGGTAGAAGATCTCCACCATTGTCCCTATGCCAAGCAGGGTTTTGAGTTGTAGTTGGTAATCTATCACCAATATTTTTTGTTGCTACAACCCAGTGCTCTCTAGCAATAAACATGCTCCAATTACCATTATCGGTAAAGGCATCTGTATTATCACTCGGTTTAAGAACAGGTTTAATACCTATTGCCTCAAACATACTGACAGCTGCATCAGCAAGCTTAATGTCAGTAGATCTAGTACTTGAGTGAAGTATATCAATTACTAAATCAGCACCACCATTTGGTAAGTTTCTAATTCCATTACCATCAGAATCTTTTAGACCTAAACCATCAAGGATACTGTTTGCTCCTGAAGCATTATATCCATAATAAATTGAGTCTTCAAAATTATGAAATGGTGAACCAGCTACAAAACCACCAGCATGTGGATGGAAGAAAGGGCCTCTTGCAACAGATTGACCCATAGTGTCTCTGTCCATTGCATGAGAAATTGCTTTCCTAAATTCCACATTTCTGAATAATTGTCTTAGCTCTCTTTCATAATCACTACTTACACCAAAATCTGATGATAAATTCATCATAAGGTCCCAAGCAATTAATCTAGTTCCAAAAACTGATTTAACTGGAGAGTTCGGATCTTTATTCTGTTTTAATGCTTCAACATAATTTCCTGGGTTTTCCATATTTGAAAAATCTCCAGTTCCAGCTAAAGCTTGCGTGGTTCTATCATCCCAAGATGTTAACTTGTAGATAGTTTCATTGTAGTAAGGAAGTTGATTACACTCCTCATCTACTTTCCAATAGTATGGATTACGTTTCATTACCATTAGCTCATCAACTTTATGAACTACAGGCACATATGCACCAAGTGTAACTATTGGTAAAACACTTGCCGGCATACCATTTGCATAAGACTCATATGTAGCATCACTATTATGAGCTGGGTGAAGTGGCTTCATCACATGTGATGGTCCAGGCGCTCCTCCCATATATGCAAGTTGTGCTAAGACTGCATTACCTTTTGGTTCATCAAAATTAAATTTGAATGAATATGGTCCCAAAATTTCAAGTGTTGTTCCAGCACCTAACGCATCTTTTGGTAATCTAGATGCAACATTTGCATCTTGAACATTATCGTTCCACCAAAAATCTATATCTTCAGTATCAAAAATGTCTCCATCAGACCATCTTGCACCTTCAATTAGATTCATTGTTAATGATTTTCTATCAGAACTCCATTCCCAATCTTTAGCTAAGTTTGGAAGTGGATTAGCTTCCTCTGGTTTAATTTGCCATAATGGACCAAGTCTTGTTAAAGATTCCATTAACTGAATGTTAATTCCACCCCAACCTTGACTTTGACCAGCTAACCAGTTGAAACCCTCTGGTCTTCCACCAATTACATGACGGAATGTGCCACCATATTCACCAATACCATCAACCATTTGATCTGTTTTTGCCATCCATGGTTCTTTTGGCATCCTTTCATTAACTGGTGGTAATTTGCCAGCATCAACATAAGACTTGGTCAACGGAGATTCATTATAGTTATCACAACTTTTGTAAGTCCATAAATCATCTCTACCAACGAGCTCTATCTTCATGCCAGACATACTCTTATCTTCAGGCAGTGTTTCTAGACCACTTGCAGTAGAAGACATAGCTAGCATGCTCGCCCCTACAAGTAAGCTTGCTGCCTTACTTTTAAATGTAAATTTAGTTTCAATACCCATCATTCCTCCCTTGGAAATAAATATTTATTTAAATAAAAGGTTTTTTTGTCTCAAAATCAATATCAAAATTTGAATATTTTATAGAATCTTAAGAATTTACTGAAAGATCTATAAATTGGTTGTGTGTAAGAGAATTCTTTATAATTTCATTAAATTTTTCAGAAAATTCATTGTAAAACTTTCTGGAAGTTGATCGAAGATCATATTTACTCATTTGATCTCTTGCAGATTCTTTATTTAATAAACCTAAACCATCCACTACCGGATAATACAATTGTGATTGTACATGAGGTAAACCAGATAAGTAATCATCAAAGTGATCCAAACTTGGAAGTTCATCTTGCCAAAGTGATATAAGTTTTTTTGTTTCATCACTAATACATTCATCAGCAACATATTCCCAAAATTTTGAGTCTCTTCTTTTAGAAACATAATGCATATTCAAAAATGTTTTAAAATCATCAAACTGTCGACCAATACGATTATTAAAATCTGATATTTTAGTATCATCGTTAAAATCCATTTCTTTTTTTAAATATTCAGAAGCAAATAAAATTAATTGTACTAACGTACTATGAATGGAGGTAGCCTCCAATGGTTCAAGAAAGCCAGATGATAATCCAATTGCTAAACAATTTTTTACCCAATACTTTTCAAGACGGCCACTGTTAAATTTTATATCTCTTCTTGGTTCAATTTTATGTCCAAGAACTTTTTCTATTTCTTCTTGTGCTTGATCAGGTGATATAAATTGATCACAATATACATAGCCAGCACCTATTCTTTCTTGGGTTGGAATTTGCCACATCCAACCAAATTTTTGTGCCCAAGCTAAAGTATAATTAATATAATTATCTTCATTAATATCTAGAAAAAATGGCATTGCTCTATTAACTGGCAAGTTGTCTTGATAAGATTTCCATTTTGTTTTGTACTGGTCTCCAATAATTAATTTCTTAAATCCACTACAATCAATAACAAGATCAACTTCTAATTCTAAACCACTTTGAAAATGTAAAGATTTTACTGTTCCATCATCATTCATTTTAGAAGATGTATAAATATCATCAATTATTTCTATATTCTGTGATCTTTTCTTTAAATAACTAGCCACTAGTGAATTATCAAAATGATATGCATAATAAAATGGACTAATAAGTTCTAAGTTATTATCTTTATAAACATATGGAACTTTTTTATTTTGCATAAGCAAAGTATGAAGGTGAATTTCTGAAACTGGTCTCCCAGCAGCAACAGCATAAGCTTTTAAATATTCAAAATTTTCTGGCTTACCTTTTGGTGCAATTAATTGTGGATCATCAATTGGTCCATAATATGTATACCCTAATTCTTTCCAGTCTTTATGAACAATACCAAACTTTAAAGTAGCTTTAGTTTCTTTTAAAAAATCTGTCTCATCTAAATTATATTTTTTTAAAAACTCATAAAAAATACTTGTTGTTCCCTCTCCAACACCAATGGTAGGAATTTTCGATGATTCAATTACTTTTACATTTGCATTTAATTTATTTGAGTAAAAAAAATCACTCATAATATAAGCGGCTAACCAACCAGCAGTTCCACCGCCTAAAATAACAACATTTTTAATGTCTTTCATAAATTATTTATCAAATTCAAAAGCTTGTGCTTCTACAAGAAGAGATGATTCTTTATCATTTTTTAACTCTTCAGGTGATCTTGTTTTCATTCTAGCAGCACCTTTGAAATTTTTCTTTTTAACAGTTGATTTTTTTATTCTTTCTAATGCTTGGTCCATTTCGTTTTGATATTGCGGTAACCACTTAGATTGTGCAACTAACATTTCATCTACCATTGCCCAAACTTCATCAGGTGAACAAACAGCACTTACTAATGGATCTTGTAGAACAGCTAATTTTAAAAGATTGATATCACCTTCAATTGCAGCTTTTACGGCCATTCTTTGAACGTCAATTGAAGTACGGCAAAGTGATGCGCAAGCCATGGGTAATTCGATG
This sequence comes from uncultured Alphaproteobacteria bacterium, assembly GCA_902620285.1. Classification (GTDB taxonomy): domain Bacteria; phylum Pseudomonadota; class Alphaproteobacteria; order HIMB59; genus CACPNW01. Next base: position 58,087 of record CACNHT010000002.1, on the reverse strand, counting down.
CCTTTAATCATTTTAATACCATCCTTATCAACCATACCAGTACTCTCGATTACACAATCGTCAGGTAAATTTGTTATTGTGCCATTATTGACAACATTAAAATGGCCACGATAAGGTCTGTTAGTTTCTATAGCTTCTATTATATAGCTTCCATGTTCAGTGGATCTTTTATGCGTTGATAAATCAATTCCAGATTCATTTAAAAATTTTGAAAAATCTTCAACAAACCAATTCCTTTTTTCTGATGTAACTCTCAAATAGCCACCTGTTTCACCATGTATCCAATTTGATAAATCAATCCACTTTGGTATTTCTTCTACTCTTTTCCTGTACCATGGAAGATATTCACTTAAATGACCATTACTCTCAGTTGAGAACAAACCAAATCTCTTCAGAATATCAATTCTAACTTTTTCTTGTTTTGATATTTCGGGATGATTTTCTAGTGCTTCAATAAGCTCATCTTTTGTAACATTTTTACCTTTGTATTTTAATTCAATGTACCAAGTCATATGATTTATGCCACTACACATATACTCAAGATCTGTATCATTTTCAGAACCTAAAGCTTTAGAAATTAATTTAGCACCACCTTGAACACCGTGGCACAAACCAACTGTATTTACTTTTGCTTCTGATACAGCTGCCCATGTGTTCATAGCCATGGGATTAGAATAATTTAAAAATAATGCATCTGTATGGGAATAAGATTTTATATCTTCACAAAAATTTAAAGTTTGAGGAATATTTCTTTGTCCATATAAAATTCCACCAGCACAAATTGTATCTCCCACACATTGATCAACTCCATATTGAAGAGGGATATTTATATCATGTTCAAATGCTTCTAACCCGCCAATTCGAGTACAGTTGATAATATATTTAGCTCCATCTAAAGATTTTTTTCTATCAGTAGATTGTTCAATCTTTGCTGGAAGTTTATTTTGCTCAATATCTTTTTGAATTAATCGAGAAACCAAATCTAAATTTTTTTCTGATATGTCATGAAATGAAAAAGTGATATCTTGAAATTCAGGAACTTTTAGCAAGTCTCTTACCAAAGTTTGAGTAAAACCTATACTGCCAGCACCAATAAAACTAATTTTCATATTTTCATTTTTACACTGAGTAAATTAATTGACAATATTTTATTTTTTATACATCATTAAAAAAAATATTAAAAATGACTGATTTACAGAATTTTATAACGAATGGATTTGTACTAAAGAAAGGTCTTTTTTCTAATAAAGAGATCGATAAGCTAAATCAATATATAGCTATTCGACAAGATAAAGAGGAGAGTGCTAGAGAAACAACAACTTCAACTGGCAAACTAACAATGACAATGTGGAATCATCCTTCAGAGGATTTATTTGGAAAATTCTCTACTAATGAGAGAATAGTCAAACCAATGGAAACATTCTTAAATGATGAAGTTTATCATTATCATTCTAAAATTATTTGGAAAAATCCAGGTGATGGTGGATTTGATTGGCATCAAGATTATGGTTATTGGTATCACAATGCTTGTCTTTATCCAGATATGGCATCATGTTTTATAATGCTTGATAAAGCAAATAAAGAAAATGGTTGCCTTAAAGTATTAAAGGGTTCTCATCGTGTTGGAAGAATTAGCCATGAACGATCAGACACACCTGAACAAACGGCAGATAATGAAAGAATAAGAGAATTAGAAAAAAGACATGAGTCTGTTTATATTGAAGCAGAACCAGGAGATGCATTATTCTTTCATGCAAATCTATTGCACTCTTCTGATGCAAATAAATCACAAAATTCTAGAAGAACATTAATAGTGTGCTTTAATACTAAATCCAATAATCCTTATAAAGAAATTGGACATGCTTCTTATAACCAGTTAAAAGTAGCAAATCATAATTCAATTATGGAGTATAAAATTGACTAAGCTTACAATCATTGGTGCTGGTAGCGCAGTATTTACCAAAAATATTTTTACAGATTTAATGTTCATTGATGATTTTAAAAAAATGGATATTGCACTTGTAGATATTGATGAAAAAAGATTAAAAATTTCTCATGAATTATTAGATGTAATTGCAAAAAAATTAAATGCATCTCCTAATATAAAATCATACACTAATAGAAAAGAAGCTTTAGCGGGTTCTGATTTTGTTCAGTCAACTATACAGGTAGGTGGATACAAACCATCAACAGTAATCGATTTTGATATTCCAAATCAATTTGGGTTAAAACAGACAATAGCTGATACCCTTGGTATTGGTGGAATTATGAGAGGTCTAAGAACCATTCCCGTTTTAGTAGATATTGGTAAAGACATAATGGATCTTTGTCCAAATTCTTTATGGTTACAATATGTAAACCCAATGTGTTCAAACATGATAGCAATAAATAATGCTTGCCCTGGAATTAAATCTATAGGACTTTGTCATTCTGTACAAGGAACTGCAGAAATGCTTGCTAGAGATTTAAATGAAAAAATTGAGGATATTGATTATCTATGTGCTGGAATTAACCACATGGCTTTCTATAAAAAGTTTACAAAAAAGAATGGTAATGGTGGAGAAGATCTTTACCCAAAATTAAAAAAATTAGCTGATGATATTGTGAGTGATAAAATAACATCAACTAGAAGTATAGGTAAAGATAGTGAATCAGATAAAGTGCTACATGAAAAAGTAAGATACGAAATTTTAAGACGATTTGGTTATTTTGTTACAGAGTCTAGCGAACATTTTGCTGAATACGTTCCATGGTTCATAAAGCAGAACAGACAAGATTTAATTGATCAATATAAAATTCCCATAGAAGAATACATTGATAGATGTGAAAATAATATCAAGCTTTGGGATGACTTGGAAAAAGATATGACGCCTATACATAATCAACCTCTAAAAAGAGGTAAGGAATATGCATCATACATAATGGATGCTGTAGCAAACAACAATGAAGTAACAATTAATGGTAATGTGATGAATGATGGATATATTGATAATTTACCATCAAATTGCTGTGTCGAAGTTCCTTGTTTAATTAATTCAAATGGTAATCAGCCTCAAAAAACTGGACGTTTGCCAGAACACTTAGCAGCTTTAATGAGAACAAATATAAATGTTCAAATATTGACTGCAGAAGCCGCATTAACAAATAAAAAAGAGCATATATATCATGCTGCAATGCTTGACCCACTCACTGGTGCAAATTTATCTATTGATGAGATATATGCAATGGTTGATAAGTTAATTGAAGCACACGGGAATTACTTACCCAAATATAATTAATGTCAAAACTTACAGTTAAAGATTTATTTGATAAAAAAGGAAAAGTTAAATTAACAGAACTATATGTAACAAATGCTTTAGAAGCATATGCAGCTGAACAAGCTGGAATAGATATCCAAATTGTTTCGTTTAAGAAAGACACATTAAGAACAGGTGTGCCAACAAATAGATGGTTTAGGGATGCGCATATTAAAGATATTCGAGACGCAGCTCCAAACACTTTTATGATTTATGGTCTTGGTCAATTATCTTCTACAGAAAAAGCAATTGATGCTGCTCTTATTGCGAGAGAAAATGGGGCAGATGCAGTTTATTGCGGAAATAGTCCAAGATTTATAGAAGCTCTTCGAAATGAAGGATTGCCGGCTGTCAGTCATATAGGTTTAATACCTTATAAAAGTACATGGACTGGTGGTTTCAAGGCAGTAGGGAAAGATGCTAAATCTGCATATAAAGTTTATCAAGATGCATTAGAATACGATAAAGCAGGTGCAATTGGTCTTGAGGTAGAATGCGTTCCAGATAGAGTTGCAGAAATTATTACAAAAAAAGTAAATTTATTAACATTGTCTATGGGAAGTGGTCCTAAATGTGATGTTGAGTTTTTATTTATTCAAGATGTTATAGGTACTAATACTGATAGAGTGCCTCGTCACGCAAAAGTATTTAAGGATACAAATAAATCCTATGAGAAGCTATTAGATGATACAATAGAAGGACTTAAAAAATTTATTAAGGATGTAAATAATAGAGAGTTTCCAACTCCATCAAATATTGTAGAAATAAAAGATGAAGAGTTTGAAAAATTTTTAAATAAGATTGGTTAGATATTTATTGTTAATAAATCTTCTCCAATTATTGGATCTTTGCCAAAATCTTTTTTTACAATTTTCTTTAATTTTGAAACATTAAATCTTGTTGGGACAAAATGTGTTAAAACAAGTTTTTTACAGTTGGTTAATTTAGCTACTTTACCAACAAGATTACTCGGGGTATGATATTCTTTAACATTATGTAAAGTTTTTTTTGTTCTTAATTTAGATGTTTTATTCATTTCATATTCTATAAAAACCTCATGAAGTAAAACATCAGAGTTTTGTGCATTTTGCATCAAACTTTCACATGGTCTTGTATCGCCACTTATAGTTAATTTCTTCTTGTTATTATAAAATGAAAAGCCATAAGCAAATTGTACTGGCTTATGGTCTACTTCGAAATATTTAAACTTTATATCTTTTATATTTATTAAACCTGTTTTATTAAATTCATAAACTTTATATTTGAGAGCTTTTATTGATTTTCTTTTTTCATAAGAAATTCTTAATTTTCGTTCATTTTTCCATGCTAGAAAAATTTGATCAACAAATTTTTTTGTTCCTTTAGGACCATATATTTTCCAAATTACATCTCTATCTGAGTGCCAAGATGATATAATGAGTTGATATAGATCTATTACATGATCTGTATGCAAATGCGTAAGCAATAAAGCATCAATCTCTGCTGAAGAATGTCCGCTTTGATTTAATCTTTGTGTTACACCAGAACCACAATCAATTAGGATTTTAGTTTTTTTTGAACAAATCAAGTTTGCTGATCCACACCTTTTATAATCAATAGAAGGGCATCCAGTTCCAAGAAGCGTAAGCTTCATTATTCGTCAAGAAATGTTTTTAACTTTCTTGCTCTAGTTGGGTGCTTTAATTTTCGTAAGGCCTTTGCCTCTATTTGTCTTATTCTTTCTCTTGTAACACTAAATTGCTGACCAACTTCTTCTAAAGTATGATCGCTATTCATGCCAATACCAAAACGCATTCTTAAAACTCTCTCTTCTCTAGGTGTTAAAGAAGACAATATTCTTGTAGTAGTATCTCTTAGTGAACTTTTAACTGCAGCATCTATTGGTATAAGCGCATTTTTATCTTCAATAAAATCTCCTAAAGAACTATCTTCTTCATCTCCGACTGGTGTTTCTAAACTAATAGGTTCTTTTGCAATTTTAAGAACTTTTTTTACTTTATCTAAAGGCATATGTAATCTATCTGCTAATTCGTTAGGTGTTGGCTCTCTGCCGATCTCGGACATGATTTGTCTTGTTGTTCTAACAATTTTATTTATTGTTTCTATCATATGGACTGGAATTCTAATTGTTCTAGCTTGATCAGCAATTGATCTTGTTATTGCTTGTCTAATCCACCAGGTAGCGTAAGTAGAAAATTTATAACCTCTACGATATTCAAATTTATCAACTGCTTTCATTAAACCTATATTACCTTCTTGAATTAAATCTAAGAATTGAAGACCTCTATTGGTGTATTTTTTGGCAATCGAAATAACTAATCTTAGATTAGATTCTATCATTTCTTTTTTGGCTCTATTAGCTGATCTTTCACCTTGTTGTACGGTTCCAACTATTCTTCTAAATTCAGATAAAGGTAATTCAGACGCAGTTTGTATTTCTTTAATTTCTTCAATATTTTTATTTATTTCAATGTGGTTTCTATTAATAAATTTTTCCCAGTTTTTATTTTTCGTTGCTAGTAACCCTTGTATCCAATTTTTCTCAAAATTAAAATTTAAATATTGAGCAATAAAATCTTCTCTTTTAACGCCAGCACTTATAGCCATGCGCAACATTTTTCCTTCTCGTAAAAGAAGTTTTTTATTTAACTCATACAAAGCCTCCATAAGAGCTTCAATTGTTGTTGAATTAAAATGTACAGCTTTCATTGCTGCAACCATTTCTTTTTGAATTTTTATATATTTTTTTTCTAAAGATATAAAAGATTTTTCATTTTTTTTATTTGCTACAGTTAATTCTTGACTATGTTTTTGAAGTTTTTTGAAAAGTTTAGTAATATCATTAAAATCATTTAATACTTTAGGTTTTAGTTTTTCTTCCATAGCAGCTAGAGATACATTTAGACTATCATCATCTTCATCATCATCTTGCTGTTGATCATCTCCATTATTATTCTCGTCTTTATTTTCATTATCCTTCTTTTTCTTATTTGACTCTTTATCATCCTCACCACTCTCAATTAGTTTGAGCGTATCTTCAATTTTTGAGTCTGAAATATCTGACATGTCATAAGTAGCCTCTAAATCTACAATATCTCTTAAAAGCATTGTTCCGTCTTTAATCGCATCTTTCCAATTAATAATAGATCTAATAGTCATAGGACTCTCACATATAGCCCCAATCATTTTTTCTCTTCCTGCTTCAATTCTTTTTGCGATAGCAATCTCTCCTTCCCTACTTAGAAGTTCTACTGCTCCCATATCCCTGAGATACAATCTTACAGGATCATCAGTTTTTCCTGTTTGTTTTTTTTCTTGCTCATCAGTACCATCTTCATTTTTAATTGTTTGCTCTTTTGCTAGAGAAATTAGTTCTTTAGCTTCTTCTTCAGAATAAATCTTAATATTGTTAGAAGTAATGAGCTCTTCAAATTTTTTTATATTTTCTTCGAGTCTAAACTTTTTTGGAATTGCTTTTTCAATAATTTTTTGTGTATATATACCATCAACTTTATGTTTATTAATTAATTTTGCAAAAATTTCTTTAATATTTTCATTAAAACCAGAGATTGATTTGGGTATTTTTTTTGGTTTTGACTCCTGTAAATTTTTATTTTTAGATTTTATAGAAACTTTTTTCTTTACTAGTTTATTAGATTGTTTTTTTGATTTTGTTTTGGGTTGTTTTGTAGTCTTTACAACTTTTTTATTTTTTTTAGATTTTTTTTTAGCAGGTAAATTTTTTTTTGATTTAGATGTTTTCTTCTTAGTTATTTTTTTTTTCTTATTTGCCATAATTCTATTTTATTAGTTCTTCATTATTATGAAGGTTAAAACTGATATTTTTTAACTCATCCCATGTCATCGGAGATGAATTATCATCTATATCAATTAGGCTTTTATTTATTTTTTTCAAATTTGAAAGTCTTGTATTCAAATTATTAATAGATTCTTTAATCTCTTTTAGAGCTTTTTCCGTATCAAAATCATTGCTTGAATAGGGAAATAATTGAAAAATAGTACTATCCTTTGATTTTTGGTAAATTTCAAAGTATTTTTTAGAAATTTTACTTATATCAATATTATCTATATCAACTTCTTTAAGTTCAGATTTATGAACAAAATTTAAGAATTCTGTTTGATAACTATTTAATAAATCTGATTTAATTAAAAGTGAATATATTTCATTCCTTAATTTTAAATGGTTTAAATAGGCGGATATAAAAGAAAAAATTTGTTTTTCTTTTAAAGACGTTGTTTTAGGAACGGTATTTATTTTGTCTTTTTTTTCAGAAAATGATTTTAGTTTTTTAAAAAATAAATTCTTAAATTCATTTTTGTAAAAATATCTTATTTTACTATCATTAATATTAGTTACTAACTCATCAATATAATTATCATAAATAACTTTATTATCTGATTTTTTAAGATCAATTGATTTTGAAGATTCTTGAAATATAAAATCTACTATAGAAAGCGGGTTCTTTAAATATTTAGAAAAACTGTTTAATGAAAATTGGTTGATATATGTATCTGGATCATAATCGTTGGGCAGAATAACAAATTGTAATAATTTTGAAGGTGTTAAAAAAGGTAATGACATTACAGCACTCTTGAAAGATGCTTTTAATCCTGAACTATCTCCATCAAACATTAGAGTTGGTTTGTTTACATACTTCCATGATAATTGTAGATGATTTTCAGTCAAAGAGGTGCCTAAAGGTGCAACAGCCGTTTTAATATTTTTGTCATACAAACTTATTACATCCATATAACCTTCACAGATTAACATATTTTTTTTTGATCTAATCATTTGTTTAGCATTATAAAGATTGAATAAAATATTTCTTTTTTTGAAGAAATTACTTTCAGGTGAATTAATGTATTTTGGATTTGAGTCATCTAATACCCTTCCTCCAAATCCAACTATTTTTCCATATTCATTTGAAATTGGGAACATTAATCTATTAAAAAAGAAATCTCTAATCTTGTTATTTTTATCTTTTTTAACAATATTACTCTCTAATAATTCTTCGTCATTAAAATTCTGTTCCTTTAAAAATTCATATAAAGATTTATTTGTATTAGAAGAAAATCCTAACTTGAAATGAGATATAGTTTCATCTGATAAGTTTCTTTTTTTTAAATATTCATAACAAACAATATTTTTTTTGAGATTACCCTGAAACCATTTTGCCGAAATTTCTAAAATTTTATAAATTGTTTCATTTTTTTTATTTATATTTGAATCAAAATTATCAACAATTTTTACACCAACTCTTTGTGCTAATTCTTTGACTGCTTCAGGAAATGAAAAATTATAAAGTTCAGTATAAATAGTAAAAATATCTCCTTTAGCACCACAGCCAAAACAATAATAGGAACCTAAATCATCATTTATTTTACATGAAGGTGTTTTTTCATCATGAAAAGGACAGCAGCACCAACTATCTTTACCTTTTTTTATGACTTTTGTTTTTTTTTCGATTTCTTGTGAAAGAACAATTTTAGATTTGATTAATTCAAGATCATTTTTTGAAAATGTCATTAGTTGCCTAGTGAGGATTTAGCAATTTTTCCAACTAAACCCATATCTATTTTGCCAGTATATTTTTCCTTAATTATTTTCATTAATGCACCCATTTCTTTGAGCGATGTGAAATTATTTTCTTTAATTATATCATTTATAATCAATTTTGTTTCATCTTCATTCATCTGTTTAGGTAAAAATGTTTCAATTACTTTTATTTCATTTTGCTCATTTTCAATAAGGTCTTTACGATTCGCTTTTTCAAAGGCTTCTATTGAATCTTTTCTTTGTTTCACTAAACTTTGAAGAAGACTTAAAATGTCAGAATCGGTTAAATCGTCTTGCTTTCCTCTTAGAGAAATTTCCTTATCTTTTATTGCACTCTTTATTAATCTTAAAGTATTTATAGTATTACTGTCTTTTTCTTTAATAGAATTGTTGTAATGACTTTCGATTTTATCTTTTAAGCTCATATTTTTTTCACTTTCCAGAAAATTTACTTTGATAATATAAATCTTCTTTTTAAATTCAACTAATCCTTGACTACGTTGTTATAAATGCCTACTAACTATCATTTTGCTTCATCAAAATATAATGGAAGTTTTAAAAAAAGAACCACATATACACAATAAAACTGGGGCTCTAGTATTAGAAAATGGTGAAATTCTATGGGGTTATGGATTAGGTGAAAAAAAAGCCGCAGTAGGAGAACTTTGTTTTAATACCTCTCAGACAGGTTATCAAGAAGCATTATCTGACCCCTCCTATACTAAACAAATTATAACATTTACTTTTCCTCATGTTGGAATTGTAGGTACAAATCAACAAGATCAAGAGTCAAAAAAAATCTACGCTGATGGTTGTGTGATAAATCAGCCATTATCAGAATATTCAAATTGGAGAGCAGAAAATGACTTAAATTCATATTTTTTAAAAAACAAAATTCCATGTATTTTTGGAATTGATACTAGATATTTAACTAAGAAATTATCTGTTGAGGGAGCTAAGAAAGCAGCAATAATTCACTTTGGAGAAGGTGAAAATAAAATTGAAAAACTTAAAACTCAAATAAATGATTGGAAAGGTCTTCAAAATTTAGATCTGGCTGGGATAGTATCAACAGAGAAAAACTATAATTGGAAAAAAGGAATATGGAAAAGTGATAAATCAATTAAAAACAAATTTAAATATAATGTCACTTGTTTAGACTTTGGAATCAAAAATAATATTTTAAGAAATCTAAATGAATTTAATCTTAACCCAACTGTATTAAACTTATTTTCTAGCTACGAAGAAATAATAAAAACTAATCCCTCAGGAATTTTTTTATCAAATGGTCCTGGTGACCCTTATGCCACAGGTAGTAAAATAGTTGATGTGATTAAAAAATTAATTGATGATAATATTCCAGTCTTTGGAATATGTTTAGGGCATCAAATTTTAGGATTGGCATTAAATGCAAAAACTAAAAAAATGTTTCAGGGTCATAGAGGTTCAAACCATCCTGTCAAAAATCTTAAAACAGGCATTGTTGAAATTACTTCACAAAATCATGGCTTTGAAGTTGATAGAGAGAGTTTTGGTAAAGATATAATTGAAACACATGTTTCACTATTTGACGGGACTAATGAAGGTTTAAAACATAAGCATTTGCCAGTATTTAGTGTTCAATATCATCCAGAGGCATCGCCTGGTCCACACGATAGTCATTATTTGTTTGAAGAATTTTATAAACTTATTGAGAAAAATGCCAAAGAGAACTGATATTAATAAAATATTAATAGTAGGTGCAGGTCCTATAGTTATTGGTCAAGCTTGCGAATTTGATTACTCGGGTGCTCAGGCATGTAAGTCTCTCAAAGACGAAGGTTACAAAATTGTATTAATTAATTCAAATCCTGCAACAATAATGACTGATCCAGAATTAGCTGATCAAACTTATATTGAACCTATAACTAAAGAATTTGTAGAAAAAATAATCGAAATCGAAAAACCAGATGCTCTTCTACCAACTATGGGAGGGCAAACTGCTTTAAACGTTTCAATGGAACTTTTTAATAATCGTATACTTGAAAAACACGGAGTAAAAATGATTGGAGCAAATCCAACAGCAATAGAGCTAGCTGAGGATAGGCAAAAATTTAAAGATGCCATGAAAGAAATTGGTCTAAGTTGTCCTAAAAGTTATGTGGTTAAAACTATTGAAGAGTCAAAAAGAGTAAAAAATGAATTAAATTTACCTCTTGTCATAAGACCAAGTTTTACACTTGGAGGGACCGGAGGTGGTGTTGCCTATGATGAAGAGGAATTTATTGATTTATGTAATAGGGGTTTAAATGCTAGCCCAACAAATCAGATACTTATTGAAAAATCTGTTTCAGGTTGGAAAGAATTTGAGATGGAGGTTGTTAGAGATAATAAAGATAATTGTATTATTGTTTGCTCAATTGAAAATGTTGATCCAATGGGTGTTCATACTGGAGATAGCATTACAGTAGCACCATCCTTAACATTAACTGATAAAGAATATCAAATTTTAAGGAATTCTAGCATTAAAGTTCTTAGAAAAATAGGTGTAGATACAGGTGGCTCAAATGTTCAATTTGCAATAAATCCTGAAGATGGAGAAATTAATGTAATTGAAATGAATCCAAGAGTTAGTAGATCTTCTGCATTAGCATCAAAAGCTACAGGTTTTCCAATAGCAAAAATTGCTGCAAAATTAGCTGTGGGTTATACTTTAGATGAACTTGAAAATGATATTACTACAACAACACCCGCAAGTTTTGAACCCACTATTGATTATGTTGTAACTAAAATTCCAAGATTTACTTTTGAAAAATTTGTTGGTGCTAATTCAGACTTAACGACATCGATGAAATCAGTTGGAGAAGCAATGAGTATAGGTAGATCTTTTAATGAATCAATCCAAAAGGGGTTTAATTCTCTTGAGTACGGTCTAACTGGTTTTGATAAACCAAAGCTTGAATCAAATGATAAAAATACAATTTTGAATGAACTTAAAATACAATCTTCTCAACGCTTGTTAGTTGTAGGAGAAGCGTTTAGGATTGGATTATCAGTTGATGAAATAAATCAAATTACAAAATATGATAAATGGTTTTTATACCAAATTAAATCAATAATTGATTTTGAAAAAACTTTAAAAGAAAAAGGCCTTAACAAAGATATAATATTATATGCAAAGAAAATGGGCTTCTCGGATAGTAAAATCTCCTCAATATTAAATCTTGAAGAAAAAGAATTAAGAATATTTAGAAATAATAACGATATAAATCCTGTCTTTAGGCTTGTTGATACTTGTGCAGGTGAATTTAGTTCTAAAACTCCATATCTTTATTCTACTTATGATTGGGATTTTGAAAATACTAAATTCTGTGAAGCAAATCCAACATCGAAAGACAAAGTTATAATTCTTGGAGGCGGTCCTAATAGAATAGGTCAAGGAATTGAATTTGATTATTGCTGTGTACATGCTGTCTATGCATTGAAAGAAAAGGGCATTGAAACAATTATGATAAATTGTAACCCAGAAACAGTTTCAACTGATTATGATACTGCTGATAGACTATATTTTGAACCACTTTCAGCAGAGAGTGTCATTGAAATTTACAATAAAGAAAAAAGTAATGGAAATATTCTTGGTGTGTTAGTTCAATTTGGAGGTCAGACTCCTTTAAAAATTGCAAAAGAAATAGAAGAGGCTGGAATAAAAGTTATAGGAACTTCAACTGAAGCAATAGATTTAGCTGAAGATAGAGATAGATTCAGTGAAATATTAATGAAACTAAAAATTGCTCAACCAAAAAATGCTTTTGCAAATACTGTAGCTCAAACTTTAGAAAAAGCTGAAGAAATTGGATATCCAGTTTTAGTTAGACCTTCATACGTACTTGGGGGAAGAGCTATGCAAATCGCATATGATAAAGATAATTTGGAATCATTTTCTAATGAAGCTCTTGAAGTTTCTTCAAATAATATAATTTTAATTGATGAGTATCTTGAAAATGCAAAAGAAATAGATGTAGATATAATTAGAGATAAAAATGGAGAAATATATGTAGCTGGGATTATGGAACACATCGAAGAAGCAGGAATCCACTCTGGAGATAGTGCATGTTCCTTACCTCCCTACTCAGTTAGTGCAGAAACTCAGGATAAAATTATTGAATGGGTATCAAAAATTGCTAATGAAATTAATGTTGTTGGATTAATGAATACTCAATTAGCAATTAAAGATAAAAAAATATATGTTTTAGAAGTTAACCCAAGAGCCAGCAGGACGGTTCCATTTGTAGCCAAATCTAAAGGTATTCCAATCGCAAAAATTGCAGCAAAAGTAATGGTCGGTGAAAATCTTAATGCAATTTTGAATGATTATAAAATTAATGAATTAAAAAACTTTAATGTTAAAGAATCTGTTTTTCCTTTTAATAAATTTGATGGAGTTGATCTAATATTAGGTCCAGAAATGAAATCTACAGGAGAAGTTATGGGAATAGATGAAACCTTTTTATCTTCCTATATAAAGAGTCAAATAGCTTGTGGTAATATTCTTCCATCTAGAGGGACGGTATTTATCTCAATAGATAATGATAATAAAAAGTTAATTATTGAGATAGCTCAAAAGTTAAAAGAATTAGATTTTAATCTACTTGCAACTAAGGGAACTGCAGAATACTTAAATATTAATAACATCAAGACAAAAATAATAAATAAAGTAAAAGAAGGAAATCCTCATGTGGTTGACTCATTAATTAATAATGAAATTCAACTAGTTATTAATACAACAAAAACTCAATCATCTATTAGAGATAGTTATAGTATTAGAAGGACATCATTAATGTATAATATTCCATATTATACGACAATAGCTGGAGCGAAAGTTGCTGTAGATGCTATTGAACACATGAAAAGTCAAGAATTCACTATAAAAAGCCTTCAAACTATAAATTAATTTTATTGACTATAAAAAATAAATAAATCATCATGAGTTTATGAATAAAATTCCTATGACTGCTGGTGGTTATTCAAAATTACAAGATGAATTAAAAAAATTAATCTCTGAGGATAGACCAAAAATAATTGAAGCAATAGCCGAAGCTAGAAGTCATGGTGATTTATCTGAAAATGCAGAATATCAATATGCTAAAGAACAACAAAGTTTAATTGAAGGAAGAATTATAGATCTAGAGAGTGCTATTAGTAAAGCAGAGGTAATAGATGTTAAATCTGTTGAAAGTGATGACATTAAATTTGGTGCAACAGTTGAAATAGAAGATGATGAAAGTGGAGAAAAACAACAATATCAAATTGTTGGGGAATATGAATCAGATATTGAAAATAAAAAACTTTCAATTACGAGCCCCTTAGCAAGAGGCTTGATTGGTAAAACAGAAGAAGATAATGTTGAAATTAATAGTCCAAAAGGTTTAAAAAGTTATACAATTTTATCAGTAAAATACATTTGAATATAGACAATCCTAAAATTTGGTCATTAACTGATGGTTCACAAGGCATGATAAGTCAAACTAAAGGTCTTGCAAATGAATTGAGTTTAAATGTAGAAGAATTTAAAACTGAAATAATTTTTCCTTGGAATAGATTACAGCCTGGAATACTGCCTATTTTTAGTTGGATATTTAAAAATAAGTTACCTACAAACGAAATACCTGACATAGTAATTAGTTGCGGAAGAAAAAGTGTTTACTTATCAATCTATCTTAAAAAAAAATATCCTAATATAATTAATATTCATATTCAGAACCCAAAAATTTCTTCAAAATACTTTTCATTCATTATTGCTCCAAATCATGATACTTTATATGGTGAAAATATAATCAATTCAAAAGGTGCGATACATCATTTTAGAAAAACTAGTAATTTAAAAAAGCATTATGAAATTAATTCAAAAAATTTTATTACATGTATTATTGGAGGTGAAAATAATCACTATAATTTCTCAAAAGAAAATACTTTGGATCTTTGCGAAAGAATACAAAAAATAAAGATCTGTAATAATAAAGAAATTTTAGTTATTACCTCAAGAAGAACAAATCAAGAAATTAAACATATTTTAAAAAAAGAATTGAGCTCTATATCTACAATATGGTTTGGAGAAGGAGAGAATCCATACGAATTTGCTCTTTATAATTCTAGTTATTTTATTATTACTTCTGACTCAACCTCTATGATTTCTGAAGCAAGTATATCTGGTAAACCGATTTATGTTTATCAATTACCAATGAAGAGAAAAAGTAAAAGATTTATAAGATTCCATGAAGAATTTAAAAAAATGAATATAACAAGAGATTTAAATAATTTAGAAAAATTAGAAAATTGGACATATACGAAACTTGAGGAAAGCAAAAGAATCGCTGGAATTATAAAAAAAAGAATTATAGAAAGGAATAATGAATCTTGAGAATTTAGCGCACGCAGATTTTCCTTTTAATCACTGGGTATTTAGTAATTGCCTAGAAGAAGGTGCGCTAGATGAAATTTCCTTTTGTAAGATACCTTCAGGAGATAGAATGTACGATGGAACAAGAGCTGCCGATCATACAGGACAGGGAGTTGACGGTAAATTAAGACTTTTTATAACAAAAAATAATTGTCAAAGATTTCCATATTTAACAAAACTAATTCAATCTTTACAAAGTAAAGAAATGGTTAACAAAATATCAAAAATAATTGATAAAGATTTATCAAATTCATATGTCAGAATAGAAGTAATTGGAGATAAAAAAGGATTTTGGCTAAAACCACATAAGGATATTTCAGAAAAATTAATGACGATGATGGTTTGGGCAAACCCATATAATGAAGCATCAAATTTAGGTACAGATCTATATGATAAAAATTTTAAATTAGTTAAAACAATTGAGTACGTTCATAATAGTGGTTATTTTTTTTCTTCAGGGGATGATACTTGGCATGGACTTGAATTAAAGGAAATTCAAAAAGAGAGAAGATGTATTCAAATAAATTATGTTACTTTTAATACAGATTGGCCAGTTGAAAAAATTGACTGAATTATTAATTTAATTATATGACTGAAAAAATAGAAAATGATGTCTTAATTATAGGGTCTGGACCAGCAGGCTATACTGCTGCAATCTATGCAGCAAGAGCAAATTTAAAACCACATTTAGTTTCAGGTTTAGAACCAGGAGGTCAACTAACGATCACTACGGATGTAGAAAACTATCCAGGATTTGAAAATGTAATTCAGGGTCCTTGGCTTATGGAACAAATGAAAGAACAAGCTGTAAAAGTAGGAACTATTTTTCATAATGATATTGTTACGTCAGTTGATTTTGAAAATAATCCATTTATTTCTAAAACTGAGTCAGGGAAAGAATTTGTATCCAAAACAATTATAATAGCAACAGGTGCTCAAGCTAGATGGCTGAATTTGGAAAGTGAAAAAAAATTTAAAGGATTTGGTATTTCTGCTTGTGCAACTTGCGACGGATTTTTTTTCAAAGATCAACAAGTAGCAGTGATAGGTGGAGGTAATAGTGCGGTAGAGGAAGCAATGTTTTTGACCAAATTTGCTTCAAAGGTATTATTAATTCATAGAAGAGATAGTTTGCGAGCTGAAAAAATTTTACAAGAAAGACTGTTTAACAATAAAAAAATTGAAATAATTTGGAACAATAAGGTTTGTGAATTTGTTGGAGATGAAAATCCAAATACATTAAAAAAAATTATTTTAGAGAACACATTAGATAGTACCAAAACTACTATAGATGTAAACGGTGCATTTATAGCTATAGGTCATGATCCTGCTACTTCACTTTTTATTGATAAGTTAAAGATGGATGAGGAAAATTATATAATTACTAAACCTGATAGTACTGAAACAAGTATTAAGGGAGTTTTTGCAGCTGGTGATGTAAAAGATAAAATTTACAGACAAGCTGTAACTGCAGCAGGTATGGGTTGTATGGCTGCTTTAGAAGCTGAAAAATACATAGCAGACAATTAATTAACCCTGTCTTGCTTTCATTCTGGGATTTTTTTTGTTAATTACATAAATTCTACCTTTTCTACGAACAACTTTGCAATCCTTGTCCCTAATTTTGGCAGTTTTTAATGAACATTTAACTTTCATAAAAAGCGCTTTAAATTCTGGGATTTGTTTTGTCAAACATATATTGTCTGAATTAATATGAGAAAGTTATCTTACCCAGGAAGATCTAATGTTTTAGCTCAAAATGGCATGGTGGCAACATCAAACCCATTAAGCTCTATGGTAGCAATTAATGTACTTCAAAAGGGTGGAAATGCCGTTGATGCTGCTATAGCGGCTTCAGCTGTTCAAGCTGTAGTATGTCCCAGCGCAACAGGAATTGGTGGAGATTGTTTTGCAATTATTTCGATGAATGGGAAAAAACCAATTGCTATAAATGGTTCTGGAATAGCTCCAAAAAAAGCAAATTTACAGTTTTATAAAGATAACAAAATAAAAAATATTGGTTTAACAAGTCCACATTCAGTTACTATTCCTGGAGCAGTTCATGCGTGGTGTTCTATGCATGAAAAATTTGGAAGAATTGATTTTAAGGAAGTTTTAAATAGTGCAGAAAACTTTGCTAGAAATGGATTTCCTGTTCATGAGGTTGAAGCTATTGCATGGAAAGAGAATGAAAAAAAACTTAAAAAAAATTTTAATTCTAAAAGATTATTTTTAAATAAAAATCTAAGTTATAGTTATGGTGAAGTTTTTAAGAATATACCATTAGCAAATACTTTAAGAGTCATCTCAAAAAATAAAATTAAAGGATTTTATCAAAGTGAAATAACTAAGGACATGGTTAAGACACTAAATAAACTTGGAGGACTTCATACTGAAGAAGATTTCTATAATCAAAAAACATTATTTTCAAAAACAATTACAAATTCATATAGAAATTCAAAGATCCATCAATGCCCTCTAAATAGTCCTGGATTAGTTGTCTTGATAATGATGGCAATGACTGAGAAATTAAATATTAAAAAATACAATCCTTCAAGTTTTGAAAGGTACCATCTTCAAGCTGAAATTTCAAAAATATGCTTTGAAGTTAAGGAAACAATATTTGGTGATCCAAATTTTAATAATATAAATATTAAAGATTATTTAAGTAATGAATATATAGGCTCTTTGTGTTCTAAAATTAATAAAAATAAAATTTACTCTTCAAATAAATGCTATGTAACATCTCACCCTGAAACAATCTATTTAAGTGTTGTAGATAGAGATTTGAATTCAGTATCATTTATTAATTCAATATGTCATGGTTTTGGAAGTGGAATTACAAGCAATAAAACAGGAATTCTTTTTCAAAATAGAGGTGTAAATTTCAGATTAGAAGATGGTCACCCCAACTCAATTGATAGTCATAAAAGACCACTTCATACAATAATCCCTGGGCTAATAACTAATAAGAATGATGAGACACTGTATTCTTATGGAGTTATGGGAGGACAATATCAACCAATTGGTCAGTCTCATTTAATTCAAAATATAATCGATTATAACATGACAGTACAAGAAGGCTTGGATTTACCTAGAGCGTTTGCTCTAAATGGTCACTTAAATATTGAGAGTTCATTAGATGATAAAATTGTAAAAAAATTAAAGAATATTGGTCATAAAATTAAAATAAATAAAAATGCTATTGGTGGTGGTCAATGTATAAAAATAGATAGAAAAAATGGAGTGCTTATTGGTGGGTCAGATCCACGAAAGGATGGTATGGCAATAGGTTACTAACCTACACCTTCCCAAAAGTGTCATTATACTGATTATTTACTCTTACAAATGTAGTACACTTACTAAGCTGCTTTAATGATGAAGCGCCAACGTATGTGCAACTACTTCGGACACCTCCAAGGATATCTCTAATTGTACTATCTAGCGAATTCTTCATTTGTATTTTAACTTTTTTACCTTCAGATGATCTATAGTTTGCAAGACCACCATAATGTTTCTCATTTGCTTCTTCAGAACTTGATCCATAAAACTCGATAAATTTAATTCCATTTTCCTCAATTATATGACCACCACCTTCCTTATGACCTGCTAACATTCCGCCAAGCATAACAAAATCTGCACCAGCACCAAACCCTTTTGCAACATCACCAGGACAAGTACATCCTCCATCAGCGATAATATGCGCTCCTAATCCATGCGCTGCGTCAGCACATTCCATTACAGCGCTAAGTTGTGGATACCCTACTCCTGTTTGTATTCTAGTGGTACATACACTTCCAGGGCCGATACCAACTTTAACAATATCCGCCCCACTTAAAACTAATTCCTGAGTCATATCTGCAGTAACAACATTACCAGCAATAATAGTTTTTTTTGGATATTTTTTTCTTACTTCTGAAACAAAATTACTAAAATTTTCTGAATAACCATTTGCAACATCAATACAGATAAATTTAAATTTTGGATATTTTTTTAAAATTGAATTTAACCTATTGTAACTGTCATTACTGGTACCGCAACTAAGAGCAATTGAATCAAAGAAGATATTTTTTTTATAAATAGTTCCTATTTGATTAGTGTCATGCTGTTTTGTTAAAGCAGTCATTAGTTTGTGAGAAGTTAGTTTTTTTGCAACATCTATTTCACCAACACCATCCATATTAGAGGCTATTATTGGAATTCCTTTCCATGATGATCTTGAGTGTTTAAAAGTATATTTTCTATTTAAATCAACATCTTTCCTACTTTTTAAAGTACTTCTCTTTGGTCTAAAAAGGACATCTGAGTAGTCAAGTTTAATTTCTTCTTCGATTCTCATAAATACATTCGCATATTTGTATTAAATAATTTAGAAATTAAAACAAATATAAATTGTTATCTATGAACTTAAATACGTTAATAAATGCAAACAAAAGAAAGTTTGATATTAAATTTAAAAAACTTTTAAAAAATAAGCTAGACAAATCAAGTTTATCAAATGCAATCTTTTATGGCTCCATGAATGGAGGAAAAAGAATAAGGCCATTTTTAGTAATGGAATCTGCAAAAATAGCAAAAATTTCATCAAATGATGCCTTTATCATAGCCTCATGTATTGAATGTATACATTCGTACTCCTTAATTCACGATGATTTACCATCAATGGATGATGATGATTACAGAAGAGGTAAATTAAGTACTCATAAAAAATTTAATGAGGCTACTGCGATTTTAGCAGGAGATGCTTTACATGATTTAGCATTTGAATTGATCTCAGGAAATTTTAAAAATAAAAATGTTATTTCTAGATTAAATTTAATAAATTATCTTTCTTTGTGTATTGGACATAAAGGATTAGCTCTTGGTCAAGCTTTAGATTTAGAATATGAAAATAAAAAGTTAACTAAAAATAAAATTTTAGATATGTATTCTAGAAAAACTGGCAAGTTATTTGAATTCTCTTTTTCTGCACCTTTTATCTTAAAAGATAAAAGTAAAAAAGATATTCAATTTGCAAAAGATTATGGAATGTTATTTGGTTTAATATTTCAAATTATAGATGACTTAATCGATGAAATTGGAACTTTTAAGAAAATTGGAAAAACACCAGGTAAAGATGTTGAGCAGGGCAAAAGTACCTTACTAAAATTAATTGGTGAAAAACAAGTTACTGATTTATGTAATAATAAAATTAATACTTTTATAAAAAAATATAAAAATAAAATAAGTCAAAACCCTGTACTGATAAAAATGCTAGAATTTGGAATGGATCGACTAAATTAAAAATGCACTATTTTTTTTGCTAAGTATAATCCAGATGTAGCTGATACAGCTGTCAGTGAACCACCCCAAAACATATCTACAAAAGTAACAGTTGGTGACCATCCTTTTAGAACTGCCATATTAGTTAAGTTATATGTGCCATATGCAACTAAACCAAATACGAAGCCGGTGTACAATGTTTTCATTAAGTTACCAGAATCAACACAAGGTTGGATTACAACATAAGCCATACCGAAGACATATAATATGTAAAAAAGGGCGGCAGCCCACATTACAGGCTTATCGGCTAATAAATTACCAATTAGTGGTCTATAAAAAGATTTTGTAGCAAGGCTTAACCAAATTACATCTATTATTAGGAAAATCAATGAAGCAATAAGAGTAGCTAGTAGTAAACATTTAAACATATATTATAAATATATCATATTATTAAATTTCAAGAATATTTATTGAAATTTCTATGGTGGGTGTGACAGGGATTGAACCTGTGACCCCTGCCGTGTCGAGGCAGTGCTCTACCGCTGAGCTACACACCCAAGTAATTTTTTATTTAGATATAGCATTTTGAAATATAATGACTTTTAAAGCTAAAGCAATAATTGAAAGTTTGTATAAATTTTTAAATTTTACTTAATTTAACCTTTTTTAATCATTAATTAAGAAATAAATTATAAAGATATTGATCAATTTTTTATTAAATAATATTCAGGATTTTGAATTATTCATACAATTGATTATTGGAATTAGGAGATAAATGAAAGTAAAAAAAAATAATTTTACAGAAAATGAAATCTCTAAAGCTCTAAAAATTTATAATTATTTTATTGAAAATTCATTCTCTAATTTTGAAGAAAAAAAATTATCTAAATCAAAATTTAATTTATTATTAAAACAAGTAAAAAAAAATAAGTTGCCATTTATTTTAGCAATTGAAGAAAATGAAGTTATTGGATTAGCTTTTGTAAATAAATTTAGAGAAAAAAGTGGATATAGATTTTCATATGAACATTCAATCTATGTAAATCAAGATTACATAAATAATGGTTATGGTAATAAAATATTAAAAGAACTTGTTAAAATATGTAAAAAAAATAAAAAAATTAAAAATTTAATAGCAGTGATAGGTGGAAAAAATAATTTTGCTTCTATAAAAATACATAAAAATAACGGATTTCAATATATTGGAACTATAAAAAAAGCTGGTTTTAAAAAAAATAAGTGGGTTGATTCAATTTATATGCAAAAAAGATTATGAAAAAAGTAAACACTAATAATTTTAAAAAAACACTTAGTAAGTTTTCGACAGGAATTACTGTTGTATGTGTTAAAAATAATAATTCAATATATGGGAAAACTGTTAATTCATTTAACTCTCTATCTCTAAACCCTCCTATGGTTTTGTTTTCTTTAGGTAATTACTCGTCTTCAATAAAGCAGTTTTTAAAAACTAAATATTTATCAATAAATATTTTATCTAGTAAACAAAAAGAATTATCTGATAATTTTGCTTCAACTACACCTAAGATAAAAAATATAAAATTTCTTGAAGGAAAAAATAAAACAGCAATTATACCAAATTGTATAGCAAATCTTGAATGTAAAATAATAGATAAAATTAAGAAAGGTGATCACATAATATTTATATGTAAGATATTAGAACTACAATCTAACGATAAATTGAAACCACTTGTATATTTTAATTCAAAATATTTTTAAGTGTTTAGAATTTTAAGATATCTAATTTTAATTTCTATAATATCATCAGGATATTATCTTTTTATTTCTGAATATTTTGACTTATCAGAGAAAAAATTTTTAGAGATAGAGATTGTAAAAAATGAAATAGTAGAAGATAAAAAAGAAATAATTCAAGAAAAAAAAGAGGAAGCATCTTTACCTAATATAAAAAAAAGTATTGATAAAGTGCAATATGTTGAGAAAAAAATTAAAATTTTACAAGGTGATACTTTTGTTTCTATTTTAGAAAGCTTAAACTTTGAACAAGAAAATATTTACGAAATTATAAGTGAGATAGAAAACTTATTTGATTTAAAGAAAATCAAAACTGGAGAAATTATAAGTGTATTTGAAAATAGTTTTGGAGAAATAAAAAAAATTGAATTTTTTAAAAACAGTGAGACAATTATTTCAGTTCATCTAGATAAAGAAATAAATTTAAATATAAGAGAATTAACCAAGGATTCATTCATTGAATCAAAAGAATATACAATTACAGAATCATTATTTTCAGACGGCATTGAAAATGGTGTATCACCTGATATTTTAGTTAAAATAATAAGTCTTTTTAGTTTTGATCTCGATTTTCAAAGAGATATTAGAGTTGATACTGTTGTTTCAATATCCTATGAATTTGATGAAATAATTGAAACGGGTAAATTAGAATATAATGATATTAAATATGCTTCGATAATAATTAATGGGAAACAATTAGAATATTTTAAGTTTATGACAGATGATGGTTATATTGATTATTTTAACAGAGAGGGCAAAAATGTTAAAAAATCAATATTAAAGACACCTTTAGACGGTGCAAGAATTTCATCAAATTTTGGTATGCGTAAACATCCTATCTCAGGTTTCAATAAAATGCATAAAGGTGTTGATTTTGCTGCGCCTACCGGAACACCAATTTATGCTGGAGGGAATGGAATTGTTGAATACGTTGGAAGGAATGGAGGATATGGAAAATATATTCGTATAAGGCATAATAATGGATATAAAACGGCGTATGCACATTTGTCAAATTATAAGGAAGGTATTTCTAAAGGGGTAAGAGTAAACCAAGGTGAAGTTATAGGCTATGTAGGTAGTACAGGTAATTCTACAGGGCCTCATCTTCATTATGAAATTATTTATCAAAATAAACATATAAATCCGTTAAAACTAAAACTTCCTTCCGGAAAAATACTTGAGGGTAAGGAATTAGAAAGATTTAAAGAAGAATATAAAATAATATATGCTGATCATTTAAGCATGTTATATGAATAACTACTTTGTCGATCTTGTTCTTTTTTCTTTAGATGGTTCAGCTATAAATGGAATAGATTCAATAGAGTCATCTTCTGCTTTATCATTATCATTTACTTCGATGGTTTCATTATCAGTATCTGAAGTTTGTTCATTTGAAGCACTTTGTTTTTGCTCATCAAAATTTGTGTTTTCTTCTATATTAATACCTAATTCAACCATTATTCTGTAGTAGTGATCAGTAAATTGATAATAGTATTCAGATTGAATTCTATCACCTGATCTTGATGCTTCTTTAGCTAGTTTTAAGTACTTGTTATATTGCTGAGATACATTTCCTCTATTTCTATTATTGAAGTTTTTGAATCCACCAGGTTTCTTAAAACTTGTTCTTCTATTACTCTTATAAGCGGTTCTACCGTTTTTTTTATACATATTGATTGGAAATTAAAAATTTTTAATAAATTATTAATCTTTTTCCTTACCTATACAGTTCATTTTATTTATTTCAACTTATATCTTTGAAAAACTAAGAATTCTCTCGATTCCTTGAAGATCATTAACTATTTTATTTAAATATAAGCCAGAATTTTCAAAAATTTCTTCACAATCTTGTCTCTGATTAATACCAATTTCACAAACAAAATAAGCACATTTATTCATTAAATTTTTTAAATTACTTGAATATTCTCTGTAAAATTTCAACCCATCATCTCCTCCAACTAGAGCTATTTTTGGTTCAAAATTTTTAACTTCTGGGTCTGCATTATTAAACTGTTCGTTTGTTAAGTATGGTGGATTAGATACAATCAAATCAAACTTGGAATTAATATTTTTAAAATCAATCATCTTAAGTTGGATTTGATTATAACAATTATGTATTTTTAAGTTTCTTTCTGCAACTTCTAATGCTTCTTTAGATATATCTATTGCTGTAATATATGCATTTTTAAATTCCTTTGCTAGTGATATTGCGATGCAACCTGATCCGGTGCCAATATCTAATATTTTTAATTTAAGGTTTTTGTTTCTATAAATATTTAATACTTCCTCAATTATTAATTCTGTTTCAGGACGTGGATCTAATACAAAATTGTTGACATAAAAATCATTTTTCCAAAATGGTTTATTCTTAATAATTTTAGCTATTGGTTGTCTATTAATTCTTTTTTGAAGATAAGTTTTAAATTTAACAATATCAATATTATCTTCATTTAGATTACTTAAAATAATTTCATTATTTTTCTTTGCAGCATGCTTTAGTAAAATTCTTAGATCTAGTTCTGGATTATTAATATTTTTTTGTTTTAATTTAATTAAACTCTCTTTGATTAAATTATTCATTTTTCATATTTGCTAACTTTGTACTCTCTTCTTCAGCAATTAAAGGATTTATTAACTCATCTATTTTACCCTCAAGTATTTCTGAAAGATTATACAAAGTAAGATTTATTCTATGATCAGAAACCCTTCCTTGAGGAAAATTATAAGTTCTTATTCTTTCAGATCTATCTCCAGAACCTACTTGATTTTTTCTTTGCTCAGATCTTTCTTTATTTTTTTCTTGTATTTGGTTGTCTAGTAATCTTGATCGTAAAATCTTTAGAGCTTTTGCTTTATTTTTATGTTGAGATTTTTCATCTTGTTGAGAAACTACTATACCTGTTGGAATGTGAGTTATTCTTACGGCACTATCCGTTGTGTTAACAGATTGTCCTCCTGGTCCACTTGATCTAAAAACATCGATTCTTAAATCTTTATCGAGAACTTCAATATCAACCTCTTCAGCTTCAGGTAGAACTGCTACAGTAGCAGCTGATGTATGTACTCTTCCACTACTTTCAGTTGTTGGAACCCTTTGCACTCTATGAACACCAGATTCAAATTTTAATTTTGAAAAAACATTTAATCCTGAAATATTACAAATTACCTCCTTTACTCCTTTTAAACCTGTTTCTGATATTGATAAAATATCAAATTTCCATGAATTTAAATCAGCATATCTCTGATACATATTTAATAAATCAGAAGCAAAAAGTGATGCTTCATCTCCTCCAGTACCAGCTCTGATTTCTAAAATTGAATTTTTAGAGTCATTTTCATCTTTTGGTATTAGTAACTTTAATAATTCCTGTTCAAGATCTTTGATTTGATTTTTTTTTTCAATTAGTTCCAATTCAGCTATTTTACTTATCTCTAAATCATTATCTTTTACTAACTCATTAAGATTTAATATATCTTTTTGTAAATTATTATATTCTTGAATTTTTTCTACAATTGGTCGAAGCTCCGAATATTCTCTGTTTAATTTAATTAATTCATTTGAGTCAATATCATTCATATTATTCAATGAATTTTCAATTAATTTAAATTTTTCTAAAATTATTGAAAATTGTTTATCTAGATTTATCATTCAAATGATTAAATATTTGATTAAGCTTTAATTCTTTTTGTTGGCCAGTCTTTAAATTTTTAATAGTAAAAAAATCTCCATTAAACTCATTTTCTCCAATAATAATTATATATGATGCTGAAGATGTATTTGCTTTTGTGAAAGATTTTTTTAAATTATATTTATAATTCCAGTAATATGAAATTCTATTTTCAGTTAAATATTTTTGTAGATAAAGAAAATAATCTGTAAATTTTTCATTTGTTACTGCAATATGAATAGTTGAGCTTATTTTTTTTTCATACTCCATTAATAATGAAATTCTTTCAATACCAGCAGCCCATCCAATACCAGGTATATCAGGCCCCCCTAATACTTTAATTAAACCGTCATATCTTCCACCACCTAGTAATGTATCTTGGCTTCCTAAATTATCTGATTTGTATTCGAATACTGTATTGCAATAATAATCAAGACCTCTAACGAGATTAGTATTTTCTTCAAAATTAATTTCTAGTATCTTTAATGATCTCTTGAGATCTTCATAGTGTTTTTTAGCTTCATCGCTTAAGTATTCATAAATTTTAGGTGAAGAAAGTGAAATCTCAACATCTTCCTCATTTTTTGAATCTAAAATTCTTAATGGGTTAGTTTCAATTTTTTTAATGCTTTCTTCTGATAGTTTTTTTTTATGTTTATCAAAATATTTTGTAAGACTTTTTTTAAAATCAATTAAAGTTTTTTTATCACCTAAAGAATTTATGTGAAGTTTAATTTTAGATTTAGGTAACAGTTCGTTTAAAATATTATTTGACAGAGAAATTAATTCAACATCAGCAAGAAAATCTTTAGTTCCAAGTATTTCAAAATTAATTTGATTAAATTGTCTATATCTACCTTTTTGTGGCCTTTCCCTTCTAAACATTGGCCCAATTCCAAAAATTTTTAAAGGAAGATCGTTAAAAAGATTATTAGTAATAGCAGCTCTAATCATTGGTGTTGTGTACTCAGGTCGAAGTGTTAAATATTCATTATTTCGATCTTCAAATGAATACATTTCTTTCAACACAACGTCAGAATATTCACCAAGAGGTTTTGCAAATAAATCACTAAATTCAAAAATTGGTGTCTGAATTTCTTTATATTCATTTAAATTAGCGTTTTTAGAAACAATATTAGAAATAAAGTTAAATTTATCTATTTCTTCCCCAAAAATATCATGCGTGCCCCTTACTGATCTTAATTTCATATTAATTACTAAGTTCTATTTCTTTAGTTTTTTTTCTAATTAGATCTTCAAGATAATTTTCTAAATCAACATTTTTTACAACATTATTTTTTTTACCATCAAGATAAATCATATGCGTATCATTTCCACCGCCAGTTATTCCAATATTTGTCATAGTTGCTTCACCTGGACCATTAACTACACATCCAATTATTGATACTGTTATAGGCGTAGAAATATCATCTAATTTTTTTTCTAAATTTTTTACAGTTTTTATTACTTCAAATTGTTGTCTAGCACATGAAGGGCATGATATAATCTTAACACCTCTATTCCTTAATCCTAAGCTTTTTAAAATTTCAAAACCAACTCTTACTTCTTCCTCAGGCTCATCTGACAATGATATTCTAATTGTATCCCCTATCCCTCTCAGAAGTAAATTTCCAACTCCAATTGAAGATTTAATTGAACCTGTTCTTTTTCCTCCTGCCTCTGTAATACCTAAATGCAATGGATAATCACATAATTCGGCTAATTGCTCATATGCTTTTATAGACATAAATATATCTGAAGATTTCACACTGATTTTAAAATTGGTAAAATCATTATCTTCAAGTATCTTTATATTTAATTTAGCACTTTCAACTAAAGCTTCTGGATTGGGTTCAGAAAATTTATCTAAAATTTGTTTTTCCAAACTTCCTGCATTAACGCCTACTCTAATTGAGCAATTATTATCTTTTGCAGCTTTAATAACTTCTTTTATTCTTTCAATACTACCAATATTACCAGGATTAATTCTAATACAAGAAGCACCATTGTTTGCTGCTTCAATACCTCTTTTATAATGAAAATGTATATCAGCAATTATAGGCACAGGGCTATGTTTCACAATTTCTTTTAAAGAATGAGAAGATTCTTTATCTGGAACAGAAACACGAACTAAATCAACTCCAAGTTTTGCAGATCTTTCTATTTGAGCAATAGTATCTTTGGCATTAGAAGTTAGTGTATTTGTCATTGTTTGAACTGCAATTTGATTATTGCCCCCAACACTAACATTCCCAACTTTAATAACGCGCGACTTTCTTCTATTAATTTGTTGATACGCTCTTAGCATCTATTTAATTTGTAAAATCTTTATATAAAACAAAAGAATCTAATATTTCACCGTATTTGCCTATCTTTCCTCTTACTTCATCATCTATAAGAACTAAAATGTTCCCTGCATTTCCTGCAGTAATATTGTAATTCAATTTTAATTCATATGAAAATTCTTCATCTTTATCCATTAACTTGCTTAAAACAATATTATTCTCTTCATCTCTTAATTGAAGCCAGGTTGGATTTAACATTTTTAATGTAGCAACTGTAGTCACACTTTCATCAAATTCTATTGATGCTATTGCACTAGATTTGTTTATCAAATCACTTTTTTTAATATCACTACTTTGAGATAAATTATCAAAAGTATTAACTTTTTCGACTATAGGTTCCAAACTTTCAGGTATATCTGGAATTAAAGCAAAGTTAATTTCATTATCATTTTGATCGACGAATAAAAAGTAAAATGAAGTAAATATAATCAAAATAATAGAAGCGGCAAAAAATTTTTCTATTTTAAAAAAATTGTTTTCTACTATTGGGGTAATATTGTTTTTCTCTTCCTTAATATTAAATGATACTTGATCTTTAAATTTTTTGATAATTGTGTCAGCATCTAACTCAAGAAAGTTTGAGTAAGATCTTAGATGTCCAATATTAAAAATAATATCTGGATTATTTTTTATATTATCATTTTCAAGATCAATAATGATACTTTTAGAAATTTTTAACTCAATTGCAATATCACTAATTGAAAGATTTTTTGAATTTCTTTCAATTGATAAAATTTGACCTACTGTTTTCATTTAATTTCCTAGATTATATGCCTCATGAAGAGATTTTACAGCAATTTTTGTAAATTTTTTATTAATTAAGACACTTATCTTTATTTCTGATGTTGAGATAGCTAATATATTAATTGAATTATCAGCTAAAGTTGCAAACATTTTCTTTGCAACTCCAGATTGAGACATCATCCCCATACCAATTACTGAAATTTTAGAAATATTGTTATCGGTTTCAATAGATTTAAAATCGATTAAATTTTGATTTTCCTCTAATAATTTTTTAGCATTATAAATTTCACTATTTGGAACAGTAAAAGTAATATTTGCAGTTACACCATCTTGTGATGTATTTTGAACAATCATATCCACGTTAATATTATTATTAGCTAATAATCCAAAAATTGTTGCAGATATACCAGGCTTATCTGCAATGCCAGATAAAGTTAGTTTTGATTCATTATTGCTATAACTTACTCCACTCACTATTTCTTTTTCAATTAATTTATTTTCATCAACAATAAGAGTACCACTTTCTTTTGTTATTGAAGAAAGCACTTGCAAGGTAAGGTTATTTTTCATTGCTAGTTCAACAGAACGAGTATGAAGTACTTTTGCTCCAGTTGAAGACATTTCTAACATTTCTTCGAATGCTAATTTATTAATCTTTTTGGCCTTTGGTTCTAGATTTGGATCAGTTGTATACACGCCCTCAACATCCGTGTAAATATCACACCTATCAGCATTAACAGCTGCAGCGACTGCAACGGCAGTTGTATCAGAGCCACCTCTTCCTAATGATGTTATGTTTCCATTTATGTCGACACCTTGAAATCCAGCAACTACTAATACATCATTATCTTTGAGATATTGGTCAATTCTCACTTTATCAATATTTAATATTTTAGCTTTTTGATGGTTATTGTCAGTAATAATTGGAATTTGCCATGCAAGTAATGGAATAGATTTTATATTTCTTTTTTTTAAAATAGCTGAAAGAAGTCCAACTGAAACAGCTTCACCGGATGTTAAAATAAGATCATTTTCAATAATCTCATTTGATTCAATTTCATCTATATATTCTTGCATTTTATTTGTTACACCTGACATTGCAGATAAAACAACAATCAATTTTTTATCATTTAGTTGCTTTTCTACAATTTTTGCAACATTATTGATTTTATCGATACTACCAACTGAAGTACCGCCAAATTTCATTACTATAAGTTTCATTGACTTAAATATTATTTAAATTATTTCAGCTAATATAATTATTGCTTCTAACAAACAAGATATATGATTAATATAAAATCAAAAAATGAAGAATTTTCCCTGTTTAATCAACTTTCAGAAGAGTGGTGGAATGAAAATGGTAAATTTAAGATTCTTCATCAAATTAAATCTCATAGGATAACATATATATTAGACCAAATAAATAATAGAGATATAAGAAATTTAAAAATACTAGATGTAGGTTGTGGTGGAGGAATAATTTGTGAGCCACTCGCAAGGCTTGGTGGTAAAGTTACAGGAATAGATTTTTCACCAAATAATATCAAAGTTGCCAAGATACATTCCAAAAAAAATAAACTTAAAGTTAACTATATTTATAAAGATATTGAAAAATCAAAATTAGATGAAAAATTTGATATAATACTAATGTTTGAAGTTTTAGAACATTTAGATGATTGGAAAAAAACTATTAAAAATTTAAAAAAGAATTTAAATAAAAATGGCTTAATAATAATTTCAACAATTAATAGAAACGTTCTTTCTAAATTATTTGCAATTAATATAGCAGAAAATATTCTTAATTGGATACCAAAAGGAACACATGATTATAATAAATTAATAAAACCTGAAGAGTTAAAAATAACTTTATCAAAAGAAAATTTTATTTTTAAAAATATTACAGGTCTTGTTTTTGATCCACTAAATAGACAATGGAAATTATCAGAAAACTATATGATCAATTATTTTTGTAGCGCAAGACTGATTAGTTAGTTTTTTTTGCTGAAAATGGTAATGGCAATACATCAATATCTTCATCAATAAGTTCTTTAGTTTGCTCAATTGAAGCTTCTCCGTAAATTGCACGATCTTTTACTTCACCATATTTAATTTTTTTTGCTTCTTCAGTAAATTTGTTACCAACATATTCAAATTCTTTTTCAATAATCTTTTTTAGTTTCTTAACATTAGAAGCGATTGATTTATTTCTTTTAGAAATCTTTGTATTTGATTTTTTTGTTACATTTGGTGCCATTAAACCTTTTTTAATTTGAATACTATTGCAGGAAGGGCAAGACAACAGGCCTTTCTTAATTTGCTTATTATAGTCTTTTGTATTTTCAAACCATCCTTCAAAAGAAAAATCGCAATCAGAGCAATTAAGATTAAATACAATCATATCACTTATATTGTTTCATCTTGGTTTTTTTCAATATCTAAATCAACATCATCAGACTCTAATTGCATAATTAATGAATTTTTTGGGAATTTCAGATTACACACAGTTCCCTTAGATAAACTTATACCCATAAAAGGTTTTAAGCTGATATTAATATACATTTGAGTGTTGTGATTTAAAATATCGATTTTTACAAGTTCTTTGAAAACGATAAGAAGAAAATTTGTATCTAATTTAGATTTTAATATAGATTTAGGAGATTGGTAAAACGATAATTTAAAAAAAAGGTTTTTTTTATCAACGTTTATGTTTTCTTCTAGATACATATTAGAATTTTGTAATTGAAGATTTTGTAAAAGAATTTGATCTTGTCTATTTAAAATTTTCTCTTTTAATATTTCTAAAAAAGTAGTCCCATAGATTTTTTTATTAATTTTTTCAGTTTCCTCTTTAATAATTGCAACTAGCTCTTTAAGAATAATATCCATAATTACTTTTTATACTTTATAAAAAAAATGATAAACAAAAAATATCTTAAACTATTAAGATCTAAAGATAGGAAATATGGGAAAAACTTTATTTATAATGAAATAAGTAAAAACATAATTGATTCTTTAGATATTTTAAAAGTTCCTTTTTACAATATTTTACAACTTGGTATTAATGATGATTTGGTTATTAATTATCTTAAAGAAAAGTTTCCTTCTTGTTCTATAACAAGTGCAGATATTGATTTATCGGCATTTAATAAAAAGACAGAACGAAAATTTATAGAAATTGATTTGGACAATTTACAGATCAAAAATATTAAATTTGATTTAATTTTTAGCAATTTTTTTTGTCAATTAACATCTAATTTTGATAAATTGATAGGAAAAATATTTAAAAGCCTAAATACAAATGGATTTTTTATAGCAACGATCCCAAGTAATGAAAATATATATCAGCTTATAAATTCTATGTATGAAACCGACAATATTTTATACGGAGGAATGTATCAAAGGATGAACCCAATTTTAGATACTAATTATATTTTTAAACTTCTTAAATTATATAATTTTGATGCACCTTTAATAAATACTAATAATTTTACAATTGAATATTCAGTTTTTAAAAAACTACTTGATGATGTAAGAAGTTTAAATTTAACTTATGCAGGTTATGATAAAAGAAATAATTTTGAGAATAAGAAATACTTTATTCAGTTGGAGAAATATTTCAGAAAAAAATATTATGAAAATAATTTTAACCTTGATATAAATTACAATACAATTTGTGCGTGGAAAAAATAAAAATTAAGATCTATAATCAGCATTAATCTTTAGATAATTATGAGTTAGATCGTTTCCATAGACTGTGTGAGAAAACTTACCTAAATTTAATTTTACATTTATTTCTATAGTTTTATTTTTCATATAATTATTAAGTTTTTTAATTTTAATTTTTTTACTTATCGAACCATTCTCGCATACAATATTGTTGCCAAATAATACTTTAATTTTGTTTTGATTAATGTTTTCTTCCGTTTTGCCAATTGCCATAATTACCCTACCCCAATTTGCATCCTGACCGGCCACAGCAGTTTTAACCAAAGGAGAATTCGCAATACTAAATGCTATTTTTTTTGCTTGATTTTTTGTTTTTGCATTTAAAACATTTACACTAATTAATTTAGATAAACCTTCACCATCTTTAATTACTTGTATAGATAAATCATGCATTAGCTCACGTATTTTATAATTTAATAATTCAAAATTTTTTTTATTTAAATTTATTTTTTTGTTGCTCACAGAAAACATCATTAAAGTATCACTTGTTGATGTATCACTATCAACAGTTATGGAATTAAAGGTGTCGTCTAAATTATTTTTAAGTAGTCTAAACATGAGTTTTTTTGAAACTTCGCATTCTATAAAAATATATACCAACATTGTTCCCATATTTGGTTGTATCATTCCTGACCCTTTTGCAATTCCATAAACTTTGAACAATTTTTTGTCTAAAATAATACTTTTTATTGATACCTTAGGGAAAGTATCTGTTGTCATAATTGCCTTCGCACTCTCTATTAAACTATTTTTATTTTTGTAATTTAATCTTTCAAATTTATTTATAATTAAATTAGGATTAAATTTTTCACCAATTACACCTGTAGATGATACTAATACTTCATTAACTTTACATTTTATTTTTTTTGACAATGACTTTACATACTTATCAATAATTTTTAGACCATCTTTACCAGTATGCGCATTGGCATTACCAGCATTCACAATTAATGCCTTGGCCTTACCTTTGTTGTTTTTTTTATCCCAAATTATAGGAGCTGAAGGGGTTGATGTTTTTGAATATACACAACAAACATTAATAATTTTATCAAAAATAATTAATAGAAGATCTTTATCTTTTTTTTTAAATCCAGCATTAAAAGTATAGATATTTAGGCCGTTAGGATTAAAATCTTTGATTTTTTTTGGCTTAAATATTGAAATCATTTTATTCACCATATTTTTAGCCTAAATTCCTTTGTAGAAGAAATATTTTTCATATATTAACTGCCATTTATCATAACATGATTAATATCGTTAATAAATTATTTGGTTCTATTAAATCTAATTCAATAAAAAAATATGGAAGTTTTGTAGAGAAAGTAAATAAATTAGAAGAAGAAATTTCTAATCTTTCTGATCAAGAATTAAAAAATAAAACAAATCAATTTAAAAATGTTTTTAGTGAAACCAGATCAATATCCAAATTATTGCCAGAAATCTTTGCTGTAGTTAGAGAAACCTCAAAAAGAACATTAAATATGAGACACTATGATGTTCAAATTATTGGTGGAATGGTCTTATACGAAAACAAGATTACTGAAATGAAAACAGGAGAAGGAAAGACTCTTGTCGCTACTCTAGCCGCTTATGCAAATGCTATAGAAAATTTATCTGTTCATATTATAACAGTAAATGATTATCTTGCAAAAAGAGATGCAGATTGGATGGGAAATATATACGATTTTCTTGGTCTTAAGGTTGGCTGCGTCACTTCAGAAACATCTCATGAAGAAAGATCAAATCAATATGACGCAGATATTGTTTATGCAACTAATAATGAAATTGGGTTTGATTATTTAAGAGATAATCTCAAAAATGATTACAGCAATTTATGTTTTAAAAAAAATACATTTGCTATAGTTGATGAAGTAGATAGTATTTTAATAGATGAAGCTAGAACACCTCTAGTAATATCTGCAGAATCTAACTCGAATACAGATTTATTTCCCAAGATAGACAAAATTATCAAGCTCCTTAGAAAAAATGATTTTGAAATTAATGAAGAAAGCAAAAGCATATTACTTTCAACTGAAGGAATGGAATTTTGTGAAAAACTTTTGAAAGATAATGGTATTATTAAAGATGGAACTCTTCAAGATTTGAGCAATATGGTTTTGAACCATAATATTATTCAAGCTTTAAGAGCACACCATTTATTCATTAGAGATAAAGATTACATAATTAAGGATAAAAACGTAGTCATTATTGACGAATTGACTGGTAGAGCAATGGAAGGAAGGAGATATGGGGATGGGTTACATCAAGCGATTGAAGCTAAAGAAAACCTAATAATTCAAAATGAAAATCAAACTATAGCTTCTATTACATATCAAAATTTTTTTAGAACTTACCATAGACTAAGTGGTATGACAGGTACAGCTACAACGGAAGCAAAAGAATTTGAAAGTATATATAATTTAGAGGTTGTTGAAATTCCACCAAATATAGAAGTAAATCGTGTCGATAAAAATGATCAAATTTATATGACTAAAAGAGAAAAATATAATGCAGTATTAGATCTTGTTAAATCACGAAATAATATCAATCAACCAATACTTATAGGGACTACATCAGTAGAAAATTCAATTAAAATTTCAGATTTATTGAAGAAAGAAAATCTTAAACACAATATTTTAAACGCTAAAAATCACATGAGTGAAGCAAAAATAATTGAAGAAGCAGGAATGCCTGGAAATATTACTATATCAACTAATATGGCAGGAAGAGGAACTGATATTAAATTAGGAAATGGTAATGATAATTTAAAAAAAATAGCAATTGATGCAGGAGGATTATTAGTAATCGGTACGGAAAGACACGAAAGTAGAAGAATAGATAATCAGTTAAGAGGTAGATCCGGTAGACAAGGAGATATTGGCGAAAGTATATTTTTCTTATCATTAGAAGATGATCTTATGAGAATCTTTGGCTCAAAAACACTCGAAAATGTATTGTCAAAATTGGGTCTTAAAGATGGTGAGGTTATTACTCACTCAATGATTACTAAATCTTTGGAAAGAGCACAGCAAAAAGTTGAAAGTCATAATTTTGATATGAGAAAACAAATTTTAAGATTTGACGATATTTTAAATGATCAAAGAAAAATAATTTATCAAAATAGAAAAGAGATTCTAAATACTAATGATCAATCAAAAATTATTGAAGATATGATTGATGACTATGTTAATTATTTAATTGAAGTTACTATTCCTCCAAAAAAGTACTCTCATGAATGGGATGGAAATTTATTAAGTGAAAAAATTAAAGAAATTTTTGCAATAGATATTCCAATTTCAAAATGGTTTGATGAAGAGGGAGTGGATGATGAGGAGATAAAAAAAAGATTATTGGATGAAATAAATCAAAAATATAAAGACAAACAACACCAATATTCAGCTGAATTATTTAAATTTGCTGAAAAAAGAGTAATGTTATTTCAAATAGATAAAGATTGGAGAGATCATTTAGCAGCAATGGATTCTTTAAGGGGGAGTGTTAATTTAAGAGCTATGGGAGGCAAAGATCCATTTTATGAATATAAGAAAGAGTCTTTTGATTATTTTGATGAGATGCTTTCGAACCAAAATGAAAGAGTATTAAAAACATTATTTAATATCAAGTTGGTGAGTGATAACAATAATAAGACTTCAAACGAACAAACTACTGAACCACGAAGAATTATAACAAAAAAAATAGGTAGAAATGAACCTTGCCCATGTGGGTCAGGTAAAAAGTATAAACAGTGCCATGGCAGTTAAATATCAGAAGTAATATTTAAGTACTTCTCTTTTCTAAGCTGAACCAATTCTTTTATAGAAATTTGTTTAAGTTCCTTAATTAAACTTAGTATCTTGGTTTTTAATAATTCTGCTTGTTTTATAGGATGTCTATGCGCTCCTCCATAGGGTTCGGGGATGATATCATCTATAATTTTAAAATTTTTACAATCTGACGATGTCAACTTTAAAGTTCTTGCAGCCTCCTGAGAAAATTCAGTGTTTCTCCATAAAATGGAAGCGCATCCTTCTGGGGAAATAACAGAATATATTGAATGTTCTAACATTAAAACTCGATCAGAAGTCGCTATTCCTATTGCTCCACCAGAGCCACCCTCTCCAATAATAATAGATATTGTTGGAATTTTGGTTTTTAAAAAATGAAGTATTGAGGATGCAATGGATTCAGATTGTCCTCTTTCTTCTGCATCTTTTCCAGGAAATGCTCCTGCAGTATCAACAAATGAAATTAGCGGTAATTTAAATTTTTCAGCTAGTTTTAATAACCTTTGGACTTTTCTATAACCCTCAGGCTTTGCCATTCCAAAGTTATGTTTAATTCTTGATTCCATTGAATTTCCTTTTTCTGTTCCAATAAAAAAAACAGAATTATTATCAATCTTTGCTAAACCTCCTACTATAGCATTATCATCAGCATATTTTTTATCTCCATGCAATAGGACAATATCTTGAAATATATTTTTAACATAGTCTAATGTGTGGGGTCTTTCTCCATGTCGAGATACTTGTACTTTTTGCCAGGCATCTAAATTGGAATAAATTTT
This sequence comes from uncultured Alphaproteobacteria bacterium, assembly GCA_902620285.1. Taxonomy (GTDB): domain Bacteria; phylum Pseudomonadota; class Alphaproteobacteria; order HIMB59; genus CACPNW01. Next base: position 20,695 of record CACNHT010000002.1, on the reverse strand, counting down.
TTTATATAACTCATTTTTTTCTTTATTTAATTTTTCAATTTTATCGAAATTTAATTCTTTATTTATATTTAATTGATTCAATGTTGTTTCAATTTTCTCTATTTCATTTTCAAATTCAAAGTATCTAATCATATTATGAATTTATAATTTTTAAATACTTCTAAAATTATATTTCTAAAAATTACTCCATCTTTATATTGAAGATATCCTTTAAGTATAAGTTTAAGATGTTCTGGATGTATGTTATCCCAACCTTTGTTATTTAGAGAAATTAAAGAGAAAAAGAGAAATTTTTCATTATCTTTTTCAAAAATACTTTTATTTATTTCATTAAGAAGAAATATAGATGGCATTGACCTATCATCAAAAATTTTATTGAAATTTATATTTGAATTTGAATTTACATCTAAATTCATAATAGATTTTAAAACATATAATAATTCAGCATTTTGATCATCTTGATTATAACTATAAGTATTTAATGTAACATTTATGGAATTAATAAATGAATTTAAGTCATTAGAGGAGTACAAATCTAATAAAACCCTTGTATAGATACTATTTGAATCTACTTGCCTTGCATTTTCATATAATTCTATCCAATCAACCGCATTGTCAAAATTATTATTAAAAATATATGCTGAGGCTATTTGGGTTCCATATATTATATTTTCTGAACTAGGTTCAATAGAACTAAGCATATTTATTGATAATTTATAAGCAATTTCCTCTAAATTATTTTTTTTAGCAAAATCCCAAAATTGAATTAAAATATTTAATCTATCTTTAGGAAAAATTTGAATATTTACTAACTGATATAAAAAAGCCATACTTAATTCTTTATTATCTGAAAATGAATCTATTGTTTCATTTGGATTATTTAGTTGATCTGAATTAAAATCGGCTGACATATATAAAGCTGCTAAACTATCCACAGTAATTAAATTTTCTAAAAAACTCTCATTCGCTGCTTTTATTCTTAAATCTATTGGTGAAGCTTGATTTAAAATAATTGGTATGGATAGATTTTTTTTGTCAAGTTCATAAAAATCATGTGTAAATGGAAGTTCTGCAATTCTAGTCATAGCACTGTATAAAAAAATTAATTCTTTATTGATTTTAGAATTATTTAATTCAAAATTTATATTCGCTTGATCTAATGAATTGGATAACAGTGAAAACAAATATTGATAATAATGATCTAAATTATTTTCTGATTCAATTAAGATTGAATTTAATAAATTGGCCTCAGATTGATTTTCGTTTAAAATTAGACAAAATATATCAAGTTTCTCTAAAAAGAAAAAATCTAATTCTATATTTGAATTTAAATCTTCTTTAAAATTACAAGCTTCGCTTAATTGAAAAGTAGATAAAAAATAATTTAGTTTTACCTCAGTGTAGTAACTAAAATTTTTGTCCTCACTAATCTCATATCTTTCAATTAATTCATAAGACTTGTTAATTTGACCAATAGATTGTAAATAATTTACAATTAAGTAAAATAATTCTTTATCTTCTTCATCCTCTAAATTTAATTGAAGATTTTCTAAAACTTCAATTAATTGTATTTGTAAAGTTTTCGAATTAATATTTTGAAGGTTATTGAAATAATTATTTAAATCTTTCATTTCCGTCTTATGAATAAAATTATCTTTAAAAATTTCAATTTGCTTCACATCAACTTCATTAATTTCAATTTGATTTTCATTTGAGTTATTAATAGTCTCTTCAATTTGTTCTTGATCATTTTCATCATTAAGATTTTCTAAAACCATTTGATCAAGGCTCTTATTTTCATGCAAATCAATAACTTCTACTTCTATGTTGCTCTCTTCATTAGCTAAAATTGTATTTGAAAAAAGAAATAGTAAAATGATAACAAAAAATTTCATTTTAAATTTAGGTTATATTTTTCAGTTATAATTACTGAGGGTGAAGGTATTTCAATCATATAAAGCGTAATAAAAACGATTATTGTTAGTATTGCAAAAAAATATATAATGTACTTGTTTTTCATATATGCTAATAAAAAAATGACTAATATATATTTTTACCATTTTTTTAAGTTTTTTCTAACTTCAACAAAAATTTGTCAATAATAAGAAATATTTGTAATATGCATCATCTAATTAAAAATAAAAAGAAAAATATTTGTATTATAGGTCTTATGGGCTCAGGAAAATCTATAATTGGAAAAGATTTGAGCAAATATCTAAATTTAAAATTTTATGATACTGATAAGGAAATAGAGCTAAAGACTAAAAAAAGCATTAGTGCAATTTTTGAACAAGAAGGAGAGTCGTATTTTAGGGAAATTGAAGAAAAAGTCTGTTTAAAATTTTTATCTCTTAGAAATTGTGTTATTTCTTTAGGTGGTGGAAGTATAATTAATAAAAAAATTAGAGAGGCAATTGAGAAAAATTCCTATTCCATATATTTAGAAGTAAAATTGAAGAATTTATTAATTAGATTAAATACATCAAACAAAAGACCGCTTTTAAAGAACAATTTAAATAGATTTGAAACCTTGGAGAATCTTTATAATGATAGACGAAAATTTTATGAAAAAGCAAATTTGATTGTTAAAAATGATAATGATAAGTTTCAAGTGTTAGAAAAAATTAAATCTGAAATTAATTAATATGGAATCTAAATTATCTATTAAAAATAAAAGATTAAAAACATCAATTTTAATTAAAAAAAATTATATTTCTAAATTTATTAATAATATTGCAAAAAAAAATGAAAAGGTATTTTGTATTATAGATAATAAAATTAAAGTTAACTTTATAAAACAAAGCAATATAAAAATAATTTCTATTAAATGTGGGGAAAAAATAAAAACTTTTGATGGTTACAGAGATCTTTCAGAAAGACTAATTAAAAGTAATATAAATAGAAGATCTGTTATCGTTGCAATTGGTGGAGGCACCTTAGGGGATTTAGTTGGATTTGTTGCAAGTACAATTTTAAGAGGTTTAGATTTTTTTCTTATACCCACAACACTTTTATCCCAAGTTGATAGTTCTATTGGAGGTAAGAATGGAATAAATACAATTTATGGAAAAAACTTACTTGGAACATTTTATCAACCCAAAGAAGTCTTAATAGATATTTCCACATTAAAGAGTTTACCAAAAAAAGAAATCAAATCAGGATATGCAGAAATTATAAAGCATGCTTTAATTAAAGATTATTCATTTTTTTGTTGGTTAGAAGAAAATGCAATTAAATTGTTTAATTTAAATAATTCTATTTTAGAAAAAGCAATTTATAATTCAATTAAAATAAAACTTTTTTACGTAAACAAGGATGAAAAAGAATACTTATTAAATAATAAATCTAGAGCAATGTTAAACTTTGGGCACACAATTGGTCATGCTTTAGAAAGTCATTATAATTATAAAAAATTCAGTCATGGAGAAGCAATTTCTATAGGAATGATAACTGAAGCAAAGATATCTAATTTTCTTGGCTTTTTATCATCAGATGAATTAGAAAGAATAATTAATCACTTCAAAAAATGTAGACTTAAAATATCTGATAATATATTAAAAGAAAAAATATTAATAAATAAACTAACCAAAGATAAAAAAAATTTTTTAAACAGAATTAATTTTTCAATAATAGATAGAATAGGAAATTCAATTTTTTATACAAAACTGGATAAGGATAAAGTTTATAAAATTTTACAAAATATATAAATGACGAGCATATTTCTTCTTTTATTACTTATAATATTGGTAATACTATCAGGTTTTTTGTCAGGATCTGAAACTGCAATAACCGCAACTTCAAAAGCAAGAATTCTTTATAAGAAAAAAAAAGGGAGTAAAAGAGCTGGGTATGTATTAGATCTTCTAGATAAAAAAGATAATGTAATATCTACTTTACTATTATCAAATAATTTAGTTAATATTCTTGCATCCTCTTTAGCTACTGCATTTTTTTATGACCTTTTTGGTGTAGAGGGTATTTTTTATGCAACTTTAATAATGACTATTGTTATTGTCATATTTGCTGAAGTTCTACCTAAAACTTATGCAATAAACAGGCCTAATAGAACTGCTTTATTAATTTCGCCAATTATTTACTATTTAAACAAAATATTATTTATGTTTGTTTTTGTAATTAATTTAATTGTAAAATTAGTTTTTAAAAAGAATGAAAATGATATTAAAAATAAAGATTTACAATCAGAGGAAGAATTAAAAGGCGTTATAGATCTTTATAAAACCTCAAATCCTGATTATGAGCAGGAAAAAGATATGTTACAAAGTATATTACAGTTAAATGATATAACTGTTGAAGAAATATTTACTCATAGAAAAAATATTTATTCAATAAATTCATCTTTAGAGACTAGTGAGATAATAAATCAAATTAATAGTTCTAGATATACTAGAATTCCATTTTGGAAAGATAATCCTGAGAATATCATTGGTTTATTAAATGTTAGAACTCTAAATATTGATTTAAAAAATCAAAATGAATCTAAAGAAATTATTTTTGATAAAATTTCTAATCCCTGGTTTATTCCAGAAACCACAAATCTGTTAGAACAATTAGTTGAATTTAAAAAAAGAAAGGAGCACTTAGCTTTTGTAGTAGATGAATATGGTGAGTTACTTGGATTAATAACATTAGAGGATATTATTGAAGAAATAGTTGGTGAAATAGTTGATGAAATTGATATTCCAGAGAATGATTTTAAACTTAATAATTATGGAAAAGTTATAATTAATGGAGAAAAAAATATTAGAGATTTATATAAAAGTTTTGATTTAGATCCACCAGAAATAGAATCATCAACTATAGCTGGATATATTTTAGATATATCAAAAAAAATACCTTCATATGGGGAGTCTTTCACAGACAATTTTTTTAATTATAGAATTCTTTCACATTCCAAAAAACAAATATCAAAAGTTGAGATTTCAAAAATTAATTAATTTGTATTTCTAAAGAATGTAACCCATTTTTAAATTCCTCTTCAAGTAAACCATTTATAACTCTATGAATATTTAATCTATTAAATGGAATTCTATCTTTTTTAGTTAAAATGATCTTAATATGTGTTTCATTAATTCCAGAAAAACCATTATGCCCTTTATGTAAATTAGAATTGTCAATAATTTCTAAGAAATAATTATCAAATTTTTTTGATAATATTTTGTTAATTCTTTGCTTACGATTCATTTTTTTTAAACTATATAATATCTGTGGGTAAACATAAAATAGATATTAATAAAAATACTCTTTCTTGGGAAAAGACTTTTTTTAGAAAATGTGACAATAAAGAATGTAATAATGAAGGGAAATTTAAAGCTCCAAAATCAAGAGTTTTGTTAAACCAATATTATTTTTTTTGTTTGGAACATATTAAAGAGTATAACAAATCATGGGATTTTTATAAAGGGTTATCAGTTAATGAAATTGAAAATTCAATGAGAGAAGATATTATTTGGAATAGACCTTCTTGGCCATTGAAGGGGAACTATCATAAAGTAATGGATCAAATTAATAATTTTTTAAATGATGAAATAAATGATTTGCATCCAAATTATAGAAAGAATAACTACTTCAAAAATAAACTAGTTGATGAAAATCTAACAAAAGATGAAAATAAAGCTTTATCTACATTCGACCTAGAACTTCCCATAACATTAGACAAAATTAAAAAAACTTATAAAAAACTAGTGAAAATATTTCACCCTGATGTAAATGGTAATGATAAAAAGGCAGAGGAAAAATTCAAGGAAATTAATAGTTCATATAAAATACTTTTAAAAAAATTTAAAAATGACAAATAAAAATAATATCGAAACATCTACTAGTATCAAAATTGATCCTAAAGAACTATTTGGCGTTTCCTGTGAATTTGATATTTATAAATTTAAAGAAAAGACAGAGCATGTTCCAGAAATAGATCAAACATATATTTTTGATCCTGCGACAACACTTTCCATACTTGCTGGTTTTTCTTCTAATAGAAGAGTTCTTATTCAAGGATATCATGGTACGGGCAAATCTACTCATATCGAACAGGTTGCTGCCAGACTGAATTGGCCATGTATTAGAATTAATCTAGATAGTCATATCAGCAGAATAGATTTGATTGGCAAAGATGCTATTGTACTAAAAGATAATAAACAAGTGACAGAGTTTCAAGACGGAATTTTACCATGGTCTTACAAAAATCCTGTAGCTTTAGTATTTGATGAATATGATGCAGGTAGACCGGATGTTATGTTTGTTATTCAGCGAATTTTAGAATCAGAAGGTAAATTAACCCTACTTGATCAATCAAGAGTAATTAAACCACACAAATTTTTTAGATTGTTTGCTACAGCAAACACTGTTGGTCTTGGTGATACATCTGGTTTGTATCATGGAACTCAACAAATAAACCAAGGCCAAATGGATAGATGGAATATAGTATCAACTTTGAATTATTTAAGTAATGATCAAGAAATAAATATTATTTTAAGTAAAATAAAAAAACTTAATAATAAAGATGGCAGAGATATTGTTAAATGTATGGTAGCTACTGCAGATCTCTCAAGATCTGGATTTATTAATGGTGATATTTCAACTGTTATGAGTCCAAGAACTGTATTGACTTGGGCAGAGAATTATCTTCTTTTCAATGATATAGAATATTCTTTTAAACTATCTTTTTTAAATAGATGTGATGAAATGGAGAGATCTATCTTACAGGAGTATTTTCAAAGATCATTTGGAATTGATATTACTGATGCTAAGGTAGTTAATGTCAAAGAATAGTGAAATTATTGAAGATTTTAAAAAGTCATTAAGTGCAACAATAAAATCTATAGGAAAAAAAGAAGATATAGAGATTAATTTTGTTAAAGAAAATCCTTCAATTATTGGTAACACAATAAATTTAACTGAACCAAAAATTGAAAATTTTAAAAATAATCTTGAATATCTAAGGGCTGAAGCAGACTCTTTTGCACTTGAATTTAGATTGCATTCAAAAGATATACACCAAAACTTCTTAAATCAAGATGAATTATCAAACCAAATAATTAATGTTTTAGAGCAGGCACGAGTAGAAGCTATTGGTAGTAATGAATTCAAGGGAATACAAAAAAATCTAAAGAAAAAGTATATTAGAGATCTTAAAATAGGAAATACTAAAAAAGATCAAAATTTATTAATTAAAGCATTTAAAAACGTAGCATTTGAAGAAATTGTTGGCGTGGATTTAGGTGAAAATAATAGTGGTTTTAAAAATATTGTAAAAGAAAAATTAAAAAAAGATTATTCAAACTTTTTTATAGATTTAAAGAAATGTCTAAATGATCAAGAAAAATATACATCTACAATAGTTGAAAAACTAGATGAACTTGGATTACTTAATAACGGTGTAAACAATACTCAGAACGAAGAAATTAATCAAAACGACGAAGATCAAGATAATGAGAATGAAAATAATGATGAGCAAAAAAATGATGAACAATCTGAGTCAAATATTGAAATGCAAACAAGTGAAACTACTGTTGAGCAGTCAGTTTCATTAGAAGAAAATGATGATATGGGAGATGAAAGCGGGGATACTGAACTGGATTATTTACCAGATAGAAAAATTTTAGAGAGTTTAGAGAGTTATAAAGTTTATGATTATAATTTTGATGAAATTATTAACGCAGAGGAACTTTGTGATATTAAAGAATTAGAGAAGTTGAGAAGAAACCTGGATCAACAAGTATTTTCTTTTCAACCACTAATTGTTAAAATTGCCAATAGACTGCAAAGAAAACTTTTAGCTCAGCAAAATCGTCATTGGAATTTTAATATGGAAGAAGGTTTTCTTGATACATCAAGATTAGCTAAAATTATTGCTAATCCAAATAATAAATTAAGCTATAAAATAGAAAAGGAAGTTGAATTTAAAGATACAATTGTGAGTCTTCTAATTGATAATTCTGGTTCAATGAGAGGCAGACCAATTACGGTTGCGGCCCTTTGTTCAGATATTTTAGCAAAAACATTAGAAAGATGCTTAATAAAATCTGAAATATTAGGGTTTACAACCAAAGCTTGGAAGGGAGGTAACTCTAGAGAAAAATGGATCAAAAATGGAAAGCCCTCTAATCCAGGCAGGTTAAATGATCTAAGACATATTATCTATAAATCTGCAGACTCACCATGGAGGAGATCTAAGAAAAATTTGGGCTTATTATTGAAAGAGGGAATTCTGAAAGAAAATGTCGATGGAGAAGCTTTATCATGGGCTTATAATAGATTATCTTTTCGAAAGGAAAAAAGAAAAATTCTTATTGTTATAAGTGATGGTGCACCAGTTGATGACTCAACACTTTCTGTAAATCCAGGTAATTATCTAGAAAAAAATTTGCGAGATATAATTGGTGAGATTGAAAAAAAAGATGAAATAGAATTAATTGCTATAGGAATTGGGCATGATGTTTCAAGGTATTATAGTAAGGCTGTAACAATAATGGATGTCGATCAGTTAGGCGAAGTATTACTAAATCAATTATCTACTACTTTTCATTTAGATAATTAAGAATTTAACCATTTCTTTTTTGCATTATCAAAATCATTATTTTCAATTGAGGTTCTAATTTCTTTCATAAGATTATTCATAAAATATATATTATGATTAGTTATGAGTTGTAATCCTAGTAATTCTTGCGCAGAAAAAAGATGGTATAAATATGCTAATGTAAAGTTCTTACAGGTATAGCAATTACATTCATCATCTATTGGGTTTAAATTATTTTTATATTTAACATTTTTTAAGTTTATTTTTTCCTTTTTACCTTTTACTAAAGCTGATCCATGTCTAGCAATTCTAGTTGGGTTTACACAATCAAATGTATCGATTCCATCCGCAACAAAATTCCATATATCCCTTGGATCGCCAATACCTAGCAAATGTACTGGACGAGAATTATCTAATTTGGAAGAAGTAAAATGAACTATATCTTTCATTTCATCTTTATTGGATCCTAAACTACCACCAATAGCAATTCCAAAAGTATTGATTTTTTCAGTATTAAATTCAATGCTTTCTTCTCTTAAATCTTTGTAAATCCCACCTTGAATGATTCCATATATTTCTTGTCTACCTGCTGAGCCATTTTTAGGACTATAGTTAAGTTTAGAGTTAAACGCATTGATTGATCTTAAAGACCATCTATGACTTCTTAACATAGAATCAGATGTGTATTTTTTATCTACATTAAAAGGAGTGCATTCATCAAAAACTAAGATGAAGTCTGCGCCAAGATTTCTTTGAACCTCTATTGATTTTTCAGGAGATAACATATGAGTAGAACCATCTATATAAGACTTAAATAATGCGCCCTCTTCATTCAGATTTATTAAAGTTTTTTTATTTTTTGAATTTGTTTTTCGCCCTTTTATTTCATCAGCAACAGAGCCATGTCCAAGAGAAAAAATTTGAAATCCACCACTATCTGTTAACATAGGTCCATCCCAACCCGTAAATTTATGAAGACCTCCATGTTGAGCTACTAGTTCACTACCGGGCTGAAGCATTAAATGGTAAGTATTGGATAGTATAATTTGTGTATTATTTTTTTTTGCTTCATAAGTGGTAAAAGATTTTAGTGCAGCTTTTGTTGCACAAAAAATAAATGCTGGAGTTTCAATATCACCATGTGGTGTAGAAATTCTTCCTGTTCTTGCTTTATTATTTTTATTTGTTTTTTTAACTTTCCAAGAAAAGTTAGTCATTAGTTTTTGGGATAAAAAACTTAGCTGTATAAATAAAAGGAGTATCTAGTAGAGCTATAAATATTCTAAGAAGATAAGTGCCTAAAATATAAATCATTATAACATTATACACACTTACTGGTTCAGGATTTAATAAGATCCAAGCGAATATACTAAAGACAGTATTATCAACTAAAGAGGAGATAATAGTAGAAAAATTATTTCTTAACCAGAGAGACTTACCTGATAAGGCTTGTTTCAAATAGTTAAATAACCAAACATCAAAATATTGGCTAATTAAATATGCTATCATACTAGCTATGAAAAATCTTGTCATTGGAGTAAATACGTTTGACAAACTTTCTTGTACCCAATCAGCATCTGATGGTTGAAAACCAATTGTAATTACCATTAATAAAGTCATAAATAAAAATGCACTGAAACCGATTAAAATGTTCATTCTAGCTTTTTCTTTTCCATAATATTCAGATAAAATATCAGTACATAAAAATGTTGATGCAAAAAGAATAGTTCCTAATGCTACCGGTTCGGGTGAATAAAAAAAGTCTACTGTTTTTAAAACTTGAATATTTCCTGCTATTACAGCTAGTGCAGAATAGATAAAAATTCCTATATATCCAAATATCCTTAAAAAAATAAGAATAGAAAAAAAACAAAAAAGTAGCATTATGAACCACATCAGTTCAGTACTAAGGGAATTAAGTATTGTTGTTAATTCAAAGAAAAATCCCATTACAAAAATTTAATTAGTTTTTGATTGAATAGTTTTTTTTAATTTTTTAGCTTTTAATGGTAATTTAGAATTAGGTGTATTAATTAGAAATTCATCTAAACCACCTTTTTTTTCAACTGTTCGAATTGTACTAACAGCAACTTTTAATTGGAATTTTTGACCTAAAACTTCACTAACAAAAGTTATATTCTGAAGATTTGGTTTAAAACGTCTTTTTGTTCTATTTTTAGCATGACTAACGTTATTACCAGTTTGAAAGGATTTTCCAGTTAATTCACATCGCATTGACATAGTGAGGTTGCATGTAAATATAAATATTATTTTGTCAAGTATTCTAAATACTAAATTTATCTATGATATAAGTTGGACTTATTTGATGATTTTTAATTAAATTATTTATTTGATTTAAATCTTTATGAATACCAGATTTTACTAAAACACTATCTATTTCAAAATTATTAGCACCTTGAATGTCATGAAATAATGAGTCTCCAATAGCTACTGTTCTTTTTTTTTCTAAATTAATTTGATTTGTGGTTTCAGTATAAATGCTTACATCAGGTTTACCTTTTATAATTACATTTCCACCCATTTTTTTGTATATTTCACCAATTGCACCCATACAAAATACATTATTGTTAGTGTTACTTTCAACTGTTTCAAAGTCAGGGTTTGCACAATACATTGTTATTTCTTTTTTGTAAGCTACTTCTAGTAATGGAATGTAGTCTATTGGCTGTAAATTTATAAAAGGAGTACAAGCTAAAATTAGATCCGCTTCTTCTATTTTTTCTACAAAATTAAAATTTAAACCATCTCTAAAAGCTAGACCATCCTCTTTTTCTTTATCATAAATATGAAAACAATTTTTTTTATTTTTATCATCTAAATATTTTTTTTTAAGTAATTGCCAAATCATTTCTCCACTTGTCACTGTATTTAAAAAAGAATTTTTCTTAAAACCAAGCTTTGGCAGTCTATCTATGGACGTTTTTGATCTTTTAGATGAATTTGAAATTATAAACAAATTTTTATCATTGCTATTGAGAATATTGATAGAATTAAAAGCATGATCATATCCAAATGTTCCATCATGCATTACACCCCATTGATCAATTATAAAATTGTCATAATCATTAATAATTTCATCAATGGATTTTATTTTTTTCACTACTATACCGATTTACCAATAACGTCAGATACATTTTTATATCCATCAGTTTTAATAAGATCAATTAAGTCACTTTTCATAGAATTAATTAAATTTGGACCAGAATAAACCAAAGCGGTATATAGCTGCACTAGAGAAGCACCAGATTTAATTTTATCATAACAGTCCCTTCCACTGGATATACCGCCCACTCCTATTAATGGTATTTGACCATTTGTTAATTCATACATTTTTTTCAAAATTATATTTGAATTATCATAGAGAGGTTTACCACTTAAACCGCCTTTTTTTTCTTTGTTTAAAGAAATTAAATTACTATCTCTTTTAATAGTGCTATTTGTAAGTATTAACCCATCTATGTTATTAGCCAAGGAAATTAAAGCTAAATCTCTAAGTTGATCTTCATTTAAATCTGGTGAAATTTTAATTAATATTGGTTTAGTATTAATATTTTTTATTTCATCTCTTTTGTCTATAATTTTTTTAATTAATTTTTCTATCTTTCCTCGCAATTGTAGATCTCTCAAACCTTCAGTATTTGGTGAGGATATGTTTATAGTAATATAGCTTGCCAAATCACCTAACTCTTCTAAACCAATTAGATAATCATCAATAGCTTCACTTGAATTTTTATTTTTTCCAATATTAACTCCTACAATTTTATTATTTAAGTATGATTTTTGGTGTTTGATTAAATTTTTTTTTACTTTTTTAATACCTTTATTATTAAAACCTAAACTATTGATTATGGCTTTATCTTCACTTAATCTAAATACTCTTGGTTTAGAGTTACCACTTTGAGGTTGTGGAGTAATTGTACCAACTTCAAGAAAACCAAAACCAAATGAAAACATGGAATGCATCACTTCAGCATTTTTATCAAAACCTGCAGCGAGCCCTATAGGATTTGGAAAATCTAAACCTATTAAATGTTGTGAAAGAATAGAGTCCTCAATATTTTTTTGTCTTACTTTGAAATATTTTAAAAAATTAATTGTAATATTATGAGATAGCTCGGGAGGCAAAAATCTTAATATTTTTAATGAACTATTGTACAATAAATTAATTATCTATTAATTTTTTTAGATAATCAATAGTTTCTCTTAAACCAAATAATTTAAAAAATGACCCTAGTCTAGGGCCTTGATCCTGACCAAGCATAACTTGATATACTAGTTTAAAAAAATCTTTTAAATTTTCAAATTCGTGCTTTTTTCCTACTTCGTATAATAATGTTTGAATATCTTCAGATGAACTCTTTTCAGTAACCTCATTTTCTAAAACATTAATAATATCAATAAATACCTTTTTATTGCTCCCATCAATCTCTAAAAATTTCTTTTTAGGCAAAATAAAATCTTCATAGTAATTAAGTGCAAAATCTATGAGGCGATCAAATTCAGGATTGTTATCAGCATTAATATTATCATCATATTTATTAATAAAAGACCATATTACTTTTTTATCTTTAGAATTAGAGACATTTACTAGGTTGGTAAGGGTATTGAAATTTATTTCTGATTTAAATTCTTTTGGTTTTCCTGAATGAATATGCCAAATTGGATTATCATACTGTTTATTTTTATCTAAACTTGAGTATGAATTATAATGAGAAAGATAATCATCTACAGTTTTAGGAATTACATCAAAGTGAAGTTTTTTAGCTGATTTTGGTTTTTGAAACATGTAGAGTGCAAGACTTTCAGGAGAGGCGTAACGTAGCCACTCATCAACACTAATACCGTTGCCGACTGACTTAGAAATTTTTTCTCCTTTTTCATCTAAAAACATTTCATAAATTAGATTAGTGGGTGGTTTTTTATTTAATGCTCTACAAATCTTGGATCCTAAATCAACACTTTCTGTAAGATCTTTACCGCACATTTCATAATCAACATCAAACGACATCCATCTCATTGCCCAATCTACTTTCCATTGTAACTTACATTTTCCATTAATTACTTCTGTTTCAACTAACTTACCTAATGATGGATCTTTGTAAATTATGGTTTTTGAATCCATTTTATATTCTTCAATTTTTACTTGAAGTACTTCTCCTGAATTTTCGCTTATCGGCAAAAAGGGGCTATAAGTTTCTTTTCTCTCTGCCCTTAGGGTAGGTAAAATAATATCTAATATTTTTGTATAGTTTTCAAATATACTTAATATTGTTTCATTAAAATCTCCACTTTGATATTTCTCTGTAGAACTAACAAACTCGTAGTCGAAATTAAATTCATCTAAAAAACTTCTAAGTTTTGCATTGTTATGATGTCCAAAACTTTCAAATTTACCAAATGGATCTGGTATAGAAGTAAGTGGCTTACCTATAAATTTTTCTAACATTTCTTTATTTGGAACATTTTCAGGAACTTTTCTTAATCCATCCATATCATCAGAAAATGTGATCAGTTTTGTTGGACAATCAATTATAGAACTAAATGCATTTTTTACCATCGATGTTCTTACAACTTCACCAAAAGTTCCAATATGAGGTAAACCTGAGGGACCATAACCAGTTTCTAGTAATACATATCCCTTAGATGGAATTTTAAAGTTTAATAAACCACCATTTTTTTTAATGATTTGTAATGCTTCTTTAAAAGGCCAAGCTTTTAAGGATTGTGCTAATTCTTGATCAATCATTTAATTTTGCTCTAATTCTAATTTTTTTACCCAATAACAACTTTAATGAATTTGTGAAATTAAAAATTTCAGATCCTAATTTATTAAATAATTCATTTTCTAAATCTACAATATTATCAATAGTATTATTAATTAAATCATTCCCTGCTGCAGTTAGAATTAAACTATCAGATCTTTTATCTTGTGGCTGTTGTCTTGATATTAACTTCTTTTCTTCTAGATTAGAAACACGCAAGCTAACAACTGATCTATCAATAGATGCATTTTTACATATATGCTGTTGAGTAATATTTATGTTTTCTTGCTGTAATAAATAAATTGTCTCGAGAATAAGATATTCATTTAATGTGATTTGACTCTCTTTTAATTTATGTCTTACTTTTGATTGCCATAAGTTTGATGTTTGCCAAATTAATAATGATAATCTATTCTCATTAAGAGAAGTGTCTGCCATAGTTTATATACAAACTGTTTGTATACAAATTAATAATTTATGTCAATACTATTCTGGTGCAATTTCTATCTCTAGACCATCAAGCTCTTCAGAAAGCTCTATTTGACAAGATAATCTGGAATTATTTTTAACATCAAAAGCTTGATCTAGCATAGATTCTTCATCATCATCCATATTTTTCAGCTTTTTTGTCCATTTTTCATCAACATAAATATGACAGGTAGCGCAAGCGCAACATCCTCCACAGGAAGCTTCAATATCGTAGCCATTGTCTCTAAGGGTTTCCATTAATGTAAAGTTACTATCATATTCAATTTCAGACTTTTTACCTGATCTATCTGTGATTATTAACTTTGGCATTAAACGCCTAGTTTTTTTTGAAGTTCTTTAGAAGATGTTGTGTATCTAAAAATATTTTTCTTATCAGGAAAGCAATACTTAAATACTTCTTGAGCCATTAAGGCAGACTCGTGAAATCCTGATAGAATTAACTTAAGTTTTCCAGGGTACCAATTTATATCACCTATCGCAAAAATTGAAGGTGTAGAAGTTTGAAATTTTTCAGTGTCCACTTTAATTAAGTTCTCATGTAAATTTAGACCCCATTCCGCAATTGGACCTAGTTCCATTTTTAAACCAAAAAAAGGTAAAAGATAATCTACTTCAATATTTGATTTTTCATCATCATTTTCGTATTCTAGCATTATTCTACTATCTTGAATTTTAGAAATCTTTTTTATTTGGCCCTTTAAAAATTTAATTTTTCCTTTTGTTTCTAATTCTTGCATTTTTGAGACAGAATCAGGTGCTGCCCTAAACTCTTTCCTTCTATGTATTAGAGTTACTTTGGAATTCTTAGATAGTTCATTTGTCCAATCCAAAGCAGAGTCTCCTCCTCCTGCAATTAAAATTTTTTTATTCTTAAATATTGATTTGTCTCGAATTGCGTAAAAAACATTTTTGTTTTCAAAACTCTCAATATTCTCAATTGGGGGTTTTCGAGGTACAAAACTTCCTGCTCCTGCGGCTATAACTATACATTTTGCTTCAACTTTTGTTCCAATATTAGTTTCTACAATCCAACCATATTCTGTTTTAGCAATTTTCTCAACTTGTTGATTTAGATGAAATTTAGGTTTAAATGGATTTATCTGTCTAATTAACTCATCAGTTAATTCTTGTCCTGTTACAACTGGTCTTGAGGGAATATCATAAATTGGTTTTTCTGGGTACAATTCAGCACACTGACCCCCCACTTTATCTAAATTATCAACTAAATGACATTCAATATTTAAAAGACCTAATTCAAATACAGCGAATAAGCCTACAGGACCTGCACCTATAATTACTACATCAGTTTTTTCTGTCATATGTGAAAAATAACAACTTTTTTTATTATTTCTAGGGATTATATATAATCTAAATGAATTACGCTAATACTTCAAAATATTATAATCCTGCAGTTTATATATGGCTATTAACAATAACCGCAATGGTTTTATTAATTATAGTAATAGGAGGTCTCACAAGATTAACAGACTCTGGACTTTCTATGACTGACTGGCGTCCAATTTTAGGTGTAATTCCTCCACTGAGTTTAGAAAGTTGGTTGGTTGTATTCGAAATGTATAAACAAACACCAGAATATAAAATAGTTAACAAAAATATGACGTTAAATGAGTTTAAATATATTTTTTGGTGGGAGTGGTTTCATAGAATATTTGCAAGAGCTATAGGAATTGTCTTTTTAATACCCTTAATTTACTTCAGTTTTAAAAAGCAAATTCAATCGTCACTATATATAAGACTTGGTGTTGTTTTTGTGTTTGGTTTGTTTCAAGCAGTAATTGGATGGTGGATGGTAAAGAGTGGATTGACTGAAAATCCTTATGTAAGCCCTTATAGACTTACTTTTCATCTTTTAAATGCTCTTATAATTTTCTCAATACTCTTATGGATAGCAATGGATTATAGGTATTCTTCTAATATAAGTTTTTTATCTACTCCAAAAACAATTGAATTTTACATTTTAATTGCTGTAATGTTAATATTTATCACAATTGCAACAGGTGGATTTATGGCAGGAACCAACTCTGGACAATCCTTTAATACTTTTCCACTAATGAATGGAAAAATTATACCAGATGATTACGTTATTGATGATTTAGGTATTTATAATATTTTTGAAAATACAGTTGCTATAAATTTTAACCACCGTTGGTTATCAATTTTTGTTTTTTTTTATATCCTATTTGTGTGTTTCAGATTTATTAAATTTGATAATAAAAACATTTCAAGTACTCTTGTGTATTTAGTCCTATTCTTCCTAACCTTACAAGTAATTTTAGGTATTATAACTCTTTTAAGTAATGTTTACTTACCATTCGCAAGTTTACATCAAACTAATTCAATTTTGTTATTATCAACTTTATTAATTAGTTATCATCAAATTAAAATTAGAAAGGTTAAAAATGTCTAACAAAAATATATTTGTCTTTGGAGGAACAGGTTCTATTGGAAAATCATTATCAAAAAAACTGAAAAGCAACAACTATGATCCAATAATTATCTCTAGAAATGAGACAGAATTAAAACAATTATCTGAGGAAATTGGTTGTGAATATAAAGTTTGTGATGTTTTAGATTTTGATAAAGTTAAAAGTATTTCGGAAGAATACAAAGATCGATTATGCGGTATTGCTTTTTGTGTTGGTTCTATAAATTTAAAACCTCTCAAAATGACCAAAGATGAAGATTTTATTGATTCTTTTAAAATAAATACACTTAGTGCTATAAATGCAATTAAGTTTAATCAAGAAACTCTAGCTAAAAATACTGGCAGTATTCTACTTTATTCAACTATTGCTGTAAAACAGGGTTTTACTAATCACACAATAGTCTCTACCGCAAAAGGTGCCATTGAAGGGCTTACTTTAAGCTTAGCAGCAGAATTTGCTCCAAAAATAAGGGTAAATTGTATAGCACCTAGTTTAACTGACGCAAAAATGACACAAAAGTTACTTAGTAATGAAACTATTAAGAAAGCAATTGAAAATATGCATCCTCTACCTAAAATTGGATCTGGTGATGATTTCTCTGATATTGGAAGTTTTCTATTAAGTGATAAAAATAGTTGGATTACTGGACAAATATTTCATATAGATGGGGGAAGATCATCATTAAGAATTAAATCGTGAAATATATCTTTATAATTTGTTTATCTCTTTTTTCATTTAACGTTTTTAGTCAGCCATTTCCGATACCAGAAGATAATGAGGTAAGTTATGATGTTATTAGAAAAAAGAAAAATATTGGTAGCTTAATATCAAAATTTATAGAAAGTGAAGATGGTGTCATTATACATTCAGTCTTAAAGATAAATGTAAAAGTTTTATTTTTTCCAGCATACAAATTTTTTCAAGAAACTAAAGAAACTTGGACAAATGGTGAATTTATATCAATAGATGGATTTACAGATTTTGAAGATGATAGAGAATATAAAATAGTTGGAAATGATGTAGACGATTTATTTATTGCTAGTGGTATGGATGGAGAATTAAAATTAGATAAAAATATAGTACCATTAAATTATTGGAATATTGAAATGTTAAATGAGAAAGAAGTATTTGATACTCAAAAAGGTATTGTAAGAACTATAGAAGTAAAGCAACTTGAAGATGAAAAAATAAAAATCAATGACATTGAAATACTAGCTAACAAGTATGTTTTCAATGCATCAAAAAATCCAAAAGATAAAGGTCCATTCCCAGAGTATACACTTTGGTATTTCGAAAAAGAACTCATGAAAATGGAGTTCAAAAACCCTAATGATAAAAAAAATATTATAACAATAATTCGTAACGATTGGGGTCAATAGTTGCAAACTATATGGATTACCGGTGGATCTTCAGGCATAGGTTTTGCAGTTGCACAAAAATTTTTAGAAGAAAATTGGAGGGTTATAATTTCTTCTAGAAATGATGACAAATTAAAAAAAGCAGTTGAAAATTTAAAAAACACAACTGGTAAAAAAGAAATCTACTATAAAGTTTGTGATGTAAGTAAGTATAAAGAAGTTAATGATACAATTGCCTATATAGAAAACGAAATATCAAAAATTAATATTGCTCTTCTAAATGCGACTGCTTACTCACCTAATAGGAATCAAGAATTTGATATAAATAATTATAATTTGTTAATTGATGTTAATTTAAATGGAACAATTAACTGCATAGATGTTTTAAAAGATTATATGAAAGGAAGAAATAATTTAATATCTATAGTTTCTTCGCCAGTTGGATACAGAGGGATGCCAACAGCTGGAGCCTATGGTATGACCAAAGCAGCACAACTAAATTTAGTAGAAAGTTTGTATTTCGATTTTAAAAAATTAAATATAAAAATATCAGTCATTAATCCAGGTTTTATAGATACTGAATCAACGAAATTAAATTCTTTTAAAATGCCTTTTTTAAAATCTGCAAGGTATGCTGCTGAAAAGATATTTAAAGGACTTACTGGAAAATATAAATTTGAGATATATTTTCCATTTTTATTAGTTTTTACTGTAAAAATAATGAGATATTTGCCATTAAAAGTTTATTCATTTATTTGGAAAAAATTAGGTAATTTTTAATTTGTTTCACCAATGTAAATTCCAAGACCTTCAGCTACTTTTATTAAAGGATCATTTTTTTGAACTGTTTTTGAATATCCAGCAACTTGGCTAAGCATCAAATCTTGTACTCCTCTGTCTTTCCATACAACAACTCTATTAAATTTTTTCTTGGCAATTAAATCAACAGCATAAACTCCAAAAGCACTTGCAATCAAACGATCTCTGTGAGTTGGTTGAGCACCTCTTTGAACATGCCCAAGAACAGTTACTCTTGTCTCGGAATTTGTTATTTTATAGATTTCATCGCCAAGATAATTTCCAATCCCTCCAAGGCGCACCTCTCCATCAACATATTTCACTGTTGCTTTTTTACCGTTTTCTTTTTTTACAGCTTCTGCAACAACGATTAATGCATGATTTCTTCCTTTAGACCTAAGTTTCTCAATATGATCAGCAATAGATTTTATAGAATATTGAATTTCAGGAATCAAAATAACATCTGCTCCTCCAGCTATTCCTGCATTTAAAGCAATGTGGCCTGCGTCTCTACCCATTACTTCTAAAATCATTACTCTTCTGTGGCTAGCTGCTGTTGGTTGAAGCATATCTAATGCATTTGTTGCAACGTCAACTGCAGTATCATATCCTATAGATAGTTCGTTATGTTTGACATCATTGTCTATAGTCTTTGGAATACCTACAAAATTTATATTTCCTTTTTTTGTAATAGTTTGAAGGATTTTTAAACTACCGTCTCCACCAATACCTACTACGTGAAATCTTCTATTATTTATGTGTTCATTGATCATTGCCATGGCATCTACTTCATGAGAAATAGCTCCATCCGTCATCAAAATTATATGATGATTATCTGGTAATGATGTTTTTTCAAACAATGCATAATGAATAGGCGCCAACATTTCAGTACCATCAGTCGCTTCAAATGATGAAACAAAATTTAGTGCTTTTAGTTTGTTTGTTTTATTTAAGGGTAGTGGTTTTTTAAATAAGGTAAAATAATCATCATTAAAAGCAACAATATTTAATAAAAAATTACTTGGAAGATTATTAATAAATTTAGATAAAGTGGATTTTAACTCATGTATGGAACTTCCACTCATACTTCCAGAAATGTCAGCAATTACTGTTATGGAAGCTTCATCATTAATTTCTAAATTTTCTAATTCGATTTGAGGATTAATTAAGCCATACAAATACAAATCATTATTATATTCTTGAGAATAAATCTGAACATAAGGATCTTTATGTTGAATAGGTTTAAAGTTTATATAAAAATCTTTAGTTGAAGGCATTGAATTT
>CACNHT010000001.1 GCA_902620285.1 uncultured Alphaproteobacteria bacterium | reverse complement strand
CAGCAATTTTTTCACCTCTTGCCATTACACATAAATGATCAGCAATTGGATACACATGACTCAAGTTGTGAGTAATAAATATTGATGTCACGCCTTGGTTTTTTAATCCTTCTACAAACCTTAGTACTTTATTTGTTTCTTTTACTGATAGGTGGTTTGTTGGTTCGTCTAATATTAAAACTTTTGATTTAAAATACATTGCTCTTGCAATGACAACACCTTGTCTTTCACCTCCGGATAATTGGTTAACTGGTGTATCTGGAGATCGAAGATGCAGTTCAACATCTGTTAATGCTTTCATCGCATCGTCCTGCATGGTTTTAGTTTTCATCAAACCAAAATTGCCAACATTATATTGAGTTTGTTCACGTCCAATAAAAATATTTCTTGCAATAGACATTTCAGGGATCAAAGCTGAATACTGATAAATTGTTTCAATACCTAAATTCATGGCTTCTTTTGTAGATTTAAATTTAACCTTATTACCTTCAAAATATATATGACCTGAATCAGGTTGATGTGCACCAGATAAAATTTTAATTAATGTTGATTTACCAGCACCATTGTCTCCAATAAGACCAACAACAGAGTCTTTTTTTATCTTTAAGCTTAAATCTTTTAAAGCGTGAACTCCTGAATAGTATTTGTTTAGACCCTCACAAACAATTATATCTTCCATCTTTAATCCTTTGCCTTGTTTTGACCAATTCGTGTCGCTCTTCTACTTATATAAGTATTAAACACTACGGCTATGATAATTAAAGAGCCTAAACCTGCTCTAAACCATTCAGCATCTATTCTAGCCATAATGATTCCACTTTCTAAAAATCTGATTAGTATTGCGCCAATAACGGCACCAAAAACTGTTCCGATACCTCCAAATAAACTGACACCACCAATAACTGCTGCAGCAATTGACTCTAGTTCTAATAAGTATCCTTGAGATGGTAATGGTGCTTCCAATCTAAATGTTTGAATCATTCCTGCAAAGCCAGCTAAAAAACCACATAAGATGAAACAAAACATTTTTACGTTTCCAGTCTTTATTCCCATTGAAGATGCTGCATTTTGATCTCCGCCAGTTGCATAGATCCAGTTACCAACATTACTTCTGTGAAGCATAACACCCAAAACTACAGCAACTAAAAGAGCCCAGTACAAGGAAGCTCTAAATAACTCAAATTGATAAACGAATAACTCATTTGGTAAAATATGAGGAAATGGTGGTGGAAATCCTGCAGTAGCTACAGTTGTAAGACTTCTAGCAATGTAGAGCATTCCAAGAGTTGCGATGAAAGAAGGGATTCCAAATCTTAAGGTAATAAATCCATTAACAAAACCAACAATAATACCAATCATTAATCCTAGAAAAATAGCAAACCAAGGTGGTATCCCTTGATGCACCATTTGTACAATAGTCATCGGGACTAATGCAAAAACAGAGCCTACAGATAAATCAAATTCACCTGAGATCATTAATATTGCAATCCCAATAGCAACAATAATATATTCGGGTGTAATACCCATAACTATTCTTATATTTCTTGCATCTAAAAATCTTTCATTAGCAATATAAAATCCAATCATTATTGCTAGAAACATTAAGAAGGTTGCTACTTCTGGTCTTACTAATAAACTTCGAAGACTAAAATTTTTACTCATATTTTTTTTTAAAAAAAACCAGGCTCTATTTAAAGAGCCTGGTTAAGATATTTATCTAACTGACATTCCTTTGAATGATCTGATTGTTTCAACATCATCAGGACCAATCATAGCTTTACCAGTGTTAATATCTAGTGCACTTAAACCATACTTGTTCATTAAGTATAATTGGTGAACTGACATGTAACCTTGGTAGTATGGTTGTTGGTCAACTGTTAGTTGAACATAACCTTTGTCCATTTCTTCGAAAACTACGTCAACTAAGTCAAAACCAGCAAGAAGTATTTCACCAGGTCCGTAACCTAAGTTTCTTACTGCTGCAGCTGCACCAGCTTCCCAGAAACCTACATCAAGATATGCAGTTGTATTTGGGTTAGCTTGAACATAAGCTGCCACTCTGTTTCCAACAGTTGAAAGATCTAGACCTGACTCGATTTTCTCATAAGTTACTTTTCTATCAGGGTTAGCTGCTTTGTAATCTTCCATGAAACGTGCAATACCGTTTCCTCTAGTGTATGCCCATGATTGGTTCATGTCTGCAACACCGATTAGAACGTGAATATCTCCATCAGGAAACATTTCAGAAAGATTAGCTGTTAATTCATAACCAGCTGCTTCTAAGTCTTGTCCAACATATGCTAGTCTGTTACTACCAGCAGCACCTTCTGGATCATCAGTATTAGCTGTAATTACTGGAATACCAGCAGCTAATGCTTCATCAACTGCAGCATCAAAGATAGTTGGGTTAGTAATTGTAGTTACGATACCATCAACACCTTGAGCTATTGAAGACTCTAAGTTTTGTAATTGCTCTTGTTGATCTCCATCACCTGAAAGAGTTAACATTTGGCAATCAGCATTAATTTGTGCACAAGCATCTTTAAAACCTTTGTGAACAGCTGCCCAGAAAGCATTGTTCGTATCACTGTGCATTACGAAGTTAAATTTGTATTCTGCCTTCGCTGAAGTAGCAAAAAGCGCTACAGAGGCAAGAATAATTGAAGCAATTTTTTTCATGCATTCCTCCTATAAATAATATTTTCCTAGCAAGAATGGGTATGTAAAACAAGGAGAAATATTGGGAATTAGGCTGTAAAATTATCGCACTAATCAATAGCTAAGCAAAATTTATATTTTTTTTAGGATTTGCCTTATGAAATCGTCATGCATGGGTTCAGGCTTCACACAGGAAGAACGGAGCTCTACTTCCACTTTATAAATTGAAGAAATCATTGCACACTCGATTACATCTAAAACGTGAAGAGCAAGTTCTCCATTACACCTATGCATTCTATTATTTTCGATAGCGTCAATCATTTCAGCTAACCCAATACCCCTGTAGTTTGCTTGTTCAGGCGCCTCATTACTTCTCCCACTATGATTAACGATATTTGTTTTTCCAAGGGGTTTATCTTCGACGCTAATATCTTTCCATTCAGATCCAAACTCACCAGATATGGAAACTGGACCACCAAACATATTTGGATCAGGAACTACTATTGAACCTTTCGTTCCATAAAGTTCCATATGATTACGTTTATGATTTAAAACATCAAATGAAATGAAACCTTGAATGATAGCTTTATTTTGAAACTCAATATTAAACATATAAGAAGTTGGAATTTCAACATTAAAAGTTTCTCCTTTTTTTGGACCAGCTTTGTATTCTCTTTTATCAGAAAATTTAGCTCCTCTTCCTCGTATATTTTTTACGGGACCTAGAAGATTAACGAGTGTGGTGAAAAAATATGGACCCATATCTATTACAGGTCCTCCTCCTTCTTGAAACCAAGACTCAGGACTTGGGTGAAAATCTTGAACACCTGGAAAAGCAAAAATAAAATTCCCGGTAAGAACTTGTCCAATATCATTATTATCAATTAAATTTCGTGTAAGTTGCCCTCCTCCTCCTAAAAAAGTATCAGGTGCATTCCCAATGTAGAGACTATTTTTTTTTGCTAAATTTAATAATTCTTTTGCCTCATCAAACTTAACACTCATTGGTTTTTCACAATAGACATGTTTATTTGCCTCAAGAGCTCTTTTAGATATTTCATAGTGCGCTTGAGGAATTGTGAGATTAAGAATAATATCGACATTCTTGTCATTAAGTATTTCATCAACTGATAAAGGAATAATATTATATTGATCAGATGTTTTTTTTGCGGCATCTAAATTAATATCAGCACAAGCAACAAAATTTATATTGTTAAAATATTCCTGAGCCCGGAAATAGGTCTCTGCGATATTACCACAACCAATTAGACCAATATTTTTCATAACTTGTTTCTATAAATCAATTGTAAAAAATGGAATAGTAAAAAAAAAGGCCGTAAAAAATTACGGCCCTTTAAAAATAATTTAGCTTTGACTTACATAAAGTCTGCAGCGTTTTCTTTAGTAACTAATACAGTTCCAGTATCAATGTTATCTGGAATGCTCTCACCATTAGCTAACTTAAGTGCATTTTCTACACCCATATATCCCATGTTGTATGAGAATTGAGCAATAGTTGCTGACATTTCACCAGCCATTACACTTGCAGCAGCATCAGGGTTAGCATCAAATCCAACAACCACAACATCATCTAGCATATCAGCATTTTTTAATGCTTGGATAGCACCTAGACCCATATTATCGTTAGAAGCAAAGATTGCTTTTAGATTTGGGTTACCAGTGATGATATCTTCAGTTACTGACATACCTTGTGCAGTATCCCAGTTAGCTGGAAGTTCAGCAACAACGTTCATACCACATGCTTTAAGACCTTTGCTAGATCCTTCAGCTCTGTGCTGACCAGTAGTTTGAGTTATCATTCCTTGAAGAATTGCAACATCAGAACCACTTGGAACATTATCACAAATGTATTGAGCAGCTAAAGCAGCACCATTGATATTGTTTGTACCAATGAAAGTTACACCTTCATTAATTCCATTAGTATCAATGTATACAACTGGAACACCTGAAGCCATTGCATCATCAAGAATTGGTGCAACTGCGTTAGGGTCAGTTGGTGCAATGGCAATACCATCTACACCTTTTGCAATTTGGTCTTCAATTTGCGCTACTTGAGCCATTACATCACTTTCTTGTGGTGGTGAAAGAATGATTAGGTTTACACCAAACTCTTCAGCAGCATCTTTAGCACCAGCTTCAACTGAAGCCCAAAAAGGGTTTCCAGCACCTGGTCCTTTAGTACTTAGCATTATTGTTTTTGCATGTGAGCCTGCTAAAAGACTACCTGAAAAAAACAATATAGAAGTAGTAATTAAAGAAATAAAAAATTTCATTTTTCCTCCTAAAATTTTTTTTAACCATTAATCAAAAATGAAATCTAATCAAGTGACTGTTTGTCAGAAAGTAGTTATTTTTTAATATTATGTTCTGGTCGCAAGTTGTCTTCTTAGAACATCGATATAAACAGCCAAAATAATAATTGACCCAATAAGAACTTGTTGCCAGAAAACACTAACATTCATTAGATTTAGACCATTTCGGAGTATACCCATAATCATGACTCCAGCAAACACACCTAAAACGGTTCCTCTGCCCCCAAAGAAGCTTGCTCCACCTATAATAACTGCTGCAATCGCATCTAGCTCAGATTGTAATCCAGCATTTGGATAAGCAGAATTCGTTCTTCCAGCTAAAATTAAACCTCCAATACCAGCCAAGAAACCACAAAGGGTGTAAACTACGATTAAAATACGATCTACATTTATACCTGCTGCTCTTGCTGCACCAGGGTTACCACCAATCGCATAAATCCATTTACCTATTCGTGTATGATTTAAAAAAACCCAAAAGATAAAGAATATAACAATCATTAAAATTAAACTTGTGGGAATGTACTCTCGCGCCCCTTCTCCAAAAAAAACATCTAGTTTAATTTTACCATTTCCAATAACCCTTATCTGTTCAGCAAAACCAGTTATTGGCACACCTCCAGAAATAAGGTTTCCAATTCCTCTAAAAATATACAGCGTTCCCAATGTCATAATAAATGGATGAGGCATTCGAAGTAAGGTAATTCCAATACCATTAAACATACCACACAAAAATCCTATTGCCGGTGCAACTAACATGACAACGTACCATGGCATTCCTGCTTTTGAAGCAATAGCAAGCCCCATTAATGATAACATAATAATTGAACCGACTGACAGATCTATACCTGCAGTTACAATTACCATAAAGACACCAAGCGCTAACATAGACTGCCAAGACACTTGTTTAAAAATATTTGTTACATTTCTCCATGATAAAAACACATCAGGTTGCAACAAATGCAAAACAGCAATCATTATTAGGATCAGTAATAAGATTCCATATCTCTCAAAAAAAGGAATAAGTCTGACAAATAAGGTTTCTTGATTCTTATCCATTAATCTTTTTTCCCCATGATCCATCCAATCACTTCGTCTCTTGAAGTGTTTTTTAATTCTGATTCAGCGAAGTTTGTTCCTTGAAAAAGTGCCATTACGCGATCACAAACAGTAAAAATATCATCCATTCGGTGACTAATTACTATTACACTAACACCTAATTTTTTTAGATTTAAAATTAAATCTAGAACCTTTCCAACTTCTTTAACAGCAAGTGCTGCAGTTGGTTCATCCATCAATACAATTTTTGCATTAAAAGCTGTAGCTCTAGCAATTGCAACTGCTTGTCTTTGTCCGCCTGATAATTCTTCAACCTTTTGATCAGCACTCTTTACGTTTATTTTAAGTTTTGCAAGATGCTCTTCCGTTAACTGTTTTCTTTTTTTATGATCTAAAAAATTGAAAGGGCCAACTTTTCTTGTTGGTTCTCTTCCTAGAAAAATATTGTCACCGATAGGGAGATTACCAGCTAGTGCTAAATCTTGATATACCATTTCTAAGCCCAAATTTTGTGAGTCTCTGGGACTATTTAAAGTTACTTTTTCCTTATCAAAAAAAAGTGAACCTTCACTTGGCTTATATAATCCTGATAAAACTTTCATTAATGTAGATTTCCCGGCACCGTTATCACCAACGACACCAAGAACCTCACCTTTATTTAAATGAAGATCTACATTTTGAAGAGCTGTGATAGTACCAAAAAATTTTGAAACTGATTTAGCTTCTAGTACTAAGTTATCTGACATAGTGTGTTTTTAAATAAATTTTAATTAATATCAACTGGTTTTGAACGTAAATATTTAACAGTTTCTCTTTCAGCTTTTTTGCATAATTTAGGCGGCAGGCCTTTTGAAATAAGTTTTAAATCTTGAATTACTAATTCACCCATCTCTTTAAATGCACTGTCTAATGCGCCAGCCCTATGCGGAGAAAAAATTACATTTTTGAGTTTTCTTAATTTATGATTTTTAGGAAATGGTTCTTGTGGAAAAACATCAATGGCAGCAAACACCTTTCTATTTTTTAAAAAATTAAAAAAATCATCAAAATTTATTATGGCCGCTCTACTCATTAAGACAAACACTGATCCATCTTTTATTAATTTAAGTTTAGAAGTATTAATCATAGATTCATTAGAGGAAGTAATGGAAGCTAATACATAAATGATGTCAGCATTTTTGA
Organism: uncultured Alphaproteobacteria bacterium; assembly: GCA_902620285.1. Taxonomy (GTDB): domain Bacteria; phylum Pseudomonadota; class Alphaproteobacteria; order HIMB59; genus CACPNW01. The sequence goes on along the minus strand of CACNHT010000001.1, from coordinate 197,994 downwards.
GTAACGAATTTAAACTAGTAGGCTTAACATCAAATTTTTCGATTTCTTTATTGGGAATCCAAGGATCATAGGCAATAATTTTATTAGAGAATGCTTTGAGTATAGGAGTAAGTGATTTAGCTAAATCACCAAATCCAATTAAACCAAATGTTTTATTTTTTATTAAAAAATTATTCTGACTTATTGCGCCACCATATTTTTCTTTTTTTGAAATAAAGTCTGAGTGAGCAATATGAATACTTCTAGCTATAGATAAAGTAAGACCCATTGCCATTTCAGCAACAGGTTGAGCAAACACAGGCGATGTTGCTAAAACATGAATTCCTTTTCTAAAACAATAATCGTAATCCATATTATCCATAAAATTGCTCTCTACATTAAATATTGCTTTAAGTTTTGTGGATTTAGCAATTAAGGATGAAGGTAAATTGGGTTGCCCAAAAATATAATCTGCTTTAGATAAATTTTTTTCATAAAAATTATTTTTATTTTTATTTGGAGCAGTAATCAGTTTAAAATTTTTTTTTAAGTACTTTAAATTTTCTTTAGAAAAAAGTATATCCATTGTTCTTGGATATGGATCTAATAAAATTATAGGCTTGTTTTGAATCATACAATTTTTAAATTTTAGAAAAAGAAATTTATTTTATACGCCCTTACGTTGTTTATTTTTTCCTTCTAAAAATTCATTAAGAGCTGATTTCTTACCTTCGGTATTATCTACTTCAAGTGTTGGGCTTTCCCAGAAAGCTGTCCCCTCTAACCATTCATACCCATCTGTTTTCATAGAAATAACATATGTTTTGTCTGATTCTTTTGCTCTTTTAAAAGCGGCCTCTAACTCTGAAATGGATTTAACAGTCTCACCATTTGCCCCCATACTTTTTGCGTGAGCCTCAAAATTTACAAACTGTACATTTGTAGCTCTTGCAGCATTGAGATTACAAAGATATTCATTTCCACCTTTTGCTAATTGCAATCTATTAATAACCATGTGACCGCCATTATCACAAACAACTATAATTAATTTTTTATCATATAAAACAGAACTGTAGATATCGCTATTTTGTAAGAGGTATGAACCATCACCAACAAATACAATTACATCTTGATCGGGTTTTGCCATTTTGATTCCAAGTGCACCTGATATTTCATAACTCATGCAACTAAATCCCCATTCAGTTTCAAAAGTATTTAGCTCTTTAGGTTTCCATATTTGAACTACTTCACCAACTAACCCCCCGGCTGCAGTTACTACAATATCTGATGGTTCTGAGTTTCTATAAACTGCACCTACAGCATGAGCATAGGATGGTAATTCTTGGTTTGTTGGTCCACTTTCTTTGGCAACATATTCATCCCATTTATTTCTTTCCTCAATTGAACGCTGGTACCATTTATCTGGCGCTTTCCATTCTCCTAATGCTTTTGATAATTCTTGCAGGCCAATTTTTGCATCACTTACAACAGGAGTAGCGCGATGTTTTGTAGTATCAAATCGTGAAGTATTTATTGATACAAGTTGAAAATTTTCATTTTCAAAATTAGTCCAAGAGCCAGTTGTAAAGTCTCCTAACTTTGTTCCCACAGCTAGTGCTAAATCAGTATCAGTAGCAAGGTTATTAGATGAACCTTCTCCTAAACATCCAATTGCACTTATATAATAGGGATCATCTTTATTCATACAACCAATACCCATCACAGTTGCTGTCACAGGAATATTATGTTTTTTTGCAAAAGCAGAAATTTCCTCTTCTGCTTCTGAATATAAAACACCTCCACCTGAAATAATAATTGGTTGTTTAGATTTTTTTAATTTATCAGCTGCCTTTTGTATTTGATTTGGATCAGGATGAATTCTTCTAATTTCATGAATTTTTTCTTCAAAAAAGATTTCAGGATAATCATAGGCTTCTCCTTGAACATCTTGAGACATAGAAATTACTGCTGGACCACAGTCAGCAGGATCAAGCATTACATTAATTGCTTGCGGTAAAGATGTTAAAATTTGTTCAGGTCTAGTAATTCGATCAAAATATCTTGATACAGATTTAAATGAATCATTTTGAGTTTCTGAAGGAGAATTAAAATGTTCTACTTGTTGTAAAACAGGATCTGGAAAACGACTAGAAAATGTATCACCTGGTAAAAGTAAAATTGGAAGTCTATTACTTAAAGCAACTGCAGCAGATGTAACCATATTAGTAGAGCCAGGTCCAACAGATGAAGTTGCAACAAATATTTGTTGTCTTCTTTTGGCACGAGCATATGCAATACCTGTTAGTGCCATATTTTGTTCATGATGACCTCTGTATCCAGGAAGTTCATTTTGATATTCTTCCATAGCTTGTCCAATACAAGCAACATTACCATGGCCATAAATACCGAAAGCACCTGGAAATAGTGGTTCTTTTTTTCCATTAATTAAAATTTTTTGCATAGTTAAATATTTAATTAATGCATGTGAACATGACATTCTAACTGTTTTCATGTGTTCCTTTCCCAAAAAAAATAGATACTATTATAATAAAAAAATAATTTAAAGAGTTAAACAATTTATTTTTCTAATATTTTAGAATATAGAATTATTCATGAAAGTTGGGGTTGTTGGTGAAATTCATCCAAGTGGATATGAAATATTTGATAAAAATAATATTGAATACTTTGTCACCAATAATATTGATGAAGATCATCTAATAGAAAAATTACGAGATGTGGATGGTATTGTCGTAAGAACAGCAGAAATAAATAAAAATATTCTCTCTCAATCAAAGAACCTAAAAATTGTTGCAAGACATGGTGTTGGATATGACAATGTGGATATTGAATATTTAAATCATAATAAGATAGCTATGGCCATTACTGGAAAAGCAAATGCTACAAGCGTAGCTGAACATGTAATGACAATGATGCTTTGTTTAACAAAAAATATTTTTGAATCAGATAGATTAGTGAAATTAGGTAAGTTTCAAGAAAAGGGTAATCTACCCAACTACTTTGAACTCTATAATAAAAAAATTTTAATTCTTGGTTTTGGTCGAATAGGAAAAGCTTTAGCAAAAAGATGTAGTGGGTTTGAAATGGAAGTGTATGTACATGATCCATTTCTTTCAGTTGAAGAAATAAAAAATCATAAATGTATTCCAATAAATAAAGAAGAAGGCTTTAAAATTGCTGATTACATAAGTATTCATTTACCTTTAAATAAAAAAACTAAAAATTTGATTTCTTTTGATCAATTTGAAACATTTAAATCTAATTTGATTTTAATTAATACAGCAAGAGGCGGTATAATTAATGAAGATGCCTTATATGAAGCTTTAAAAAATAAAAAAATTTTTGGAGCTGGCGTTGATGTATTTGAAAAAGAGCCGCCAATAAAAAATCATAAACTATTTTCTTTAAGTAATACTTTATTAACACCTCATAATGCTGCATTAACCCTAGAATGCAGAAAAAGGATGTCTGTAGAATCGTGTGAAAATGTTTTTGATTTTTTAACTAAAAGTAAAAATTTAAATAAAAATAATATCATAAATTTTAATATTGTAAGTTAGATATTTAAGTAAAGATTTCCATCCTCTTCGGAGATATCAAAAATCTTAAGGCCATCTAATTCAGGATCACTAATACAATCACCCGAAACAATACTATAAGTATTGCCACAACCAACACACTCTAACTCTTCTCCTTCAATTTCAGATTCACTCAAAGGCGCTTTCTCCTCACAATTACAGTTTCCCTGCGTACAAAAAAATCCTGGTGCTAAATGATAAACTGCATAATTAACGTCGTCATGTTCAAAACTTTCTACAGTTCCAATTTCGATATCATCAGTTTCACCAACTAGTATTGGATCAATTTCATCATTCATAAAAAATTTGTAAAATAAAATTGAATTAGAATAAATATTTTTTTTAAGAAAGTTGTTGATTTATCTGAATTTTAAATTTTTTCTTGTGAGTTCTTTTACGTTAGAAACTCCCATTAATTTCATATCTCGTTCAATTTCATTTCGTAAATTAGATAAACTTTTTTCTACACCTTTTTGACCTCCTGCTGCCAAGGCGTATAAATACATTCTTCCACCAGAACAGGCTTTTGCACCAAGTGATAGTGCTTTTAAAACATGAGTACCTCTTCTGATTCCTCCTTCACAAATTACATCTATTTTATCTCCAACTGCATCAACAATTTCAGCTAGTTGATCAAATGGTGATCTTGAGCCATCTAATTGTCTGCCTCCATGATTTGATACCATTATGGCTGAAGCACCTACATCTACAGCCTTTTTTGCATCGTCTACGGACATTACCCCTTTGATTGCAAATTGTCGTCCCCACTCTTTATTAATATTTTCTACATCTTTCCAACTCATGGAATTATCAAGCATTTTTGTGAAGTAATCTCCTATGGTTGTCATTACTGTTGTGCCTTCATTAATGTGATCCTTTAGATTACTTAATTCCCATTTTGGTTTTGTAAAATAATCTACTGCCCACTTTGGATGGAGCATAAAACTTAAAACACTATTAAGTTTTAACTTCATTGGGATAGTAAAACCCGTATACAAATCTCGTTCACGGTTACCTCCAACAGCAGTATCTACAGTCACAGCCATTGCTTCAAAATTTGATTCTTTACATCTTTCTATAAGAGCTTTGTTCAGGCCTTTGTCTTTATGAACGTAAAGTTGAAATAATTTTGGTGTTTTGACTAAATTTGATATTTCTTCAATACTGGCAGTCCCTAAAGAAGAAATTCCAAACATTGTTCCAAATTTTTCAGCTGCTTTTGCAACTCCAATCTCACCTTCATGGTGAAATAACCTTTGCAGAGCAGTTGGTGCGCAATACAAAGGCATATCTAACTTTTGTCCCATTACAGTAGTTGACATATCAACTTTATCAACACCGCTTAATACATTTGGAATTAAATCACATTGCTCATAAGCATCTGTGTTTCTTTTATAGGTTATCTCATCATCAGCAGCACCATCGATATAATGGAATATTGGACTAGGTAATCTTTTTTTTGCTAAGTTTCTAAAATCTTTAACATTATGACAATTATTGATATTGCCGAACATTACGCCTGAATAGTTTTTTGAGTTTGCTCTCCTAGACCTTCAATACCAAGTTCCATTACATCACCTGCTTTTAAAAATACTTGTGGTTTCATTCCCATACCAACACCTGGCGGTGTTCCTGTAGATATGATGTCTCCAGGTTGTAATGACATAAATTGGCTTAAATAACTTATTAAAAAGTTTACTCCATAAACCATTGTGCTTGTTGACCCATCTTGCATTCTTTTACCATTTACATCCAGCCACATTTTTAAGTTTTGAGGATCTGGTACTTCATCAGTAGTTACCAAATATGGTCCGATTGGACCAAAGGTGTCACAAGACTTACCTTTAACCCATTGACCAGAATGTTCTATTTGAAATTCTCTTTCACTTAGATCATTGATAACACAGTAACCGGCAATATGTGATTGTGATTCGTTCTCAGAAATATACTTTGCTTCTTTTCCAATAATAACACCAAGTTCAACTTCCCAGTCAGACTTTACTGATTTTTTTGGAATCTCTACATTATCGTTTGCTCCAATAACAGCACTGGTTGCTTTTGCAAAAATAATTGGTTCAGGTGGAACTTTCTGACCTGTTTCTTCAGCATGATCAGAATAATTGAGGCCGATACAAATAAATTTTCCAATACTTTCTTTACAAACACAAGGTGCATATCCATCACTGTTTTCTACTAGAGGTAAAGATGTAGGATCAATTTTTTTCACTTCATTCAATTTGCCAATAGTTACATTTTTATTATCCCAATCCTTAACTTGAGATGATACATCGCGAATATTTCCTTCTTGATCAAGTATTCCTGGTTTAACTTCATTTCCAATTCTGTATCTTAAAGTTTTCATTATAAAGTCCATCCTCCATCAATTAAGTTTAGTGTTCCAGTCACAAAATCTGATTCATCACTTGCTAAATAAGTTGCAAGCGATGCTATTTCTTCTGGTTGCGCTAATCTTCCCATTGCCTGTCTTGCTATAAAATCTGATCTTGCTTTAACTGGATCATCGGCCATGTTAACTCTGCCTTCCCAAGATGGTGTTTCAACAGTTCCTGGTAAAATAGCATTGCAGCGAATTCCATCTTTTATGTGATCTATTGCTATGGCTTTTACAAATCCATTTAATGCTGCCTTTGTAGTTCCATAGATAAACCTATTAGGCACACCTTTAACATTAGATGCAGCAGAAGAAACAATAACGATATTACCTTTCTTTTCTTTCAACATTTTTGGTAAAAGATTGTAGGTCATTAAATATGCAGAAAATATATTAACATTGATTGATCGTGAAAACTCATCCTCATCACAATCAAGAATTGTTCCGTGATGAACAAAACCTACTGCATGAAATAAAACATCAATTTTATTTATAGAAGAACAAAAGGTCTCTACATCTTTTTTGTTTGTTGAATCCAATTTCATAGTTTGGATACTCTCATTATCTTTTTTTAAATCATTTAGTTTATCTTCATTAATATCAGTTGCTAAAACATTGGCCCCTTCATTTGCAAATTTAAGGGCTGTTGCTCTTCCAATACCTTGTGCAGCAGCAGTGACTATAATATTTTTTTTGTCTAATCTCATATGTCAGAATGATATGTATTTTTTTAGCATTAACAGACTTTATTTTGAATTCAATAAATAAAGAGGCCTATAATATTAGTCATTAATAAAATATATCAATTTTAAATTAATAAATAATAATTTATTAGATACATATATGAATTTTCTTTTAACGGGCGGTGCTGGATATATAGGAAGTCATGCCGCTCTATCTCTTCTAGATGCTGGTCATAATGTTCATATTATTGATGATTTATCTACTGGTAATGAAAGTCTCATTCCTAAAAATGCATTTTTTACAAATTGTAATATTAGTGATGAAAAAGTAATTTCTGAGCTTATAAAATCTAATAGCTTTGATTTATTAATGCACTTTGCTGGTTTTATTCAAGTTGAGGAATCTGTAAAATATCCGCAGAAATATTTTGATAATAATACTGAAAATGCAACTAAACTATTTGAAACTTGTAAAAATAATGGATTAAATAAAATAGTATTTTCTTCAACAGCTGCTGCGTATGGATCAGTAAGTGAAAATAAATTAATAGATGAAAATACAAATTTAAATCCTCAAAATCCATATGCTAAATCTAAAATAAAAACAGAAAATTTTTTATTTGAAAATAAAGATGACTACAAATTTATAATATTACGATACTTTAACGTTGCTGGTGCTGATAAAAAATTAAGATCAGGTCAAATATCAAAAAGATCAACACATTTAATAAAAATTTTATCTGAAGTAGTTGTAGGTAAAAGAGATCATATTGAAATATTTGGGAATGATTATAATACGCCTGATGGAACAGCTATCAGAGACTATATTCATGTCTCTGATCTTGCTGATATCCACTTAGAAGTTGCAAAATATTTATTAGAAAGTTCAGAATCTAATTTATTTAATTGTGGTTATGGAAATGGTTTTAGTGTTTTAGATGTTATAAATACTGCAAATAAAATTTCAGAAGATAAAATTGATTATAAATTTTCAAACAGAAGAGATGGAGATGTTGAGCAATTAATTGCAGATACATCAAAAATATTAAAACATATTGATTGGAGACCAAAATATAATGATTTAAGTGAAATTATAAATTCTTCAATTAAATGGGAAGAAAAAATTAATGAATCAAATACATAAAAGAATTTTAATAAGAAATGATAAAAAAGAACTTTATCTTTATGGTTATAAGGAACACAAAGAGTCCCCAAGCCAAGAACTTGAGATTACAGAAATTCCTAAACCTCATATGAGATGGAACCCTTCAAGAGAAGAATGGGTTACATACTCAGCAGGAAGAAAAGACAGAACGTCATTTCCACCAAAAGAGTATTGCCCACTTTGTCCAGGTGCAAATTTAAATTATCCAACAGAGATACCATTTTCGAACTTCGAAGTTGCAGTATTTCCAAATCGTTGGGCTAGCTTTAATCCTAATGGAGAAAATATATTTTTAGAAAATATTTTAAGTAAACCTTCAAAAGGAGATTGTGAAGTAGTTGTATATTCACCTGAACATCTTGATACAATTTCGGAGATGCCTTTAGAGCGTATAGAATTATTAACTACAGTTTGGATTGATAGATATAAGGAGTTACAAAAAAAACCTGATGTTAAATATATTCTGCCTTTTGAAAATAGAGGGGAAGAATGTGGTGTTACTCTTCATCATCCACATGGTCAAATTTATGCTTATCCTTTTATTCCTCCTGCAATTGAAAAAGAAATAAGCGCATTTAAAAAAGAGAACTTTTTAATTAAAATTATGAAGGAATTGGAGGAGAAATATTATGTGTATCAAAATGATAATTTTATTGCAGCTGTACCACCCTTTGCGAGATATGCTTATGAGATATGGATAATACCAAAAATTCAAATTGAAGGACCTTGGAAATTTAATGATAAGCAAATTGAAGATTTTTCTAAATGTATTCAACAGGTTGTAAAAGGATATGATACTTTTCTAAATAAAAGATGCCCGTATATAATGGGTTTACATGCTTCCCCTGAATTCGATGATAATCAGTTTCATTTTCATGTTGAATTTTATCCACCTTTAAGACACGGAGATAAACCTAAAATTTTAGCAGGTTCCGAGTCAATGGCTGGTGTTTTCATTATGGATGTATTGCCAGAAGATTCTGCTAAAGTGTTAAGAAAATTTATGTCATGAAAACAATAGAAGAAAAAATAAATTACTACAAAGAGAGTCTAGATCTATTCGATGACGGAATGGATAAATATAAGTTTTTAATTGATCAGGCGAAAAATGCTAAAAATTTTCCAGAAGAATATAGAAATGACTCGTTTAAAGTTTCAGGATGTCAAGCACAAGTATGGTTAGTGCCTCAATTAAAAGAAAATAAACTTTCATTTTTTTATGACTCAGATGCATTTATATCCAAGGGTATGGTGACAATTCTATGTGATATTTATGGTGATAGAAGTCCATCTGAAATTAAAGAATCTGATTTTAAGATGCTAAATATTTTAGAGCTTGATACTCTTTTAACCCCAGGTAGAAGAAATGGTGTTTATTCAATGCTTGAAAAAATAAAAGAGTACGCAAATTCTTATGTATAAAAAAGATAATGTTTTATGAGCCAAAAAAGGGAAGTCCTTTTAAAATAGATCCATTTAAATCTCTTATTTTTCCTCGACCTATTGGATGGATTTCTTCAATTAATAAAAATGGAATAGCTAATTTAGCTCCATATTCATATTTTAACGCTGTGGCTGATGAGCCTCCACAAGTTATGTTTTGCTCAAATGGCAGTTCAACTCATGGAAAATATAAAGACTCATTATCAAATATTTTATCTACAAAAGAATTTGTAGTAAATTTTGTGACTTCAACTACACGCAATCAAATGAATATATCTTCAAGAGACTTTAAACCAAATGAAGATGAATTTTATTTTTCAAATTTAAAAAAGAAAAAATCAAAACTTATTAAAGTACCTTCAGTAAAAAATAGTCCTGTAAATTTAGAATGTAAATTAGTAAAAACAATTAAATTAAAATCAAATTCAAACAAGATCTCAACAATGATTGTTGGTGAAGTAATTGGAATTTTTATAGATAATAAATTTATTAAAAACAATAGAGTGGATAGTGTTTCAATGCGATATATAGCAAGAATGGGATATAGTGAATATACCACTGTTTCTTCAAAATTTAATCTTAAAAGATAATTGTTATATAAAGCTAATAACTAATTTAAAATAATAGACCATTAACTTATCAACCAGGTGGTAGTGGTGCATTACCTGTATTTGGATCAATTGCCGGTGGCTGATTTGGATCTGATGTAGAAGATACGTCATTTGATACGGTATCAGCAACAGTGGATAGCGTTTCAGCCATAGCTCTACTTGTTACCAAAGATGAATCAAGATCTAAACTTTCTGCTATTTCGGCTAAACTTTCTCCTGGATCTATGCCTTCAATTTGGATATCTTCGTCACTTACTAATCCTCCTGTAACTATGCCATCATCAGGTGCTAGAATCGCGTTACCTGTTTCTGAATCAATACCAGCATTAGAAATTAAACTAGATAAATTATCAAAGTCAGATAAATTTTCTCCTAAAATACCTGCTTCAACTAACTTCTGATAAGAATTATTTAATGCTTCAAATGTTTCATCAGAAATATTATTTTCAATTTTGAATTCTTCACTTGAGTTTGCTACTAAAGACAATTTCAAAATATCTTCATTCACATAACCATTTTGTTTGGCAATATTATTTAAAATTTCATCCTTTGATCCACTCACTTTATCTATAGCTAAAAGAGGAGCTCCTTCTTCAAGAATTTTTTCTCCAAAAAAACCTTTTTTTCCAAAAGTCTTTCCTTTTTTATTTTTTTTAACAGTAGGCCAGTCTTCAATTTCCTCACCATTATTAAATCTTTCCAAAGCCTCTTGGTATCTATCTGCGTAACTTTTTCTTATAACTTTACCATTGTTGTCGGTAATAGATCCATCAGGATGATATGTACCTGCAATTAATCCTTGAGCATTTAAATTAAAACTTAATATAACTATTATTAAGAAAGAATAAATTGAATTCATTACTTAACTATAATACTTTTCTTAAAATAAAATAATAGTTTATTTTAATTAACCTGTAATTAACTATGAACTAGAAAATTAAATTATCTTATAGATTTAGATTTAAAAAACTATAAATATTAGAAAATAAGTAGGGAGTATGGCGGAACTGGTAGACGCGCAGGATTCAAAATCCGGTCACTTCGGTGGTGTGGGTTCGATTCCCTCTACTCCTACCAACAAAAATTGACCTCTATCAAATTTCAGATTTAAAAAAGTTGATTTTTTTTTGTCCTTTATTTTAACTGCCATTAAGTCAAACTGTAAGAGTCTTGATAACGACTTAGATAAAGAATTAAAATTTGGTTAATTCTTAGAGGTGAATTTATTTTTCCCAAATTTTTCAGTATTATCATCACGCATTATAAAAAACATTAATAAAGCAATCAAAAACATTATTACACCTAATGCATACATATTAAAAGTTAAACCAAATGTTTCAGCTGAAATCCCAACAACGCCAGGTCCGAATATAGCTCCAACAAAAGCAATGCTTGATATATGAGAAATAGTAACTGGGATTGGATTTTGAGAATTTTTTACTGCTTGTCGAAATACTATAGGCATGACGTTAGAAATTAACATTCCAAAAACTGTTATAGCGATAAAGATTATTAATATATTTTGAGAAAAAATACTTGATACTAATATTATTGAACCAATCATTGCAAAAACTGGACCTACAATTACTTCGCCGAGTTTTGCAATTAGCTTTGAAGCAAAAAAATTACTTATTATTTCACCTACATTAAAAAAAATTACAATTGAACCGACTAAAAAAATTGGTGCAGAAAGATCAGTAACGAGCCATAAAGGTGACCATTGAATTATTATTCCCATAAATGCGATAATAAACATATTAATTGATGCAAACATGATAATTTTATAATTTGGAATTGAAAATCTTGGGTTTTTGTTAACAACATCATATTTCACATTCAATCCAAAAAAATACATTGTCAAAGTTGATATAGAAACAAACAAACCGACAATAAAAGTAGTATAAACAGGGTCAATTTCTAACCCTAGACATAAACTACATATTCCTGCGCCAAGAAGAAAACCAAAATTAAAGGATGATTTAAATATTGGATTAAGAATCTTTTTTGTTTTCTCTTCTATTATCGCAACTTGTGTAAATATATTTGGTGCTTGTATACCTATAGAAATCCCCCACAACATAGATACAAAAATAAAAAAATTATAAGAAGAGAAGTAAAAAATAGAAAATGGTATAAATGCGTACAATAATCTCGCAATTATTAAACAATTTGTGCTTCCTATTTTTGGGAGTAAAAAACGGGTTGTAAGTTGATTTGTAATTACATTACAAATGCCAAAAGTAATAAGTCCAATAGAAAATTCTGTTTTTGTCATATCAATCAAATCGAAAAGAATTGGTGTATTTACCATGAACATACTGAAGGTAAGTGTTGCAAAAAACCCTTGTGAAAAGGTTGCATAAAAAGCAGTTTTTAATTCTTTAGTCTCTATATTTTCCATTTAAGAAATATTTATGATAATTTAGATTTAAAATCATTAATAGTATAAATCTAAATTATTAAAAAATTAAATTAAATGAATTTTCTTAAAAGAACTTACAATTGGACCTTAGAAAAAGCACAACATAAAAATGCAAAATGGTATTTAAGTTTAATTTCATTTGCAGAAAGCTCATTTTTTCCAATTCCACCAGATATACTACTTATACCAATGGCATTAGCTTCCAAAGCAAAATCCCTATTTTATGCATTTATATGTACACTCTTTTCAGTACTAGGAGGAATACTAGGATATGCAATTGGATATTTTTTTTTCAATTCAGTAGGTATTTACATTGTCGAGTTTTATCATTTGGAAAATTCTTTTAGAGTCTTTGAAGATTACTACAAAGAATTTGGCATTTTAATTGTTTTAGGTGCTGGGATTACTCCTTTTCCATATAAGTTTATTACAATTGCAAGTGGTGTATTTGGATTAAATATTTTTTTGTTTATTATTGTTTCTATTATTGGTCGAGGATTAAGATTTTATTTGATAGCAATACTTCTTTATTTTTTTGGTGAAAAAATTAAGTTAATTATTGATAAATATTTTAATATTTTAACTATTGTATTTTTTATTTTACTTGTTGGAAGTGTTTTTATAATTAGATTTTTATGATAATTCGTAATTGGACGATACTTTTATTTATTATTTCACTTATCTCGATATCATCAGCATTAATTGCAGAATATTTTTTTAATCTTCAGCCATGTGAATTATGTTTAAAGCAAAGACATCCATATTATTTAATTTTAACATGTTTGATTTTGATATTTTTTTTCAAAAATTTTAATAAAATTTGGCTTTATTTAGCAATACAGTTTGCATCAGTTTACGGGCTTTTTTATTCTATATGGCATGTTGGAGTTGAAAATAAAATTCTTAATGGACCTGCAGGTTGTTCTTCAATGCTAACAAACAGTGAAAATACCATAGACCTTAAAGCTCAGATATTATCAAAGCAGGTAATTAGTTGTGATGAAGTTATTTGGAGTTTTTTTGGAATTTCTGCCGCTTCAATTAATACGCTCGTTTTACTAGTTATTTTTATTTTAAATGCTATTTATTTATTTAGATATTATGTCATTAAAAAAGAAAAAAGCGTCTAAAAAAAAATCCTCGTCAAATAGAACTACTCATAGGGAGGTTTTAGAAGAAATCATAAGAGTCGATCATGCTGGTGAATATGGTGCCACTAAAATATATGACGGCCAAATAGCAGTTTTTGGGAAGAGCTCAAAACTTGGAAAAACAATTCAACATATGGCTGATCAAGAACAAGAGCATATTGATAAATTCAATGAATTAATATTAGAACATAGAGTTAGGCCAACTGCTCTCCTACCTTTATGGAATGTTGCAGGTTATGCGCTTGGCGCATCCACCGCCTTAATGGGTGAAAAAGCTGCCATGGCATGTACTGTTGCTGTTGAAAAAGTAATCGGTGAACATTACCAAGAACAATTGGAGGTCTTAGGAGATGATCATAAAGATTTAAAAAAAACAATTTCCAAATTCCGAGATGATGAACTTGAACATCATGATATTGGAATAGAACATGATGCAGAAAGTGCACCAGGGTATAAAATTATGTCAAAAGTAATAGAACTCGGATGTAAAACTGCAATCGCTATATCAAAAAAAATTTAATTTTCTAATTCAGTATCCCAATATAAATAATCTCTCCAAGTCTCATGCAAAAAATTAGGAGGAAAATTCCTACCATTATTTTGTAATTGAATTGACGATGGTCGAAGAGGTTTTTTAAAAAGTTTCATGTCTGTATTCTGTATAAGTTTTCTTCCTTTTTTTAAATTACAGGATGTGCATGCAGAGACAACATTTTCCCAAGTAGTTTTTCCATTCAGACATTTAGGAACTAAATGGTCAAATGTTAGTTCGTTTGCAGGAAAACGATTGGTACAATACTGACAAGTAAAATTATCTCTCAAAAAAACATTAAAACGTGTAAAAGCAGGTCTTCGTTGTGGAGTTACATAATCTTTTAAAGCTATTACACTTGGTAACTTAAAAGTAAGATTTGGAGAATGAACTTCATGCTCGTAATTTTCGATTACAGAAACTCTTTCGAGAAAAACAGCTTTGATAGCGTCTTGCCATGAACATAAAGAAAGTGGGTAATAAGATAGCGGCCGAAAATCAGCATTAAGAACCAAAGCTGGATTTTCTGAGGCACTCATTTTAGTTTCTACTCACCCAAGTCATAGTATTTAAATAGTAACATAATATGAAGTTTCGATTACTTTAAATATTTTTTTTAATAAAATTTTGGAAAAAAGTTATTGTATCTTGTGACATTGTATGCTCGTCAGTTTTAATAAGATAATTTTCATAATTGAAGTTATACTTTTTTAAGACTTCAAGTGACTCGTTGTAATTTGAAACAGGCAAAACAGTATCTTGAGCTCCATGAGAAATAAAAATTGGTGTTTTTAAAAATGCATTATTAGGCTTATGATCTTTTGATATAATTCTTGAAGATATAATTGCTAAGCCTGCCAACTGACTTTGAAGTATTTGCCCAAGTTCAAAAGCCATCATACCTCCTTGAGAAAAACCCATAACAAAACAATCGGTCATTTTTAAATTTAAATTTTCTAATAAAAGAGAAATAGAGTTATAAATTTTTTCAATATTCTCAGATATTTTCTTTTTGGCTACATCATATTCTTTTGCTCCAGCATTAGAAATATGAATGCCATTGAGATATAATTGAAACCATTCATGCCCCATAGGATAATCTTGAATTGTATCTGGTGCATTTAAAGCAACATATTTCATCCCAAAGTCATCTTGATCAATTAAATTTGCAATTTGAATAAAATTAGTAGCGTTATCTCCATATCCATGAAGCATGATCATCAATTTTTTTGGATTTTGATGTTTAGTAATTGACGGACCTTTTAAAATATCAACCATAATCAAACACTTTGTTTAAGTTATCTTGTTTCATAGAATAAAAGTTTTATATAGATATTATTATGAGCACAATGCAAATAATACTTGTCTTGTTTATGGCAGCAACTCTAGCAGTTGTTGTTGTTGGTGTTATTGCCATGGCAGTAAATGGAAAGCTTAACAAAAATCACAGTAATAAACTAATGCGGTTAAGAGTATTATTTCAAGCTATTGCTATATTTGTCTTTGTTGTAATTGTTTGGTTAGCTAGAAATTAGCAAATAAGAGTCTAGAAATATTTCATAATATTTAGTATATAGTTGTCAGGTTTATATGGGCATTCACTTTAATCACAAATCTAAAGCGGGAGACCGCAAAATGCAAAAAGAGCTTAAACTAAAAATGAAAGCTGAGGAACGCAAAAGAAAACGTGAAGAGCAAGAAAAGCTTAAAATGGAAGAGGAAATGCGCAAACTTGAAGAACTTACAAGACCTGATAAAGAAGAAAATAAGTAGTCTTTGATTAACTTTTTAAAATTATCTAATTAGGTAAAGGATAGTGTTCAGCTATGAACTTCTTTAGAATTTCTAATGTCTGATCAGCTTCTTCTAAGAGCATCATATGCCCACAATCTTCAATGATCCTTACTTCCGATCCTTTAATGTAATCAGCAAGAATTTTTCCATCTTTTAAACGGCACATTCTGTCTTGTGCACCTAATATAGAAAGAGTAGGTAAATCCAATTTCTTAGCAACCTCAGGTCCATTTTTATAATTATCACATGCTCTAAAATCGACACCTAGAGTATCTTTAATTTCTTTATTTTGAACAATCATCGAACCAACATTTAGGTGATATAAACCTGGAACAGGATGGCCTCCAAAATGTCCTGCTGGACCGTGGGCAAAATCCATCATGAGATCAACAGCCTTAGGATTACTCTCTTCAGCAAGTCTTAATAATTCAGGGTTCATTGGAATTGCCGATGCACCACCCATAAGAGTTAAGGTTTTAATTTTTTCTGGGTGTTGCGCAACACATTCCATTGTTACAAGACATCCTTGAGAATGTCCAACTAGTGAAGCTTCTTTACATCCAACTGCTCCAATTACGTCGCCAACCCAGTTTCCCATTTCTTCAATAGTTTTTAAACTTTCACCAGACGATAATCCGTGACCAGGTAAATCAACTGCTAAAACGCTGTATCCACGAAATGCAAAATAACGTGTTTGTAAGACCCAAACCATGTGACTTAGTCCACTGCCGTGTACAAATATAATAAGAGGTTTATTTTTATCAAAAGGTCTGCCTCCAGTGGAGGCAAACGTATCGATACCACGAACTTTAAACTTCATTTATTTGTTTGCAACTAAACGAGGTTTTTTTGCTGCTCTAAATCCATCTTCAAAATCATTTACAATATCTTCGAAGTCTTCTAGACCAACAGAAAGTCTAATCATGTCGTGAGATAATCCAGCAAATTTTAAAGTTGCCTCATCCATTTGTGAGTGAGTTGCTGATGCCGGATGGATAACTAATGTTCTTGCATCACCTACATTTGCTAAATGCGATGCAAGCTTAACATTGTTAATAAATGCAGCTCCAGCCTCCTTGCCACCTTTAATTCCAAAGGCGATCATTGACCCCGTACCCTTAGGTAGAATTTTTTCAGCAAGTTCCTTGTCTGGATGTCCTGGTGCACTAGCGTGTGAAACCCATGCAACACTTTCATGATTTGATAAATACTCAACCATTTTCAAAGCATTGGAACAATGCTTTTCCATACGTAGAGAAAGAGTTTCTAAACCATGTAAAATATTCCATGCATTTTGTGGAGCTAAACATGGTCCCATGTCTCTCATACCCTCAGCTCTTGCCATCATTGTAAAAGCTGTTGGACCAAATTCTTCTGCAAATGACAATCCATGATAGCCCTCGTACGGTTCTGTCATAGAAGGAAATTTATCATTTTGCATCCAATCAAAAGTTCCACCTTCAACTAATATTCCTGCCATAGAAGAACCATTACCACTCATCCATTTAGTTAGTGAGTGTACAACAAGGTCAGCTCCGTGTTCAAAAGGTCTGCACAAATAAGGAGTTTGGTAAGTACTATCAATTATTAGTGGGATACCTGCTTCTTTTGCTATGTTTGAAACTTCAGGCATGTTCATCAATTCATTACCTGGATTACCAACAAGCTCACCAAAAATACCTTTAGTATTTGGCTGAATAGCTTTTTTAAATCCTTCTGTATCTCTTGGTTTTACAAAAGTTGTTTTAATACCAAACTTAGGAAGCGTTAATCTAAATAAATTTACAGTTCCACCGTAAAGTTGGGAAGAAACAACCATGTGATCACCGGCGTTACAAAGAGTCATAATAGTTAAAAATATTGCACTCATTCCTGATGCAGTTGCAAGAGCAGCTGTTCCTCCTTCAAGTGCGCAAACTCTTTCTTCTAGAACTTGAACTGTTGGGTTGGACATACGACTATAAATATGACCACCTCTTTCTAAATTAAAAAGTGCTGCTGCATGGTCAACATCATCAAACATGTATGAAGTTGTTTGATAAATTGGTACTTGTCTTGAGCCAGCATTTTTGCTCGGTTGATAACCGGCATGTAGACTAAGTGTGTCAAATTTATAAGTTTTTGGATCCATTTATAACTCCTTTGCTTTTGTTCTTAATTCAAACTTTTGTATCTTCCCAGTTGAAGTTTTTGGTAATTCACCAAAGATTACATGCTTTGGCCTTTTAAATCCAGCCATATTTTCTTTGCAAAACTTAATTATATCATCTTCTGTGGCATTTTTTCCAGGTGCTAATTCTACAAAAGCACATGGTGTTTCACCCCACTTCTCATCTGGTTTGGCAACTACTGCAACCAAGGAAACTGCTGGGTGTTTTGCAACAACATTTTCCACTTCCACAGATGAAATATTTTCTCCTCCAGAAATTATAATATCTTTCGATCTATCTTTTATTTGAATATATCCGTCAGGATAGACAACGGCTAAATCACCAGAGTGAAACCATCCTTTTTTCATGGATGTTTCAGTCGCCTCTTTATTTTTGTAATATCCTTTCATTACAACATTTCCTCGAATTAAAATCTCTCCCATGGTTTCTCCATCCATTGGAACTTTTTCATAGGTCTCTGGATCTGCGACACAAACTTCTTCAGTATTTGGATAACGAACACCTTGTCTTGCTTTAATATCAGCTTTTTCAGATTTTGATTGTGACTCCCATTCTTCATTCCAAGCACACTGAAGAATATGACCGTATGTTTCAGTTAATCCATATACATGCATAACTTCAAAACCTAAGTTATCCATCTTTTCAAGTATTGCACTCGTTGGTGGAGCACCAGCAGTTAATACATATACTTTATGATTTATTTCTTTTTTATCTTTCTCATCTGCGTTAGCAATTAAACTTAAAACTATAGGGGCGCCTCCAAAATGAGTTACCTTATATTTATCTATTAAATTATAAATATCTTTTGCAACAATATATCTGCAGCAAATAATCTTTGCATGTATTAAAGCAGCTGTCCATGGATAACCCCATCCGTTACAGTGGAACATTGGAACGGTATAAAGAAATGTTAATTTATTAGGCATGTTCCATGCCGTAACACTTCCTGTTGACATTAAATATGAACCACGGTGGTGATACACAACGCCTTTTGGTTTACCTGTTGTGCCTGATGTATAGCTTAGTGAGATTGCTTGCCATTCATCTTCAGGTAAAGACCAATTATAATTATCATCACCTGTTTGTAAAAATTCTTCATATGTCAATTCTCCAATTTTTTCACCCTCACCATCTTTAAAAACTGCCTGATCATCATGAATGTCAATAATAGGAATATTCTTACCATATATTTG
This sequence comes from uncultured Alphaproteobacteria bacterium, assembly GCA_902620285.1. Classification (GTDB taxonomy): domain Bacteria; phylum Pseudomonadota; class Alphaproteobacteria; order HIMB59; genus CACPNW01. The sequence continues at coordinate 178,862 of CACNHT010000001.1, read as the reverse complement.
TAAAGCTTTTTTCATTGTAGGTGAAAATTGAGTATCAGTTATAAGAAGTTTTGCATCACTATGATCTAAAATATATGCAATTGTTTCTGCATCAAGTCTGGTATTGATCGTATTAATAACGCCGCCAGTCATTGGGATAGAATAATGTGCTTCGAATAATTCTGGAGTATTTGCAGCTATGATGGAAACGGTACTTCCTTTTGTAATTCCTTTTTTTGCTAAAGCACTAGCAAACTTGGTACATCGATTATAAGTTTCAAGCCAAGTGTAACTTCTTTTTCCATAAACTAAAGAGTCATAGTTTGGATAAATATCTTTTACGCGAGTTATAAAACTTAATGGTGATAGTGGAACAAAATTGGCTGAATTTTTATCTAGGTTTGTATCAAAATTACTCATCTGTTTCCTAAAAGGATCAAATACTACAAGAAATTAATTTAATTTACTAATGGTTTTCCAGTTTCAAGTGTATGTTTTATTCGCTCTTGAGTTTTAGGCATCTGGATAAGTCTCATGAAAGCTTCTAATTCAAGATTATAAAGATCATCTTCGCTTAATTCATTATCAATATTTGTATTTCCACCACTAAGCACAAAAGCAATTTGCTTACCTACTTCTAATCCGTGGTCTAAAATTTTATTTTCATTATATAGTGCTTCAAGTTTTTCAATCATTTTATCTCTGACAGCACTACCGCCCAAATTGAATTTAGGTTGAGATGGTTTTTCATAGCCTCCCTCAATATTATTTAATAAATCGATAGCCGTTGATAATTGTCTGTCTCTATTTATTACCACCTTATCCTTTTCTAAAAAGAATTGATTTGGCAGCGCTTCATTTGGTGAGGTAGCAGTAATAGCATAACCAATAAGATCAAAAACTTTCATAGACGCATGTTCAGAATTTTCTTTACCTTCTGGAGTTTGTAACCAACGCCACAACATTTCCTTACAACCCCCACCAGCAGGAATAAGTCCAACTAAAGATTCAACTAGTCCAAGAACAACATTAGTATGAGCAACGTTATAATCACAATGCAATACCACTTCAAAACCACCGCCAATGGCAAGTCCTGATGGCGCAGCAATAAAAGGCTTATCTGCATATTTTATTGTTTTACACGTTTGTTGGAAATCAATTATAAATTTTTCAATTTTAGACCATTCATTATTTTTAGCAAATTCCATGACATAATTTAAATTTACACCAGCAGAAAATTGCATTGCATCATTAATCACAATTGTGCTTTTATTATTTTGAGCAGCTTCTTTTAAAGCTAACATAGAGTCAGTATCTAAAGCGTTTGCCTTAGTAGTAAATTCAACAACCTGATATGATGAAGCATTTTTAATATTAGCAGAAGGGTTCTCAAAAGTTTTTTGTAAATTTAACGATCTTAAATTATCAATACTGGAGTCTAAATATCCAGGTCTTTTATTAAATTCAAAAACTCCCTTTAGATCTTTAAAGAAGTTAATATCAGTATTTTGATCAATAAAATTTTTTGTATCAATATTTGAAAGCATTTCAAAAGGGCCAACAGTCCAATTAAAACCTAATCTTAGTGCATCATCTATGTCTATATATTTTGATGATACATCAGGGATTAAATATGCAGCATACCTAATTACTTTTGTCAGAATTGATTTTGCATATTCACCGTATTTGTCTTTTCTTTGAATAAGTTTATTTATGTCAATTTTATCTCCCATACCTAAATTAATTTTCTGACTTGGGTGATAATCGCCAGTTTCTAAATTAATTGCTTCAAGAATTTTTTTACCATCAGATTTATTCATTCTATAAAAACCACCCTTACCTTTTCTTCCTGTATACCCAGTTTCAATAAGTTTTGTAACCAATGGAATTTCTTGTGCAACCTCATGAAAAGGATCTTCTTTTGGGAGTTCCTTGATAAAACTTTTTAAAACATCAGACATCAAATCGATACCAATTAAATCGTATAGCCCAAAAATTCCAGTCTTCGGGATACCCATTGGTCTTCCAAATACTGCATCAGCTTCTTCAATTGATATCTTCATCTTAAAAGCTTCAGTCATAGCAACTTGCATTGCATAAACTCCAATTCTGTTTCCAATAAATCCTGGGGTGTCGTTACAAATAATGACACCTTTACCAAGTTTTTCATCACAAAATTGTTTTAATAAATTTATTTTTTCAATGTCATTAACTTCTTCAGTTACAATCTCGAGCAATGCCATATATCGAACTGGATTAAAAAAATGGGTAATGCAAAAATTTTTTTTCATTTCATCTGACATATTTGCAGATAAGATTTTCAATGGAATTGTAGATGTATTAGATGAAATTATAGAATTGTTATTTCTTGTAGTCTGAATTTTATCATAAATGTTATGTTTAATATCTATTCTCTCAACAACAGCCTCCACAACCCAATCAGCTTCTGCAACTTCATTAAAGTCATCCTCAATATTTCCAACCTTAATTAATTCTGCTTTGTTTTTTTCTACTAAAAGTGGAGGTCGTGATTTTTTAATTCTTTCTTTAGCGTTTTCTGTAATTTGGTTTCTAGATCCCTCTTTCGAAGGTAAGTCTAGAAGCGTAACATCAATATTAGCATTTGCTATTTGGGCTGCGATTCCACTGCCCATAGTGCCAGATCCTATTACTACTACCTTTTTAATATTCATGTGAGTTCTATAAAGGTGAGCTTATATAAGAAAAATTTGCCGTATGAAAATAATTTAAGCATAAGGGTGGAAATTAATATAAATATCTCTTATAGGCGCGCAAAATGAAAAAAAATCCTTCAAGAAATGTCCATTTTTCAAAAGGACCTAGTGAGATTTTAGATGCAATTAATACGTCTATAGATATCGATAAACGTCTGTATAAAGAAGATATAACTGGGTCAATAGCGCATGCTAGAATGCTCGGTAAACAAAAAATAATAAATAAAAAAGAACAAAGTGCAATAGTCTCTGGACTTAAAGCAATTGAAAGAGATATTGAAAAAAACAAGGTCGTATTTTCAAAAAAACTTGAAGATATTCATATGAACATTGAAAGTTTATTATTTAAGAAAATTGGAAAAATTGCAGGAAAGCTTCATACTGCAAGATCTAGAAATGATCAGGTAGTAACTGATTTAAAATTATGGGTTAAAAAAGAATCTAAAATTTTGGATAGTGAACTAAAAAAATTTCAAAAAACTTTAATTAATATTGCAACAAAAAATACTGAAACAATTATGCCAGGTTACACTCATTTACAGATTGCTCAACCAATAACATTGGCTCATCATGTCTTAGCTTACGTTGAAATGATTGGTAGAGACAGAACAAGACTTGAAGATTGTTTATATCGTCTTAATGAAAACCCATTAGGTGCAGCTGCACTTGCAGGGACTTCTTTTCCTATTGATAGAAAATATACAACTAAAGAGTTGGGATTTAGAGAGCCAACAAAAAATGCTATGGACACCGTCTCAGATAGAGACTTTGTAATAGAATTTTTATTTGTTCTATCACTAATTGCTGTTCATTTATCAAAAATAGCAGAGGAAATAGTACTTTGGTCAAATCAACAATTTAATTTTATCAATTTACCAGATGATCTTTCAACTGGTAGTTCAATTATGCCTCAGAAAAAAAATCCAGATGGTGCAGAGCTTGTTAGAGGAAAAACAAGTATTATTATCAGTAATTTAAGTTCAATGCTTAATATTATTAAAGGGTTACCACTTTCTTATAGTAAAGACTTACAAGATGATAAACAAATAACATTTAATTCATACGATAATGTTTCTTTGTGTATAAAAGTTATGAATGAAATTTTATCAAAATCTACATTCAACAAAACTAGAATGAAAGAGTTGATTGATAATTCAAATGCAACCGCTACCGATTTGGCTAACTGGTTGGTTCAAAATCTTAGATATTCATTTAGAGATGCTTATGTTGTTACAGGAAAGATTGTTTCTTATTGTTCAAAACAAGATAGAAATATAGATTCATTATCTCTTGGAGAATTAAAAAAATTTGACAAAAATATAACAGCTGACGCAAAAAAAGTGCTATCAACTACTAACAGTGTTAAATCAAAATCAAGTTTTGGGGGTACGGCTCCTGAAATTACTAAAAAAATGATAAAACTTGTTATAAAAAAATACTTATAATGATCAGATTAATATTATTATCATTTTTGTTGTTTACTTTTAGCTGTGGTAAAGTTGGCCCTTTAAGTTTACCAGAAGATCAAGTAGACAAATCGGTAATTACATATCCATGTGATGAAGCCTGTTTAGAGAAATTAGAAGAAGAGAAAAAACGTCAACAATCCGTTATTATAAACACTGAATAAATGCTCACTTATAAAAATAATGACCCGTATATTGAGGGTACTTCTTTATATGACTTAGTTAAAGTTTGTCAGACACCTTTTTATGTGTATTCACAACAAAAAATTATTAATCAAGTTAATAAAACTAAAGAAATTTTAGGTAACAATATTTTTTATTCAATTAAGTCTAATTCAAATCAAGCTATTTTGAAATTAATGAACTCGTTAGATATTGGAGCAGATGTAGTGTCAGTAGGTGAATTAAAAAGAGCTTTGGGAGCTGGTTTCGATCCAAATAAAATAATTTTTGAAGGTGTTGGAAAATCTGATCAAGACTTACTCTATGCTATGCATAAAAATATACGTTTAATTAATACTGAATCTTTAGAAGAAATAAAACTTCTCGATAATTTAGCAAATGAAAAAAATAAAATCGTTGATATTGGTGTTAGACTTAATCCAGATGTTGATGGTGAAACTTTAAGTAAAATTTCAACAGGAAAAAAAACTGATAAGTTTGGTATTGAATTTGAAAATTTAGATAAAATTATCAAATTAGTTAAAAGTTGTAAAAATTTAAATTTAATTAGTATTAGTTGTCATATTGGAAGTCAAATTAGTAAAATTGAGGCCTATAAAAATACGTTTTCTCAAATGAAAATGGCTGCAGATAAGTTTATTGAATCAGGTGTTAATATTAAACATGTAGATTTGGGTGGAGGTTTTCATGTTAAATATGAAGATTCTGATCCTGACTTTAATATCAAGAAGGTAAAAGAAGAGCTTGATAATTGTTTTACGCAAACAAACTATGAATTATCGTTTGAGCCTGGTCGATATTTAATTGCTGAGGCTGGAGTTATAGTTACCTCTATTCTTACAATTAAGAATAATGGAGGTATAAATTATTTAATTGTTGATGCTGGTATGAATACATTGATACGTCCAGCGATGTATGGTGCACATCATGAAATATCAGCGATAAATGTAAACTCAGAGGAATTTATGGATTATGCTATTGCTGGTCCTATTTGTGAAAGTTCCGATGTTTTTTTAAAAAATATTAAATTGGCTAAACAAAAAATTGGTAATCTACTAGTTATAAAAAATACAGGAGCCTATGGAAAAGTAATGTCTTCAAATTATAACGGTAGACCACTGCCCTCTGAAATTTTAGTACACAATGATAATTATGCAATTATTTATTCTCCAGAGAAAATTGAGAAAACAATTGAAGCTGATATTATTCCGAGTTGGTTGTAACTAATTTAAAGTATTGTGTATAATTTTAGCTAAGTCTGAAATTATCAAATTTAAATTAAAGAAAAATTCCCTAATATAGAAATCAATAATAATAAAAGTATTTACACCGTAGGATCGATAAATCCATATTGCTAAAATTACAACTATAGCTAGAGCAATTACTATAGTTGAATTAATAACACTTGGTTTTTCTTGTCTTACAACTGTACTTGGTAAATTTTTGACTGGACCTTTTTCTAATTTTTCTTTTTGTTTATTATTTTTTAAATTTTTATCTAATTCTTCTTTCTTTGTAGATGGGACTGATGATGTAATGTCAATATCATCTAATTCTTGAAACCATTGATGATTACAATTTGCGCATTCAACCATTCTACCATTTGGTTTAAGATCTGCAGAATTTACTAAATACTTGAATTCACAATTAGAGCAAACAATGAACATAAATTATATATAGATCAGTCAGGCTAGTATATAAAACAAAATCATTAAGTATGTTAATTTTAAAAAGTATAATATTTTATATTTCCTTGGTTATATGGACTGTGTTGATGGGTATTTTATGTTTACCTTTTCTCTTATTACCAAGTTATTTACTTAAATATCCAACGAAACTTTGGATACGTGTTATTTTTGTTTTTCTTAATCTTATATGTAATATTAAGCATAAAATTGAGGGTTTAGAAAATATTCCAAATGAAAGCGTCTTAATTGCGTCTAAACATCAGTCCGCTTTTGAGACACTCGCGCTCTATTACTATTTAAAAGATTGTTTCTTTGTCCATAAAAGAGAGCTTTTCTTTATACCAATTTTTGGACAATATTTATTCAAGTCTAATATGGTTGCGATTAATAGAGATGGTGGAACAAAAGCTATGAGAGATATGTTACAAAAAGTTCAATCAAAATTATCTTTTGGATCTTCAATTATTATTTTCCCCGAAGGAACAAGAAAGCTACCTGGTAGTAAACCTGATTATAAGACAGGTTTTATTGGAATTTATAATCATACAAAAAGAAAAATCCTTCCTGTAGCTTTAAATTCAGGTTTATGTTGGCCAAAACAATCATGGGTATTAGAAAAAGGATTAATTACTATAAAATTTTTACCGACAATTAATGAAGGTTTAGATAAAAAAGTTTTATTAAACGAAGTTCAAAATAGAATAGAAACTGCTTCAAATTTATTATTGGATAACTAATTCTTTTCTGTGGGATCAAAAGTTCCTGCTTGACCAATCTCTTCAATAATTTTTCTAATTTCTTTTGATTTTATAAATTTTTCTTCCAAATATTTTAAATCATTATTTCTTATTGCTTTTTGATAAGTAAGTAGATCTTCACTGAAACGACCAAGCATTTCTAAAACGGCTTCTTTATTTTTTTCATAAACATCACGCCACATTACTGGATCACTACCTGCCAATCTTGTGAAATCTCTAAAACCAGCAGCTGAATATTTAATTACTTCATCTTTCATTTGAGATTCAAGCTCTGTTGCAGTTCCTACGACAGAATATGCAATGAGTTGTGGAATATGAGATGTCATAGCTAGTACTCTGTCATGACGTTTAGGTTCCATGATTTCTATATTCATTCCGAATGACTCCCAAATATCTGAAACTGATCTTGTTATCTCACTCTGAGTTTCTATAGGGGTCAAAATACAATACCTATTCTCAAACAGCTTTGCGAAACCAAATTCTGGTCCACTTTTCTCTAATCCAGCAATAGGGTGGGCAGGAACAAATAAAATTTTTTTATTATTAATTGATTCTTTAAAATCTTCTATAACACTTACTTTTGTTGAACCAACATCTGTTACTAGAGTTGTTTCATTAACATAGCTATTCAATTGCTTAAATATATCCCTATATGAACTCAACGGTGTACAAATAAAAATAATATCAAATTGTTGATTATATTTATTTAAATCACTCTCTATTGCATCCACAAGGTTTAAATTTTTTGAAATACTTAATACCTCACTGTCCTTATCAATAGCAAAAATTTTTTTTGATAATTGTTTTTCCTTGAGCGCCCTCGCTATGGATGATCCAATTAATCCCATACCAATGACCAGAGCTGAATCATAAGTTTTTTTAGACATTAAATTTCTTCAAACTTTCAACTGTCAAATTCATTTCTTCTTTTGTACCAATACTAATTCTCAGAAAATTGGGCAGATTATAACTATTTAAACGCCTTATAATAATGCCATCATTCATAAGATGATTACTAATTTTCTCAGCTTCTTCTTCTGAAGTTTCAATTAAAGTAAAATTTCCTTCAGTTTGTCTAGTTTTAATATTTAGAAGTTTGAGCTCTTTTTCAAACCAATCTTTAATTTCAGAATTTAATTTAACAGAGTTTTCAATGTGTTCTTTATCCTCCAAAGCTTTAATTGCAAGAGACTGTGAAATAGTTGTCGTATTAAAAGGAGGTTTTATTTTATTAATTATATCAGTTATTTTTTGACTAGTATAACACCAGCCTACTCTTAAAGCTGCGAGTCCATATGTTTTTGAAAATGTTCTTGTTAAAATAATATTCTCATATTCATCCGTTAAACTAAATCCTTTATCATAATCGTCATTTTGCACATATTCGACATATGCACCGTCTATAACAACTATAATATTTTTAGAAATACTATTCATTAATTTAACAAGTTGATCTCTAGACAAATAAGTTCCAGTTGGATTATTAGGTGATGCAATATAAATTACTTTAGTAGCGTCATTTGTTTGATCTATGAGATTTTCAATATTTAAATTGAAATTTACATCTTCCTTAATTTTTTTTGGAACTGCACCAACTACTTTACTCACAATTGAATACATCTCAAAGCCATGGTTTGCGTGGAGAATTTCATCGCCATCTTGACAAAATGCCAAAGCTGCAAATAATAAAACTTCATCTGAGCCAGAGCCAAGAATAATTCTATTACTATCAATAGAAAAATTTTTAGCTATTGCTTCTCTTAATGATGATCCATCAATTTCTGGGTATCTATGTAAATCATGATTAATATTTTTTGTTTCTAACAATTCAATTGCTTTCGGTGAAGCACCATAGGGATTTTCATTTGAAGAAAGTTTAATAATTCTTTTATTGTTATTTAACTTTGCCTTACCACCTTTATAAACATTAATGTTTTCTATAGATCTTTTTGACTGAATATTTTCTTTAGTTAACTTCTGAAGTTTTTCAGAAGATTGAAAAATTTCTCTCCAAAGTCTAACAATAGTATCTTTCGGATAAGATCCTGTAAATTTAGAGCTTAATCTGTCGAGAATTTTTTGTTCTCTATCTAGATCAACAACTGAATTATCTTTTTTGTGTTTTCCTATTTCTAAAACAATTTTAGATCGATTAGATAATAAAGATAAAATTTCATCATCAATGTTATTAATTTTGCTTCTTAAATTGTCTAATTCTTTATTTTTCATAATTTTGGACGTTTCTTTACAAACTATCTTACGATAAATCAAAATAAAGTAGTATTTAATGTAAAAAATGACGATTTATTGACTTAGAAAGATATATAAATATAAGACCGATTATCACCGATTTGAGACAGCTTGCGGGTGGAGCAATAATCAGCTAAAGCGTTTACACTCCTCCTTCATTCTTTCAAATAGTGTTAGACTAAAAAGATATGAAAACAAAATTTACTACTGACACAAAACTTGAAAGCGAAATAGCCTATTTCGAGAATATTAATTTAAAACTAGAATCAGGAGATATAATAGATAGTTTTAAACTAGCATTCAAAACATATGGCAAATTAAATGCTGATAAAACTAATGCTATTCTTGTTTGCCATGCTTTAACTGGAGATCAATATGTTGCTGGGAATAATCCCATTACTGGGAGAGAAGGTTGGTGGTCTAGAATGGTTGGGCCTAATAAACCAATTGATACAAACAAATTTTTTGTAATTTGCTCAAATGTACTCGGCGGTTGTTCTGGCTCAACAGGTCCTAAAGAGTTACAAAATGGAAGTGATGTTGCATATGGTGGTAATTTTCCTTCCATAACAATAAAAGATATGGTGAAGGCTCAATCTTTATTGATTGAAAGTTTAAAAATAGAGAAGTTATTTTCTGTCATTGGTGGTTCGATGGGAGCAATGCAAGCGCTTCAATGGGCAATCGATTTTCCAGATAAAATTTTAAATATAATACATATCGCGGGCGCGTTAAAACATTCGGCTCAAAATATTGCATTTCATGAAGTTGGGCGACAAGCAATAATGAGTGATCCTATTTGGAAAAATGGAAAGTATTTTGAAAATAATGAGGTGCCAGAAAGAGGTCTATCAGTAGCAAGAATGATTGCGCATATCACATATTTATCTGAAAATGCGATGCATAGAAAATTTGGAAGAAAACTTCAATCAAGAGATATTATTTCTTTTGGATTTGATGCTGATTTTCAAGTTGAGAGTTATCTGAGATATCAAGGTAAATCATTTGTTGAAAGATTTGATGCAAATTCATATCTTTATTTAACAAGGGCTATGGATTATTTTGATCATGATGAAACATTTAGAAAAAATATTGAGTTTAGTCATAATCCAAATAACCATTTAAAATATTTAATTGTCTCATTTACCTCGGATTGGTTATTCCCTACTATAGAAAGTAAAATGATTGTAAATCAATTAAATTCTCTATCAAGAGAAGTAAGCTTTCTAGAAATTGATACTGATAAAGGACATGATAGTTTTTTATTAGAGGAACCACAGTTAGATGATGTAATAAAAGGTTTCCTAACAAACAACTTTGCGAAAATAGATGAATAAAATTAATAGCATAAGAAAAGATTGGTCTCTTATTGAAACACTTATCGCAGAAGATAGAAAAATCCTAGATATTGGATGTGGTGATGGCGGTCTTATGGAACAATTAGCAAATAATCGTAATGCGATAACTCATGGCATTGAATTAAATAGAGATCTAGCTGCAAATGCTATTGCAAGAGGTTTCAATGTTGTACATGGAAATGCCGAATTGGATTTATCCCAATATTCAAATAATAGTTTTGATTATGTAATTTTAAGTCAAACTTTACAAGCAATGATGAAACCTAAAGATATTCTGTCTGAATTATTAAGAATAGGATCAAAAGCAATAGTTTCTTTTCCTAACTTTGGACATTGGAAAATAAGATTACAGCTTTTAATATCTGGAAGAATGCCAGTAACAGAAAGTTTACCTTATACATGGTATGACACACCTAACATTCATTTTTTTACAATTAAGGATTTTTTGAATTTGTGTAATGAAATGAATATTGTGATTGAAAAAAGTATTGGATTAACATCAAAAGGTAAGCAATTTGATATAAGTGAATCAGTTACTGGAGTTAATTTTTTCACTCACGAAGCTATCTTTTTATTAAGTTATAAAAATTTTGAACCAATAAAAATTAAATCTTCAAAAAAAGTTTTTGCAAAAAATTCTGTTATTGCAAATTAGTTATTAGATGAAAGTTGAAATTATAAATCAATTAAAAGATAACTACTCTTTTGTTTTATATAATGACACACTTAAGAGCTGTATTATAGATCCTGCTGATAGTAATCCTATATTAAATTTTGCTCTTGAAAACAATTTAACCATAGAAGATATATTTATTACACATCATCATAAAGATCACACATCAGGTGTAAAAGGAATACTTAAAGCTTTTCCAGAAGTTAATATACACTCTCCAAGTGCTCAGATTGAAAATACAAGATTCGTTTTACGTGATGGAGATGAAGTCAACTCCTGCTTAAATACATTTAGAATAATAAAAACACCCGGGCATACATTAGATCATATAATTTACTATGATGAAAACAATGGTATTTTATTTTGTGGTGATACACTGTTCAGACTTGGTTGTGGTCGTGTGTTTGAAGGAACATTAAATGAAATGTTTAACAGTTTACAAAAAATTAATGAATTTGATAAAAATACAATTATTTATTGTGGTCATGAATATACTTTAAACAATTTAAATTTTCTTGAAAAAATACTTAAAAAAGAGGATGTTTATTTGACGGTTAGAAATAAAATTAATGATGATTTAAATAATAAAGGAAAATCCGTGCCTTTTTTATTAGGAGATGAACAACGCTATAACTTATTCCTGAATCAAAATTCAAAATTAGGTACTATAATTAAGAAAGAGTTATGTTTTACAGACTTTGAATTGTTTGCTTATTTGCGAAAAGCAAAGGATAGCTTTTAAGTTCTATATTTCCAGTATTTACGCCATATTTTTAATTTGACTATTCACATAGTTCACTATAAACCCCGGCATCAAAAGATATGTTAGCAATTTTCAAAACTGGTGGAAAGCAATACTCAGCAAGAGCTGGTCAGATACTTAAAGTAGAAAAACTTGAGGGATCCAAAGGTGATAAAGTGTCTATTACTGATGTATTAGCGATCAGTGATCAAAGCACAAATAACTTAGGCGAGCCATTACTAAAAGATGCTTCAATTGAAGCAAAAATTGTTGATCAAATCAGAGATAAAAAAATAATAGTTTTTAAAAAAAGAAAAAGACAAAATTACAGACTAACACAAGGTCATAGACAATATCTAACCGTATTAAGAATAGAATCAATTTCTTATGGCGGAAAAAAGTCCACTGCTGAACCTGAAACAAAAAAAGTTAAAAAAACTGAAACTAAAGTTAGTAAAGAAAAAATTGAGTCTAAAGAGGTAAAAGTTGCAAAAAAGAAGACAATTACAAAAAAAGCAGTAAATAAAACTTCACCTACTAAGAAAAAATCAGTAAAGAAAACTGTTAAAAAAACAGTTAAAACTAAAAAAGAAGATAAATAATGGCAACAAAAAAAGCAGGTGGTAGTTCTAGGAATGGAAGAGACTCGGCGGGTCGAAGACTTGGAGTTAAGAAATTTGGCGGTGAAAACGTAATAGCAGGAAACATTATTATTAGGCAACGAGGCACAAAGTTTCATCCAGGTGATAATGTTGGCATAGGTAAAGATCACACAATATTTGCTACAATAAATGGAAAAGTAACTTTTAAAAAAACAAGAGTAAGAACTTTTGTATCAGTTGTTCCCACAGAACAATAATCCCAATTAATTAAAAATTTATTATGAAATTTTTAGACCAAGCAAAAATATATATTGCATCAGGCAATGGTGGAGATGGCTGCGCTAGTTTTCGTAGGGAAAAATATATTGAGTTTGGTGGTCCTAATGGAGGCGATGGAGGCAAAGGTGGAAATATTATTTTTAAAGTGGATGATAATTTAAACACACTAATTGATTTTAGATACCAACAACATTTTAAAGCAAAAAAAGGTCGAAATGGAAGGGGAAAAAATCAAACAGGAGCAAATGGAAGCAACATGGTTATTAAAGTTCCACCTGGAACAGAAATTTACAATGAAGATAAAACGGTATTGCTAACTGATTTAACAAAAATTGATGAAGAATACATTTTATTAAAAGGTGGTAATGGCGGTTTAGGAAATAATCATTTTAAATCATCAGTTAACCAGGCTCCAAGAAAATTTACAAAAGGTGAATTAGGAGAAGAAAGATGGATATGGTTATCGCTAAAATTATTTGCAGATATAGGAGTAATAGGCTTACCTAATGCAGGTAAATCAACTCTGTTATCGACAATTTCTAATGCTAACCCAAAAATTGGGGATTATCCATTTACAACCTTACATCCTGTACTTGGTACCGTGAAGCGCTTTGATAAAGAAATTGTATTAGCAGATATCCCAGGGTTGATTGAAGGTGCGCATGAGGGAAAAGGTTTGGGAGATAAATTTTTAGCACATATTGAGAGATGTAAATATTTACTTCATTTAGTAGATATAAATGACGACAATTGGTACGAAAACTATATTACAGTAAGAAACGAAATTTTAAAATATAGTGAAAAAGTATCTGCAAAAAAAGAAATAATTGTTTTAACCAAAGTTGATTTACTCAATGAAAATTTAGAGGAAAAAAAAATTAAGATCAATCAAAAGTTAAATTCTGATATTCTTTTTATATCAAGTTTTAATAATGAAGGTATTGATGATCTAATTGATTATTTATTCAAATATAATGAAATCACAAATGATTAAAAAATATAAAAAAGTAGTTGTTAAAATTGGTTCAAATTCAATTATTGATTCGAAAACAAAAAAGATCAAATCTAAGTGGTTAGATAATTTATGTAAAGACATTGCGGAATTGAATAAAACAAAAAAAATTGTGATTGTGTGTTCTGGCGCTATTGCTTTAGGTGCGAAAAGTATTTCAAATACAAAGTTAAGAAAATTAGAAGATAAACAGGCAGCAGCTTCAGTTGGTCAAATTGAATTAGCCCATCAATGGCGAAATAAACTAGGAAAATACAAGATAGGTGTTTCTCAAATTTTATTAACATTAGAAGATAGTGAAGAAAGGCGACGATATTTAAATGCTAGAAATACAATATCATCATTACAAAGCAAAAACATAATCCCAATCATTAATGAAAATGACACTGTTGCTACTGAGGAAATTCGCTATGGTGATAATGATAGATTGGCAGCACGAGTAGCACAGATGATTGAAGCGGATTTATTAATTTTATTAAGTGATATTGATGGGTTATATCAAGGTAATCCAAAAAAAGATAAGGATGTAAAAAAAATTTCAGAGGTATTTAAAATTGATAAAAAAATTGAAGAACTTGGAAATTATCAATCTTCTGAGCTAGGAAGTGGAGGAATGGCCACAAAAATTTTAGCGGCAAAGATAAGTGCTGAAAATGGTTGTGCTACGATAATCACTAATAGTGATAAAAACAAACCAATCAGTGATATTAATAAAAAAAATTCAACAATTTTTTATCCCTTAACTTCTACTAACTCGTCCAAAAAGAAATGGTTATTAAATCATTTAAAACCATCAGGATCCATTATTATTGATTCAGGAGCTAAAAATGCAATTTTAAAAAATAAAAGTCTTCTTCCTGCAGGTGTAATAGATATCAAGGGAAGGTTTAAAAGAGGCGATGTAATATCTATCTTAGTTGAGAATGGTCAAAAGGTAGCAATAGGCATATCTGCTTATGATTTTAATGATGCAAAAAAAATTATTGGAAAGAAAAGTAAAGAAATTTATAAAGTTTTAGGTTTCGAAGGAAGAGATGAAGTGGTACATAAAGATAATTTAGTTAAGCTTTCTACATGAGTATTGAAAATAATATTATTGAATTAGGCAAAAGAGCAAAATCTGCCTCTCTAAATATGAAAGTCTGTAGCAGTGATCAAAAAAATCTTGCTTTAAAAAAACTCACTAAAAATTTAGATAAAAATAGAAATAAAATTCTTGAAGCTAATAAAATAGATTTAGAAAATGGTGAAAAAAAATCTTTAGCTAAGCCTTTAATAAATAGACTTACATTAACTGAAAAATCTATTGATGGATTGATTACATCAATTGAAGATATAATCGAAATACCAGATCCAATTGGCATTACATTAGAAAAATGGGAAAGACCTAATGGTTTGCAGTTTCGTAAAATTTCAACACCACTTGGTGTATTAGGCGTGATTTATGAATCCAGACCGAACGTCACTGTTGATGCGTCTTGCCTTTCTATAAAATCTGGTAATTGTATAATTTTAAGAGGTGGTAGTGATAGCTTTCATTCCTCTAAGGAATTGGTAAATAATATTACAAATGCTTTCACAGAAGCTGGCCTCCCTGAATATTGTGTCCAAATGATTAATACACCTGAAAGAGAAGCGGTTGATCATTTGCTAAACATGAGAGATTATGTTGACGTTATTATTCCTAGAGGCGGCAAAGGTTTGATTGAAAAAATTAATTCAGCAAGCAAAATACCCGTTATCAAACATTTAGACGGTATATGTCATGTGTATGTAGATAAAGATGCTGATTTAAGCATTGCAGAAAAAGTAGTTTTTAATAGCAAAATGAGACGTCCTGAAATTTGTGGTGCTGCAGAAACACTTTTAATTGATGAAAAAATTAAAGACGAAGCAATGAAAATATTAAAACCTCTAAAAGAAGTAAATTGTGAAATTAGAGGCGATGAATATATTCAGTCTTTAGATAGTGATTTTAAAACGGCAAGTGAAGAAGATTGGTCATTAGAATATTTAGATAAAATCTTATCAGTAAAAATTGTTTCAGGAGTTGATGAAGCGGTTAAGCATATAAATGATTATTCTTCTGGACATACGGAAAGTATAATTACAGAGAGTGAAAAAACCTTTGAAAAATTTTATAATAAAATTGACAGCGCAATAATACTTAAAAATGCATCTACACAATTTGCAGATGGCGGTGAATTTGGTTTTGGTGCTGAGATAGGAATCTCAACAGACAAAATACATGTAAGAGGACCAGTGGGAACAAAACATTTAACTACATTTAAATATGTAGTTAATGGTAATGGTCAGGAAAGACCTTAATTGAAAAAGATTGGACTTCTGGGAGGATCTTTTGATCCGCCACATCGAGGGCATCTATTTATTTCAAATGAAGCTAAAAAAGTATTACAGCTGGATGAAATTTGGTGGCTAGTTACACCTCAAAATCCCTTGAAGATTTCAAAACCCGCAACATACGAAGAGAGATTACAAAATTGTAAACAAATTACAAAAAATTTTCCTATAAAAATATTAGAAGTAGA
This sequence comes from uncultured Alphaproteobacteria bacterium, assembly GCA_902620285.1. GTDB lineage: Bacteria > Pseudomonadota > Alphaproteobacteria > HIMB59 > CACPNW01. Next base: position 162,588 of record CACNHT010000001.1, on the reverse strand, counting down.
AAAAAAAATTAAATCTCAATACTCTTATCAAACAATTAAATTTCTAATTCAATATTATAAAAATATTAAATTTTTTTGGTTAATGGGTGCAGACAATTTAGTTAATTTCCACGAATGGGAAAAATGGCGATCAATTTTTCATATTATCTCTATTGTTATTTTTAGAAGACATGGATATAATACAAATGCTTTGAAAAGTGTTGCAGCAAAAAAATTTATTCATAATAAATATATGGCTCAAGACATGGAACATGTTTCAAAAAAAATTCCTGCATGGACTTTGATTCAAAATAAAGAAATTAAAATTTCATCATCTGAAATTAGAAATCAAAGAAATAAATTAAGAGGCAAATATTAATAAAATTACTTCATTGACAGAAAATATTGTATCAATACTAAGTGATGCAAAAGCTGAAGATATAAAAGTTATTGATTTATCTAATAAATCATCCGTTGCTGATGCCTTTGTGATTGCTACATGTAGATCAACTAGACATTCAGATGCTACAGCAGACGAAATGGTAAAAAAATTAAAAAGAGCAGGGATAAAATGTCCGAATCCTGAAGGAAGACCTCAATGTGACTGGATAATTGTTGATGCAGGTGAGATCATTGTTCATTTGTTTCGACAAGAAATTAGAGAATTATACGCATTAGAAAAATTATGGGAAGTAAGCTTTGATTCTTCACAAACTAAACTAGCTTAAAATAAATGATAATTTCAAAAAATGTATTTTTAAAGGTAATACTACTGCTCACGCTCATTACACTTCTTGCACCTAAAACATATGGATCTTCTTCAGATGAAGAAAAATATAAATATTTAGATCTATTTGGGCAGGTATTTGACAGGGTAAGATCATCCTATGTAGAAGAGGTTACAGATCAAGAATTAATTGAAAAAGCAATTGATGGAATGTTGTCAGGCTTAGATCCTCATTCTGGTTTTATGAATGAAGAAGTTTTTCAAGAAATGCAAATGGATACAGAGGGTAAATTTGGGGGATTAGGTATTGAAATTACCATGGAAGAAGGTTTTGTAAAAGTCATTGCTCCCATAGAAGATACACCAGCATATGAAGCTGGAGTTCTTGCAGGTGATTACATTATTCAAATAGAAGAAACACCTGTTTTTGGTCTAACTCTAAATGAAGCTGTTGAATTAATGAGAGGTAAAAAAGGTGAACCAATAGTAATTACTATTTCGAGAGCAGACACAGAACCCTTTGAGATTGAAATTATTAGAGATTATATAAAAATTAGATCAGTAAAAAGTGAAGTACTTAATAATATTGGATATTTGAGAATAACATCTTTTAACGAACAAACAGAAACTGGCCTTCTTGATGCAATAAAAAAAATTGAAAAAGAAAACCAAATAAAAGGTTATGTTTTAGATGTACGGTCTAACCCAGGCGGTCTTCTTACTCAAGCAGTTAAGGTAACAGATATATTCTTGGAAAGAGGAGAGATTGTTTCAACAAGAGGTAGAGATAAAAAAGATATTAGAAGATATCGTGCAAAGAAGTCTGATAGAACTAATGGTAAACCACTTGTTGTAATTATTGATGGAGGTTCTGCATCTGCATCTGAAATTGTTGCAGGCGCCCTACAGGATCATAAAAGAGCAATCATTATAGGCACACAATCTTTTGGTAAAGGATCAGTACAAACAATAATTCCCTTTCAAGTTTCAAATAGCGATAATCTCACTGGTATAAGATTAACTACAGCTAGATATTATACCCCTTCAGGTGAATCAATCCAGGGTAAGGGTATTGTTCCAGATATAATTATTGAGCAAGGAGAATTTGAATCTTTTAATTATAAAAGATTTTCTGAGTCGGATTTAAAAGATTCCCTTGATAAAAATAACGAAGAAGAATTAGAAGATAATAAAGATAATGAATTAAGTGAATTTGAAAAACGTTTAGAGCTTGATTATCAACTTCGTAGAGCCTTTAATCTTGTACAAGGTGTTAGTCTCTTTAATGAAATTCAAGAATAATAATGCAAAAAAAATATAGAAAATGTGTGGGAATGATGATTCTCAACACAAAAAATCAGGTTTTAGTTGGCAAAAGATTAGATAATCCCAGCGGGTATTGGCAAATGCCCCAAGGTGGTATTGATGAAAATGAAAATCCTGAAGAAGCAGTTTGGAGAGAAATGATGGAAGAAATTGGTACTAATAAAGCGTCATTAATTGCTTCATCTAAAGAATGGATATCCTATGACATACCAAGTGAAATTTTAAGCTCTTTACCCTGGGGAAATGAGTATATGGGTCAAATTCAAAAATGGTTTTTATTTAACTTTAATGGAGATGATAGAGATATAAATGTAGGAACAGAAAATCCTGAATTTAGTGATTGGAAATGGATGAATTACGACGAAATTACTCATAATGCAGTACCATTTAAAAAAAATGTTTATCAGAAAATTCAAAGTGAATTTAAAAAAGTTCTAACAGATGTTTAATGAAAATCCTGAATTAATAATCACAAGTTTAGATAAACAAATATGGGATGAAGAGTTAGAAAACTTTGTTCCTAAAAATATTTTTGATGTTCATACCCATATTTATAAATGGAGTTTTAATCAAGATCCTAAAAAAGATATTGGTGAAAGAAATTTTCAAGGAAAATATTTTAGTGAAGTATCTATGAGATTTGCAGATCAAGTAGATCAATTACTTATGCCTAATAGAGTTGTAAACAGGTTAAGTTTTCCTTTTCCATTCAAATATCCATGTAACTTTGAAGGTTCAAATGAATATATTTTAGAACAAACTAAAACACTTACTGAAAATATGTGCTTAATTTTAATTAACCCAATTATGGATAAAAATTATATTGAAGGACTTTTATTAAAAAATAACATTAAAGGCTTTAAACCATATAGATTTTATTCAAAAACAAAAGATACAATTAATTGCAAAATTTTAGATTTTATAACTGAAGAGCAAATAGAAATTGCAAATAAATTTGGACTTATCATTATGATGCATTTAGCAAAAAAGGATGCAATTGCCGATGATGATAATATTAATGACCTAATTTATTTGAGTGATAAATATCCTAACGTTAAATGGATACTTGCTCACTGTGCTAGAAGTTATTCTGCTTGGGCGTTAGAAAAAGGAATTAAGAAAATTAGAGATTTAAAAAATATTTGGTATGATTGTTCTACAGTATGTGAATCTGATTCAATTGACGCTCTGTATCAAGGAGTTGGTCTTGAAAAAATAATGTATGGATCTGATGATATGATAGGGAGAATGAGAGGGAAATATATTACTTTTGGGAAAGCTTGGTCTGCAATAAATTCTGATAATCATAATTTAGCTCTAAGTCATTGTGATGATCGAATGACATTTATTAGATACGAACAATTAAGAGCAATGAAAAGAGGAATTCGAAATAGCAAAATATCGGAAAGTGAAAAGCAAGATCTTTTTTATAATAATGCAAAAAATTTAATAGACTCTGTTAATTCTAGAAATTAAATCTTATCATAAAAACTTACAGTTATAGCTTCTAATTTAGCTTTTGCTATCGACAGTTGCTCTTCTGACTCTTTACTTTCCTTACTACCTAATTCTTCAATTTCTTTTTCAATTGAAGACTTGTCTAAAGTATTTAGTTCAACTACACTTTCTGCAAGAACGATACATTTCTCTGGATTAATTTCAGCAAAACCACCTGATACAAAAAATGATTTAACTAAATTTTTATCCTCACTATAAACCATCACTCTACCGGGTCTTAATGAGGACATTACTTGACTATGTCCAGGTAAGACACCCAGATCACCATCTTTGCCTGGAACAATAATAGTTCCAACATCATCATTAAAGATGAGGTTTTCTGGAGAAACTAAATCAAAAGAAATTGTTGCCATTATGCAGCTTCAGCTTCTAATTTTTTAGCTTTTTCAATAGCTTCATCAATACCACCTACCATATAAAATGCAGCTTCTGGCATATGATCATATTCACCTTTTACGAGTCCATCAAAACTTTTTATGGTATCTTCAAGATCAACATATTTTCCAGGAGAGCCTGTGAAGACTTCTGCAACAAAAAATGGTTGGCTCAAAAACTTTTCTATTTTTCTAGCTCTTGCAACTGTTAACTTATCTTCTTCTGAAAGCTCATCCATTCCTAGAATAGCTATTATATCTTGAAGACTTTTATATGTTTGTAGAACTCTTTGTACTTCTCTAGCAACTCTATAATGATCATCACCAACAACTTGTGGATCTAAAATTCTAGAAGTAGAGTCTAATGGATCAACTGCTGGATATATTCCTTTTTCAGAGATAGCTCTATTTAGAACTGTTGTTGCATCCAAATGTGAAAAGGATGTTGCAGGTGCAGGATCAGTTAAGTCATCTGCAGGAACATATATTGCCTGTACTGATGTAATAGATCCTTTTTTTGTAGTTGTGATTCGTTCTTGTAAAGCACCCATATCTGTTGCAAGTGTTGGCTGATATCCAACTGCAGATGGGATACGTCCTAGAAGAGCTGACACTTCAGAGCCTGCCTGTGTAAATCTAAATATGTTATCTACAAAAAATAACACATCCTGACCTTCTTCATCTCTAAAGTATTCTGCTTGAGTTAATCCTGAAAGAGCAACTCTGGCTCTTGCTCCTGGTGGTTCATTCATCTGACCATAAACAAGAGCAACTTTTGAATCTTTTCCCTTTAAGTCAATAATTCCTGATTCAATCATTTCGTGGTACAAGTCATTACCCTCACGCGTTCTTTCTCCCACACCAGCAAATACCGAATATCCTCCATGAGCCTTGGCAATGTTGTTAATTAATTCCATAATTAAAACTGTCTTACCAACACCAGCTCCGCCAAATAATCCGATTTTACCACCTCTTGCATAAGGTGCTAGTAGATCAACCACTTTAATTCCTGTTACCAGAACTTCGGTTTCTGTAGATTGATCAACAAACTCTGGCGCTGGTCTATGAATAGGATAAGATTTACTTGTTCCAATGTGGCCTCTTTCGTCAACTGGCTCTCCTACAACATTCATAATTCTACCTAGAGTTTCCGGGCCTACAGGCATTGAAATTGGGGCACCTGTATCAGTAGCTGTTTGACCTCTAACTAGTCCATCAGTTGTATCCATAGCAATTGTACGAACAGCGTTTTCTCCTAAATGCTGAGCAACCTCTAGCATTAATCTTGTTCCGTTGTTGTCAACTTCTAGAGCGTTCATGATTGCAGGAAGTTCACCATCGAACTCTACATCAACAACAGCTCCGAGAACTTGTGATATTTTTCCAGTTAAATTGTTAGCCATATATCCCCCTTTATATTGATTCAGCTCCAGAAATAATCTCTATTAATTCTTTTGTAATGAACGCTTGTCGCGTTCTATTATACTTTAACGTTAAACTATCTATCATTTCACCTGCGTTTCGGGTTGCGTTGTCCATTGCGGCCATTCTTGCTCCCTGCTCCCCTGCATCACTTTCCAAAAGTACTTTAAATATTTGAATAGAAACATTTTTTGGAAGTAAATCCTTTAAAATTGTTTCTTCATCAGGCTCATAATCATAAATTGCATTTGAAGAATTTTCTTTTTCTTCTTCCTTTTCAGAATTTGAAACGTCTAATGGTATTAATTGCTGTTGTGTTACTTCTTGAGAAATAGCTGATTTAAATTTATTAAAAACTAATATGCATTTATCAAATTTACCCTCAAAGTATAATTCTTGAAGCTTATTAGAAATATTTAATGCAGACTCGTAACCAGTACTTGAAACATTTAAGTCGACAAAACTCTCTATAATTTGATCCTTCATTACTCTATTAAAAAAGTCTCTACTTTTTTTCCCAACTGGCATTAGTTGAACTTTTTTTCCATTACCCTCAAGTGATTTAACTAACTTAAAAGTTTCTCTATTTATACTGCTGTTAAATCCACCACATAAACCTCTATCAGCACTTACTGGAACTACGATATAGTTTTGATCATTGCCTGTACCTGTTAAAAGTTTAATTATACCTTCCCCAGATGCAGCAGATGATGCAAGAGAGGAAAGCATCTCCTCTAGTCTTGAGGAATATGGTCTTGCTGCTTCAGCTTTTTCTTGTGATCTTCGTAACTTACTTGCAGCAACCATTTTCATTGCTGATGTAATTTTTTTTGTAGATCCAACTGAATTGATCTGAGTTTTGATATCTTTTAAACTTGGCATAGATTAGTTACTTGCAAACTTTCCAACCAAATCATCTAAGATTGATTTTAATTTATCATCATTTTCTTTAGATAATTCTTTTTCATTTGCAATTGCATCTAATAAATCACTATGCTTAGTTCTAATCTCATTTAAAACTTCTGTTTCAAACTTGACTACATCGCCTACTGCAACTTTATCAAGATATCCGCGTACACCTGCATAAATAGATACAACTTGCTCTGAAACGGTTAGTGGTGAATATTGACCTTGTTTTAAAATTTCAACTAGTCTTGCACCACGATCAAGTAATTGTTTTGTTGAAGCATCTAAGTCTGATGCAAACTGTGCAAAAGCAGCCATTTCACGATATTGAGCTAATTCTAGTTTTACAGGACCAGCAATTTTTTTCATTGCTTTTGTTTGCGCAGCAGAGCCAACACGACTTACTGAAAGACCAACGTTAATCGCAGGTCGAATACCAGCAAAGAATAGATTGGTTTCCAAGAATATTTGTCCATCAGTAATGGATATAACATTCGTTGGAATATAAGCAGATAAGTCTCCAGCTTGAGTCTCAATAATTGGAAGGGCGGTCAAACTTCCACCACCGTGTTCATCACTCATTTTTGCAGCTCTTTCTAAAAGACGGCTATGAATGTAAAATACATCTCCAGGATATGCTTCACGTCCAGGAGGTCTTCTTAATAAAAGAGACATCTGTCTGTAAGCAACAGCTTGCTTTGATAAATCATCATAAACAATTAATGCATGCATACCATTATCTCTAAAATACTCACCCATTGTACAGCCAGTATAAGCAGATAAAAATTGCAACGGTGCAGGCTCTGATGCAGTTGCAGATACAACAATTGTATATTCCATTGCACCATTATCCTCTAGTGTTTTTACAATTTGAGCAACTGTTGATCTTTTCTGACCAATTGCAACATAGATGCAATATAACTTTTCTTTTTCATTGTCTGATTGATTTACAGATTTTTGATTTAAGATTGTATCAATAGCAACAGCAGTTTTACCTGTTTGTCTGTCACCAATTATTAATTCACGCTGCCCTCTTCCAACTGGAACAAGAGCATCAAGTGCTTTAATACCTGTCTGCATAGGTTCAGATACACTTTGACGAGGAATAATACCTGGGGCTTTTAATTCAATTCTTCTCTTTTCAGAAGATTGAATAGGACCTTTACCATCAATAGGATTTCCTAAACCATCAACAACACGTCCTAACAATTCTTTTCCAACAGGAACGTCAACAATTTCTCCTGTACGTTTAACTGTGTCACCTTCTTTAATTCCAGTATCATCACCGAAGATTGAAACACCAACGTTATCCATTTCAAGGTTGAGGGCCATACCTTTAATGCCGCCTGGGAATTCTACCATCTCTCCAGCTTGTACTTGATCAAGACCATACACACGAGCAATTCCATCTCCAACACTTAGTACTGTTCCAACCTCAGCAACATCCGCTTTAGTTTCAAAATTAGCTATTTGGTCTTTAATTACAGACGATATTTCTGCAGCTTTAATTTCCATTATGCCCCCTTCATTGCAATTTTAAGTTTATTAATTTTATTAGCTATAGATGTATCAATCATTTTGGAACCAACCTTAACAATTAAACCACCAATAATGTCTTCATCGACATCAAAATTTAAAGATAATTTTTCACCTAAAGATTTTTTAAGTTGATTTGTAATATTATTTTTTTCATCATCAGATAATATGTTTGCTGATGTTATATCAGCAGTAATATCACCTCTTTTTTCGGAGTTTATTTTTTTAAATTGTAAAATAATAGAAGCGATATTTGAAATTCTTTTATTGTTATCAAGAACTTTTAAAAAAGTTGTCGTAAGATTATGTAAATTTGCTTCAGAAAATAATTTTAATAAAATATTAAGTTTCTCATCTGAATTTACTAATGGACTTTTAATAACCTGTCTTAATTCTGAACTTTCTTTCAATGCTTTATTCACTAATTCAAAATCTTTTAGAATATCATCAATGCATTTTTTTTCAGAAGCAAGATCATAGAGAGCAGCTCCGTACCTTTCCGATATAAGATCTCCAGATAATGTATTAGATGCCATAAATTAAGTTCATAAGAAGTTTAGAAATAGGCTAATAACACATCGGAAAAAGTAGGTAAACTGTCAGTTTGTGCGTCAAATGAGTTAAATCGAAGATATTTTTAAAATTGTGGGTAAATTACATAAATGAGTAGGGATCGACATCAATAATTAACTTTACAGAAGAAGGTAATTTAGTCTTTTCGACAATTTTTTTTGTGAATTTATTCAGATTTTTTCTACTATTGCTCTTCAATAATATTCTGTATCGATATTGTCCTCTAAGCAAAAAAATTGGAGCTTCAACTGGACCTAGAATTTTAATATTTTCACTATTTTGATCTTGTTGAGCCAGTCTTGAAGCTTGTTTAAGAACTAAAGCTTTTGTATGACTAGAAAGAATTATTGAAGTCATAAAACCAAAAGGAGGAATATTAAAATTCTTTCTCTCTTCTAAAGCTCTTTCAATAAAAGCTTCTCTTTCTCGAAGTTGAATCGACTTAATTATTTCTTGGTCTGGAAAATATGTTTGAAGAAAAACTTTACCAATTTTTTTTCCTCTACCAGCTCTTCCTCCAACTTGCTGAAGTAGATTAAAAGTTTTTTCTATAGCTCTAGGATCACCACCAAATAAACCTGCGTCCGCATCTACTATTCCTACTAATGACAAATTTGGAAAATCATATCCTTTTGCCATTATTTGTGTAGCTACAATTATATCTATATCTTTGTTGTTTATATCAGTAATAAATTTTTTAATTTTGTTTGGTGTGTTAACGTTGTCGCTAGACATTATGGAAATATTTTTCCCAGGAAAGAATTCTTTTAGTTCCTCTGCAACTCTCTCAACTCCAGGACCAACAAATTTTATACTATCTTTTTCATTACATTGAGGACAATCTAAATTTAATTTTTTTATAGTTCCACATTGATGGCATAAGAAAACTTTTTTGTGTTGGTGCATAACCATCCATGATGAACATTGATCACATTCATATCTAAATCCACAAGTGTTACATAAGGTTAATGGAGAATATCCTCTACGATTTAAAAAAATAAGACTTTGTTCCTTATTTTCTAAGCACTGAGAAATAGAATCTATAATTGATTGTGATATCCATTTATCTTTATCAAGTTTATTTTTATTTAAATCAATTATAGAAATTTCAGGTAATGGAGTTCCAGAAAATTGTTTTGATAAATAGACTTGATCATATTTTTTAATTTTAACATTATTTATTGTTTCTAAAGACGGCGTTGCTGAAGCTAATAATATAAAATTTTTTTCAATTTTAGCTCTTACAACTGCAAGATCTCTTGCTTGGTAACGTATATTGTCCTCTTGTTTATAACTAGAATCATGTTCTTCATCGACAACAATTAATCCTAAGTTTGTAAAAGGAAGAAACAAACTTGAACGAGCGCCAATTACAATTACTGGATCTCCAGCAAAACATTTATGCCAAATTTTTTGCCTATTTTTTTTTGTAATTTTAGAATGCCACAAACACACTTCCATTCCAAAACGCTTCTTTACTCTTGTCTCTAATTGCGGTGTTAGGCTAATTTCTGGAACCATTATTAATATTTGTTTTTTTTCTTTTAAAAATTTATCTATTATTTCAAAATATACTTCAGTTTTACCAGAGCCTGTTACACCTTCTAATAAAACAGGTTTATTTGATTTATTAAATGATTGGGTAATTTCTTTGAATGAATTTGCTTGCTCTTCACTCAAGGTCACTAAAGAAGGTTTGGTGTTATTGAAACTATCTAATTTTTCTTTATCAAATTCAACTATATCATTATTAATAAGAAATAATTTTAAAACTGCTCCTAGTGGAGCTAAAGTATAACTTGCGATCCAATTTATAAAATCGATTGAAGAATTCTGAAGAATAAGATCATTACAAATTTTTGTAACCTCTTTAATTTCGTATCCAGGATTTTTAACATTCTTCTTCCAAATAATTCCAGCTTCTATTTTTTTTCCAAATGGAACTAAGACTACTTGACCAATTTCAAGTTGCTCATTTGTTGAAGAATAAGTGAAAACTTTGTCGAAAGGTCTTGTTACTACTACATCGTACAACATTATATTTATGTATTTTTTATATGTTAACTTTCTAAATAACTTGTATATGGTATACAACAAACAATGAAATTTTTTATAGACACTGCCGATATACATGAAATCGAAGAGTTAATGCCTAGTGGATTAATAGACGGTGTTACGACAAACCCATCTCTAATTGCAAAAAGTGGTAAAGATATGGGTGAAACAATTAAAACAATTTGTTCCATAGTATCTGGTCCAGTAAGTGCAGAAGTGACAGCAACGGAATATAACAAGATGCTTGAAGAAGGTGAATACTTAGCATCATTAGCTAAGAATGTTGCTGTAAAAGTTCCTCTCACACCTGCTGGTCTTCAGACATGCAAAGCTCTTAGAGAAAAAAATATCATGGTAAATGTAACGTTGTGTTTTAGTGCTGCTCAAGCATTACTAGCCGCTAAGGTTGGTGCAACATTTATTTCTCCATTTGTGGGAAGACTCGATGATATTGGTGAAAAAGGTATGGATCTAATTTCAGATATAGTAATAATGTATGAAAATTATGGATTTGATACTGAAGTATTAGTTGCTTCGGTAAGAAACACTCAACATCTTATTGATGCAGCTGTGATTGGTGCCCATGTTTCAACTCTACCACCTAAAGTTATTCACGAATTATATAAACATCCTCTCACAGATAAAGGGCTGAAAGCATTTCTTGATGATTGGGCAAAAACAGGACAGCAAATCTTGCCAAAATAATCATCATGGCGCATGAAGATGAAATTAGTGAAAAACAAATAATAAATTTTTTAAAAAAAAATAAAAATTTTTTTATTAAAAATTCAGAATTAGTTAATGAACTAAATTTTCCCACCCTCGATAATAGTTCTGATAAGGTTGTCGATTTAGATGCTTATAGATATAAAAAGATATCGCAACAAAATATAGATCTACAAAATCAAATGACAAAAGTACTACTTGCAGGAAAAAGTCATTTAAATGCTCAAAAAAGAATTCTAAAATCTACAATTAGAATTCTAAATGTAAAAAGTTTACAAAAATTAATAAGCTTAATTAAAAATGATCTTAAAACAATTTTAGGTTGTGATGAAATGAATTGTTTTGTTACAAATGAAAATATTAGAGCAGAAAACTTATCACAACTTGATATTAAAATTGCAAATAGTTATTTTAAAAACAAAATGGTTACAAATTTAAATCAAAATCCTAAAGGTTTACTTTTATTTTTTCCTAATAAATCAGCAACGATAAAATCATATATTTTATTAAAAGTTAAATTTCGTGAAGATAGTCTAATATTGGCTATGGGATCAAAAGATAAAAATAAATTCACAGTTGATATGCAAACTGATCTTGTTGAGTACTTAATTAAAATTATAGAGATTAATTTACTAATCATAAAATGAAAATTTTGCTAATAATTTTATTTTTATTAGTCAATTCCCAAAATTTATTTGCCAATCCTCAAATATGTAGTTGGATAATGGACGAACCATTTAAAGAATATCAAGAAGAGGCAACAGATCAACATGCTGCGTTTTATGTTGTAGTCAGCGATGGTGAATGTGAATACGGAATGACTATTGGTGAAAAATCAGAAGAGAAAGCAAAAAAAGCAGCTTTTAAAGATTGTGAAAAATGGAGAAAAGAAAATAATATTTCAGGAAAGTGTGAACCCTTTGCTGTTAACGACAAAATTATTTGGGAAAATGTTGCCTTTGTTACAAATGATGATGGAGAAAAAAATTATAACAATTCGGTCAATATAGTTGAATATGAATATACAATACCTGACTGGTATGGGCAGGAAAAAATTATATTTCCTAAATATAAAGGAGTCCCTGATGATCTTCATAGTTTATTTATTGAAACCCTTGAATATTCCTACCTTGAGCTTGGTGAAAAACCCATTGCGGAAACTCACGTTATTATCTGGAATGAAAAGAAATCTAATCTAAAAAAAGTTGCTCAAAATTGGTGTGAAGTAAATCGTGGGGAGAATTTCAATGAAGAATGTTTAAAAGTAGGTGGTGGTGATAACAAAAAATGGTTCAAAGAATGTGTAGCGTCTGCCTATTTTTCACCTAAAACATTAAAAGGAAGTATTGAGGGTAATAAATGTTGGTGGAGGGGTTATAAAAATGAAGCGTGGAGTGTTGCAAAAATAGTAGCACATGAATATTTTCATGTTTATCAAAATATGAAAAAAATTTTTTTTGAAGACGAAAAACGTTTTGGTGTTGCCCAGTATAAATTTAATGATGATATGCCAATGTGGATTGAAGAAGGTGGGGCAGAATATTTTGGTTATTATATTATTGGAAAAAATAATTTAGCTGATTATAAAAAAATTATGAAACAAACACTAAAATCCTTTCGTAAATGTGCAAAAAAAGGAATTAAACTCAAAGATGTAGAAAGAGAAGAAGATGCCATAAAACTGCGAAGTAAATGTGATCAAGGCTTTGAGTATGATGGTGGTATGTGGGCAACAGCGTACCTTGCTTCTTTAAGTGGATCTAATCAAAAAGTATTCTTTGATTTTTATGAAGATATTGCCGAACTTGAATTAGAAAAAAGGGAAGAAGGAGAAATCCACCAAGGATGGAGAGAATCTTTTAGGAAAAATTTTAATATGAGTTATGATGATTTTCTCATAGAGTTTGAAACATTTATTAGTTTAAAATCAAAGGAACAATTAAAAATTCTAGATCAAATAAATTAATACAAAAAGGAGCATACATGAAAGGTTATAGATTTATTACTGATGATGACACTGTTGATTTTTGTCAAAGAGTAACAGAGGCATTATCTAATGGTTGGAAATTACATGGAGAGCCAAAAATGACATTTGATCATAAAAGAAAAGTTATGAGGTGTGGTCAAGCAGTTGTAAAACAGTCATCAAAAAAATATAAAAAAGGAATGGATCTAGCTAAAATTTAAATATGTATGGCTCTGCCGTCAACACTTAGAGCTGCTTCTTTTACCGCTTCACTAGTTGTTGGATGAGCATGACATACTCTAGCAATATCTTCTGCACTTCCACCAAATTCGATTGTAGTAACAATTTCTGCAATCAGTTGTCCAGCATCATGACCGATTATATGAGCACCTAAAATTTCATCTGTTTTTTTATCAACCAAAATTTTTACAAATCCCTCTGATGCAGAAGTGGTTAGGGCACGACCATTAGCCATAAAAGGAAATTTTCCAACCTTGAAGTCTTTCTTTTCTTGCTTGAGCTGTTCTTCTGTTTTCCCTACAGATGCAATCTCTGGATTGGTATAAACAATCGCTGGTATAGCTTCATAGTTTATATGAGGTTTTTGACCATTTATAAATTCAACACAAGCAACTCCTTCTTCTTCAGCTTTGTGTGCTAGCATTGGTCCCGGTGCTACATCACCAATAGCGTAGATTCCTTTAACAGAAGTTTGAAAGTTATCTTTAATTTCAATGGATTTTTTTTCGGTTAATTTAATACCAATTTTTTCGAGACCCAGTCCTTCTGTGTTTGGTTTTCTTCCTACTGACATTAAAACTATTTCGTAGTTTTCTTTTATTTTCTTTTTATCTAATGTTTCCATCTCAACATCTACACCAGACTTACCAGATTTTGCAGAACTCACTTTATGCGATAACTTAAATTCTAATCCTTGTTTAGTTAACATTTTCATAAACTCTTTTGCAATTTCACCATCCATAGTTGGAACAATTCTGTCAAGAGCTTCAACAACTGTTACCTTTGAGCCTAATCTACTCCATACTGATCCCATTTCTAGTCCAATATATCCACCACCAATAACTAGGAGTGATTTTGGTATTTTAGATAGAGAAAGAGCACCTGTGGAAGATACTATTTGTTTTTCATCAACAGGAATATTTGGTATCTCAATCGAAGATGAACCTGTTGCGATAATAAAATTTTTAGCACTAGCTGTTATTTCGTTTTTTCCATTTGTAATAGAAATAGTATTTTTATCTACAAATGAAGCCATGCCAGGAATATGCGTTATTTTATTTTTCTTAAATAAAAAACCGATCCCTGTTGTAAGTTTTTTTACAATCTTACTTTTGCGATCCATCAAAACATTTAGATCTAAATCTATCTTTGATGTTTTTATGCCATGCTCTGCAGCATGATTTGAAATTTCAACAAATTTTTCAGATGAATTTAATAATGCTTTAGAGGGTATGCATCCAATGTTCAAACAAGTTCCACCAAGTGATGGCTCTTTTTCTATACAAGCAACCTTCATTCCAAGTTGAGCTGCTCTGATTGCAGCTACATATCCGCCAGGTCCCGCACCAATTACTATTAAATCAAAATCTTCCATTTCATATTCCTAATACTAATTCGGATGGATCTTCCAGAAGTTCTTTCACTTTCACTAAAAATCCAACACTTTCTTTTCCATCAATAATTCTATGATCATAACTTAATGCAACATACATCATTGGCCTAATTACTATTTCATCATTTACAACTACTGCTCTTTTTTGAATATTATGCATCCCTAAAATTCCAGATTGAGGTCTATTGATTATTGGAGTGCTGAGCATTGATCCGTAAACGCCACCATTTGAAATTGTAAAAGTTCCGCCAGTCAAATCGTCCATGGTCAGCGTTCCATCTTTGGCTTTTGTACTAAGATCAATAATTTTAGTTTCTATTTCTCCAAAACTCAATTGATCAGCGTCCTTAAGTATTGGTACGACTAATCCTTTTTCAGTTCCAACAGCTATACCTATATCAAAATGATTTTTATAAATTATATTTTCATCTTTAATTTCAGCATTCACAGCTGGATACTCTTGCAAACTTTTTACTACCGCTTTTACAAAAAATGACATGAAACCTAATTTGACCTCATACCGACTTTGAAATTCTTGGTTTTTTGATTTTCTAATTTCCATAACTTTGGACATGTCAATTTCATTGAAAGTCGTAAGTATGGCTGCTGTATTTTGAGCCTCCTTTAAACGTTTAGATATTGTCTGTCTGATTTTAGACATTTTAACAACTTCTTCTCTTTCACCTTTATTAGTGGTTGTTTTATTTGAAGAAGAAAGATGAGAAACTACATCCTCTTTATTAATTCTTCCATCAGAACGGGATGAGGTGACATCTTCAAGTTTAATATTATTTTCTTCAGCAATTTTTCTTGCAGATGGTGAAGATTTGGCAGGTGAAGATTTTGTTTCAACCTTAACTTCTTTTACTTCTTCTTTTACTTTTTCTTCTTTAGTTTCAGATTTTTTAGGAGTTGGTTTTTTGCCTTTAGATTCATCTAAGATTCCTAAAATACCACCAATTTCAACATCAGTTCCTTCAGAAACTTTTATTTCTTTTAGAGATCCTGCATGAGGAGCTGGTACTTCAACTGTAATTTTGTCAGTTTCAATTTCAACTAAAGGTTCATCAGCTTCAAAATTATCGCCTATATTCTTAAGCCATTTTGAAACAGTTGCTTCCGTAATTGACTCTCCAAGTGTTGGAACTATTAATTCTGTGCTCATTAATTAAATGCTTAATAACATTTACGTCAATTTATTCAATTGGCAGATTAGTCTTTAATTTTGTTGAAATACCTGCCCAAGATTTGATAATTTTGCTAATAGAATCTTCAGTTGCCATTTTTATAATAGTTTCTTGGTTACTTAAGTGTCTTTCTAAAGAACCAGCGGCAGGAGATGCAGCCGGACTTCTACCAACATAGAATATTTTTTCTTGTTTAACTTTGGCTCCCTGCATAACACTTTCCAATCTACCTTTCACAAAACCCCAGGCACCCATATTTTTTGGTTCTTCTTGTGCCCAAATAATTTCAGCATCGGTATAATGTTTTAATTCATCTCTAAAGTTTTCATAAGGAAATGGATAAATCTGCTCCAATCTTATTATGGAGAGATTTTTAATTTTATTTTTTGCTATGTGATCTGCAAGTTCAAAATATATTTTACCAGAACAAATTATTAATCTTTTATTTTTCCTCTTTTCTTTAACAGATAATTTATCAGTTAGAATTCTATGGAAAGTTGATCCATTTATATAATCCTCAATATTAGAAACGTTAGATTTATGTCTAAGTGTAGATTTTGGTGTAAATATAATTAGAGGTTTCCTAAAGTTTCTATGTAGTTGTCTTCTTAAAACATGAAAATAATTAGCAGGACTTGTGCAATTAACAATTTGCATATTATCTTCCGCACACATCTGTAAAAATCTTTCTAATCTTCCACTTGTATGCTCAGGACCTTGGCCCTCATGTCCGTGGGGAAGTAACATCGTTAAACCAGACATTCTCAACCATTTTCTTTCTCCAGAACTAATGAATTGATCAATCATAATTTGTGCACCATTTGCAAAATCGCCAAACTGTGCTTCCCATATAACAAGTGTCTTAGGATCAACTTGTGAATATCCATATTCAAAACCAAGAACACCAAACTCAGATAAAAAACTATCTATAATTTCAAAGTAACCTTGCTTGTTTTGAAAATGTCTTAATGGAACAAAACGATTTTCGTTTTCTTGATCGTATAGTACACCATGTCTATGACTAAATGTTCCTCTTCCAACATCTTGTCCAGATATTCGAACACCGTATCCCTCATCAAGAAGTGTTGCTAAAGCTAAACTTTCAGAGGTTGCCCAATCAATACCTTTTCCATTGATGACACTTGTTAATCTGTCTCCATAAATTTTTTTTATTCTTCTATGAGCATTGAAATCTGCTGGTATTTCATGAATTTTTTTTGCTACATTAATTAATGTTTTTTCTTTTACGGAAGTTTTTCCCCTTCTCGCATCAAATGTTGCAGTAGATAAACCTGTCCAAGTTCCCTCTAACCAATCTACTTTATTTGGCTTATAATTTTTAGTTGATTCAAATTCTTTATCCAAAAAATTTTTAAAAGAATTTACAATGTCTTTGGATTCTTCTTCTGAAAGAGTATTATTCTCAATTAATTTTTTTTCATATTTTTTTCTTGTTGTGATTTGTTTCTTGATAGCCTTATACATAAGTGGCTGAGTGAAAGAAGGTTCATCAGCTTCGTTATGTCCTGATCTCCTGTAACAAAACATATCTACAACAACATCGACTTTAAATTTATTTCTAAATTCTGTTGCAAGTCTACAAACATGAACTACTGCTTCTGGGTCATCGCCATTAACATGAAATATTGGCGCTTGAACCATTTTTGCAATTTCAGTACAATAAGGTGCTGATCGTCCATATTGTGGCATAGTTGTAAAACCTATCTGATTGTTAATTACAAAGTGAATGGTGCCACCTGTTTTAAACCCTCTTAATTGTGACATAGCAAATGTTTCGGCCACAACTCCTTGTCCAGCTATTGCTGCATCTCCGTGAATTAATAAACCTATAACTTTATCTGTTGTTTTATCTTTAGCTAAAGTTTGTTTAGCTCTTACTTTTCCTGCCACAACTGGGTTAACTGCTTCTAAATGTGATGGGTTAGAAGTGAGGGATAAATGAATTTTCTTTTTTTCAAATTCACGATCAGCAGAAACTCCTAAATGATATTTTACATCACCCGAACCTAGTACCTCATTTGGGTCATTTAAAGAACCTTGGAATTTTGATAATATTTTTTTGTAAGGCATTTCCAAAACACTTGATAGAAGTGTTAGTCTCCCTCGATGAGCTGTTCCAATAATAATATCTTCAATTCCAGACAAACATGCCTGTTTAACAATTTGCTCTATCCCAGGTATCATCGCTTCACCACCTTCGATACCGTATCTCTTTGTGCCTAAAAACTTTTTATCTAAAAACTGCTCAAATAGTTCTGATTCAACTAATCTTTTATAGATTGCTTTTTTTCCTTCATTTGTAAAATTTGTTTTATTTCTTACTTCTTCAATTCTTTCTTGTACCCATTGTTTTTGATCAGCTTGTTGTATGTGTAAAAATTCAACACCAATTGAAGCAGAATAAGTTTCTTTTAATATTTTAATAATATTTTTTAATTTACCTTTTTCTAAACCCAAACTTCCATCAATGAATATTTCTTTTTCTAAATCTGATTCAATGAAACCATAGCTTTTATAATCTAATTCTTGAGGATACTCTCTTTCAGATATTCCTAAAGGATCAAGATCTGCAATTAAATGTCCATTAATTCTAAAAGCTCTAATTAACCTTAATGCTCTAATTGAATCTAAGGTTGATATTTTAAATTCCTCAGAATTGTAATTCGCATTTGATTTTATAACCTTAGTTATGTAATTTTTATCTATTATACTTGATGGACGTTCTTTCCATTCTGGTCCTCCAAAATCTTTAAGAACAGAATAGTCATCTTCATTTAAATTATTAAAAAAATCTTTCCAAGTTGTGTCCACACTTTCAGGGTCATTTCTAAATTTAGAATACAGTTCGGCCACATATGGCGCATTAGCACTATTTAAAAAAGTATCATTCATAGATTTCTATTAAACTAAAACCATTTCGCATAACAATCATACTAATGGAAACTAATTATTCCCATTTTGCATTGCTAATTTCATAGTTTTTCCCAACGATGCTGGGGATTTTGACACCAAAACTCCAGCATTTTCTAAAGATTTAATTTTGGAATGTGCTGTACCTTTTGAGCCTGAAACGATAGCACCTGCATGACCCATACGTTTTCCTTTTGGTGCCGATTGTCCAGCTATAAATGCTGAAACTGGTTTTTTTCTTTTTGAGTTTGAAATAAATTCTGCTGCATTTTCTTCTTCCTCGCCACCAATTTCGCCAATCATTAAAATTCCCTCAGTCTCATCATCTTCTAAAAATAACTTTATACAATCTATAAAATCCATACCATGTATTGGATCTCCACCAATACCAACGCATGTTGATTGACCTAATCCTACCTCTGTTGTCTGTGCAACAGCTTCATAAGTTAATGTTCCTGATCTACTTACTATTCCTATTTTACCTTTTTTATGGATGAAGCCAGGCATGATTCCAATCTTGCATTCGGAAGGTGTGATTAATCCTGGACAGTTTGGTCCAATCAAATATGTTTTATTTTTAATAATTCTTTTTTTTATATCAATCATATCTAAGACTGGAATACCTTCTGTAATACAAACAATTAATTCAATATTTGCATCTAAAGCTTCGTGGATTGCTTTAGCAGCAAACTTAGCAGGCACATAAATAACTGTTGCATTTGCATCAGTTTGTTTCACTGCATCGGCAACAGTATTAAACACTGGTAAATTTAAATGGGTCTGACCTCCTTTTCCAGGCGTTACACCACCAACAAGGTTTGTACCATATTCTATAGCTTGTTCAGAATGATATGTTCCTTGTGAACCAGTAAAGCCTTGGCAAATAAGTCTTGTTTTTTTATTAACTAAAATTGACACTATTCTGATAACTCCACAGCTTTCTGAGCTGCATTTGAAAAATCATCAATAGAAATTAATCCTAATGATGAATTATTTATAATGTCTCTTCCTTCTTTAGAATTTGTTCCTTGAAAACGTACAACAACAGGAAGTTTAAATTCCAATTCTTTAATTGCATCAATGATGCCATTAGCAATCATATCACAATGGATAATTCCTCCAAAAATATTTATAAAGACTGATTTCACATTTTTATCTGATTGAATGATCTTGAAAGCTTTAATGGCTCTTTCTTTATTTGCAGTACCACCTAAATCTAAAAAATTGGCTGGCTCCATTCCAAATTGTTTAATAATGTCCATAGTTGCCATAGCCAGTCCAGCTCCGTTAACCATACAGCCTATTTTTCCATCCAGCTTAATGTAAACCATATCGTTTTCAGAAGCTTCAAGTTCCAAATCATTTTCTTCTGAAGTATCTTTTAATTTTTCAATGTCAGCCTGTCTATACAGAGCATTATCATCAATATTAATTTTAGCATCTAAAAGAATTAGTTTTTCATCTTTTGTCACAACAAGAGGATTAATTTCAATTAAAGAAGCATCTATTTCCACATAGCACTTACATAAATTTGAAACAATTTCTTTAAATTGGTTAAACTCATTAATAGAAAAATTTAATTTATTTTGAAGACTATCACTAATTGTGAAATCTTCTAAGTTATCAAAATAAACATATTGAATTCTTTCTGGTGTTTTCTCAGCTACATCTTCTATGTCTACACCACCAGCATCAGATACCATCATCATTAATTTTGATTGATTCCTATCAAGAAGAATACTTAAATAATATTCCCTATCAATTTCACATCCAGCTTCTAAATAAATTCTATTTACTAACTTTCCTTCATTACCTGTTTGTTTTGTAATCAATATGTTGCCCATCATTCCTTTTGCAATTTTTTGTGCATCATCAACTGATTCTGTTATTTGTACTCCACCTTTTGTATTAAATGGTTTTAAAAATTTACCTGCTCCTCTTCCACCAGCATGTATTTGTGATTTGATAACCCAAGGTGGTCCTTTTATATTTTGTAAATCTTTTTCTAACCCATCAACATTTTCAATGTAACTTTTGCCTTCAAGTATAGGTAGATTGTACTTTCTTAGTAGATCTTTAGCTTGGTATTCATGCAAATTCATTTTGATAAAAAGGTAATAGTTAGATTAGATGAAAAATACAATTATTTTTTATTTTTCTTATTTAGAAGCTTGTTAGACAATGTAGTTAATGATTTTACTGCTTTAACAGAATGATTAAATTCTTTCTTTTCATTATTATTAAGTTTTAATTCAATAATTTTTTCAACACCTTTTTTGCCAATGATAACTGGAACTCCAACATATAGTCCTTTTACTCCATATTCACCATTAAGATATGCAGCACAAGGTAATAATCTTTTTTGATCTAACAAAAATGACTCTGCCATTTGTATAGCTGAAGAAGCTGGCGCATAAAAGGCAGATGTGTTCATGAGTTTTACTATTTCAGCTCCACCATCACGTGTTCTTTGAATAATTTTGTCTATATTTTTTTTTGTTGTCCATTTCATGTTTATTAACTCAGGTACGGGGATACCTGATACAGTTGAATATCGCATAAGTGGAACCATTGTGTCTCCATGACCACCTAAGACAAAAGCGCTGATATCGTTAATTGACACATTAAATTCCTTGGATAAAAAGTATTTTAATCTTGCACTATCTAAAACACCAGCCATGCCAATACACATATTTGTCTTAAGGCCTGATGATTTCTGAAGGACACTTACCATTGCATCCAGTGGATTGGTAATGCATATAACAAATGCTTTTGGACAATATTTTTTAATATTTTTCCCAACATTTTGAATAATTATAGAATTTTTTTCTACAAGATCATCTCGAGACATACCTGGTTTTCTTGGAAAACCTGCAGTAACTATTACTACATCAGAATTTTTGATATCTCTAAAACTTGAAGTACCTTTAAAATCAGCATGAAATCCCTCAATGGAAGATGACTGAGCCAAATCTAAAGATTTACCCTTAGGCATCCCTTCAAAAATATCTAATAAAACTACGTCACCTAATTCTTTTAAACTAACAAGTTGTGCAAGAGTCCCGCCGATATTGCCTGCTCCAATGAGAGCAATTTTTTTTCTCATTTAAGTTTTATACTTTAATTATAATTCTGTAACAATAGCCTTTTTAAGTCCAGCAATTTCTTTGGCTGGATTTAGACCTTTAGGACAAGACCTAGTACAATTCATTATTGAATGACATCTATAAAGTTTTAATGAATCATTTATTGCTTTTAATCTCTCTTTTCTTTCTGAGTCTCTAGAGTCACTAACCCATCTTGCTGCTTGTAAAAGGACTGCAGGTCCTAAATATTCATCTCCATTCCACCAATAACTTGGACAAGAAGTAGTGCAACAAAAACATAATACACACTCCCATTTACCATCTAGTTTTTCTCTATCTTTTGGTGATTGTTTTTTTTCGTCTCTTGAGTTTTTTTCTTCATTTGTTTTTTCACGCTGTAACCAAGGTTTAATGGAGGCAAGTTGCTCATAGGCTTTACTAAGATCTGGAACTAAATCTTTTACCACACGCATATGTGGAAGAGGGTAAATTTTTATTTCATTCTTAACATCAGACATACTTTTCAAACATGCTAATGTGTTAACGCCATCAATATTCATAGCACAGGAACCACAAACTCCTTCTCTGCAAGATCTTCTAAATGTTAAAGTTGGATCAATTTCGTTTTTTATTTTCATAAGTGCGTCTAATACCATTGGGCCACACTTTTCTTGATCTATCTCATAATTATCTATCCTAGGATTTTTATCATCTTCAGGATCCCATCTGTAGATTGCAAGTTTCTTTGGATCATTTGCAGGTTCTTTTAATTGATGAGTTTTCCCTTTAGTTATTTTTGAATTCGCAGGAAGTGTAAACTGAGCCATTAATAAACTCTTCTTTTAGGTGGTATTGGTTGAACATGATTAGTTAGAGTATTCATATGAACACCTCTAGAACCCATATTCACATCTCCCTTATCGTTTAACCAGGCTAAAGAGTGAACTAACCAATTATTATCATCTCTTTCTTTATAATCTTCTCTTGCATGTGCGCCTCTACTTTCAGTTCGGTTTAACGCAGAATGAAGAGTAACTTTTGATTGTGCCATTAAATTGTGTAACTCTAAAGCTTCGACCAAGTCTGTATTAAAGATTAATGATTTGTCTTTAATATCTATGTCATCCATTGAACTCTCAACCTTTGAATATTCTTCAATACCTTTTGATATGAGATCGTGTGTTCTAAATACTGCGCATTTTTGCTGCATTATATGTTGCATGGAAGTGCGAAGTTCTCCAGTTGTAGAGTTTCCTTTGCTGTTTCTAATCATATCAAATCGCTCAATAATATTATCTGTTTTTGATTTACTAATTTCAATTTTTTTAGAATTTGGTTTTACTTTTTCTTTACATGTTAGACTAGCTGCTTTGCCAAAAACAACAAGATCGATTAATGAATTTGTTCCTAATCTATTAGCACCGTGTACAGAAACACATGCAGCCTCACCAACGGCCATTAAACCTTCACATACATTATCTGGATTTTCATTTGATGGCCTCAGAACTTCTGTTCTATAATTTGTCGGTATACCACCCATATTATAATGAACTGTTGGGAGAACTGGTATTGGATCTTTAGTTAGATCAACTCCGGCAAATATTTTTGCAGTTTCTGAAATACCAGGTAATCTTTTATGTAATGTATCAGCATCAATGTGCTCAAGATGAAGTAGCACATGATCGGCATTATCTCCACAGCCTCTATTTTCACTAATTTCAATAGTCATTGCTCGGCTTACTACATCCCTTGATGCTAGATCTTTTGCATTTGGAGCATATCTTTCCATGAATCTTTCACCATCACTATTAGTTAAATATCCACCTTCTCCTCTTGCTCCCTCAGTGATTAACACTCCTGCACCGTAAACTCCTGTTGGATGGAACTGAATAAATTCCATATCAGAAAGAGGTAGGTTTTGTCTTAAAGCCATTGCACTACCGTCACCAGTACAAATGTGGGCACTCGTGGATGAGAAGTAAGCTCTTCCATATCCACCAGTAGCTAGAATTGTTTGATGAGATAAAAATCGATGGATTGATCCATCCTCTAAGCACCATGTTACCACACCAATGCAATTACCTTGATCATCAGAAATTAAATCTAAAACAAAATATTCAATATAAAATTCTACATTATTTTTAAGTGATTGCTGATAAAGTGTATGGAGTAAAGCATGTCCCGTTCTATCAGCTGCTGCACAAGCTCTCATAGCAGGAGCTCCCTCGCCATTATTGGTTAAGTGTCCGCCAAAAGGTCTTTGATAGATCTTGCCATCATCTGTTCTACTAAAAGGCATGCCATATTCTTCAAGTTCAATTACTGCTTCAGGGGCTTTAGAACATAAGTATTCAATTGCATCTTGATCACCAAGCCAGTCGGAACCCTTAACTGTATCATACATGTGCCACTTCCAATTATCTTCACCCATATTACCTAGTGCTGCTCCAATTCCACCTTGTGCTGCAACAGTATGACTTCTTGTTGGAAAGACTTTTGATATACACGCTGTTTTTAAACCAGCTTCGGCACATCCAAGCGTAGCTCTCAGCCCCGATCCTCCAGCTCCAACAACTACAACGTCATAATGGTGATCGATAATTTTGTATGAATTAGACATCTAAAAAACCATTCTCACTAAATTTACTGTAATTAAAATCATGATAAAATAAACAAGATAATTAATTGATACATTAATAAATTTGGCTGTTTTTTTCGATGTGACATAATCTTCAATAATTGTTTGCAGACCCAATTTTGAATGCAGAAGCATAGATTGCATCATTACAAAAAATAAGAATGCATTAACATAGGACTGAAAAAAAATTTCTATTTCAGAATAAGTCATCTTTGATAATGATATTGCAGAGTATATAAACCAAAACGTCAATGGAATTAAAATTGAAGCAGTGATTCTTTGGGTTAACCATTTAAGAGCATAATTTTTCATGCAAAATACCAGACAACTATACTAGAAATTAAGGTTAAACATATAACAGCATAACCCGATTTATATACTTGAGATAATTCCATTCCAATACCGAATGACCAATATAATTTTCTACATCCATTGAATAAGTGATAAAAAATACCAACAGTCCAAATCATTAGAACTAGTTTAAACAAAATACTCTTAGAAAAAATTTCAAAATAAATATAAAATTCGGGACCAAAACTAATTAAGAAAAACCAGATTGAAATTAATAGTGCACCCACACTCAATCCTATTCCAGATATCCTATGAAAAATTGAAAATACTGCTGTAAGTACTCTTTTGTGAATAGATAGGTGAGGTGATAATGGTCTATTATCAGTCATTTTTTTCATTTTTTTATGTATCATAAGTAAGTATTTTTCTTCAAATTTCAAAATATTAATGGTTTAGTTATATTTTCTTACTATCACGGAAGTTTGTAAAATGTTGATAAAAAGTGCCAAATTTTATGAAAATCATCCAAATTTAATACAAAATTTAACTAAAAATCTTGAATTTTAAATAGATAGATATTACTCTTAATAAGCCGGATAATACTCGTTTCTTAGCTTCGGAGGAACGCCAAGAATTTTAATTATCTTACCCGCCGTTTGATAATTAGTTGAGTTTCTTATTCTAGAGAGGTGTCTGCCAAGGTACAAACTAGTTTTAGAGTCCGGCCTACTTTAGATTTTTATTAAAAAATTCTTCCATCTTTTTAGAGTATACTTCGGGATATTTAAACATAGCATCTACATGATAAGAGTTTTCAACTAACCAAAACTCAGCATTAATTTTATTTTGATTTGTGTATTCTTTAAAATAATTAAAGTGTCTTGTTAAGATTCTTGTATCAGAGTCTCCATGAGTAAAAAAATAATATTGGTTCTTTGATAATTTTTTAGCTGGAGATAATTCTCTTGGATCTGTTCCAGTTAAGATTCTTCCAGCTAAACTAACTACTGGCCCAAATTCTATAGTAAGACCATATCTTGCTATTTCATCTTTTAAAATCATATTAAATTCAGCAAGTGAACTATCTGCCCACACTGCACGTATTTCCGGTTCTGCATGTGCTGCAAAAATAGATGTACTTGCACCAAGAGATATTCCATGTAATCCAATGTTATTAGACTTGAAACCAATTTTTTTTAAAAAATCAAATGCACCGAGAATATCATTATATGACTTTAAACCTAAATCATCATAACTACTTACAGTATCACTTTGGCCGTAGTTTCTTAAATCTATCGTAAGAACATTAAATTTTTTATTAACTAAAAAACTTGCAATAAGATTTGCTTCAGACTTACATTTACCATTCGGGCTTATACCGTGTGTTACAATTATAATTGGTCTATTTGGAAAATAATTAAACAGCCATCCATTAATCTTAATATCTGAGTCACGAGATTGAAAGTATACATCTTGCCATTCATCTAAATAATAGTCTTTAAATTTAAAATTTTCTCTTACTTTTTGTCGTGCAAGAATAGAATATTCATGTGAGTCAACTGTTGTACTCCATGAATTAGGAAGAGATCCTTCGTGTAAACCACAAGTTGGATCTATTTTTAAAATTTGATAAGCAACATAAAAACCTGCAGTAAAATAAACTACTGTTAACAAAACTACAGTGCTTACTAAAAATCTGATTATGTATTTCATCAATCTGGTTTTACTATAGTCATTTCATATAATCTGCTAGCAGTTCTTTTAAATTCTTCTGCTAGAGTATTTATATTATTTAATGAATTTATAGGTTTTGAAGCTAAAATTACTATTGAACAATTATTTTCATATAACATATCAATTAATCCAATAAATCTTCTGCACGCATCTTTTTTCTGATTATCAAATTCAGGAACATTTTTTAAAAATACCAACTTAAATTTATCTGCAATATTTTTGTAATCTTCATTACCAAAATTTACTTCACAAAGATTTTCAAAATCTATCATCATTAGATTTGATGTACATTTATCAAACTCTAGTTCACGACTTTTAGATTTTATTTTTACAGTTGTTAAATGAGAGGGATCAACAAAACGATTAAATAATTTTTCAAATTCATTTGACGTTTCAGTTGTTATAGGTGTGAAATATGTCTTTGATTGATTTAACGTTTGTCGACGAAAATCAGTTTTAATACTAATATCATAAAGAAAAAAATTTTTTTTAACTAAATCAATAAATGGTAGAAAGTCATTTCTCTGCAAACCATCTTTATATAAATTATCTGGATGAAAATTTGACGACAGTAATACAAATATTTTATATTTAGAAAAATAAATAAATATTTTTTTTACTATTAGTGCGTCAACAATATTAAAAATATGTAGTTCATCAATAAATATTATTTTGTAATCTCTACTTAAATTTTTTACATAGTTTTCGATTGCAAGTTCTTTATTTTCAGATTTTTTAACTTGTTCATGGATTTCATTCATTAAGTTATTAAAATGTATTTTTTTTCCAATCTTAGTATTTTGATAAAATAAATTTAATAAAAATGTTTTTCCTGTTCCAACTTGACCATAAAGATAAATTCCTTCGAAAATTTTATCCTTAAAAAATAACTTTGTTTTACTAAAAGATGACCATACATTATCTGCTTGTTTTAAAAATTCAATTTGATCTTTATTTTTTTTAATAAAATTATTTTCAACAAAACTATTGTATTGATCAATAACATTAAACATTATTTTTTACCTAAGTACTGCTCAAGTTGTTTTAAAGTTTCTAGTTCACCATTGCTGATGCTTCTATTTTCTTTTTTCTTTTTTAATCTTTTATATTCCTTGATTAGAAAATTAAGACTCTCCATTATTTGTTTATTCATGTTTTATAAATTATAGGTAAAATTGATGATACAACAATCATAATGGAGCTGATTAAAAATATAAGTGATATTCCATAACCCCAATCAATAATATAACCAAAAACTACAGGCGATAAGGCACTCGCAAAAACCCCAACTGCGTGCAGTAAAGCTTTAGCAGTCCCAATACTTTTCACTCCGTAAATTTCTGCCCAGAGTGATCCCATAAATGGTGCTGATAAACCTAGGTTAAATCCAAATAAAGACATGTAAAGCACGAATGACCAAAAATTATTAAAGAAAAAAAGAATGGTGATACAGAGTAACAAAGGTAATAGCACAAAAGGTATTGCTTTCTTTGTATTTATCTTATCTATTAAGGGTCCTCCTATTAATAAACCTAAAATAGAAAATAATCCAAAATATATATAACCGTTCCCAAGCATTTCCATTGTCCACCCTTTAGCATCAAAAATATAAATCTGATGAAACATTAACCCAGTACCAATAAATGGAAAGGCTGCAGCTAATGGAAAATAAATGAAAAAAACTCGGTCTTTTAAAATTTCTGTAATGGTCCAACTTTTATGTGTTTTCTCATTATCAATATTTTTTTGAAGAGCAGAATCCCTTCTTTTTTGATTATGAAGAATAAAGTATATTATTGGAATTAAGATTAAAAGAGTCAAAGTTGTTAAAAACCAAAGAGTTTTAAAATTAAAGTATGAATCCAAATTAACGACAATCTTTGGCAAAAGCATTATGCCTAACATTCCTCCAAGTGTTGCAACTGATATTGCTTTACCTCTATCAATTAAGAAATATCTCGCCATTGAGGTTGAGCCGGCATGTGTCATAGCCCCTTGCCCAAAAAAACGTAATAAAAATAAAATAAGAAAAAGATGAAAAATATTATCGAAAATAAAATAAAAACCAATACAAGCAAAAGCTAAACCAAGAATAATACCTACTGAGTATAATCTTAAATCAATTTTATCTATTAATTTAGCAAAGTTTATAAATAAAAATGAACTTACAAGCGTTGCTATGGCATAAACTAATCCAAACTCACCATCTGTTATTTTATATAGATTTCGAATATCATCGTTAAATAATGCAATGTAAAAAGTCTGTCCAAAACTTGCGAAGAAGACCATGGCAAATCCGTATACTAAGAGATTAGGATCATTTAAAAAAAATTTTTTCATTATAGTTTATAGCAATTTTTTAATACTATTTAAAAGTTTTACCATTTTACTTTTATCTATTCTTCCTGTGTTAACATTTCGTGGGCTTGGATGATAACTGCCAACTAAAATTTTCTTATCGGGTAAAATATTCATAGATCCGTGAGAGAAAATAAAATCTTTATTTCGTATTCCATATTGTTGCTTATAATAATTTACACAGGCATCATGACCAATTTTACCAAGGGCAACAATGACTTTTATTTTTTTTAAGAAAGCAATTTCTTGATTAAAAAAATTAAAACATGTTTTCAATTCTTGTGAAGTAGGTTTATCTTCTGGGGGTACACATTTAAGAGCAGTAGTTAAGTACATATTTCGAAGTTCCAAACCGTCACCTCTATCTACTGAATCTGGTTGGTTTGCAAATCCAGTTTTATATAAACAGGAAAATAAAAAATCTGCAGATTTATCCCCTGTAAAAACTCGACCTGTTCTATTTCCTCCATGTGCTGCTGGCGCAAGACCTACCATTAATAATTTAGCTTTTTCATCTCCATAACCAGTAATTGGCTTACCCCAATAACTTTGATCAATATATTGTTTTCTTTTTTCTTTAGCAATTTTTTCACGGAAGTTAACTAAGCGTTCACACTTTCTGCAATGAATAATGGATTTGTTTAAATTACTTAATGTCATTTGGAAGATATATATTTATATTACAGCTCTGTGATTAATGAAAGAGCTAAAGCTATTCTAGAATTTTGTTTCATCAAAACTCCACTTGAGCAGTGGTTTAAAAAAGATGATGAATTTGATAATATTTTGAAAAGTAGTTTTATGGATGATTACATTAAGGCTATTAATAATGAGTATGATAATTGGAGAAATGATGCTGAAGAATGTGTAGCTTTGATTATATTACTTGATCAACTATCAAGAAATTTTTTCAGAAATAATTCAAAAGCTTATGACCAGGATACTAAGTGTGTTTTAATTGTTAAAGAAGCAATAAATAAAAGATATTTAGATAGCCTAGAAATTGATAAAATACATTTTTTATTACTGCCATTAATTCATAGTGAGGATATCATGGATCATGAAATTGGTCATAAATTAGTCGATCAATATTTAAATAATCATTCAGAATATACTAATATTAAAAAAGCTTGGGACGACCATAGCGTGGCAATTAAAAAATTTGGAAGGTATCCGCATAGAAATAAAATACTAAATAGAAAATCAACAAATGAAGAAGAGGTATTTTTAACACAACCAAACAGTTCTTGGTAAATTAAGATATGCTTTTAGAAAGAAATTTTTCAGATATTTTAAAACAACTTAAGTTTAAAAAAGGGAAAATTAAAGCAATTCTTGATACAGATACTTACAATGAAATTGATGATCAATTTGCTTTAGTGCAAATGTTGTTTTCAAAAGAAAAAATAGAAGTGCAAAGTATAAATGCAGCTCCTTTTTCAATGAATAATCGTTCGGATAATCCAGAAAAGGGAATGGAACTTAGTTATGATGAAATCTATAGATTGTTAGAAAAAATAAATTTTAAAAAAAATAATTTTGTTTTTAAAGGCTCAACAAAATATGTAGGTTTTGAAAAAAAACCAATTAATTCGCCTGCAGCAGATAATATCATAGAAAGTGCTTTAAAATGTTCTGAGGAAGATCCTCTGTACGTACTAGCTATCGGCGCTATTTCAAATGTTGCCTCTGCTTTGTTAAAAGAGCCAGAAATTATAAAAAAAATTGTTGTAGTTTGGTTGGGAGGTAACGCGCTTTATTGGCCACAAAATATGGAATTTAATCTAAAGCAAGATATTGGAGGTGCTCAAGTTTTATTTGATAGCGGCGTTTCTCTGGTTATGGTTCCTTGTAAGGGAGTAACTTCACATCTTATTTCAACAGTTCCAGAAATAGAAAAATACATAGAACCTCATGGTGAAATTGGTAAATTTCTTGCAATGCGATTTAAAGAGTACAATAGTATCCATAAAGGTTGGTCAAAAGAAATTTGGGATATGGCAGCTGTTGGTTATGTCTTAAACGAAGACTGGGCACCAACTAACACAATTCCATCTCCAATTCTTTTAGATGATATGAAATGGGCTTCAGATAAAAATAGGCACCCAATTAAAGTTGTCTATGAAATAAAAAGAGATCCTATTCTCAAAGATTTCATTCAAAAATTAGAAAATTTCAATAATAAATAATTATAATAAATGGCCTCGTGGTGAAATGGATATCACACGTGTCTTCGGAAGTAGTTTGATTTCAAATTCTCTATACAAACAGTCAAAATTCATAAAAAAGGTTTAGTGTAACTTTAGTGTAGAATTTTTAGAAGTTAATTTTTAATTTATAAATAAACAAATTTGTAATATATTTATAATATGGGTTTTTTTGAAGCAATCACAACTTGTTTAAAAAAATATACAACCTTTTCAGGTAGAGCGAGTCGTTCAGAATTTTGGTATTTTCAATTATTTATTATTATTATTCTGTTTGCTTATCCATTTTTATTATTCACCATAGTACCAATTGAGTTAATTGAAACTCTTGGTAGTCTAATTTTTATCATTCCGTATATTGCTATTACAATTCCAACCTATGCTGTTGCTTGTAGAAGATTACACGATATAAATAGATCTGGATGGTGGTTAGTTCCAATCATGGTAACAAGTATATTTGTGGTTGGAAGTATATGGTTTATTATTTGGGCATGTACAAAAAGTGTTAATGAAAATAATAATTACTAGTTAAAACATTTAAAAAAACCAAGGGGTCTCGTGGTGAAATGGATATCACACGTGTCTTCGGAAGTTGTATGATTTCTAATTCTCTATACAGACAGTCAAAATTCGTAAAAAAAGTTTAGTGTAAGTTTAGTGTAAAGTTCTAATTAAATAATTCCTCGACCTGTTCATCACTCATTGAACCAATCTTAAACTCTTGTGCACCGATATCTCTCATATAAATTAAATAAGCAGATAAAAGTACAGAAGATTCTACGGATAAATTATAACCTACAGAAAATGTTCCTTTATTTCTTTGTATTTTTCCTGATGTAGAACCATCTTCATAAACTTGGAAAACTACTTCAGTAGAGGATACTCCTTGTTTTTTATTTTCACAAGAACCTTCTGGAATACATACTGCTGTTTTTGAAACTCTTCTAGTAACTTTGTTTTCTTGAGCGACCACTGTCCATTCATCAACTTTTTTCAAACCAAAAATTATTTTATCAATATTTTCATGAAAAATTGAAATTGTGTCTCTTACTTGATCATATTCAGAAGTTGGATCTAAAAAATCAAGTTGATATTTTAAAAAACCCTCATCAGATACTCTTGGGATAACTAACATTTCACCTATTTCGTCTGTACCTGGAACGTAAAAAGGAATTTTTGGAAATGTTTCAGCAGATCTAAAAGCAGAAACATTTAGATTAGTGTTTGTTGGTTTAATTGGTGTAGAAAATCTTGATTTAAGTTTATTTTGAAGAAGTTCTTTTTGTTTAATCAGAGATGATATTTTTTTATTTATTATATCATTATATTTTTCTTTTTCTGATTTATTTTTAGTATTAGTTTTCATCACATTATTAATAGTCAAATACATATTAATAGTTGCTTGAATTTCATTGATGTAAGTTTGAGCATCTTCTATGCTGTTTATATTCTCAATATTAATTGTATTACTACCAGATGAAGATGAGAGGTTTTTGTTTTGATTATCACTATTTGTAGTTTCTTCTTTAGTTGTATTTTCTTCTGTAGTTTGATTTTGAGTAACCTGTTTAGTATCTGCAACCCTTGCTAATGTAAATTTATGTGTAGGATGATACTGACTACTACGACTGTATAGTTTTAGTCTTCCCTCTAATTCTCCTGTAATTTTATAAGATGAGTACTCTCTTGAATGTGAATCATTTTGTTTAATCTTAAATTTTACTTTACCATCACTATCAACTGACCCTGTTATTGGACCATTATGATATAACTTACAAAATGCGTGTCCGTTTCCTCCACCGTTATTGAAAATATAACCTTCTGCCTTACTATCAGTAATTACAATTTCTATTTCAATAGGTAAAGTTTTTGGACAAACTGATGCAGAACTCATTTTAAAATCAAATGAAGCATTATATTTACCATCATAAACTCCTTGGGCGTACAGATGTGAAAATGAAAAAGGAGTTAATAATAAGATTAAAATTAAATTAAAAAGAGAGTTTTTAGAAATCATAAACGATAACTCTCATATTTTTATAAACATTTCAAAATAATTCGTTAGTTGACTATAGTTTTTAGTGTAGAATTTAGTGTAGAATGAAAAACACTTAAAAAAACCAAGGGGTCTCGTGGTGAAATGGATATCACACGTGTCTTCGGAACATGGATTTGGGGTTCGAGTCCCTACGAGACCGCCAATTAAATATTTATTTTTTCTGAATACTTTGAAATTATTAACTCAGCAATTTGAACAGCATTAAGCGCTGCTCCTTTGCGCAAATTATCCGAGACCACCCATAAATTCAAACCATTGTCTATTGATTGATCATTTCTAATTCTACTAATATAAACTTTATCCTCTCCTGCAATTTCAACAGGAGTCACATAACCTTCATCTTTTCGATGATCAATTACTGAAATACCTTCAGAGTTAGATAATATTTCGTTAGCTTCTTTTTCATCTAATGGTGAGTCAAACTCTATATTTACAGCTTCTGAATGGCCAATAAATACAGCTGTTCTAACACAAGTTGCTGAAACATTAATTTCCTCGTCTAGAATTTTTTTTGTTTCATCAATCATTTTTTGCTCTTCTTCAGTATTACCATTTTCTAAAAAAGCCCCAATGTGTGGAATGGCATTAAACGCAATTTGTTTTGTGAACTTTTCTTTTTTTAATTCTTGGTTTGCATAAACATTTTGAGTCTGATTAAATAATTCATCCATACCTGTTTTACCTGCTCCGGAAACAGCTTGATAGGTTGATACAACAACTCTGTTTATAATTGCTTTTTCATGAAGTGGTTTTAATGCAACAACCATTTGTATAGTTGAACAATTAGGATTTGAAATAATATTAGTTCTGTTTTCATCATCAAAAAATTCATCAAGTGCATTAGCGTTTACTTCAGGAACGATTAAAGGAATATTTTGTTGCATTCGAAAATGAGAGGTATTGTCTATAACAATACATCCTTTTTCAGCTGCTTTTGGTGCATATTCTGCAGAAATTTTACCACCAGGTGAAAATAAACCAATATGAGCTTTTGAAAAATCAAATTCTGATAAGTCTTCTACAACAATTTCTTTATCTTTAAACTCTACTTTTTTGCCTTTTGATTTTGATGATGCAAGTAAATATAAATTGTCTATTGGAAAATCCCTTTGCTCTAATATTTGAACTATTTCTGTTCCTACCGCACCTGTTGCTCCTGCTACTGCTATATTGTATTTTTGAGTCATTTAATTTCCAGAAAGAATTTTTAATTCCTCAATAACAGCATTGCCCATTTCTTGAGTTGAGATAATTTTTTCTGCTCCATCTTTTATATCAGCTGTTCTTAAACCTTTTAGTAATACATTCTGTACAGCTTTCTCAATCATTTGACTATCTTCTTGCATATCGAAACTATATTTCAACATCATAGCAAAGCTCATGATCATTGCTAAAGGATTTGCTTTAGATTGCCCAGTTATATCTGGTGCACTACCATGAACGGGTTCATACATTGCTGCTCTAGTTCCATTTTCTTTAACTGGTCCAAGAGCTGCTGAAGGAAGCATTCCTAAAGATCCTGTTAGCATAGCTGCAGTATCACTTAAAAGATCACCAAATAAGTTATCTGTAAGTATGACATCAAATTGTTTTGGATAACGAACTAACTGCATTGCACAATTATCTGCAAGCATGTGTTCTAAATTAACATTAGAATATTCCTTTTTATGTAAATCTGTTACAGTTTGTTTCCAAAATAAACCTGTTTCCATTACATTTGATTTTTCTACTGATGTAACTTTATTATTACGCAACTTTGCTAAATCAAATGCCACTCGTGAAACTCTATTAACTTCTGATGTGGTATAAAGTTGAGTATCAACTGCCTTACTTTCAGTCTCACTAATTTTTGATATACCTCTTGGTTGTCCAAAATATACACCACTTGTTAACTCTCTTATTATCAAAATATCTAAACCTTTAACAAGATCGGGTTTTAAAGATGATGAATCTGAAAGAGCATCTAAAACAACCGCTGGTCTTAGATTAGCAAAGAGATCAAGGTCTTTTCTTAATCTTAATAAGGCTGCTTCAGGTCTTTTATCTCTTTCTACGTTATCCCATTTAGCACCTCCTACCGCACCAAATAATACTGCATCACAATCCATAGCTACTTGCATTGTTTCATCACTTATAGAATTACCTTCTTTATCGTATGCCGTACCGCCAACTAATCTTTCAGAAATATCAAAAGATAAAGATTTAGTTTTTTCCATCCAATCAATGATTTTTAATACCTCAGCCATAACTTCATTGCCAATTCCGTCACCAGGTAAAATTAAAATTTTTTTATTACTCATTTTTGACTACACTATCCAAGGTTGGATACTGTGTATTTTTTCTTCGTGAAAATCAATTTTTTTATTTTTTTGGAGCGTCAAGCCAATATCATCCAAACCCTCTAGCAAACATTTTTTTCGAAATGCATCAATTTCAAATTCTATTGTTTTATCATTTTGATAAGTGATTTTTTGATTTTCTAAATCAACTGAAACATCATTTTTATTTTCTGCTTCGTTCATTAATATATCTACCTTTTGTTGATCTAACTTAATTGGCAGTATTCCATTTTTAAAACAATTATTATAGAAAATATCTGCGAAGCTTGGTGCAATTATTGACTTAAAACCAAAATCTAAAAGTGACCATGGTGCATGCTCTCTACTTGATCCACAACCAAAATTTGCCCCAGCAATTAAAATTGTTGAAGTTTTATAAGGGTCCCAGTTAAGAACAAAATCATTCTTTATGTTACCTTGAATATCGTATCTTAATTCATGAAATAAGTTTTTTCCTAAACCAGATCTCTTTATTGTTTTCAAAAATTGTTTTGGAATAATCATATCGGTATCGACATTAATCATTGGTAATGGTGCAGGGATACCAATTATTGTTTTAAATGATTCCATTTATAAATCCTCTGCTGTTGCAAAAGAACCTTTGATTGCAGAAGCAGCAGCTATTGCAGGACTAACAAGATGTGTTCTACCTTCTCTACCTTGTCTACCTTCAAAATTTCTATTTGATGTTGATGCACATCTTTCTTGCGGTTTTAATTGATCTGGATTCATAGCTAAACACATGGAGCAACCTGGCTCTCTCCAATCAAATCCTGCTTCAATAAAAATTTTATCTAAACCTTCTTCTTCAGCTTGTTTTTTAACTAGACCTGAACCAGGAACGATCATTGAGTCTACAGAAACTTTTTTGCCCTCTACAACTTTGGCAACTTCTCTTAAATCCTCAATTCTTCCATTAGTGCAAGAGCCAATAAATACTTTATCAATTTTAATTTTTTGTATTTCTTGTTTGGGTTCTAAACCCATATATTCAAGAGAACGCTCCATAGCCTTCTTTCTATTTGGATTACTCTCTTCTTGAGGATTTGGTACTATACCATTTATAGCAACAACGTCTTGTGGGCTTGTGCCCCAAGTAATTTGTGGTGAAATATCTTCAGCATTAATTAAAATTTCCTCATCATATTTTGCACCCTCATCAGAAGGAAGAGATTTCCAAAATTCTACGGCTTTGTCCCAATTATCTCCTGATGGAGCATACGGTCTACCTTTAATATATTCAAAAGTTTTTTCGTCAGGAGCGATTAAACCAGCTCTAGCACCTGCTTCAATACTCATATTACAGATTGTCATTCTTCCTTCCATAGAAAGAGAGGAAATTGCACTACCACCATATTCAATAACATAACCAGTTCCACCAGCTGTTCCTATCTTTCCTATGATATGAAGGATAATATCTTTTGCTGTAACACCTAAGTTTAATTTACCTTCAACAGAAATTCGCATATTCTTTGCAGGTTTTTGAATCAAGGTCTGAGTAGCTAATACATGTTCAACTTCACTTGTGCCGATACCAAAAGCTAAGGCACCAAATGCTCCGTGAGTTGCTGTATGACTATCACCACAAACTATTGTCATACCTGGCTGAGTAATACCCTGTTCTGGTCCGACTATATGAACTATACCTTGTCTACTATCTAATAATGGAAAAAGTGTAACATCAAAATCTTTGCAATTTTTTTCTAGTGTTTCAACCTGAATTCTACTTTCTTTATTTTCTATACCTTTAGATCTATCTGAAGTTGGGACATTATGATCAGCTACAGCAAAAGTACTTTCGGGTCTTCTAACTTTGCGATTATTATTTCTCAAACCTTCAAATGCTTGAGGACTTGTAACTTCATGAACAAGGTGTCTATCAATATATATAAGACAAGTTCCATCTTCTTGTCTATCAACAAGATGATGTTCCCAAATTTTATCAAAAAGAGTTTTAGGATTATTTATTGTCATCCGATTTATTTTCGGCTGCTTTTTCCTCTTCTTTACTAGATTCATCTGCAGCTTCTGCTTTAGATTCTTCTGCTGGTTTGGCTTCTGCTTCTTCTGCTTTTGTCTCTGCTTGTTTTGCTTCTACCTCTTCAGCTTTTGGTTCCTCTGCAGCATTTGTATCTGTATCTGCAGTTTTTGTTTCTTCTACTGGAGGAACTTCCTCTATATATTCATATTGATCAGCTTCATCGCCCCTATCTTTATCTGCGATCCTTGCTTTCTTTCCAGATAATTCTCTTAGATAATATAGCTTAGCTCTTCTTACATCGCCTTTTCTAACAACTTCAATTTTTTCTACTAATGGACTGAATAAAGGAAATACTCTTTCAACACCCTCTCCATGAGATATTTTTCTCACAGTAAAGTTAGAGTTTACTGAATTATTTTTTCTTGCAATACAAATACCTTCAAATGCTTGAAGTCTCGACTTACTTCCCTCTGTAATTCTTACAGTAACTTTTAGAGTATCACCTGGACGAAAAGCAGGAACTCTTTTTTTTGAAGTTAACTTTTCAATCTGTTGTTTTTCAAATGTCTCTAATAAATTACTCATTTTATATTTCCTTTTTATAAAGATCTGGTCTTAATTCTTTAGTTTTTTCAACCGATTTTTCTTTTCTCCATTTATCAATTTTTTCATGATGACCTGATGTTAAAACATCTGGAACTTCATGTTTATTTCCCTGAATATCTTCCCAGGTTTGTGGTCTGGTATAATGAGGATATTCAAGCAGATTATTAGAAAAAGATTCTTCTAATAAACTTTGTGGCTGCCCTAATACTCCAGGAATGAGACGAATACAACCTTCAACTAACACCTGGGCAGCAATCTCACCGCCAGAAAGGACGTAATCACCGATACTTATTTCCTGAAAATCAAGAATTTCTATAGCTCTTTGGTCAACCCCTTCAAATCTACCGCATAAAATAAGCATTTCATCATGTTTTGATAGATTATTAAGTTTGACTTGAGATAATTTCTGACCTGACGGTGTCATGAAAATTTTGCTGTAATTATCGGTTTTGAAAGTGATTGAATTTAATGCTTTTTCAATCACATCTGGACGAATAACCATTCCAGGGCCTCCCCCAAAAGGTTCATCATCAACACTTCCTCTTTTGTCAATTCCAAAATTATGTAGATTGACTATCTCGAGAGAAAATTTTTTATTGTTCAATGCATTTCCGATTACAGAATATCCTAGTGAACCAGGGAACATCTCAGGATAACAAGTTAAAATTACTACTCTCATTTTAATCAAGAATACCAGGTATTGGATCAGCTATAATTTCTTTTTTATTAGTATTAACTGATAAAATATTTGTTTTATCAAAAGGCATAAAAATAAGTTTGGTATTATATTTGACTTCTAATAAATCACCTGCCCCAAAATTTTGAACACTTAAAACTTTTCCAATACTAGTATTGTCTTTCAAGAAAATCATGCATTCGATTAGATCGTTTATGTAAAACTCATTATCTTTTGTTTTTGGAAAAAATTTCTTATTTGAAAAAATTTTTTGACCTTTAAGCTCTAAAACATCTTCTCTAGAAAAGTATTTTTCAACTTGAACAACACACTTATTATTTTTGAATAAAATATTTTTGAAATTCCAAGCAACTGAACCATCAAAATTATAATAGTTTTTTAAATTTTTAAAAACTTCAAAAGAGGTAGTCATCATATTAACTTTTATTT
The DNA here is from genome assembly GCA_902620285.1 of uncultured Alphaproteobacteria bacterium. Lineage (GTDB taxonomy): Bacteria > Pseudomonadota > Alphaproteobacteria > HIMB59 > CACPNW01. Next base: position 123,304 of record CACNHT010000001.1, on the reverse strand, counting down.
CACCTTTTAATCCTAAAGGAGATCCAAACTGACCAACAAGAATAATATCTTTATTACTCAAAGCAAAAATTGATTTTATTCTTTTTTAGCTTCTGCTTCTTCTGCTTTTGGTTCTTCAGCAGGTTGTGCATCTTCAGCTGGCTTAGCTTCTGCTTCTTCTGCTTTTGGTTCTTCAGCTGAAGCTTTCGCAGTTTCTTCTTTTTCTTTAGCAGCTGCTAAACGTTCCTGCGCTTTTTTCTTAGGTAGATGTTTTTTTGTTTTTTCAGTAATAACTGGTTTTTCCATCACACCAAGATTACTAAGAAAAATAGAAATTCTATCTGATGGTTTTGCTCCTTTTGCAATCCATTCCTTAGCTTTGTCTAAATCCATTTTAACTCTATCAGCGCTATCCTTTGGAAGCATTGGGTTATAAGTTCCAATTTGATCTATAAATTTTCCATCTCTAGCTCTTCTAGAATCAGCAACTACTATTCTATAAAATGGTCTTTTCTTTGCACCGCCTCTTGATAATCTTATTCTTACTGGCATTTTTTTCCTTTCTAATTTATGTTTGGAGGAAGATTTCCTTGTAATTTTTGCATTAAATCACTGGGAATTCCTCCTTTGCCCATTGATTTCATTCTCTTCATCATTTTTTGTGATTGGAGAAACTGTTTTAATAACCTGTTAACGTCTTGAACTTTTGTTCCAGATCCTTTTGAAATTCTAATTTTACGTGAAGCCTTTATAATATCTGGATCAGCCCTTTCTTTTTTTGTCATTGAACTGATTATAGCTATTTGTTTATCAATCATTGAATTAGAAATTTTATTTTCTGCCATTAACTTCTGTGCCTTTGAAACACCTGGCATCATAGAAAGTAAACCGGAGATTCCACCCATTTTACCCATTTGCTTTAATTGATTGGCAAAATCTTCAAGATCAAATTTTCCTTTAGCGATCTTTTTTGCCATATCTTCCATTTCTTCTTTATCAATATTTTCAGCAGCCTTTTCGACAAGAGATACAATATCTCCCATGCCTAAAATTCTTTGTGCAATTCTTTCAGGATGGAAAGGTTCAAAATTTTCTACTTTTTCACCTAGTCCTATAAATTTTATAGGAGAGTTTGTTATCGATTTAATTGATAGTGCTGCACCACCTCTGCTATCACCATCTATTCGAGTTAAAATTGATCCAGTAATGTTTATTGTATCACTAAAACTTTTAGCTACATTTGCAGCATCTTGTCCTGTTAGAGCGTCTGCTACTAATAATGTTTCGTCAGGTTTAAACTTATTTTCAATTTCTATTAATTCACTCATTAACTTTTTATCTACAACTTGTCGTCCAGCAGTATCTAAAATAAGAATATCAAATAAATTTTTTTGAGCATAGTCTATGGAATCATCAACAATCTTACTGGCTGATGATAGATTATGATTAAAGAAATCTGAGCCAGTTTCTTCGGCTAATACTTTTAATTGTTCTTGTGCTGCTGGTCGATAAATGTCTGCTGATGCTAGTAAAATTTTTTTTTTTGAAGTCTTCTTTAACAAATAGGAGAGTTTGGCAATTGAAGTTGTTTTCCCAGATCCCTGTAATCCACAAAACAATATTTTAGTTAATTGAGAAGAAGATAAATTTAGAGATTTATTTTCTGATCCAAGAATTTTTACAAGCTCATCTTGCACAAGCTTTATGATCATTTGATCTGGCTTAACAGATTTGAGAATTTCTTTTCCTAAAATGTTTGACTTGATGGAATTTATAAATTCTTTTACTACAACTAAGGAAACATCTGCCTCTAACAGAGCAATTCTAATTTCACGTAATGTAACTTCAAGATCTGTTTCTGATATAACAGCCTTACCCCGAATACTTTGAACAATTTTTTCAAATTTTGTGTTCAGTGTATCAAACATAAATCTCCAATAGCCATTTAACTCCAGGGCACGAAACTCGTGGGCTAGAGTACCTATCACAATTGTAACAAGCTCAATTCGTTTACAAATATAGGATTTATTAATGACCCTCTATTAGCTGAATAATTGAAAGTCAAGTATTCTTAAATTTCCCATATTTACTGAGATTTATCGATAAATTAGGTTATAAAACAAATATGCAAAAAGTAGACTTTATAAAAATGCATGGACTTGGGAATGATTTTGTTATCATAGATAAAAGGTCTTACAATATCACAATTACTGAAGATCTTATTAAAAGATTCAGTGATAGAAGAACTGGGGCAGGGTGTGATCAATTAATTACAATTAATAATACAAGTAATCAAAGTGCTGATGCTGAAATTGAAATTTTTAATCCTGGTGGTGATAGAGCCGAAGCTTGTGGTAATGGAACACGCTGCGTGGCAAAAATACTATTTGATGAAGATTCAAATAAAGAAATTTTAAAAATTCAATCTGATGCAGGCATATTAGAATCAAAAAGAATAGATAACAATATAAGTGTCAACATGGGTTCAATAAAAAATACTTGGGATAAAATTCCTTTAAGTAAAGAAGTCGATACAATGAATATACCAATTTCAATTGATGGATATAGTAATGGAGTTGCTGTTAATGTAGGTAATCCACATGTAGTTTTTTTTGGGAAATCGATCAAAGATACAGATCTTGAAAGTATAGGTCCTAGAATAGAAAATCATGAGCTCTTTCCAAAAAAAACTAATGTTGAAATAGTTGAAGTTATTAATTCAAATTTAATTGAGATGAGAGTTTGGGAACGTGGAGTTGGAATTACGTTAGCTTGTGGAAGTGGTGCCTGTGCCGCTGTATATGCGGCGTGGAAAAAAGGATTGATTGAAAATAACGCTGAAGTGAAACTTGAAAAAGGATTACTACACATAAATATAGTTAATAATGAATCTATTATGACAGGACCTGCAGAAATAAGTTATCGTGGTAGTTTAGAAATATAATTTATGAAAAATAAAAACTACGTAGTCAATCTAGGTTGTAGATTGAATATTTATGAAGGTGAAATTATTAAAAACCACCTTAAAACAAATAATTTAAATAATGTTACAGTCATAAACTCATGTGCAGTAACTGAAGAAGCTGAGAAAAAAGTTTCTTATGAAATTAGAAAGGCAAAAAAAAATTTTCCTAATAATAAAATAGTAGTTACAGGATGTGCGGCTCAAATCAATCCATTAAAATATAAAGATATAAAAGAAGTAGACTCAGTAATTGGGAACACAGAAAAATTAGAAACTTTAACATGGAAAAATATCGATCAGTCTAAAAATCTTAAAGTAGGAAATATATTAGAAGAAAGTAAAACGGTACCTAATTCAATTGAAAAATTTGAAGGAAAATCAAGAGCTTATATTGAAATACAACAAGGTTGTAACCATCGCTGTACTTTTTGTATTATTCCATTTGGCAGGGGCAATAATAGAAGTGTTCCTGCTGGAGAGATAGTAAATAAAATAAAAAAAATTGTTAGTAATGGATATAATGAAGTAGTCTTAACAGGAGTAGATATAACTGATTATGGAAAAGATCTTCCAGCAAAACCTACTTTTTCTAATTTAATTAAAAGAATTCTAAAATTAGTACCTGAATTAAGACAGCTGCGCTTGTCTTCAATTGACTGCGCTGAAATAGACGAAGATTTTTGGGATGTTTTAAAGGACGAAAGATTGATGCCTCATTTTCATATAAGTTTACAAGCTGGAAACAATTTAATTTTGAAAAGAATGAAAAGAAGACATTCAAGGGAAATGGCAATTAATTTTTGTAAGAAAGTTTTATCTATTAGGAAAGATGCAACATTTGGTGCCGATATAATTGCCGGTTTTCCAACAGAAACAGAAACAATGTTTCAAGATTCAATTAGACTAGTTGATGAGTGTAATTTAACTCATCTTCATATTTTTCCTTATTCACCAAGAGAAAACACTCCTGCATCTAGAATGCCTCAAGTTCAAAAAAATATTATCAAAGATAGAGCAAGAAGACTTAGGGAAAGAGGTATGGAAAAATTAAAACAACATTTAAAAAAAAATATTGGAAAGAAGGAACAAATTTTAATTGAAAGTAGAAAAGAAAATTTTTCACTTGGAAAAAATCAGCATTTTTTAAAAGTAAAACTTGAAGAAGAGTTTAAAGAGGGAAATATAGTTTCCTGTATATACACAGGCATAGAAAATGATACGTTGTTAGCAAGAATAGCATGAGTTTGTTCTCAATATTTAAAGATAAGTTAAGTAAAACTTCAAATATACTTTCTTTTAATATTTTAGAGATTTTAAAAAACAAAAAAATAGACGATTTAACTTTAGAAGAATTAGAAAATGTTCTTATTTCGTCTGATATTAGTTTGGATGTTGTAAATCAGCTAATAGATTCTATAAAAAAAATAAAAATTTCAAATGATGATGGAATAAAAAATGTACTAGAAATCTTAGCTCAAAGCATAGAAAGTATATTACTTCCAAGAGAACATGTTCTGATAAATGAAAAAAATGATGAAAAAAAAATATTAATATTCGTTGGAGTAAACGGAAGTGGAAAGACAACCACTATTGGTAAAATTGCAAATAAAATTTTATCAAATAAAAAAATTCTGATTGCAGCTTGTGATACATTTAGGGCAGCAGCTGTTGAGCAGTTGGAAAATTGGGCCAAAAAAAATAATAATGGTTTTATCGCTGGAAAAAGTAATCAAGATCCAGCAAGCGTAGCGTATCAGGCAACTGAGGAATTTGGAAAAGAAAATTATGATTTTCTACTTATAGATACTGCTGGAAGACTATCAAATAATACTAACCTCATTAATCAACTAATTAAATTGAAGAATGTTATCTCAAAAGTTAATTCCTCTTTTAATATTGAAACTGTGTTAGTTTTAGATGGCACGAATGGTTCGAACATGATTAAGCAAGTTGAAATCTTTGGAAATGAACTTAATGTATCAAGTCTTATAATAACTAAATTGGATGGAACAGCAAAAGGTGGAGCATTAATTTCAATTGCAAATAAATTTGAAATCCCTATAAGTTATGTTGGTCTTGGAGAAAGTATTGAGGACCTAGTAACCTTTAATTCTCAAAACTTTGCTAGATCTATTTTAAACCTAGAAGAACAAAAATGAAGTCAGTTTACAAATTATTAATTGATATAGGGCCGCTTGCAGTATTCTTTATTTTTTATACAAGAAGTGGTCTTCAAGAAGCAATACTTCCTCTTATGATTGCAACTGTAATTTCTGTAATCATTTCATATATACTTGAGAAAAAAATACCAATTATGCCAACTCTTGGGGCTGCGATTGTATTAATATTTGGAGGTCTAACAATTTATTTTGATAATGAAATTTTTATAAAAATGAAACCAACAATAATAAATATGGTCTTCGCATTAATTTTATATGGAGGAGTGATTGTTAAAAAACCTCTTTTAAAGTATCTTTTAGGTGCTGCACTTAAACTAGAAGAAGATGGATGGAGAATATTAACTCAAAGGTGGATTGCTTTTTTTGTTGCACTTGCTGTTTTAAATGAAATTGTTTGGAGAACACAAAGTACTGATGTTTGGGTAAATTTTAAAGTTTTTGGTATCTTGCCAATTACGTTTATTTTTACGATGACACAATTCCCTTTAATTAAAAAATATCAAATTGAAGATTAAGTTATAAATTGTTTTCTCTTAGTGCTATGAATCCTGGTGATTTGTTTCCTTCAAGCCACTCTAAAAATGCACCCCCAGCTGTAGATAAATATTTAAATGCGTCATTTGCTTTAGCTTTTTTTATTGCTGCAAGTGTATCTCCTCCTCCTGCAAGAGCATCTAATTGAGATTTACTTGAATAATTTTGTATAATATTTGCAACTGAAATTGTACTTTTATCAAATGGACTATACTCGAATGCACCTAATGGCCCATTCCATAAAATTGATTTAGATTTTAATATTTCATCTGAAATTAATTTTGTAGTTTGTTCACCAACATCTAATATCATTTGGTCATTTGGAATATTATTGATTGAATAAGTCTGAACATTTACTCTATCTTCTATTTTTATTGAGCAAACAGCATCAATAGGTAAAAGTATTTTGCAATTTTTTGATTCTGCTTTTTTTTGTATCTTTTTTGATAGTTCAATAAAATCATTTTCTACTAGAGAAGATCCAACGTTATAGTTATTTGATAACAAAAATGTATTAGCCATTGCGCCACCAATTACTAGAGAGTCAAATATCTCAACTAAATTTTCTAAAACTTTTATTTTTGTTGAAACCTTTGAGCCGCCTATAATTGCTAGATTTGGTTTGTTTGAATTTTCTAAAAATTTGTCTAAATTTTCAATTTCTTTTGAGAAACTTAATCCAGCATATGAAGGTAAGTATTTAGTAATTCCTGTTATAGATGCATGATTACGATGAGATGCAGAAAAGGCGTCATTAATATAAATGTCAAAACTAGAAGCTAATAGTTTTGAAAAATTAAGATCATTTTTTTCTTCTTCAGCATAAAAACGAATATTTTCTAATAGACAAATTTCCCCCAAGTCCATTTCATCAATTTTTGTCTCAATTATTTTTTTTTCACAGTTAGCTAAAAAATGAATTGTGTTTAAATTTAAAAATTTTTTTAATTCTGAACATAAAAACTCAATAGAATATTTTTTATTAACTTCACCTTTAGGTCGGCCAAAATGAGCGATTAAGAATATCTTGTTTTTATTTTTAATTAGTTTTTCTAGTGTTGGTAAAATAGCATGAACTCTTGAATGATCTGTAATTGTCCCCTCCAAAACTGGTACGTTTAAGTCAACTCGAATAATTATTTTTTTATTTTTACAGTCTAGATCTCTTAATTCTTTCATTTCTATTCACATGTATATAAAAAAAATGCTGGAAATCATTGATTTTTTTTAAAAATTTGCAGTTTTATCTTTTTTAATACATATATTTAGTATATTAAACCTTTTTTAAGCTACTAAATGTAGTAATGGAGTTTGATTATGCCTTGGGATGATAATAATGTAGCAAAACTTAGAGATTTATGGGACCAAGGTCTACCAACAGCTCAAATTGGAAAATTATTAGGTTTCACCAAAAACGCAGTGGTTGGAAAGGCTCATAGAATTGGACTAGAGAGAAGACCATCACCTATAAGAAGAACAGCTGTTAAGCCTGATCGAAAAAAAGCTAGATCTCCAGTAATGCCAAAATTAAATTTCGAAAGCACTCAACAACCAGAGATTGTCTCTAATGAGCCCACTGTTTTCCAACCAGTAGTTAAAAATTTATTCTCTGCAGTTCCAAAGAGAGGTTGTGAATGGCCTGAGGGTCATCCTGATGAAGCGGACTTTCGTTTTTGTGGTAAAGATAGATTTGAAGATAAACCTTATTGTTTAGATCATTGTGCTGTTGCATATGTTGTTCCTGAAAAAGAAGAAAACGAAAAGACAGAATTAAATAATTCGATTTAATAATAATAAAAATTCTAGAAATAAAAATTCTTCCTGTTATCAATTAAAATATGAAAGATGAGAGAATTAATTCTGTATTTACTCCTATTCTAATTGGAGGAAGTTTAATTCTTTTAATAAGTTTTGCAATTCGTTCAACATTTGGACTATTTCAAATTCCTATTGCGTCTGATTTTTTATGGAACCGTTCAGAATTCTCTCTTGCTATTGCTATTCAAAATTTGGCTTGGGGTGTAGGCACTCCACTATTTAGTGCTTTTGCCGAGAAATATGGCGATAGAAAAGCAATAGCGATAGGCTTAATTCTTTATGCAATTGGAATTTTCATAAGTAGTACTGCTACAACTCCAGAAGCGCATCAAACTTTAAACCTATTAATTGGTTTTGGGATAGCTGGTAGCGGTTTTGGTCCAATTTTAGCAGTAGTTGGGAGAGCCACGTCTCCAGAAAAAAGATCTTTAGCACTAGGTATTACAACTGCTGCAGGATCAGCTGGACAAGTGGTTGGTCCACCACTTGCTTCTATTCTATTATCATTTCTACCTTGGTCTTCAGTGTTTGAAATCTTTTCAATTATATTATTAACAACACTGATTCTTGTTCCAATTTTAAAAACAGAATTATCAAATACAAATATTAATAATGAAAATGAAAAAATTAGCGATGCTGTATTCGTTGCATTAAAAGATCCAACATATTCAATGTTGTTTTTTGGTTTTTTTTCTTGTGGCTTTCAGTTAGCATTTATCACTGCACATTTTCCAGCATTTATTGTTGAATCTAGTAGTCCAATTATAGAAGGAAGTTTAATAAGTTTGGTTTGTAGTTCCGTTGAAGGTTTAGGGGCATTATCTATGGCTCTTATAGGTTTGTTTAATATAATTGGTTGTTTAATTGCTGGAGCCTTAGGAAAGGGACATTATAAAAAATATCTTTTATCTTTAATTTATACTGGAAGAACTGTTGCGGCAATTTTATTTATCTTACTACCTATTACACCAATATCTATTGCAATATTTTCAATAGTTATGGGTGCTTTATGGTTAGCAACAGTGCCTTTAACTTCAGGAATTATAGGCCATATTTATGGATTAAAATTTATGGGTACATTATATGGCATTGTATTTTTTTCTCATCAGCTAGGATCATTTGTAGGTGTTTGGTTAGGTGGTCTATTTTATGATATTTATGGAAGTTATGATATTGTATGGTGGGTTGGTATAGGAGTAGGCGCCTTTTCTGCAATAATCCATTTACCAATTAGAGAAAAACCATTATCTAATACAAATATACAAACAGCATAATCTTATGGATGAAAAAAAAATTATACGAAACTTAATTATAGTAATTTTTTTCTTAGTTATTATCTATTCATTAGCTAGAGTTGGTGTAGGGTTAGATCTTAGCTTTGGACCTTATTTAAAGCAATAGTAGAGTTAATTACACCATTCTCCTTGTTTAAATATAGGCGTTACAGCTCCATCCTTATCAACACCGTCAACATCAATTTTACCTGAGCCAATCATCCAATCAATGTGTATCATACTTGAATTACCACCTCTTTGAGTGATTTCATCTTTCGATAAGTCTTTTTTGGATTTGAAACATTTTGAGTAACATTGACCCAGAGCTATATGAGAAGCAGCATTCTCGTCAAATAAAGTGTTATAGAAAGTTATTCCTAATTGAGAGATTGGTGAACTATTTGGAACTAGGGCTACTTCACCAAGTCTTCTTGAGCCCTCATCTGAGTCGAGAACTTTTAATAAAACATCTTGTCCTTTAGAAGATTTTGCATCAATAATTTTACCTTCTTCAAAGCGAACGTTAATATCTTCAATCAGTGTTCCTTGATAAGATAGAGGTTTAGTTGAACATACTTCACCACTTACACGACTTGCATGAGGAGTTGTAAACACTTCTTCAGATGGAATATTTGGATTACAAATAATTCCATTTTGTGCTTCTGAAGCTCCGCCCATCCACTCATGGTCATCAGCAAGGCCTACAGTTAAAGATGTTCCAGGACCAGAGTATTTTAAAGAATGAAAATTTTTAGCATTTAACCAATCTGTTTTATCTCTTAAATTTTTATTATGCTGATCCCATTCAGCTACAGGATCATCGTTGCTAACTCTTGAAGCATGAAATATTGCGTCTCCTAATTGTTTAATTGCTTCATTATCACTTAGGTCTGGGAAGACTCTTTTCGCCCACGCTTTTCCTGGCCACGAAATTATATTCCAGTTAATTTTAAATTCAGTAATTCTTTCTCTTGCAGGTTTGTATGCAACGGCATTAGCTTTATTTGCACGCGAAACTTTATCGGGATCAATTTCTGATAATAGCATGGGATCATCACCAGCAATAGCCATTCTAGCTGTGTTATTATCAAAAGCTTCACCCATTCCATTGTAAAGCCAATTTGCTGCAACATTGAAAGATTCATCATTTCCATACTTAAATCGAGATAATGTAATATCAGAATCATTGAAAAGTGGGGTCACAAGTCCAGCGCCTTCTTTGTAAGCATATTCAGTTATTTTTCTGACTAAAGGTAAAGATTCTAACGGAGCTGTTATTAAAAGATTTTGACCTTTTTGAAGTGCAACTCCTCTTTTAATAGATAGATAAGCAAGTTTATCAATTTTTTTTGAATCTACATCGTAAAACATTAATAATATAATTAGTTTTTAAATTCTAAAAAGTCTAGAGATTTTAATTTTAAAATTTATCTGTAAAATCTTTCCACAAACTCTTGTTTTTTTGCAGATATAAAAATATCAAATCTAGGCAAAAATAGTAAACTAAATTATGGATTATGAGCTTCTAGATAAAATTAATTTTCCATCTGACTTAAGAGAATTTAAAAAAAAACATCTAAAGCAAATCTCAGAAGAATTAAGAGCTAAAACAATTGAGACTGTTTCAAAAACTGGTGGTCATCTAGGTGCTGGATTAGGTGTTGTCGAATTAACTGTGGCAATTCACTATGTCTTTAACACTCCGCATGATAAATTAATCTGGGATGTGGGACATCAAGCCTATCCTCATAAAATCATTACAGGCAGGAAAAAAAATATAGATACACTTAGAAAAAAAGATGGTGTTTATGGTTTTGTAAGAAGGTCAGAAAGTGAATATGACCCCTTTGGCACAGCCCATAGTTCAACAGCAGTATCAGCAGGGTTAGGAATTAAAGCTGCAAAAGATATAAATAAAGACAACTCAAAAGTCATATGCGTTGTTGGAGATGGTGCCTTAAGTGCAGGTTTAGCGTATGAAGGATTAAATAACGCGGGTGCACAAAAAAAAGGTTTAATTGTTATTTTAAATGATAACAAAATGTCAATAGACAAACCAGTTGGTGCTATGAGTACATATCTAACTAGATTGCTTTCATCTAAATCTTACTCAAGCTTAAGAAATATTATTAAAAAAATTTCCAAAACATTACCATCAAATCTTTCAAAGACTCTTTATAGAACAGAAGAATATTCTAAGGGGCTTATCTCTGGAGGTACTTTATTTGAGGAATTGGGTTTTTATTATCTTGGCCCAATAGATGGTCACAATATAGACGATATGGTTTCAGTTCTGGAAAATATCAGAGATAATAAATTTGACAAACCAGTCTTTCTTCATTGTATAACTAAAAAAGGTAAAGGTTATAGTCCTGCTGAAAAGTCAGAAGATAAATTTCATGGTGTAGAAAAGTTTGATATTAATACAGGTAACTCAGTTAAAAAAACAAATCTAAAGTCTTACTCAAATGTCTTTGGAGAAAAACTAACAAAACTTGCAGAAAATGATGAAAAGATTGTGGCAATAACAGCTGCTATGATGTCTGGAACAGGGTTAAAATTATTCAAGCAAAATTTTGAAAAAAGATTTTTTGATGTTGGTATTGCTGAACAACATGCTGTTACTATGGCAGCTGGATTAGCTACAGAAGGTTTCAAACCATTTGTTGCAATTTATTCAACATTTTTACAAAGAGCTTACGATCAAATAGTGCATGATGTAGCTATTCAAAAATTACCTGTTAGATTTGCAATTGATAGAGCAGGGTTAGTAGGATCAGATGGTCCTACTCATGCAGGTTCATTTGATATTACTTATTTAGCTACATTACCAAATTTTATAGTTATGGCGCCTAGCAACCAAAGAGAATTATCTAATATGATTGAACTATCTTGTGAGATTAATGACACACCATCTGCTTTTAGGTTTCCAAGAGGAACAGGATCTGATGAACTATTTAATAATCAGCCTACGGATATCAGCATAGGTAAGGGATATATTCTAATTGAAGGTAATGATGTTGCAATTTTAAATTTAGGAACAAAACTTGAAAAATGTATTGAAGCTAGTAAGTTTCTTAATCAAAATAATATTTATCCTACCATTGCAGATGCAAGATTTGCAAAACCACTGGACACACAATTAATAGATGATTTATTAAATAATCATAAGTATATTTTAACTATAGAAGAAGGTTCTATAGGTGGATTTTCATCTCATGTTTTACATTATATCCATAATATAAGATCAAAAAATGATAAATTTGTGATAAAAAATTTAATTTTTCCAGATCGTTTTGTTGAACATATGACACCAGATGAACAATATCAAGATATTAAAATGGATACTGAATCAATAATCAGAGAAATTAATAATTTTTATGAAAATAAAATTGTTGATATAAAGAATTTTAAATCAAAAGTTTAATTCTTAATTAAAGTTTAATTGAAATTTAAAAATGAAGAAAATTAAAATTTTACATAAAAGTTTTTCTAAACCTATAAGTTGTTTAACTGCATACTCTCCATCAATTGCAAATATCTTAGATGGAAAAATTGATTTAATACTAGTTGGAGACTCTATTGGTTCAACACTCTATGGGATGAATAATACTCAAGGAGTTACTTTGGATATGATGAAAAGTCATGGGGCAGCTGTAAATAAAGCAATTAAGAAAAGCTTAAAAGTAATAGATATGCCTTATAAAACATATGATAATAAAATTGATGCATATAAAAATGCTAAAATACTTATAAATCACTGCAGACCTGATTTATTAAAGATAGAAATTAGTGAAAAAAAATTAGCTGTTTTAAAATACTTAGTAGATAAAAAAGTAAATGTTATTTCTCATATAGGAGTAACACCACAAAGTTATAAGAATTTTAATCAAATTAAAGTTTTAGGAAAAACTAATAAAGAAAAACTAAATTTATTAGAGTTAGCCAAAAAATCTGAAGTACATGGTGCTAAAGCAGTATTGTTAGAATGTGTTACAACCGATACAGCTAAACTAATTACAGAAAATATTTCGATACCTACAATAGGTATAGGCGCTTCAAAATATTGTGATGGTCAAGTTTTGGTATTTGATGATTTAATAAATCTAACTACAAATGATAAAAAACCAAAATTTGTAAAAAATTATTTTAATTTTAATAAAGTTGCCAGCAATGTAGTTAAAAAATATAATCAAGAAGTTAAGCTTAAAAAATTTCCTAGCACTAAATTTACTTACAGTTAATCTAAGTTTATAAAACTATTATTATTATCTAAAAACTTTATTAAACCAGAATTAATTTGGTACCACAAACCAATTACATTCAGTTTATTTTCATTAATTAATTTATCTATAAAATCATATTCACGTAAATTTTTAATTGATTGTTTTATATTTTCCTGCTCAAAAAAAATTATTTGCTCAGTTTCTGGAAGATCATTAGGAATATTGTTATAAGAATTTTGTAAACAACTCGTCCATTGATTTATGTATTCAAAATCATTTATATTTTTTTTATCTAATAATGTTTTGTAAGAATACTCAACTCCACCACAATTTGAGTGGCCTAAAATAATTAAGTTTTGAATTTTTAGAACTTTTAATGCATATTCTATAGCAGATAATGTTTGTATATTTTTATCCTTATCATTTTTGGAAGGTATTATATTAGCTATATTTCTATGTATAAAATAATCTCCAACACTTCCACCAAATATCGTATTTTCAAGAATTCTAGAATCACAACAAGTAATAATCATAGCAGTTGGCTTTTGAGGATTTTTAGAAGCTTGCTGATATATATCTTTATAGTCTTCAAACGTATTCTTTTTCCAGAATTGATATCTTTCAATTAAAAATTTTGGTATTTCCATAATATTATTATTTTTGAAATTATTTATATAGCAAAATTAAATGAAAAAGGAAATTAGTAGAAAATTCTGTGTAGCTCCAATGATGGGATATACCACACCATATGCCAGGAAACTTTATAGAATTTTATCAAAGAATAGTTTTTTATTTAGTGAAATGATAGCAACAAAGTCACTTATTTATTCGAAGAGTAGGGATAATATTATTGATAATGACTTTAATAACCCTGTTGCTCTTCAAGTAGGCGGTTCTGAAATTGATGACTTAATAAAAGCTTCTCAGGTAGCCATAGATTATAATTATGATGAGATTAACTTGAATGTTGGTTGTCCAAGTAAAGCAGTACAAAAAGGTAGTTTTGGCGCCTGTCTTATGAGAGATAAGATACTTGTAAGAAATTGTATAGAAGCTTTACAAAATGATAAAATTGAATCTACTTTAAAATGTAGATTAGGATTAGGTAGAGAATTAAATTATGAGTTTTTTGAAGAATTTATAGACGAAATGTCAAAAACTGGAATTAAATTTATTTATATACATGCAAGAAATGCAATCTTAACTGGTATTAGCCCTCAAGCCAACAGAACAATACCCCCTCTTAAATATGATTTTGTTAAAAAAATAAAAAATAAATTTCCTAACATAACATTTATCTTAAATGGAGGTATAGATAATCTTGATAAAGCAGAGAGTCTATTGAAAGAATTTGATGGCGTAATGGTTGGAAGATTGATTAAAAATAATCCCTTTATATTAAAAGAAGTTGATAAAAAAATTTTTAAAGAAAAAAATAAATTAATAGATGAGAATGTAATTAAAAACTATTTGGAGTATATTAAACCTAAATTAGCCGTCGAATCAATATTTAGATTACTAAGTCCTCTACTTAGTATCTTTTTTTCTGTTCCACATAGCAAAATTTATAAATCTAAAATTAATGATTATATGAAAGATCAAAAAATTAATTTAATTGAAGATTTATTAATAAAGTTTGTGAATGAAAAAAAACTTAGTTAATTTATTTAATAAGGCACATGATAAGAAAGGCTTAGAATTTCAACTCCTGGATTTTTATCACCTAAATTAGCATTTGAAATGTGGCTAAAAGAAATTCCAATTCTATTATTGTTTTTTAATTCATAGCTTAATTCTAATGATGTTCTGAATTGTATGTCATTTCCAAGTTTCTTTCCTGAACCATCTTTATAAAAACCTGCACCAAAACTAGGTGTAAAAAAATATTTACTTTTATTACCTTGAAAAAGTTCACCTAAATTATCCTCAAAATAAAATCCAGTTAAGAAATATGCAGCATCATCATTTGTGTATTCAAAACCAAACAAAGGTTTTAAAAAGAAAAAGTTATCTTCCTCTGGCCCGATATCAAGTAGCGATGTATCACTTCTATACTCATATCTAAAGTCTACTGCTTGATTTTTTTCAGAACCATCAAATTTTATATCATAAATACCAATTCCAAAAATATTTGTTCCATTAGCAATAGCACTATTTGATAATAAAATAATAATTACTGAGATAATTATCCTAGACATTAAAATATCTTATAATTATTTAGTATACCTATCAAACAAAAAATTCTTTATTTTGTTGTGATATCTCTAGTAGGGATTTCTTTAGTTTCTCTAATGCTTTAGTTTCTATTTGCCTAACTCTTTCTTTACTGATCTTTAATTTCTGACCTAATTCATCTAAAGTTATGCTTCTTTCTCTAAATTTTCTTAGTCTGATAATAGTTTTCTCTCTTTCGTTTAAGGTGTCTATTGCCTTATTGATATAATTTTTTTTTATGTTTTTATCATTAAAATCTTCAAAAGATTCTTCCGGATTTTGACGTTCATCAGCAAGCAAACTCATTAAATCATTTTCAGTTTCATTGTCAACTTTTTGGTTTAAATGTAGATCTCCTCCTGTAAGCCTGGACTCCATATTTTGTACTTCAATTGATTTTACATTAAGCATAGTTGATACTTTATTTAATTCTTCTTGACCCATAAATTCTCTTGAAACATCATTTATTTGTTGTTTTATTTTTTTTAAATTAAAAAAAAGAGCTTTTTGAGATGCAGTTGATCCAGTTCTTACTACAGACCAATTTTTTAATATATAATCCTGTATAGAAGCCCTGATCCACCAAGATGCGTATGTTGACAACCTAAAATCTTTTGAAGTATCAAACTTTTCTAAAGCATGCATTATTCCTAGTACTCCTTCGTGGATTAAATCGTCTACTGGTAAGCCATAACTGGTATATTTTCTTGCGTATGAAACAGCTAACCGAAGGTATGAATTGAGAATTTTTTGCAGAGATTTGGGAGTTTTATTATCTCTCCAATCATTTATTAATCGGAATTCTTCATCTTTCTCAAGAATTGCTGCTTTTTTCGATAACTCGATAAGATTGTTTGAAAAGAAGTAGTTCT
This sequence comes from uncultured Alphaproteobacteria bacterium, assembly GCA_902620285.1. Taxonomy (GTDB): domain Bacteria; phylum Pseudomonadota; class Alphaproteobacteria; order HIMB59; genus CACPNW01. Next base: position 107,242 of record CACNHT010000001.1, on the reverse strand, counting down.
TAGCATTCATAACTAATTATACGTATGATAATTAAAATGGATCATTTATTTTCAAATATATCTAAAATTTCCCCATTTTCTGTAAAAATACCACACAAAATACTTTTGTTAGATAAAGGTTGCTTAAATAAAGTACAAATCACACTGTCTTTTGAAATTTCTAATTTATTTAAATGTTCAGATTCGTAACCTCTTACTATTTTCAAGAATGTTTTATAAGGGTTCTGTATTCTAGAAAAGTTTTGGAAACCCCACCAAAAACAATCATTTTGTGCTGATAGAGGTCTAGTAATATCAACACCTCTATTAACAAATAATATTTTTTTTGTATGTGAATACGCAGCATGTTTTAAATTCAAAAAATATTGTGTATGTCCGGGGTTATTTTGTACTACCTTATTTAAATTTGATGTAAATTTCGAAATATTCATTGTTCCAGATGAAGCAATGTTCTTTAATTCATTTACTGAAAAGCCATATGAAGAGATGGTTTTATTTACTCCATGATCAAACATCCATTCTATAATTTCAGCAGGATTTGGTGCAAGCTGAAGTTGTAATAATTTAGTAAACATTTCTTCTTGAGCACCTCGAAGAAAAACGATTGATTCTGGTTTAAGCTTAAATTTTGACATTAGATTAAATCTTAAATCAATAACACTAGTTAAAGTTTCTTTTGAATTATCTCCAAGTCCGATTACGTTACCTAAGAAAATTAGCTTATCAGTTTCCTCAAAATTTTTTAAAATGTATTTTTTTATTGAACTAAAAGATTTTAAGTTTGAATGAATAGAACCTATGGCCCATATCTTGCTTGATTTTTTTAATTCTACAAAATTACTAATGTTATCCAAGATATTATTTTTTATTCAATATTTGTTCTATTTTTTCTGTTGACTGAAAATAATCAGTTTTTTCAACTGCCGCAACTTCTCTTGCTAAACGCTCAATTGCAACTTGAAACATTTGTCTTTCACTATATGACTGCTCAGCTTGACTACTTTTTCTAAATAAATCTCTAACAACTTCAGAAATTTTTATTGGATCACCAGAAAAAATTTTAGTTTCGTACTCTTGTGCTCTTCTGCTCCACATGATTCTTCGTATTTTTGGTTTAAGCTTTAAAGTAGAATAAACTTCTTCTATGATTTTTTTAGATGATATTCTTCTTAATCCAACTTCATCTTTTTTCTCAAGAGGTACTCTAATAGTTAATTTTGATTGCTCCATTTTTACAACATAAAAACTGGTTTTAATATTTGCTATTTCTAAATTTTCTATCTTGGTAATTTCACCAACACCATGTTTAGGATAAACTACAATTTCTCCTATTTTAAATTCAGAGTTTTTTTTTGTTTTCATCTATTTTCCTGGTTTTTCACTAAAGTGCCTATTATATTTATCTTCTACATTTTGCCATTCCTCTGCATCAGGTGGGGGATCTTTTTTCTCACTAATATTGGGCCAAATTTCTGAGTACTTTCGATTAATTTCAGCCCATTTTTCAATATTATCTTCTGTATCTGGTAATATTGCATCAACTGGACACTCTGGCTCACAAACCCCGCAATCTATACATTCGTCTGGATGTATAACAAGCATGTTTTCACCTTCATAAAAGCAATCAACTGGGCATACCTCAACACAATCCATATGTTTACATTTTATACATTTTTCATCAACAACGTAGGTCATGTTAATTTTGATTTTTATCTAGAGCTCTTTTTCTAGCATTTCCAGCATTTACATCAGAAATGTATAACAATCCAGCAAGTCTTCTTAAAAGATTTGACTCAAAATCATGTATCTCTCCATCAGACAGAACAATTTCCCATAAGGTTTCAATAAGAAGAAGTTTTTTATCTTGATCAAAATTTTTATTAATAAATGAGGTGTAATAGTGAAGAGATTTAGCATTATTTTTATTTTTTATAGCTTCTTCAAGAACTAAATTAACTTCTTTTGGGTCCTCAGCAAATACATTAACCAAGCTTAACTTAATTTTATTTAATTCATTAGCATCTATTTGACCATCAGTATATGCAGCCTCAATCATCAAACCACAAAGTAATTCTAGATTTTTGTTATTGTTATCCTCTGTAACGCTAGGATTACTTAAAATATTTTTTAATAAATTTATCAATTTTTACCTGTAAAATACTTTTAAAGAAGTTTTTCTAAAACTGCAAAGGGAGAATTAGGATCTCTTTTAATTTTATTTTTGTCAATTTTATTATTTATTTTATTCTTTGATTTTTTTGTTATATTTTTATTTTTCTCATTTTTCTTATTAGGAAGAAAAAATAGTTTTTTTTCATCAGAAATAGTTAAATATTTATAACCACAAAAATTCATTATGTCTCTAAGTTGGTTGCTATTACATCCAATAGGATTCATGAGTTCTGCTGATTCCAAGAAAGGTCCCTTTTTAAGTTTCTGCCTTGCAAGGAAAAAAATTTTTTCAAAAATATCTATTCTGAATATAAAATTATTAATATTAATATATCCAATAGCTTGCCAATAGTTATCTGGCATTTTGACTTCTGATGTAAAAGAAACTCTGCCATTAGAAGGTAGGGGCAAAATATGATTGGTGTTGTTTTGATAAAATGTTTTCCATAAAAGAGCACAAAATTCTAAGGGTTTTTTTTTCAATAAATTAGGTATAAAAAAATATTTTGCTCCGATCCTAATTCCTAATTTTGAAAGTTGAAACTTACTCTCTTGTGAAATTTTCTTTAAGTTAGTTTTAAATTTTTCAATGGGATAATTTCCAAAATTTTCAAAACAATTGTATGCAATGGCTCTTATTTCTTTATTTATATCTTCATCTAAGTTTTTAAAAAGAGGGTAAAGTGTTTCATTTATTTGATTGTCTAACCATTTTTGTAATTTTGCGGAAATGAGTAATTTATTTTCTGAAGACAAATATTCAGAATTCAAGGAATCAGCTGTCGGTTTATATATTGATTTACCTTTTTTTAATTTACCAACGGGTTCATCCCCCCAATAAATAAATGTATCAGCATTAATTTTAGATATACTAATATCACCAAAACTAATTGAGTCTGTGGGTGCATTTAAAAAATTTTCTACTTTTTCTTTAATCATATTTCTTACTGATTTTTTTATATTACTAATCGAAAAAAGAGATTGTGAAAATATTTTTTTATCCTCAATAAGATCAAAACCTTTGATAATACCAAATTTACTGTTGTCTATAAGGATTTCTTTATTATTTTTTACAAGAATATCTTGAATGTTTTGGAATTTTTGGTTTCCAATAAAAAATTTAGAAGAATGATCTATAAATTTTTTTGTAAGACTGGTATGTAGTTGATCAGATAATTCATTTTCAATTTGCTGAGTTTTCTCTTTCCAGTAATGTGTATTTTTTACCCAATCATGATTATTCGATATGTATGTCCATGTTCTTATTTGTGATATTTTGATTGATAATTCAGGTATTCCTCCTTCAAAATTATTAAGCTTTGTAACTTTCTTATCTATCCATTCCTCAGGGATATTATAGTCATTTTCAATTAAAATTAAGTATATATCTTTTAGAAGTAATAAGTAATTATCATTAAATAGTTTTTCAAAATCTGGTATTTGACAAACATCCCACAATAATTTTAAATTTTTTTTTGAAGTAAGTAAATTTTTTATTTGATGATCATTAATTAAATTACGTAGATTAATTTCATCCAAAGCATTTTTTTTATGAATAAAGTAATTTTGTATGGGGTATTTTTTTAAAGAAGATAATAATAAGTCAATTGAATTGAAGTTTAAATCACTATTTCTCCAATAAACTTTTTGAATTTTATCAAAGTTGTGCGTTTCTATTTGTTGAATAATTAATGGGTCTAAATTACCTGCTTCTTTAGTATAACTAAAACTACCATCTTGTTTATATCTACCAGCTCTACCCGCAATTTGACCTAATTCATTTGGGGCAAGATTACGATTATATCTTCCATCAAATTTTTCTAGTGATGAAAAGCTAACATGATTGATACTGAGATTCAAACCCATACCAATAGCATCAGTGGCAACAAGATAGTCTACATTTTTATTTTCATAAACTTCAACTTGAGCATTTCTAGTTCTTGGACTAAGTGATCCTAATACAACTGCAGTACCACCTTTATGAGTTCTAATACTTTCAGCAATTTCATATACTTTATTAATATTGAATGCAATTATCGCTGATCTGGGTTCAAGTTTTGAGAAATTTTGTTTCCTTAAAAATGTAAGTTGGGAAAATCTATTTTTTTTTTCAACTACAATATTTGGATAAATTTTTCTTAATATATTTTCTATATTTAATGATCCTAAAAAAATAGTTTGAAAATTCCCTTTTGAATTCAAAATTCTATCTGTAAAAATATGCCCTCTTTCATAATCAGCTGATAGTTGAACCTCATCTATGATTACACAATCTACTGATATGTTGTTAGGCATTGATTCTACAGTGCAAAAAAAATATTTAGCTTCTTTTGGGTAGATTTTTTCTTCACCAGTTATTAATGCTACCTTATTAAGTCCAACCTTTTTTATAGCTTTATCGTAGTTCTCTCTTGCAAGTAACCTTAAAGGAAAACCAAAGATTCCTGTAGAATATGAAAATAGTTTTTCAAATGCAGCATAAGTTTTGCCGGTATTAGTAGGCCCAAGTATAGCTAATAAATTTTCATGTTCATTGTACATAAAATTATGCAGCTTCTGAGATTATTTCATTTAAAACGTAATTTAAAATTCCCCCGGCTTTATAATATTCAAGTTCTTTATTAGTATCTATTCTACACTTTAAGGTTATATTTTTATTTTCTTCAGAGTTAATTTCACAATTAAGTATTTTTCCTGGTTTTAGATCAGAAAGACCAGATATAGATATAGATTCCTCACCTATAATATTTAGATTAATTTTGTTTTCATTATTCATAAACTCAAGAGGTAAAACTCCCATTCCAATTAAGTTTGATCTGTGAATTCTTTCGAAACTCTCTGCAATTACTGCTCTTACACCCAATAGCCTAGTGCCTTTAGCTGCCCAATCTCTAGACGAACCAGTGCCATATTCTTTACCAGCTATTATAACTGTATCAATGTTGCTTTTTATATACTCTTGAGCTGCATCATAAATGGACATTTGTTTGTTTGAGAGAAAAGATTTGGTATAACCACCTTCGATGTTATCTAAAATAAAGTTTTTAATTCTTATGTTGGCAAAAGTGCCTCTCATCATAATTTCATGATTTCCACGCCTTGATCCATAAGAATTAAAATTTTTAGAATTAATTTGTCTATCTGTTAAATAAAGACCTGCAGGGCTATCTTCTTTAATACTCCCAGCAGGAGAAATATGGTCTGTAGTTACACTATCTCCTAATAATGCTAATATTCTTGCGTGTTTTATATCTTTTAGTTCAAATTCTTTTTTTGTGTCAAAGAAAGGTGGATGCTTTATATAAGTGCTAGCATCATTCCAATCATATGTTGTATTTTTAGAATTGCTAATCAATTTCCAATTTTCATCACCTTTGTAAATTTCTCTATATCTTTCTTTAAACATTTCAGGAGTTAAACATAAGCTGAGTGTCTCGTTAATTTCTGAATTTGATGGCCATAAATCTTTTAAGAATACTTCTTTACCAAATTTAGATTTTCCAATAGATTCAGTTGTAAGGTTTATATTAATATTACCAGCAATAGCATAAGCAACAACAAGGGGTGGTGAAGCTAGAAAATTAGCTTTTACTTCTTGGTGAACTCTTCCTTCAAAGTTTCTATTTCCAGATAGAACAGAGCAAACAGTTAGATTATTTTTTCTAATTTCATCAGATACCCATTCATCCAAAGGACCAGAATTGCCAATACAAGTTGTGCAGCCGTAGCCAACAGTATTGAAACCAAGATTATCAAGATATTTTGTTAATCCAGCTTTATCAAGGTAGTCACTAACAACTTTACTTCCAGGTGCTAAACTTGTCTTAACCCAGGGTTTAACTACTAAACCTAAATCAATTGCCTTTTTAGCAACTAACCCTGCCGCTATCATTACATTAGGATTAGATGTATTTGTACAGCTCGTAATTGCAGCAATTACAATATCACCTGTATTTAATTTTTTATAAATACTTTGATTACTGTCAATCTTACTAAATTCAATTGGGACTTCTTTTAAAAGAATTTTATCTTGAGGCCTTTTGGGTCCAGCCAGAGTTGGTTCCACCGTGTCTAAGTCTAATATTACTTTGTCATTGTAATCAGGAGCATAGTTTTCATCTGCCCAAAGAGTTTGTTTTTTTGAATATTCTTTGACAATATTAAGATGGTCATTTTCTTTACCTGTTAATTTTAGATAATTTATTGTTTCTTCATCTGTTGGAAAAAATCCACAAGTTGCTCCGTACTCTGGTGCCATATTTGAAATTGTTGCTCTATCAGCTAATGATAGATTCTTTAATCCCGTTCCATAAAATTCTACAAACTTTCCAACCACTCCTTTATCTCTTAAAATTTTAGTAATGCATAAAACTAAATCAGTTGCAGTAATTCCTTCTTTCAGTGATCCTTTAAGTTCAAGACCAATAACCTCAGGGATATTCATAGAAATTGCTTGGCCTAGCATTGCCGCCTCTGCCTCTATTCCTCCAACTCCCCATCCTAAAACAGAGAGTGAATTAACCATTGTTGTATGACTATCTGTTCCCACAACTGAGTCTGGAAATAAATAATTTTGGTTATCAATTTCCTTTAACCATATGGTCTTAGCTATATTTTCTAAATTTACTTGATGGCAAATCCCTGCTCCTGGCGGTACTAGATAAAAGTTATCAAATGAACTTTGTCCCCATTTTAGAAATTCATATCTTTCTTTATTTCTGTCAAATTCTTTTCTGACATTTTCTTTCAATGCATTATTATCTTTATAATTATCTACCATAACAGAATGATCTATAACTAGATCTACTCTAGATAGAGGATTTATTTTTTTTGGCTCAATTCCTCTTAATTTCAATGCATTGCGCATTGCGGCAAGATCAGCAACCGCAGGCACTCCGGTAAAGTCTTGCATTAGAACTCGTGTTGGGAAAAAAGCTATTTCAATTTTTTCATCTTTATTATTTAAATTTTTAAAAGAATTAAAAACTTTGGAAATCATATCTTTATTAATATTCTCTCCATCTTCATTTCTAAGAAGATTTTCAATTATTATTTTTAAAGAAATTGGTGTTTTATTTAGATCAAAGTCAAAGTATTTAGCCGCTTTATTTAAATCAAAATATTTAAATTTTTGATCATTTATTTCAATGACATGTTCTGAATTAAAAGAATTTATATTTTTCATGCTAAAAATGATTAATAATTATAATAATTAAATAGTATGAAGATAAATTTTTGTATAGTAAAATGTTTATTTATTATATGTTTTCAGCCAAAAAATATAAAAGTAAGTTCGTAAACTTTTTTTATAAATTTTATTTATTATAATTTAAATCTAGATCAGATAATTTTAATATATTGGTATATTGTTGACTTTAACCGTAAGTTTTGGGAATAAATGCCTAGCCTTTTATAATTATCATGAAAGTGATAATGGAGGGAGGTTCCTCCGGGGTAACAAAATACAAGGAGTATTTTATGGCTAAGAAGAAAAAGAAAGCTGCTCCAAAGAAGAAAAAGAAAGCAGCTCCTAAGAAAAAGAAAAAAGCAGCTCCTAAAAAGAAAAAGAAAAAAGCTGCTCCTAAGAAAAAGAAAAAAGCAGCTCCTAAAAAGAAAAAGAAAAAAGCTGCTAAAAAGAAGAAAAAGAGAAGATAGAAAAACTTCAATTTTTCAAGAAAACTTTAAATTAAAGTTTTCTTTTTCTTATCTTTTTCATAAAGATAAAACGGGGTTATGCCCCGTTTTTTTTATTGTTTTAAATTAGAAAGTATTTAGATCTAAATAATGATAATTGGTAAGGATTTATCAGTAGAAAGATTAGATAAAAAAATATTCGAAAATATTAATCTATCTCTTTCGTCTGGGAACATCACTATATTAAAAGGGAAAAATGGTTCTGGTAAAACAACATTACTAAAAACAATAATAAATATAATTGAACCATCTACTGGATCAATTTATTGGAAAGGGAAAGTATTAAAGAATAATCTATATGATTTCTATAATCATGTTACTTATATAGCTGATAAAACATCAAGCTTAAAAAAATTAACAATCAAAGATAACATATATATTTGGAGAAGATGTTTTGTATCAAATATTAATAATCCTCAAATTGAAACTGCACTAAAAACCTTAAAATTAGAAAACCAAGTAAATCAAAAAGTTGGAACTTTGTCTCTAGGAGAAACCAAAAAATTAGAATTTTTAAGATTAATTATAGAAGATAAAAAGGTTTGGATTTTAGATGAGCCTTTTTCAAATTTAGATGAAGATTCAATTGAATTAATGAAACAAACTTTTGAAGATCATTGTGCTAAGGAAGGCTCTATAATTTTTAGTTCTCATCAAAATCCAGGCATTTATGTGACAGAAGAAATTAACTTATAAAACAATGAATTTTTTAAAAAAAAATAATTTTCTTTTATTATAGAGAATACAAATTAAACCTAAGTGGATTTCAAGATATTTTAACAAATATCATTTTTTTTTTCATATCAATATTTATATTTATTTTCTCTATTGGACCAGAAAAGGAAACAATTTCACTTATAGGGGTTGGAATAATATGGACATTATTATTGTTAAGCTCAACTTTATCTCTAGGAAAATTTTATCAGGAAGACTTTGAAAATGGTAATTTATTAATTATGCATTTAAACGGTTTCAGTTTTGGTTTAATTTCTATTTTAAAAACTGTATCACATTTTATCTTTGTTCAGATACCTTTTTTACTATCCATTCCAATAGCTTGTATTTTGCTAAATATTTCAAATGAAAAACTTATCTACCTTTTAACTAGTTTTGCTATAGGATCATTAATTCTATCATGCTTAGGCTCAATTTCATCGTCAATGAATTTAATGAATCAAAGAAACTTCTTGCTTGGAAGTGTTATAGTTATGATATTCAGCATACCAGTAATTATTTTTTCAGTTGGAATAATTAATATAGATGAAAACTTTAATTCTCTAATAAATATATTATCTGGAATATTATTAATAGTTTTTGCTTTAAATCCATGGGCAAGTGGTTTGTGTCTTAAACTATCATTAGAAAATAATTAATATGATGTTTTTAATTAATCCCAATAAATTTAATCAGGTTGCTGATTATTTGTTTAAACCAGCATTAGTTTCATCAATAGTATTATTTTTTTTAGGATTGTTATTTTCCTTTTATTTTTCACCTAATGATTATCAACAAGGATCAACTGTTCGGATAATGTATGTACACGTTCCAAGTGCTTGGTTAGCACTTCTAACTTATGCAATAATGACTTTATATAGTATTGCTGCACTTGCTTTTAGAATACCTTTTGGGTTTATTATTAATTCAGCAATAGCTCCAATAGGAGCAGTTTTTACATTAATTTGTATAATAAGTGGTTCTCTATGGGGAAAACCAATGTGGGGAACTTGGTGGGTGTGGGATGCGCGTTTAACTTCTGTAGCAATACTTTTTGTAATTTATCTTATAATAATCTTTATGAATTTATCTTTTGAAAATAGAATTGTCAGAGAAAAAGTTGTTGCAATATTTGTGCTTGTTGGCTCTATCAATCTACCTATTGTTAAATTCTCTGTGGATTGGTGGAACACTTTACATCAAACCGCAACCATAAGTAAGTTATCAAAACCTAGTATCGATCCTTCCATGATGACGCCGTTAATTATTATGACAATTGCATTTATGATGATTGGAATAACTATAGCTATTTTAAGAATAAAAACTGAGATAATTATAAGGAAATCTAACTTAAGTTAATTTGTGACTTTTAGTCCTTTGGATTAAGTATCATTCCTAAATAATTTTGTTATTAGAAGTTATGTATTTTTGGTATATTTTTGGTTCTTATATTGTGGCCTTTCTTTTAATTTTTTTCCTATTATCTATTAGTTATCTAAAATTTAGAAGAATAAAAAATAAATGAGTCTGCGTTTTCAAAGATTACTCCTCATAATTCTTACTTTAATCATAATACTAAGCGCTGTGTTATTAATTTTATATAATACCAGAGAAAATATTTCATATTTTTATACGCCTTCTGAAATTATTAAGTCAGATATCACAATAAATAAATTAGTTAGAATAGGTGGTTTTGTAGAAAATGACAGCTTCAATAAAATTTCATCAAGTTCATTTAATTTTAGAATTACAGATCAGAAGGCATCGATACTTGTTTCTTATAATGGAATTCTTCCTGATTTGTTTAGAGAAGGGCAAGGGGCAGTCATAGAAGGATCTTTTGATAATAATGATGTTTTTAATGCAACAAATGTTTTTGCAAAACATGATGAAAATTATATGCCTGCATCAATAAAAGAAAGTTTAAAAGATACGGGTTATTGGAATAAAAAATATAAATGAGTTCATTAATTGGTTTTTTAAGTTTAGTTTTTGCCATAGGTATTAATTTTTATTTAATTTTATCTAGATACATTTTTAAGTTTCAAAAACAGAAATTTAATTTTTTCATTCGTTTTTCGTCATTATTAACTTTATTATCTTTTTTTTCACTAATGTATGCTTACGTGGTGTCTGATTTCTCTAATTATAATGTATTTCAAAACTCTCACTCAAATAAACCATTAATATATAAAATTTCAGGTACTTGGGGGAATCATGAAGGTTCGATGCTTTTGTGGCTATGTATATTATCTGTTTTTAGTTTCTTTTTTTCTTTTACAAAAAATATAGACAGAAATTTTCAAAGATTAACATTAATTATTCAATCTTTTCTTCATATTTTATTTGGTCTCTTTATCGTCTTTACATCAAATCCGTTTCTAGTTAATTCAATTTTAGTAAATGAAGGTTTGGGTTTAAATCCAATTTTACAAGATCCAGGTTTGGCGGTTCATCCACCAATTTTATATGCAGGTTACGTTGGCTATTCTATAGTATTCAGTATTGCTATTGCAGGTTTATTTCAAAATACAGATGGTGAATGGCTTTATGTTGCAAAAAAATGGTCATTGATTAGTTGGACCTTTTTAACTGGTGGAATAGCTCTAGGTTCTTATTGGGCATATTATGAATTAGGATGGGGCGGTTGGTGGTTTTGGGATCCAGTCGAAAATATTTCACTGATGCCTTGGATTGCAGGACTTGCATTAGTCCATTCTCTCATGATGGTAAGAGGTGAGCAAGCTATTAAAAAGTGGATAGTTTTTTTATCAATTCTATGCTTTTCATTAAGTGTTTTTGGAACATTTTTAGTAAGATCTGGAATCTTAACAAGTGTACATTCATTTGCTGCAGATGCATCCAGAGGCATATTTATATTACTAATTTTTTTTATTATAACTGGATTTGGTTTTTTAGTTTTCTTGTTAAAAGAACCAAAAAAATCAATCGCTTTAAACTTGTTATTTATCAATAAGGTTTCAGCACTTGTAATAAATAATATTTTAATGATTATAGCAACCTTAACTATTCTTTTAGGAACCATATACCCAATTATAATTGAGGTTTTATATAATAAGAGAATATCAGTTGGAGGCCCTTATTTTAATGCAACTGTAATTCCTATAATGATCCCTGGTTTTTTATTAATGAGCATTGCACCAATTTTATCCTGGCAAACGAATAAAATACAAAATTCAAAAAAATATGTACTAGGGTTTATCGTATTAAGTATTTTAGTTTTAATTCAATCATATTTTTTAGATTTTAATACATGGGGCTTTGTTGGACTACTTCTAGGTTTTTGGATAATATTAGCCTCAATTATTGCTATCTTTTCTTCGTACAAAGTTAAATTTTCTATTAAGTTTATCCAAATAATTAATCCTCATATAGCGCATATTGGGGTTGGTATTGCTATAGTTGGTATCACTTGTTCTAGTGTTTTTCAAAACGAGCTAGATTTTAACCTTATTGAGGGAGATAAGTTTAAAGTAAATGGAAAAACAGTTTTGTTTGAAAAAATAGAAACAACTAATCAGATTAATTTCCAAGCCTTAAGAGGAAAATTTTTGTTTGATATTGAAAAAAATAAATTAAAAGAAATAGAAGTTGGAAAAAATTATTATCCTGTTTCTAAAATGATTACGTCTGAAGCTGGGATTTTACATCAATGGAATAAGGATATATATTTTATCCTCGGTGATCAAAAAAATAATGAATGGTTTGTAAAAGTTTTAATTAATCCTTTTGTTAGTTTTATATGGTTTGGAGTGATAATAATGATGTATTCAGGTTTTATAGCAGTTTCTAGAAGATGAATAGAATATTTATTTTAACACCATTGATTACACTTTTAATAATATGTCTTTTTTCACTTGTTTATTTATTAAGTGGTAAAGATCCAAGTAAACCACCAAGTGCGCTCTTAAATAAAGATGTTCCTATTTTTGAAAGTAGTTCTCTTTACAACGCAAAGGATAAAATCAAAACAAAAGATATAAAAAATAAAAAGACCTTAATTAATTTTTTTGCTTCTTGGTGTAGTCCTTGTAAAATAGAACATCCACTTTTTTTTGAAATACGTAAAAAACATCCTGAACTATATTTGTTGGGATTTAACCACAAAGATCCAACTTCAGATGCAAAAAAGTATTTAGAAGATGATGGAAATCCATATCATTTTGTTGGCGTAGACTCTGATGGATTAATTGCTTTAGAATTTGGTGTTTTTGGTCTGCCAGAAACATATTTAATTAATGAGGATGGTATGATTATCTACAAATATATGGGTCCTATTACTAAGCATATTTTAGAAAATGAAATTGAGCCGCTTCTTTAAAGTTTTATATATAATAATTTTAGGTTTTGTGTTTTTTACTTTTAAAATACATTCAGCTGAAAATATCAATGAGAGAGTAAAAAAATTAACCTTAGAGTTACGATGCATGACTTGTCAAAATCAAAGTATTTACGACTCTGATGCAGAATTCTCTAATGATATTAAAAAAATAGTAAAACAAAAGTTGCAAGAAGGAGAAAGTGAAGGAGATATTAAGAAATTTTTAGTTGAAAGATATGGTGAATACATCCTTTTTAGACCATTAATGAATTATAATAATATCTTTCTTTGGAGTTTTCCTTTTATATTACTAATAATTGGCTTGTTTTTTGTATTAATTAAGACCAAAGGAAAGAAGATCTGAACAATTTATTTTGTTTTTTTCTATTTAGCTTATATGGTTCTCGTATAATTTAGAAATACTTCTTCAAGGAGGAAACGTGAAAAAAATTTTAATATACTTATTATCAATTGGTATTTTTGGGGTTGCTTCAATCGCAAATTCACAAACAATAAGAATTGGTACAGAAGGTGCTTATCCACCATGGAATAATCTTAATTCAGCTGGTGAACTAGAAGGTGCTGAAATAGATTTCGGTAACGAAGCTTGTAAACGTATGGGCGTTACATGCGAATGGGTGACTCAAGACTGGGATGGTATTATTCCTGCTCTTCTTCAAGGTAAATATGACATTATTATTGCTGGAATGTCTATTACTGAAGAAAGAAAAGAAAAAGTTAATTTTACAACTGGTTATATGACTGATGGTGCGAGATTTGCTGTTTTAAAAAATAGCGGTTTGGCAAATTTAAACATTGCAGGTATGGCTAAAGTTAATCTTAATAATGCAGGTGGAAAAGAGCAAGCTGCTATAGGACAACTAATTGCTGCAATGGATGGTAAAACCGTATGTGTTCAATCGTCTACAATTCATCAAAATTTTTTAGAAAAACATATGTCTGGCGCAGTAGATGTTAGGCTATATGAAACAGTTGATGATCACAATTTAGATTTAGCTTCTGGAAGATGTGATGCTGTTCTTGCTGATGTAGGGTCAATAATTGATTATATGGAATCTGATGCTGGCGTTAATGTTGCTTTCACTGGTCCGACATTCTCTGGTGGTGTCTTTGGTGATGGAGTCGGTGGCGCTGTAAGAAAAGAGGATACAGAGATACTAGATATGTGGAATGCAGCAATCTCCGCAATGTCTAAAGACGGAACTACTGCTGAAATTACTAAACAGTGGTTTGGCAGAGATATTTCTATGTAATTAAGATATTAATTGATTTAAAAGCGGTCTTGGTAGACCGCTTTTTTTATGACCAATAATAATCCTTCAGAAAATTATTACAAAAATTTAGAATATTACAAAGATATGCATAAAAATGGCTATCATTTAATTGATGGCAGAAAAAGAGATCCAAAAGATGCATATGATGGAAAAAGCACATTAGCATATGCTGAAATTATTAAAAAAATTATAAAAAAAGAAAATATTTTCAATATGATTGATTATGGTTGTGGAAAAGGAAATTTTTATATGAATGGTTTTAATCTTGGAAATAAATTCATTCCGCCTCTAAGTAAATTTTGGAATATTGATATAAAACTTTATGATCCATGTTATGAAAAATATTCAAAATTTGAAAAAAATGAAAATTTCGATTTGACAATTTGCATAGACGTTTTAGAGCATATTCCTGTAACTGATATAGATTGGATACTAGAAAGATTTTTTGACATATCAAAAAAATTTATTTTTATAAATGTAGCATGTTATGAGGCGATCGCTCTATTACCTGATGGTTCAAATGCACATATAAATATTCAAAAACCAGTCTGGTGGTCTAATAAAATTGAAACCTTAATAAAAACTCAAAAAGAAGTTAAAGTAATTTGTATATGTACTACCAAAGATGATGGTAAAATAAAACATATTCCTTTAGAATATGGATGTAAGATCAAAGACTATTTATAGATGAACTCACTTTTATATTTAATAATTCAAATTATAAACTTATTTCAGTTTGTTCTTATAGTTTACATAATTTTAACTTGGTTAGTAAACTTTAATATAGTCAATACTGGTAATAGATTTGTTTATAGTATCCTTGATGCTTTATATCGATTATGTGAACCAAGTTTAAATTTTGTAAGAAGATACTTACCTACTTTTGGTGCAGTAGATTTATCTCCAATTGTTGTTTATCTTGGTTTGTGGTTTTTAAAAAGTTTATTTATTGAATATTGGCCTAGATAATTATGCCACATATATTAGATGGAAAAAAAATAGCACAAAAATTAAAAGATCAATTAAAAAATGAAATTGAAAATATAAAGAAAAAATCTAATCGTGTACCTGGACTTGCAGTTATACAAGTAGGAAATGTTGCTGCAAGTAGTGTATATGTAAAAGCTAAAACAAAAGCAGCAAAAGAAGTTGGAATTAATGTAATTGATCATCACTTGGAAGAAACCACAAATCAAAACAATTTGATCAATTTAATTAATCAATTAAATAATAATGATGATGTTAATGGTATTCTCGTCCAACTTCCTTTACCAAAAACTATAAATGAAGAAGTAGTCTTAAATAGTATAGCACCAGAAAAAGATGCTGATGGATTTCATCCTTTAAATGTCGGCAAACTATCAATAAGCCAAAAGAATTACGAAAGTCTAATGATACCATGTACTCCTTATGGTTGTTTATTACTTCTAAGAGAACTTAATATTAATTTAGCTGGTAAAAATGCCGTTGTAATCGGAAGATCAAATATAGTTGGAAAGCCTATGGCACAATTATTATTAAAAGAGTCTTGTACTGTTACGACAGTTCATTCAAAAACTATTAATATTGAGAGAATTTGCAAGAGTGCTGATATTTTAATAGCAGCAATTGGTAAACCTGAGTTTGTAAATAAAGATTGGGTTAAAGAAGGAGCTATTATTATTGATGTTGGTATAAATAGAATCAAAATAAATGAAGAGAAATCAAAATTAGTAGGTGATGTTTTGTTTAGTGACGTGGAAAATAAAGTAAGGGCAATTTCTCCAGTACCTGGAGGAGTAGGACCAATGACAATTGCATGCCTTTTAAGAAACACAACCGCAGCATTCAAATTAAAATTTTTAGACTAAGAAGAACTAATTTTATAAATACGTTCTAAGAAAAGATCAACTGTTATCACTTCTCTTGCTTTAGAACAATGTTCGCAAAGTTTTAATTTTACTCCACATGGTGATTGTTTATCTTCGTAATATATATTTTCATGAAAATCATAACCAATTATATCTGGTGATATCCATCCTCCAAAATATAGAACTGCTTTTTTATTTAATGCGGCTGCTACATGCCCAAAACCACCCTCAGGGCCAACATAAAAATCAACTTCATTCATTAGTGCACAAGCAAGTCTAAAATCTGTTTCTTTAGGTATAAATATACCTTCAACTTTTTTTGTTTGAGTATGTTTAGATTGAATAATCAAATAATCATTCTTTAATTTGTTTATTAACCTTGTCCAATTCTGAATACCCCAATCTTTATTTTGATGTTTAAAACTGAATTGTGCATCATTGATTTTTGTTGAGGAAGTTTCAAGAAAAATTATATTTCTAAATTTTTTATTATAATTTTCATTCCAAAATTTTTTAGCTTTAGAAATAATATTTTTTGCTTCAATTTTTTCTTGGTCTGAAAGAAATATTTCACCTGGGCTAGGTTTGAAATTTCTCCAGACATAATTATTTGGGATACTTTTTTCGTAATCTATATAAGGTCTATTCAATTCATGGAAGTCAATTAGATGAATAGGTTTACTATTATCTAAATTTCTACAGTCTGCAATATTTGGATTATTCTCATAAATTGGTGAATGGAAAGCATGATTTTTTTTTGCAATGCCAATGACTATTTGTCTTTCTGGAAACTGCTTTTTAATTTTAGCTGCTATTGTAGTTACAAGTAAATCATCACCGTAACCCATAGAATATTAATTATTTTTACGGAGTCTTATTGAGTTTATTTTAATAAACCCTTCTGCATCCTTTTGATTATACTCACCTACTTCATCAAAAGAAACTAATGAATTGTCATACAGAGAGTTGCTTGATCTTCTGCCCAATATAATTACATTACCTTTAAATATTTTAATTTTGACATCACCATTAACTTTGTGTGACATTGAATCTATCAATTTTTGCATTGATTTTCTCTCAGAAGAAAACCAAAAACCATTATAAATGACTTCAGCATATTTTGGCATCAATTCATCTTTAATATGTGCCTCTCCCTTATCTAAAGTAATACTTTCTATCGCCCTTCTAGCATCTAATAATATTGTTCCACCTGGTGTTTCATAAACCCCTCTTGATTTCATTCCAACAAATCTATTTTCTACAATATCTATTCTTCCTACTCCGTGACTTCCAGCTATAGAATTTAGTCTTGTAAGAATTTCGTGAGGTTTTAGTCTCTTTTCATTTATAGAAACCGGGTCGCCGTTTTCAAAAGTAATTATTATATCATCTGCTTTATCTGGAGTATCTTCAATGGATTTTGTTCTAGAAAAGATATGTTCAGGTGGTTCAAGCCAAGGATCTTCAAGAAGTTTACCTTCAGAAGAAGTATGAAGAAGATTTGCATCTGTACTAAATGGAGGCTCACCCATTTTATCTTTTGGTACTGTTATCTGATTTTTTTCTGCATAATCTAATAAATCATTTCTTGAATTGAATTCCCAATCTCGCCAAGGTGCTATAACTTCGATTTTAGGATTATTTGCATAGTATCCAAGTTCAAATCTAACTTGATCATTGCCTTTACCAGTAGCTCCATGCGCCACAGCATCTGCTCCTACAATTTTAGCTATTTCAATTTGCCTTTTTGCAATTAAGGGTCTGGCTATAGCTGTACCTAACAAGTATGTACCCTCGTAAAGAGCGTTAGCTCTAAACATTGGAAAAACATAATCTCTAACAAATTCTTCCTGTAAATTTTCAATAAATATTTCTTCAACACCTAAGTTTTTTGCTTTTGTTTCAATCGGTGAAAGTTCTTCTCCTTGACCAATATCTGCTGTGAAAGTAACTACGGGGCATTTATATTTATTTTGAAGCCACTTGAGAATAACACTTGTATCTAATCCGCCTGAGTAAGCTAAAACAATTTTCTTAGGCATTTAACAATCGTTTATTAACTGATTATACGCTGCTGTAAATCCATTAAGTGTATAAGTATCATTAGTGATTGTGCCCCTTGAAGACTCACCTGTAACCTTAAGCTCTAGTCCTTTTTTCATAGCAAAAATTACTTTTGAATCTTCTTCTGTCCATGCAGCAGTAGGCAAATCTTCAGTTGTATAAAATTTGTACTCTCCCCTATCTATACTGATAATAATATCAGAGGGAACTTTATAACTATAACCAGCCTCTATTTGAACTACAGTGTCTGGATTGCCTATATTTTTATAAACTAAAACATAGAAGTCTCCTCTTTTCTTATCGCTTGATAAATCTGTTTCTTTTGCTAAGCTGCCAATATAGCAATACTCATCAGCCTTCTCAAAAGACCATTTACCTACTTCTAAAGCATTCAGGGCACTAGGAAGTGCTACATATAGCACTATTAAAAACTTGAGAAAAATTTTCATCAATTACTTCTTTTAGTATATCTTATGCAATTAGTTAAGAGTGTTTAATCAATGAAGCAGTCTTTTTAAATTATGGAAAAATCATACCTAGATAACTTGATGAAAAGGATTCGAATTGACCGCGACGAAATGGCTTTTTCGGAAATCTTTGATTTTTTTGCTCCAAAAATAAATGCTTATTTTATTCAAAATAATATTAAAATTGAGAGTTCTGAGGAATTAACTCAGGAAGTTTTAAGTACTGTTTGGGTAAAATCAAACCTCTATGATTCTAGAAAATCAGCTCTTTCAACCTGGATATTTACTATTGCGAGAAACAAAAAAATAGACTTTTTCAGGAAAAATTCAAAAATAAATTTTAAAGAAGAAGATATACGAGAATTTTTATACCAAGATAGAGAAGTTGACCCTCTTGAAGAAAATGAAGCAAAAAAACAAATAGAAAGGATAAATAATGAACTCGATGAACAGCAGAAAATAATGATTAAAATGAACTTTTTTGAAAATAAAAGTCATAAAAAAATTGCAGATGAACTTGAAATTCCTTTAGGCACAGTTAAATCTAGAATAAGACATATTTTAACGAAAATGCAGGGATTTTTAAGATGAACGGAACAGTAGTTAAAAATCAGCTTATATTCGATTTTGCATCGGGAATTTTAGGTCCAGCAAAGTCACTATTCGCATCTACTTATTTACAACTAAATTCAAACGCCTCCAAAATTGGCAGTACTTTTGAAGATATGTTGGGTGAAAATCTATTGGATAATGAAAACATTCCAACTAAAAACTTGAAATATACAGACTGCATTAATAGTAAAAATCCTAAATCTGAATCAAATTTTAGGGATCCAGTTACCAACTTTTTTGGAGACCTAAACAATCTAAATTGGAAACAAGTTTATAAAGGTTTCAATGAATTTACTGCATCTATTGATGATAAAGATGAATTAAAATTAATAAAAATGGATCCTGGAGTTTCCGTACCACTGCACTCCCATGGTGGAAAAGAGTATATATTAGTTTTAGAAGGCAGTTTCTGTGATGAATATGGTGAATACTATAAGGGAGATATTCAGATAAATGACCAAAAAATAAAACATACCCCTATAGCATCAAATGATACAGGCTGTGTCTGTTTAAGTATTACTGAAAAGGACGTAATATTTTTTGGAAAGTATGGATCTTTCCTAAATTTATTTACATTTATTAAATCTTTTTTTAAGCAAAAATAAATTCATTATTGTATAACATTATACGTGACTAAAATTCACGTAAATTTTATTAGGGGCAAGAAAGTTGAAAGTACCCACCAAGTTAAAGCTTTAGTAACAAATGTCCATGGTAAAAATCTATTGTCTACAAATAATGATAATGAATTTTTTTTTCCTCGATCATCAATTAAAATATTTCAAGCTATTCCTTTTGCAATGTCAAATGCCATAAAAAATTATAAATTAAATAATAAACATATAGCTTTAGCATGTGCATCACACAAAGGAGAAAAAATTCATATAAGAGAATTAAAAAAATGGATTTCAAAAATAAAGTTAAAAACAATAAATTTACAATGTGGTATACATGGACCACTAGATAAAAGAGCTTTTGAAAAAATAATATATTCTAGAGAAAAATTTAACGAATTATATAATAATTGTGCTGGAAAGCACTTAGCTATGTTATCAAGTTGTTTGATTAATAATCAGAGTATCAAAAACTATCTAGATTATAATCACACTCATCAAAAAAATATTAGAAAAGTTTTCAACAAATTTACAGAAACTAAATTATCAAAGCAAAATTTTTCTCTAGATGGTTGTAGTGCACCACAATATTCATTTAAAATTAAATCTATTTCAAAGGCATTAAATAATTTGATCAAAAGTTACAAAAATAGTTATGATTATACTGAAGAAGTCAAAACTTTGATTAATTCAGTTTTAGAAAATCCTGAATTTATAGGAGGAACTACAAGTTTTGATACTAAAGTTATGAAAGCCTCAAAGGGAAAAATATTTTGTAAAAGTGGAGCTGAAGGTGTTTTTTTATTTATTGATATTCAAAAAGAAATTAGTGGGGTAATTAAAATTACAGATGGAAATGAAAGAGCGATTCCTATTTCTATACTTAATATTTTTAAAAAATTAAAAATTATGAAAAAGCAAGAGTTAAAATACTTAGAAAAAAAAGAAAAATTTGAACTACAGAATCATGCAGGCAGAAATATTGGCCGTATCAGCGTTACAATAAAATAAGAAATAAAAATATTATAATTAAAACAGTTAAAGGTAGTCTGAGATAGTAAAATGCCTTTTTATTTGTTTCATTTGCAAATAAAATAATATAGTCGAAAAATAACTGAGTTAGCAATAGTAAAATTATTAAAATAAATATTATTAAAATATTTATATTAAAAAGATTTAATATAATAATTATTACAGCAAATAAGCTTGGCAAAAAACCGTATACAACTATGTGAGTGGGTGGATTATTTTTTAAATCCCAGTTTATTGATCCAATAAAAACGATTATAATTAGACTATAGTAAGTAACAAAATTAAGCAGGTCTTCTTCCTCAACTGTTAAAAAATAGTATTTATCTAAAAAAGTTAAAACATATGGTATTAATCCGAAATAGGAAATTAGAAATTGAAAATTAATTTTTTTGGACATGTGGTATGATTGAGCAAGATATCATTTTAGAAATTGAAGAACTTTTAGATAATAAAAAAATTATAGATAGCAAGTTATTATCAGATTCTTTTGGTATTAATTGTTTAAAAATTATCACAGATGATAAAAAAGAGTTTATTGTTAAATATTATTACAAAAAAAATGATAAATTTAATGCAATAAAATCTGAAACAGACAACCTTCTTTTTTTTAATAAAAAAAAATTTAATTATTTTCCAAGCATTATTAACCATAATGATAGATTTCTAATAATGACATTTATAGATAATAATAATGATCAACCAAATCAAACAAACGATGATTTTTTAAATGCCATAGTTTCTATTCACTCATTGAATAGTTCAAATTATGGTTTTAGTTTTGACACACAGATTGGTGGTTTAAAACAAATTAATTCAATGTCAAAAAATTGGAAGGAGTTCTATTTACATAAGAGATTATATTACATTTTTGATTTAGTTAATAAAAATAAACCTATGGATAAAGCAATTAACACTAAAATTGATTTATTAATCAAAAAAATAGATAATTTTATTCCAAACAATCCAAGGTCATCACTATTACATGGCGACTTATGGGAAGGAAATATACTTTTTAAAAACAAAAAGTTTGCAGGTTTAATTGACCCAGGATCTTTTTATGGTCATAATGAATTAGAAATATCTTATTTAAGATGGTTTAACCCAAACTTTATAGACGATAATTTTTTAGATAAATACAATGATTACATCAAGATTGATAAATATTATTTAGAATATGAGCCAATTTATCAATTATATTATTCACTATTAAATGTTTATCTATGGGATAGAAGCTATATTGAAGATGTGCGAATGCTACTTGAAAGAATTAAAATATAATGTGCGGAATTAATGGAATAATATTTAAAAAATCTAAAACAGATTTTTCAAAAATCATAAAAATGAATGCGCTTTTAGATCATAGAGGGCCAGATGATCGTGGTTTCATTAATCATAAAAATCTTTTACTTGGTCATACTAGGTTGTCTATCATCGACACGTCAAATCTTGGCTCACAACCTATGTCTGTGGATGGGAGATATTGGATTATTTATAATGGAGAAATTTATAATTATAAAACTTTGAGAGAAGAACTAATACTTAAGAAATATAAATTTTATTCAAATTCAGATACTGAGGTTGTTCTTAATGCATATAAAGAATGGGGTGTTGATTCATTTCAAAAATTTAATGGAGAATGGTCTTTTGCAATATTAGACAAAAAGAATAATGAAGTAATAATTTGTAGAGATGGTATTGGATATAAGCCTTGTTATGTTTTTGATAATAATAATTTTTTTGCATTCAGTTCCGAAATAAAGGCCTTTTACGCATTAGAAAATACTATTGAATTTGATAATAATAATTTGGGTATAAACTTTTCTACTCTTAATAATTGCTCTAAGACAATATTTAAAAATATTAATCAACTTACACAAGGAAGATATCTAAAAGTAAATTTAAATAATTTAGAAAAAAAAATACTTAGATGGGACTATCCTCTTAAAAATTTACCAAAAATCAATTCAGGGTTTAGAGAAAATGTTCATGATTATTTTAATCTTCTCTATGAGTCTACTAAATTAAGATTAAACAGCGATGTTAAAACTGGAACTTCACTAAGTGGTGGCTTGGATTCTTCCGCTATTTTTTCATTAATGAATTTAATACAAAAAAAAGAAAAATTAGTTAAGGATGATTTAGATCTAAACCCAATTATAATGGATTATGAAGAAATGAAAACTAAAGATGATGCAGTTCAACTATCAAAAAAATTTAAAAGAAATTACCAAATAGTTAATTTTAAAAAAATGACAGCAGATAAAACAATGGATCTTGTTTCATCTCTTGAAGTAGTAGAAGAATACTTTATCCAATTTGAATTATATAAAAAACAAAAAGAAAAAGGTATTAGAGTAAGTCTAGATGGTCACGGTGCAGATGAGTTTTTAGGATATCCACAATGGATACCAGAATTATCTGTAGATATTTATAATAGTATTGCTAATAATTTTAAAACAATAAATAAATTTGGCAAAACTCAAAATATAAATAAATTTAAAAGATTATTTGGTTTAGGTGAACAGGAGATTGCTCCAATATCTTTTAGAGCAACACCGGACTTAAATTTTGGTTTTAGAAACTATTTACATATAGGTAATTTTGATGGGAGTAATCAAATTATTAATGATGATTTAGATGATTTAGAAAATTTTCCTTATGAATTATGTTTTACTTATTTAATGTCTTATTGTGGTTGGTTTCAATTTTTTTTAAATAAGTGGGATAGAGCATCAATGTCAAATTCGGTGGAAGTTAGAATGCCTTTTTTAGATAATAATGTAAGGTTATTTGGATTAGCTTTAAGTAGTTCTAATAAGCTAAAGAAGGGATTCACAAAATCAATATTAAGAGAAGCTTTTAAAGATTATTTTCCTAACACAATGTATTCTCAACAATTTAAACAAGGTCTAAATATTCAAAATGTTAATTATGATGAAAATACTATAAAATTAATTTCTGAAACCATTAATGAAAATGAATTTAGAGAAAGTAATATTTTTAAATTTAAAAATATTAATCATGATTTTATTAATAAACAAAATTTAGACAAAATATGGTTGCTATGTAAATATTATTTAATGAAAAAAGGTTTCAAAAAAAAATATGAATCAATAGATATTAATTTAAAAGTTGAAGAAAAAAATAATTTATTAAACTGCTAAACACATGGGTTTGGGTCTGATAAATGAATATCTTCAATCTCTTTTAAAACTTCTTTAGATAAAGTAATATCAATACTATCGATGTTTTCTTTAAGTTGTTCCATTGTTGTTGCTCCAATAATATTGCTTGTTACAAAGGGACGATCATTCACAAAAGCATTGGCAAATGTAGATGGAGCTATACCAAGTTTATGCGCAAGATTAACATATTGTTCAATAGCATGTTCACCTCTTTCAGTATGGTGTCTTGAAAATCTTCTTGGCCAAAGAGTATACCTTGCTTTTTTTGGATTTTTACCTCCAATATATTTTCCACTTAATCTTCCTCCTGCTAAAGGTGAATAAGCTAGTAAGCCACAATTCTCTCTGATTGATACTTCGGAATTATGGATGTCAAAAATTCTATTTACTAAACTATAAACATTCTGGATAGACATCATGCGTGGTAAATTTTTTTCTTTAGATAATTGAAGATATTTCATAACACCCCAAGGTGTCTCATTAGATAAACCTACATATCTAACCTTTCCTGCTTTTACAAGCTGGTCTAAGTTATATAAAACTTCTTCAACGGTAGTCCAATCATTATCACTGGCATCGTATTCAAAATCTAAAATTCCAAATTTTGGAACTTTTCTCTCAGGCCAATGTAATTGGTATAAATCAATATAATCAGTCTTTAATCTTTTAAGACTTGCATCTATTGCAGCATTCATATTTTTTTTATCAAAACCAAGATTTTTTGATCCTTCTCTAATCCACTCAAGACCATCTGATTTAGAGGCTATTTTTGAGGCTAGAATTATTTTATCTCTGTTTTTCTTTTCTTGAAACCAATTACCAACTATCTCCTCAGTTTTACCATAAGTTTCTTTTCTAGGCATGACTGCGTATAGTTCTGCAGTATCAAAAAAATTCACTCCTCTTTCAACAGCATAATCCATTTGATCGAAACCATCTTGTTGACTATTTTGTTCACCAAAAGTCATTGTACCTAAACAAATGACACTTACATCAATATCTGTATTGCCTAATTTTCTATATTTCATTTTTTAAATTCATAATTTTTACACGCAAGGGTTTGGATCATAAAGATGAATGTCTTCAATCTCCTTTAAAATATCATTAGTTAAGGTTATATCAATACTATCGATATTTTCTTTAAGCTGATCCATTGTTGTGGCCCCAATAATGTTACTAGTTACAAAAGGACGATCATTCACAAAAGCATTAGCAAATGTAGATGGGGCTATGCCATGCTTCTTAGCAAGATTAACATATTTCTCAATTGCATGTTCTCCTCTCATCGTATTGTGTCTATCAAAGCGATTAGCCCATAATGTAAATCTTGTATTAGGTGGATTTTTTCCACCAATATATTTTCCACTTAATCTTCCTCCTGCTAAAGGTGAATAAGCAAGTAAACCACAATTTTCTCTAATTGAAACTTCAGAATTATGGATGTCAAAAATTCTATTTACTAAACTATAAACATTTTGAATAGACATCATGCGCGGTAAATTTTTTTCTTCTGATAATTTCATATATTTCATAACACCCCAAGGTGTTTCATTAGATACACCTATGTGCCTTACTTTTCCTTGCTTAACTAAATCTTTAAGACAATATAAGACTTCTTCTAACTCAACCCATGAGTCCTCTGGGTCATATTCAAAATCTAATTTTCCAAACTTTGGAACTTTTCTTTCTGGTGCGTGAAGTTGGTATAAATCAATATAATCAGTCTTTAATCTTTTAAGACTACCATCAATTGCAGCATTAATATTTTTTTTATCAAAAATGAGATTGGGCCCCCCATCTCTTATCCAGTTGTTACCTTCACTTTTTGCACAAATTTTAGTTGCCAAAATTACATCTTTTCTTTTATTATTTTGAGCAAACCAATTTCCAATAATTTCCTCTGTTTTGCCATACGTTTCAGCTCTGGTTGGTATGGAATAAACCTCAGCTGTATCAAAAAAATTTACTCCTCTTTCAACAGCATAATCCATTTGATTAAAGCCATCATCCTGATTGTTTTGTTCTCCCCACGTCATGGTACCGAGACAAATAACGCTTACGTCTAAATTTGTGGTCCCTAGTTTTCTATACTTCATACTAATTTTAACAAAATACCTTGAAATTGTCAGATTTATAGCGATATTAATAATAATTAAAAGGAGAAATTATGGCTTTAGACTTTAATCAACGATCTTATACTAAATCAGTAGATCAGGCAGTAATTGATGAAGGCTTAAGAGCGTATATGCTTAAAGTCTACAATTATATGACTACAGGTTTAGTTCTTACCGGTTTCATTGCTTATTTTTTTGGAAAAGCATCAGTTGAGGCTTATTTACCACAAGGTGTTGTTTTAACCCCTCTTGGTAACACGCTATTCAACTCAGGCCTCGCATGGGTTATAATGCTTGCACCTCTTGGTTTTGTTTTTTATTTAAGTGCAAGAATAAATAAAATGTCATCTTCTGCAGCTCAAATAACATTTTGGATTTTTGCTTCGGTAATGGGTTTATCAATGGCATCAATATTTATTCAATTTACAGGAGAGTCAATTGCAAGAGTGTTTTTTATAACTGCTGGTACTTTTGGTGCAATGAGTCTTTATGGATACACAACTAAAAGAGATTTAACTAAACTGGGTGGCTTTTTGTTTATGGGCCTAATTGGTGTAATTATAGCAAGTGTAGTAAACATATTTTTCCAATCAGGGCTTATGGCTTTTGTAATTTCAGTTGTAGGTGTTTTAGTTTTTGTGGGTTTGACTGCATATGATACACAAAACATAAAGAATATGTATTATGGTGGTGATAGTGAAGAAATAGGATCAAAAAAAGCATTGATGGGTGCATTAAAATTGTATTTGGACTTCATCAATTTATTCATTTTATTGCTACAATTATTTGGTCAAAGAAGATAATTCTTTTAAAACCCAAATATCTTTTTATTATACCCAGTCTTTTAAAGACTGGGTTTTTTTTATGTCTAACTTAGAAAATAAACTTAAAAAAATTATTGATACATTCAAAAATGTAAATAAGGAAATTGCTTTAAAGGATATTAAAAAATTATCTGAAAAATATAATAAAAATATAAGCGTTCAAAATATATTCTATCAAATATCTATGAAAGTTGGTGACATAGATACATCTATTAATGCTTTAAAAAAAATTTTGTTCATTGATAAAAATAACATTTTATACCTTTCTCAATTATATAAATTACTTCTAAGAAAAGGTTTGCTTGATCAGGCGTTAGAAAAAATTAATTCTATACTTGAAAAAGATAATAAAAATTATAACGCTTTACGTGACAAATCCTACATTTATTTTTTAAAGAAAGATTATATTGAAGCAAAGAAATGCATTGAGAATATTTCAAACTTAAAAGATGACGATTACTTTGGTTACAATATTAAAGGCTTAATATATCTTAAAAATAATTTTTTTGAGGAAGCTAAAAATTTCTTTAATACAGCTTTAAAAATAAATGATCGATACATAGATAGCTACAATAATTTAGGCGCTTGTTTACTTGAGTTAGAAAAACTAGATGAAGCAAAAAAAAGCTTCGATAGCGCCTATGACCTTGATAAAAAAAATGTATCAACCCTAATGAATTTAGCTAATGTTCTAAGCCTTCAAGATAATATTGTTGGTGCAGTGAAACATTATAATGAAGCTTTAAGTTTAGAACCAAATAATCAAGAAATAATTTCAAATTTAGCTATATGCTACTGCAGAGATAGTAAAGAAAAAGAAGCAAAAATATTCTATGATAGAGCAATAAAAATTAATCCCTATGATTACAAATTAATATATGCATATTGTACATTACAATTAAAAATAAATAATTTTGAGGACTCCTGGGAATTATTTGATTCACGGTTATTAATAGAAAAAAATAAAGATAAGTTAAGTAATTTTGATTTGATTAAAAATAATTTATTTAAAAATTTAACTATTGATAAAGATGACAAATTACTTGTTTTAAGAGAACAAGGGATAGGTGAGGAAGTTTTATTTAGTTCAATATATCCTGATATTATAAATAAATTTAAAAATCTTAAAATAGAAGCCGATAAAAGATTAGTACCTATTTTTGATCGATCATTTGGAAAAGAAATATTTGTAGAAGATGGGTATTACTCAAAAAACTCTAGTGCATCTGATTTTAATAAAATTATATATGCAGGAAGTTTAATCAAATTTTTCAGAAAAAATAAAAGTGATTTTGACTATATTCATTATTTAACTGCAAGAGAAGATATTGTTCATAACTACAGAGAAAAACTAAACAATCATAAAGATAAATTGAAAATAGGTATATCTTGGAAAAGTGTTGTAAATATTTATGGTAGTTTGAAATCATTATCGATTAAAGATTTTGAGCCATTGTTTATGGAAAACAGATTAATTATTAATTTACAATATGGGGATATTGATTCAGACAAAAAATATATATTTGAGCAAAACAAATACTTGGAAGTGTTTAGCGATTTAGATTTATTTAATGATATTGAGTCATGTATGGGATTGCTAAAAAATTTAGATTTATTTATTACTGTAAGTAATTCAACAGCACATTTTGCTGGAGCCTTAGGTATACCAACAATACTAATTTGCCCAAAAAAATCATCTACTTATTACTATTGGAATACACAAACTGGTTCTTCAATTTGGTATAAAAACATAAAAGTTTTAGGAATCGAAAAAACAATTAATGAGACAGTTAATGTAATCAATAATATTTTAGAAAAAGGAAATGAATTTAAATTTTCAAATTAATAGTCTTCTTAGAAAGTTTGAATCTGGGAACAAGCTAGATAGTTACAGAGAATTATTAAAAATTTTTAAAAAAAATAAAGATGATAATTTATTACGTTACAATTTGGCAGTAATTCAGCAAAAACTTAATTTAAATGAAGAGGCAAAGATTAACTACAATTATTTAATTAAGTTTGAAAAAAATATAAAGGCTATGATTAATCTTTATAATATTTTTTTCTCGGAAGAAAAATACTACGAAGCATTAAATATAATAGATAAAATATTAAAAATTCAACAAATTGAAAACGTTCACAAAGATAAAGCTTTTGCATGTTTAAAATTAAACAATATTCAAATTTCTCGTGAAATATGTGAATATTATCTAATTAAAAATAGTAAAGATTTAATTGCTCTTAATATTTTAGGTCAGTGTTCCTTTGCTGAAAGAGATTATAAAATGGCTATAAAAATCTTTAATGATATCTTAGAATTTGATCCAAATAATTTATCCGCACTAAATTCATTAGGTAGAGTTTATCATGAGAAACGTGACACAAAAAATGCGGAAAAATTTTTTTTATTTGCATTAGAAAGAGACGGAAATTCTTACCATATTATAAATAATATTGCTGGTTTTTATAGAGAAGAAGGAAAAAATGATAAAGCTATATATTATTATAAAAAAGCCATTAATTTAAATCCAAACAATCCATATGTTTATAATAATTTATCAAAAACTTTTTTTGATTTAGGCATTAATGAAGATGCGAGAAATAATAGTTTCAAAGCATTAAAGATAAAACCAGATGATGGCGATATACAAAAAACATTGTCATTTATTTATTTAAAAGATCATGATTTTGAAAAAGGTTGGAATTATTTTGATGGAAGACTAAAGTTGAATGAATTTGTTAAAAAGAATAAAAATATTGAAAGATTAAATAAAAAAATATTTAGAAAAAAAATTTTAAATAACTCTAAAAATAAATTTTTGGTTGTAAGAGAACAGGGTGTTGGAGATGAAATTCTTTATGGCTCAATGTATGGTGATCTTCTAAAAACTTTAGAAAATGTTACTATAGAATGTGATCCAAGATTATTAGATTTATTTAAAAGATCGTTTCCAAAATATAGTAATAGTTTTGTTGAACTTGGAAGTATTTCAAATGATGATTATGAATTAGAAAAAATTGATTATGTTTTGTATGCGGGAAGCTTGGGTAAATATTATCGTAAAAGATTAGAAAATTTTTTTGATGAACCATTCCTAAAAATAGATCAAAAAAAATATACAGAAATACAAAGTAAGTTATCTAAATATGAAAATAAATATAATATTGGAATTTCATGGAAAAGTTTTAATAATAGATACGCATCTGACAAATCATTAGAGTTAGATGACTTTAAGGACGTATTTAAGTTACAAAATTGTAATGTTTTTAATTTACAATACGGTGATGTTGCTGATGAAATTAATAATTTCAATAATAAAAAAAATGAACTTCTGAATATAGAAGATTTAGATCTTTATAATGATTTTGACGGTATAGCTTCACTTTTAAAGTCACTAGACATCTTTATAACAGTGAGCAATAGTACGGCTCACCTAGCAGGCAGTCTAGGAGTAAAAACATTACTTATAAAACCAGATAACTATGCACTTTTTCATTATTGGAATCAGAAGAATAATAAAACACCTTGGTATAATTCTGTGGAATTAATTGAAAGAGAGGTTTTTTTAAAAGGATCTACAAATTTAGTAAATTATTTAAAATCTATGATTTAAATTTATTGGAGAGATATTCATCTCTTTCTGTAAGCCATTCTTTTGCAAATTCAACGTCCTGCCATTCAGAAAACCATGGTCCTCCTCTAGTATAATGAACTGCGTAGGGTTTATCTTCATTGTGGCCTGAAGTCCATCCCTCTAACCAATTCCATCTTTCGTCTAAAGATCCAATTTCATCATCTTCACACCATTTAAATTGATGTAGATATGCACCTGTTTCATTATTAACTTTATCAAGAGTGAGTTTTTTTGTACTTGGATGAGAACAATTATATAAAATAAAGCTAGACCAATTTTTTCTTGGATATATTGTTTGTTTTTGTCCATCCATTTTATGTTTCTCTTTGGGTGTATAGTCATGCTTAACGCAGTAAACAGCTTTATTTTCATCAAGATTTTTAAATAAGTTGGATACATCACCTAAAAAAATAAAATCACAGTCACAGAAAACTGCCCAACCTTCATAATTTGTTAGTTTTGGAACTAAAAACCTAGAATAAGTAAATTGTGTAGATGCTAAAGGATCAATGCTTCTAGTGTATAAGTTTTTAGCAATAAGCTCATCGAGTTTTAAAGATATTACATTTACATCTGCTTTGGTGCGCTTTAAAAGTGAATACTTACAAACTCTGTATGCAATATCCTCTTTAGAATCATATCCTATAAAAAAATTTAATTTCATATCAATTGCTATTTTATCTTATCATCATTGGAGACGACCAAACAAGAGAATTATAATTACCAGAGTTAGATAAAGAGCTCCATTCTTCTTGTGACTGATTTGTAATTCTACATATCCAACAATTTTCTAATTTAGCATTTTCAGCTCTCATTATCCAAGCATCACTTTTTTGCTTATCATTATTTTCTCCAAGTTCTATATCTGACATTAAATAACAGATATCCCTAGAAGGATTAGAGCCAATCATTCCAATAATATTATCCCTAGCAATATCCCATTTTAAATTTTTAATAGCAAAATAAATTAAAAGTTTTTTGGATTCTTCTTCGCCAGCATTATTTTTAATTATTTCATTTATAAATTTTATATCGGTAAGATCATTATCATTAAGTATTTTTATTATGATAATGCGAAGTAAAGAACTCGGATTTAAACTCCAATATTTCTTGATTAATTTTTTAAGGTTTCGTTTGTCATTTAAGGCAGCAGTAATTTCCAA
This sequence comes from uncultured Alphaproteobacteria bacterium, assembly GCA_902620285.1. Taxonomy (GTDB): domain Bacteria; phylum Pseudomonadota; class Alphaproteobacteria; order HIMB59; genus CACPNW01. Next base: position 75,465 of record CACNHT010000001.1, on the reverse strand, counting down.
ATGAAGTTTTATATATGGAGGAAAATTTTTTTTCATGTCTACTGCTTTCAAAATATTTTTTAAAGAGTCCTTAATATCACTATCATATTTTATTTTAGCTATCTCATAAAATCCTATTGATTTATTTTCATTTAAATCATTTTTACTTATTATTTTATTTGAAAAAGCTTTATCTGATAATAAAATTATTTGATTCCAGTTTTTTGTTTTTGCAGCAATAAATATTAGTGTGTCATAAAGTTTTTCAATATTTGGATTTATTGAAAATAATTTTTCTCCATATAAGAATGCATGGTGATAATCTTGATTTCTTAAATTTTGTTCCATTAAACCTCTATATCCAAGTGTTTCAGTTTTCTTTGATTTAATCATATCTTCATAAACATTGTTTAATTCTGGAAATTTTTTTTCAATCTTTAAAACTTCAGACTTTAGTAACAGAGATAATGATGGATCATTTTTAAGATAACTAACCATTTTTTTATGTGATTTTAAAGCTGTCTTGTTGTCTTTGTTTGCAACAGCTATCATTGCGTCGACAAAGTGTAAGTAACCTTTTTCAATTTTATTATATTTATTTTTTAAGAAATATTTACTAAGTGAAAGTCTTGATCGGTAAAATAAATAAAACAGTAAATATAATAGGAAAATAAAAGATATAAAAACAACAGCAAATAAATTTGAAGAAAAAGAATATTTTAAATTTCCTATATCTAAGGATACAATAAATGGATTAGTAAAAATTAAAGTGAGCGTTATGATTAATAACAATAACTGCAGTACAAAAATTGAAAATCTATACATTAATTAATTTTGATATTTCTGTTATAAAATTATTATAATTTTTCATTTCATTCAAAGATACTTTAAAAAAAACATTATAGTTTTCAATTTTGCTTATACTGTCATAAGCTTTGGTAATGTTTCTATTTTTAATAAAAAATTTAGTTTCTTCTAATATTAAAATTCTTTCATCTGAAATAATATTTTCTGAAGAGGGAGATAGGTTTATGTAGGGTAAAAAAATTTCGTTAAATAAACTATTGTTATTATTCACAATATTCTTCAAATATAAATTAACCTCATCATTAAATTGATCTTCTAAAAATAAATGACCTTTGTATTTATTTCTTTTTAGAATTGATAATTTTTCCAAAATAGGATTTTTGTTATTTTCTAAAATTGTTTCAAGGTATTGCAGTTCCCTATCAAAATCTATGTTGTTTTCGTATTTAATTTTTATTAACTCAACTACTTCATTGATTGATTGATTTACTAGTTCAGGTTTACTATTGGACTGATCTTCAATATTTTTATTTTTAATAGAAGAAATCTCATAACTTAGAGAATTGAAATTTTTATTTAATAATTCTATACTTTCATTAATTGGCGTCAAATCAACTTTAGATTCTTTATTTGAATTTTCTTTAATAAGTTTTTCTATATTTGTTAAAGCTGTTTTTGTTTCTAGTATTTCTTTAGATATATTTTTTATGAATTGAGAATTTTCATTAATATTTTCTCTAAGTTCATTTTCTAGTTCAATCTCTAGTTTGGATACCTCATCTTCATTTTGATAATTCGTATAGAGAAGGTAAATTAAGAAAAAAACACATAATAAAAGAATAAAGCTTAATGAAAATTTAGAAAAAACATAAAAACTATCAAAAACTTTTTTCATAGCCTTTTTTAGCATTATTAGTTTGTTGTTTAACAGTGTAAAATACTATACCAAAAAAATATGCTTGTATTTGCAGCAGAAACTTCGTGTGACGAAACATCAATATGTCTAATGAAAAACAACTCTATCGTAGAACATATTACTTTTTCTCAGGAAATTCATAAAATGCATGGTGGTGTTGTTCCAGAGTTAGCATCAAGATCGCATTTAGAAAAAATACAAATTATAACAAATGATTTATTTAATAATAAAAAAATAGACCCAAAAGAAATAGATGTTTTTACTGCTACCTGTGGACCGGGACTTATAGGAAGTTTATTAGTTGGTTCAACTTTTGCTAAATCTTTAGCAATTTCTTTCAACAAACCTTTCATCCCAATTAATCATCTTGAAGGACACATATTATCTACAAGCTTTAATAACAATATTAAATTTCCAAATCTCATATTGCTTTTAACTGGAGGACATACTCATGTTTATTTGATGAAAAGTGAAAATGAAATAGAGCTATTGGGAGAAAGTCTTGATGATGCAATTGGAGAGGCTTTTGACAAAACTGCAAAGTTAATAGGATTGCCGTATCCTGGTGGTAGCGAAATTGAAAGAGAAGCAATAAATGGAAACGAAAATAAATTTATTTTACCAAAGCCTTTGATAAAAGAAAAAAACTTTAATTTTTCGTTTTCTGGTATTAAAACTCATATAAATCTTTTAACAAAAAAAAATAGAATTGATAAAGAATTTGTAAGAGATCTATCTGCATCATTTCAAAAAAATATTACTGAAATATTAATTGAAAAAATAGAAAAAGGATTAGAAAGGTTAAAATCAACTAATGTAGATATAAAATCGCTTTCAGTTGTGGGGGGTGTATCAAATAATAAATATATAAAAAATAAAATAGAAAGTTTTTTTATTAATAAAAATATTGAAATATACTATCCCTTAAAAGAAATGATGACTGATAACGCTGCTATGATTGCTTGGGCGTGCTACAAAAACTATAATATAAATAAACAAGACATATATTTTAAACCAAAATCAAAAATGATGGTGAATAATAAATTAAATTAATAAAAGTGCTGTGAAAAAAAAAATTACTTATGCTATTTTTCAAAATAAAAAGACTGAAAAAAAACTTGTATATTATCCAGTGGCAAAAAATGCAAACTCATCAGCTAAATTATTTTTTTTAAAACATTTAAAAATAGATAAAAATTATTATTTTCTTGGTGACAAGGTGCCTGAATATAAAATTAATCAGGATGATAAATATAAAAATTTAGATAAAAATTTTAATTTAGTAAACTTTCTACCAAGTTATACACCTTTTGAGAAAATAGATGTCGATGAGAAATGCTGTATTATAAGAGATCCAATAAAAAGATTTGTATCAGCGTATAAGAATAGAATTTTATATCACAAGGATGCTGCTTTCCAAAATTTAGATATAGACGAAATAATTGAAAAATTAGAAAATAGCTTATTTGATAATAGACATTTTCTTCCTCAGAGTTACTGGCTAGGCGATGATTTAAAATATTTTACAATAGTTTCAAATATTTCTAATATGGAAATTTTTATAAATGGTGTAAATAATTTTTTTCAAAATAAAATTGAATTTCCCAGAATTCAAACAGGTGGTTTTGCTGGAAATATTGATTTGACTAATAGTCAAATAACTAAATTAAAGAAAATTTATTCTTCAGATTATGACTTAATAGGAGATTTATTATAATTAATGTTTAAAATATTCAAAATTACATATGAAGAATGAAAAATTAGAAAATTTTAGAGTTAGAACAAAAAATGATGAACAAATATTTGGTGGTCATTGGTTCAGAGGTAAGAACTGTAATTTTATTCCTTCTAAAAAACATTTTAAACAAAATGATTTCATTTCAGAATATATCCTGAAAGGATATTCTCCAAAAAAACCATTTATAGATAAAAATAAAAAAATTATTGCCTTTGGAAGTTGTTTTGCTTCAAGTGTTTCAGAATATTTATCGATAAAAAATTATTCAGTTTTTAATAAAAAATATGGTCTAAACTCACATATAATTAGGTATGGAGAAGGTATGGCTAACACGTTTACAGTTTTGGAACAATTATTATGGGCTTTTGAAAATAAAAATATAGAACAAAATACTTGGTATTATTCACCAGATGATTTTGCAAGAAAAGATGAAGAAATAAGAAATGAGACCTTAAGATTGCTAAATCAAATAGATGTATTTGTAATAACTGTTGGTCTTTCTGAGGTTTGGTACAACAAAGAAAATAATCAAGTTTTTTGGAAAGCAATACCTACTTCAGAATTTGATGAAAAAAAACATGGATTTAAATTATCTACAGTAGATGAGAATTCAAGAAATCTTGATGAGATTTGTAAAATTATCAAGAGAAATTTACCTCTAGCTAAAATTATTTTTACTTTATCTCCAATACCATTAATGGCAACATTTAGGAACCAATCTTGTATCACAGCTAACTCTATATCTAAGTCAATTTTAAGAGTCGCTCTTGATAATGTATTAACTAAATATAAAGGAGACGATAAAATCTATTACTTTCCATCTTATGAAATTACCAAAGATTATTTAGTTGATCCTTTTAAAGATGACAATAGACATATGAAGGATGAATATGTCTCCTTTATAATGAAAATCTTTGAGCAAAATTATTGTTTATAAAAATTCTTTGTATAAAAATACAAAAATGAAAATTAATTATTGGCTTTTAAAATCTGAGCCTGAAACTTGGTCTTGGGATAATCAAGTTAAAGAAGGTGCATCAATGTGGGATGGAGTCCGAAATTATCAGGCAAGGAATAATTTAAAAAAAATGAAAAAAAATGATTTATGTTTTTTCTATCACTCAGTTTCAGAGAGAAGTATTATTGGTATTGTTAAAGTGGTAAAAGAATATTATCAAGATCCTACTGATAAAACAGAACGTTTTGTAGTAGTTGATGTTAAAGCAACAAAAAAACTGAAAAAACCTGTCTCTCTTAATGAAATAAAAGAAAATAACAAATTAAAAGATATTGCACTGGTTAAACAAAGTAGGCTATCAGTGATGCCAATAAAAAAAACCGAGTGGGATTTAATTATTAAAATGTCAAATTAGCTAAAAAAAAATTACTTGTTGATATTTAAATAAATTAGAATTACTCTGTTAATATGGAAATCAAAGAACAATGGCTCAAAAATGCTAAGATTAACGAAGAGAAATATTCTTCAATGTATAATCAGTCTATTCAAAACAACGATAAATTTTGGTCTGAACAAGCAGACAGAATTGATTGGATTAAAAAATTTACTAATATCTCAAATGTAAAATATTCTAAAGACGAAGTAAACATTAAATGGTTTGAAGATGGTAACCTTAATGTATCCTATAATTGTATAGATAGGCATGTTAAAACTAATCCAGAAAAAGTTGCAATTATTTGGGAAGGTGATGATCCCGATGAAACAAAGCAAATAACTTACAAAGATCTATTAATAAATGTATCAAAAGCAGCAAATGTACTTAAAAAAATTGGTGTAAAAAAAGGTGATAGAGTAACAATATACTTAACGATGATACCTGAGTTAGCTTATATTATGTTAGCTTGTGCAAGAATTGGAGCTGTGCACTCAATTATTTTTGGGGGCTTTTCTGCAGAATCTATAGCTGGCAGAATTAAAGATTGTAAATCTGAATATGTAGTGACAGCAGATGAAGGAATTAGGGGAGGAAAAACAATTCCATTAAAATTGACAACAGATAAAGCACTAGAAAAATGTCCTGATGTTAAAAAATGTTTAGTTGTTAAAAGAACAAACAAAGAAATAGAATTAAAAACAGATAGAGATTTATTTTATGATGATCTTATAAAAGAAGTTGATAGTAGTTGTGAACCAGAAATTTTAAATGCAGAAGATCCATTGTTCATTTTGTATACCTCAGGATCAACTGGTAAACCAAAAGGTGTTATGCATACATCAGGTGGGTATATAGTTTATGCTTCAATGACGCATGAATATATTTTTAATTATAATGATGAAGATATATATTGGTGTACTGCAGACATAGGTTGGATTACTGGTCATAGTTACATAATTTATGGGCCACTTGCCAATGGAGCAACAACTTTAATGTTTGAAGGTGTTCCAAATTATCCTGACTTTTCTAGATTTTGGCAAATAGTTGATAAGCACAAAGTAAATATATTTTACACAGCTCCAACTGCAATTAGAGCATTAATGAGAGAAGGTGATGATTATGTTACAAAGACAAGTAGATCATCATTAAAACTCTTAGGAACAGTTGGTGAACCTATAAATCCAGAGGCCTGGAAGTGGTATTTTGAAGTTCCAGGAAATTCAAATTGTCCAATTGTTGATACATGGTGGCAAACAGAAACAGGCGGGATATTAATATCTCCTCAGACTGGGGCCATAAAATTAAAACCGGGCTCAGCATCAAAACCTTTTTTTGGTATAGAGCCCTGTATTGTTGATAAGGAAGGGAAAGAATTGGAAGGTGAATGTGAAGGAATGCTGTGTATGAAAAGGTCATGGCCTGGTCAAATGCGTACTGTGTATGGCGATCATAAAAGATTCATTGATACTTATTTTTCTCAATTTAATGGAAAATATTTTACCGGTGATGGGTGTAAAAGAGATAAGGATGGCTATTATTGGATTACAGGTAGAGTGGATGATGTAATCATTGTATCAGGTCACAATTTAGGTACTGCTGAAATAGAAAGCGCATTTGTATCTCATAAAGATGTTTCTGAAGCTGCTGTTGTTGGCTATCCTCATGAAGTAAAAGGTAATGGCTTATATTGTTATGTATCTCTTAAAGCAGGAGTAGAAACTTCAAATAACTTAATTGCAGAGTTAAAAAAAACTATAAGAGAAAAAATTGGACCAATTGCAACTCCAGATTATATACATATTACAACTGGATTGCCTAAAACTAGATCTGGAAAAATAATGAGAAGAATACTCAGAAAAATTGCTTCTAATGAATTTGAAAATTTAGGAGATACCTCCACCTTAGCCGATCCGTCTGTTGTAGATAATTTAATTGTAGATAGAAAAAATAAATAATTATTATCTAGGCTCCCAATGTTTTAAACATCTCGGTTCATAAATATTGGCAGCTCCAACTTGAGTTCTTTGACCGCCTTCAGTCTTCCTAAAAGTTTTTGTTGCTTCCAATCCACAGACATTACAGAAGCCATAAATTTTTACAATTTTATCTGACAATCCTAATAACATTGATGAGGTTTCCCATGGTTTTCCTCTTGAATCCTGATCAAGACCGGCACACACTACATCAATCCCATTGTTTAAAATAATATCAACATTACTAAGAGTATCAACTGTATCCATAAATTGGATTTCATCCAAAAAAACCATATCAACATTACTCTTCTGAAAACTAAATTTTTCGAGAGTTCTTTTCCAATTAGTCATAGCGTAACATTCATGACTTAAATCATTATGTGTTATTATTTTCTCATTTGAATATCTGTTATCTATACTTGGTTTTATTACAATAATTTTCTTATTTTGATGTTTAGCCCAAAGAATTCTTTTAAGTAACTCACTTGTTTTTCCAGCAAACATGGCGCCCACTATTGTTTCTAAATTTCCACGCATAATTCAATATATTTTATTTTTGTTATATTTAATATAATTAATTTAAATAAATAATTTAATTTATTAAATGGTAAAGGGTGAAAAAATAAGACTGGATATTCATAACACTTTATATTCAATTTATAAATTTAACCAGACACTCAATAACAGATTAATTAATAAAAGAATAAAAAATAATAAAAAGGAAGATATTGCTTTTTTATATAACGTAACTTTAACCACAATGAGGTTTCAACTTCATACATTAAAAATAATAAATAAGTTTGTTAAAAAAAAAATAAAAGTTCATGAAATGATTTTACTTCAAAGTGCTATCACACAAATTGTTTTCTTAGATTTTAAAGAATATGCAGTTATTAATTGTTCAGTTGAAATTGCAAAAAAATTAAAAATTTATCATGGTCTAATTAATGCTATATTAAAAAAAATCGCTAGAAATAAAATAAGTCTAAAAGAGACAAAAATTAATTTAGATGACTTGCCTATGTGGTTTAGGAACAAAACAAAATCATTAACTAATGTTGAAAAAAAGAATTTCTTAGAAAATTATAATAAAGAACCTGACCTTCATGTTGTTTTTAAGGATAAGAAATACTTAAATACCTTTGAAAAAAAAATAATCAAAACATCTGATATTTCTGGTTTTGTTGAAGAAAAACAAGATATAAGTAAATTAAGATCATTTTTGCTAGGAAATTTATGGGTGCAAGATTTTTCTTCTTTTTTTCCACTTCACATTTTACCTCCAAAATATGAAAATAAAAATTTTTTAGATGCTTGTTCGGCTCCTGGTGGCAAGTCTTTCCAAATATTAAATAGAAATTTTAATATTGATTTAAATGATATTAGTAAAAAAAGGATAGAATTACTCAAATCTAATTTAAATAGGTTAAATTTTAAGGCCAAAATAATGAATTTGGATTTTATCAAATCAAATAAATTTAAAAAATATGATTTTATTATAGTTGACTCTCCATGTTCATCTATAGGTACAATAAGGCGAAATCCGGAAATTTTTTTTAAAACAAAAGGCCCAGATTTTAAAGAATTAATAAATATACAAAAACGAATGTTAGAAAAAGCCTCATTATTGCTAAATAATAATGGTTTAATACTTTATATGGTATGTTCGTTTTTAAAGTGTGAAACGTTAGATCAAATAAAAAATTTTCTTACAAATCATGATAATTTTGAACTATTTAAAATTAGTTCTAATTATAGGCATAAGGAACATACAAAGTTAATTAAAAATAATTATATAATTACAATGCCAGATACAGTATCAAATTATAATATAGACGGGTATTTTGCAGCATATTTAAAGAAAATAAAATGATTTTAAAAATAAGAAAATTTTTTTTTATTTTTATAATTTTGAAATTGAGACCTAAAACAAATCTTTCATATTTAGATTTAAATTTCAGAAAAATTGATTTCACAAATTATAAACAAGTAAAATCATTTATTTTTAAAAAAAATTTTTATACAATTAAAAACAACCATATACATAGTTTTGATTTTCTTAACTTTTCAAAAAAACTTGGGGGTTCACTAGGAATAAAATTATCAAAAAATTCCATATTTGGCTGGTATGTTCTTAATAAAAATAAACTGGGTTTTCCTTGGTCTGAAGATTTAACTTCTAGGCGACTAATAAATCTTTTATACAATTATGAATATATTAATTCATCTTCGGTTCAGTCAGAAAAAAAAAGATTAAATTTAATTATATTTAATCATATTCAACATGTACAATTTGACTTCAAAGTAAAAAAAATCACAGAAATCAGTTCATTTGATATCGTGGCATTCATATTATCAACTTTTATATTAAAAAAAATTAATAAAAGAAGAATAGATTACATAAAATATATTATTGAAAATCAAATTGATAAATTAGGGATGCACAAAAGTTACAATATTTTAGAACATACTAAATTCATAAATAATTTGAATGAAATTAAAAATATTTTTCTCTTTTTTGACATGAATGAATCAGCTGTATTTGATAATTTAATATTAAAAATGACCTCTATATTAAATCAGTACTTCCATCATGATGGCACAATACCTTTGTTTAATGGATCTAATAATCTTTACACAAAAAATATAAACAGTTCTATTAATAAGGAAAATTATTTAAAAATAAGAGAATTTGAAAATGTAAGTAATGGTATTGCTTTCTATTCTGATAAAAATAAGAAAGTATTTTTTGACGTTGTTCAACCAAATAGGAATAAAATTAGTTCAAACTTAAACGCTGGAACATTATCGATTGAAATAAGTGGTTTTGGAGAGAAAATATTCAGTAATTGTGGAGCTTCTGAAAGTTTTGGTAAAAACCCAGAATATCTTCGATACAGCGCTGCTCATTCTACAATTGTTTTACAAAATACTAACATAAGTGAGATTAAGGAAGGTAATCCACATAAAAAATTCCCACAATCTGTTGTTTTTAGAAGAGATAAAGAGGAAGAATTTGAGATCTTTGAGGGATCGCATAATGGATATTTAAATAAATTTAATAAAATAATTAAGAGGAAGTTAAGAATTTATAAAAAAGAAAACAAAATTATTGGTGAAGACAGTTTTATTGCTTATAAAAATATTAATAGAAGATTTGTATATCATATAAGATTTCATTTAGCGGCGGGAATAACACACAATTTTACAAATAGTAAAAAAAATATAATTTTAAAAACAAAAACAAATAATATTTGGTTGTATAAAAGTGATATGGAGTTAATTGTAGAAAATAGTATATTAGTTGATAATAATTTCACACAACCAACAAAACAAATAGTTATTAAGGGTATAGTTGCAGATAAAAAAGTTATTAGAAAATGGTCGTTAGAAAAAATATAGAAAAAAAATTTGCTTTAATTTCAGTATTTGACAAAACTAACTTAAAGCAACTTTGCTCTAACTTGGAAAAATATAATTTTAATTTTATATCTAGTGGATCTACTGGTGATAAAATTCGATCTATGGGTTTTAAATGTATTGATGTTTCAAAGCTTACAAAATTTAAAGAAATGTTTGGGGGTAGAGTAAAAACTTTAAACCCTTTAATTTATAGTTCTTTACTATACGTTAGAAATGATCCAATTCACAAAAAACAGTTTGAATCTCTAGATTTTCCTAAAATTGATGTTGTGATTGTTAATTTGTATCCATTTAAAAAATTTTTAAATAAAAAAGAGAATAAAAACTTAATTGAAATGATAGATATTGGTGGGCCATCTCTACTTCGTGCGGCAAGTAAAAATTATAAATATATTACACCTATTATTAATCCTAAAGATTATTCAAAATTGATAAAAAATTTAGAAAAAAACAATGGTGAGACAGATTTTTACTTTAGAAAAAAAATGAGCTCAAAAGTTTTTAAAGAAACCTCTAAATATGATAAGATAATTTACAATTGGCTCAATGAAAAATAAATATAATAAAAAAACACTTAGGTATGGAGAAAATCCAAACCAAGATGCTTATATAATTAATCATGATAAAGAATCTATTTTTAGTAATCAAATTAGTGGTAAATTAATAAGTTATAATAATATTCTTGATCTTGATAGTGGAATAAGATGTATTAGTGAGTTTAATGAGCCGACATCTATAATAATGAAACATACAAATCCATGTGGTGTAGCATCATCTGGAGATATAACTAGGGCATTTAAAAAATCTTATGAAAGTGATAGCAAAAGTGCCTTTGGCGGAATAATTTTTTTAAATAGAAAAGTAAAATTAGAGTTGGCAAAAAATATTCGCAAAAAATTTTTTGAAATGGTAGTTGCTCCAGAATTTTCTGTTGATTCTATAAATATTTTGAAAACAAAGAAAAACTTGATTTTAATGAAATCTCCAAAAATTGTTAAAAAAACTATAGATTATAAATCAACTTTATTCGGTGATCTTTACCAATCTAGAGATTTGAAACCTATAAATAAAAATTTTTTAAAATTGGCTTCAAAAAAAAGTGCTAAAATAAAAGTGCTAGAAGATTTAATTTTCTCAATAAAAGTAGTTAAACATTTAAAATCAAATGCTGTGGTTTTAGCAAATAACAAACAGACTCTTGGTCTAGGGCATGGACAAACTAATAGAGTCGATGCATTGAAATCCGCTATTAAAAACAAAAAAAGTTTCTTTAAAAATAAACCTTATGTATGTGCCTCAGATGGCTTTTTCCCTTTTACTGATAGCATTAATTTATTAAGTAAAAATGGTTGTAATACAGTTGCTCAACCAAATGGATCAATTAATGATGATAAAATAATTTCTTTTGCGAACAACAATAAAGTATCTCTCTATTTTATCAAAAATCGACTATTCAAACATTGAAAAAAAAACTGCCAAAATATGTAAAGAATTTAATTTCAAAGTATCCACATATTGTATCAGGAAGAAAAAACTTTGACAAACACCATCAACGAATTATTAGAACTGTTATGCTAATAAAAAAATATTTTAATATTAAATAAACTAAATACTATTTTTTATTACTGTAAATATTTAGATTTGTTTACTGGCACTACAAATTACTATAAATATAAATAATGACTAAACCAAATCTTTTTTTCCCCACGCCTGTTTGGACTATACAGCTTGATAATTATAAGAAAATTAATGAGGAAATTTATGAATATATAAAAAAACAACAAAGTAGTGATCAAGTTGGAATAAATAAGAGCAATATAAAGGGATGGCATTCTAGAGATTTTGATCTTAATGAAAAAGAACCTCAAAATTTTATCTTTTTTATATCAAAGCATATTGAACAATTAATGATTGATATGAATTGGGATACAAAAAAACAAATAGCTAAAATTAGTAATATGTGGGCAATTGTAAATACAGGTGGTTCAGCAAACTTGCGACATCAGCATGGGAATAGCACTGTAAGTGGAGCTTATTATGTTAGAGCTCCAGAAAATTCTGGTGATATTATTTTTTATGACCCTAGACCTGCGCCAATTTATTCTCACCCAAACGCTACAACACCAAATTCATTAAACGCTCAAGTAAACGGTATAAGCCCTAAAGAGGGTGCATTAGTATTATTTCCAAGTTATTTAGATCATTCTGTTAATGAAAATCTTTCTAAAGATGAAAGAATAGTCATAAGTTTTAACATTAGAATAAGTATGAAAACTAAATAAATTTTTATAATAACAATTATTAATTAAATTTTTTGATTTCTTTCAAAAAATCTAAAATTGGTATTTTATTATCTTGAAGTTTATTAATTATTTCTTTTCCTCGAATACCAACAAAATGAAAAAAATATGGCTCATTAATTCTTTTACAATTTGGAAGAAGAGGCATATAGTTCCACTCTGGACCCAGTTCTTGAAATATTTTTTTATTTTCAATAATAAATTCATTTAATAGCATATTGTCAGAATTCTTTCCTTTAGATCTAATTTTGTTTTTTAATCTGTATATCATATAATTTGATAGATTTTTCGCTGTTTCTTTATCACAAAATGTTACTCCAGAATTAAAATATGGGAAAGACTCGTCAAGATTGTTAACCTCTCTAAATATTTTTGAACTGTTTCCCTCAGGTTCTTTAACATTCATTAAACCAGAAATTTTAGGTAATTCTTTTGCATCTGGATATATGTATATGTCGTTATCAAGATAAATAATGAATTCATAATTTTTTTCGAAATGGAAATATCTTTCAAAAGAATAATGTTTTTTTTTGGTTTCTAAAAAATTAAATTCTTTATTTCTCTCCTCATAAATACTTTTGGTGATTAATTGGTGATCATAATTAAATTTTTTACAATACTCTTTAACTGAAGGAATAAATATTTCTCTTATTGGATTAATTGTTTTTGTATTCCCCCACTGGGTTCCTTCACCGATGTCAATTTGTAAAATTAAATATTTAGATTTCATTTTTTTTTATTAATAATTTTTTAACTTCTTCGTCACTAAATAATTTATTTTCAACATTTAAAAATGGTGAAACAATACAAATATCTTTGTTATATTCTTGGGTCCTTTTAAATTTAATATTATATTTTCTTTCAGATACATTTGAATAAAATTCTATATCATATCCAAAGTTTTCCTTAATCAAATCTAAATCTTTCTTACTAGGATGGTAAGAAAAGTCATAATTATGTTGTTGAAATTTAGAGTATATAATTGAGGGCAAACCAAATTCAGTTAAGATATCAGAAAGAAAATTATCCCAATTTTCAATTGTTGAAATACTATCAAAATTATGAATATTTTTAATTGCATTTTTCTTGTCATTATTAGAAATTTCAATATTTTTATTTAAAAGACCACAGAAATGTCTTGTAATTAAATTATCTCTATTACTATTAACTTCGTCATTAATAAAATTTTCAAAAGAATACGTTTGAGGTGTTTTCTTCATTTTAAAAATATTGAATTTATAATGTGAAATTACTCTACTTACTGGCTCTCTAACAATTGTACATTTAAAAAAATTTTTAAGGTTGTCAGTAAAATCATAATCTAAATGACCAGAAAGAAATATCGGTTTAGGGTTATTGTTAAGATTTGAAAATGATCTGATCTTGCTGGTATCAGAATCATATTTACATCTTATAAAATTAAAATTTTTTAGAATATTTGATAATTTTATGAAAATATGATCTATTGTTGTTCCTCCACTTTTAGGTATATGCATAAAAAAAATGGATTTTTTAAAATTAGGATTAATAGAAGTTGAAAAACTTGGAACAAATTTAAAATCAATCTTCATTATAAATTTTTTAAATTTTATTATTTTAATTAGTATATAGAATATATTTGTTAATAAATTATTTAAATGTAGATTACTTATGAACATTTTATCAAAATATCAGGAAATGTTATTAAATCTAAATCACATTGATAGTAATTCAATTATATTAGATATAGGAGCAAATGTTGGAGATATAGCAGATTTGTTATTTAAGAAATTTAATTCAAATATTATTTGTTATGAACCTAATATAAGTTGTTGCAAGTATATGATAAATAGATTTAAAAATAATCCAAAGATTAAAGTGTTTAATTTTGCTGTTTCAAATTTTACTGGGACATCTTTTTTATATTTCCACAAAAAAGCTAAAAATATTTTTGATTATAACCAAAGATCGACTCTAAAGCCGCAAAAGGATGGAATAGATATAAATAAAAAAATATCCGTGAAATGCTTGGATATAAAAACAATTTTAAGTGAACACAAAAAAATAGACTTAATAAAATTGGATGTTGAAGGTTCAGAATATGAAATTATGCCTAAAATTATTGAAAATAAAGAAAAGGTTGAAATGGTAATTTGTGAAACTCATGGTAATCCAGAAGGTAAGAAGATACCAAGTGCTGATGGTTCAAAACTAGTTATTAAAAATCAAGTTTGGGTTAATGATCACAAAAAGTTAATTAACAAATTAAAGAGCTTAAACTTATATGAAAATTGGTTTTATGAATGGTATTGATGGTTATAAAGATGAAGAAAAAACAATCATTTATGGAAGTATTAAAAGTATAGGATTTATTTTTGATGTACCCAATCATTAAATTCTTTAGTTGCTATATTAATTTTTAAATGATCAAAATAGTAAAACTGCATTGCAACTTAATTGCAAATGGATTTTAAAAAATAAAGGTGGAATTGGGATTTGGAGCGGGCGAAGGGATTCGAATTCTCGACTTCAACCTTGGCAAGGTTGCCAGGTACGAACTTACTCACCATAATCCTTATAAAAATATAACATAATATTCTGTCTATTTTATTTTTTTTATGCTGAGTGTCTATATAGTGTCGATGGACTTAAAGAATGTTGCCCTGTTTAAACTTAGAAAAACTTTTTATAAATAGATTTTCTAATTCTTTAGGCTCAACAATAATACAAAATTTTCCAAACCAATAACCCTGCCGCGATGTCTCAACTGTTAAATTTTTTCTATTAACATAAATCTCATAATATCCTGACAAATCCTTTATAACAACTTGTTCAGCTGAAGTTTTATAAGATGTATAAATTTGTTTTCTTGGATCAGTATTTTCTTCTAAATAAATAATTGCTTGAGTTTTAGTGCTAAACTCTACACCAATAGCTCTTGCACTTGACTCGTCTTCTTTATAGCAGAAGATCCCCTTACCAGACAAATCGTCTTGTGCAAAAAGTGTAGAGGGTGCTATTAAATAAATAAATAACGCAACATAAAAAAGTTTACCCACACATTTATTATCAAGCATAGATTAAACTTTGTCTATTTTTTTTTAATCTTTTCTTCAAAATTTACTATCGAACAACCAAAACTATTACTACTCATATATAAAGTGTTAAAAGAAGTTATAATTTCTGTCGATGTAGTGTCGATGAGTCCGTTTCGCTAACTCTGCAAGATCTAATATTTGGCGGATCTCTTGGAGCGGGCGAAGGGATTCGAACCCTCGACTTCAACCTTGGCAAGGTTGCGCTCTACCCCTGAGCTACGCCCGCATAAATTACACAATTACCACTTTGAATTTATAAGTCAATATTTGAGAAAACGATTTATTTAAATCTTCTTCTGTAGACAATATCAACAAGTAACATATGAGGAAGGGTTAAAGCAGCAAGTCCAATGAAAATTACTTTTAATATTGACTCATATAATGATAAATTCTGAATTAAATAGTAAGCAATTCCTAAACCCCCAATCCAAGAAATTACTGTAAAAATTATCGTGGAGTAAATCACAAATTTTTTATTTTTTAAATTTAAATAAATATTTTTAATCAAATGTTTTAAATGTTTGTAAGTATGAAAAAAACAGAAGTATATTGCAAAGCTTAGTAATGGATCAAAAAAATAAAAAATTAATAAAAGAAATAGAATCTCAATAATTCCTTTTCGTAATTTCTTTTCAAAGAAGGAAAGATAAATAAAATATATTATAGATAATAATGTTAAAAAATATGGGATAAAAAAATATTTTTGGATTGAATAAATATTATTATTTGTCAGATATTCAAATATCAAAAAAGATTGATCTTCGTTGAAAAATATTATTCCAAAAATAATAGTCATTCCATAAGTAAAACTTATAGAATACTTATATTTATTTATTTTAAAATTTGTCCAATCACATAATCCAAAATGAGCAATAGTCATTATAATAAAAATCGTTAGTGCAATAATAGGAAAATATAACCAAAATAGAATGACTAGAAAAAATAAAATTAGGTAATAAAATATGAATTGTAGAAATTGAATTCTGTTACTAAAACCTACTAAAGAGGCAACCGCACCATCAAATGAACCATGGGGAAGACCAATGAAAAAAATTAATAAAAAAGAAATAATATTTAAAATTGTAAGGTCGGCTAACATGTTATTTAAATAATTCTTTTATAAAAGGAAGTTTGGGCATACTATTTATAATTTTTAACTTAGTTAGTAAACTTGATTCACCCATCATAAAACTTTGGAATTCATCTCCATTTAGATTAGATGCGAGCTTGATAAATGACCTTCCATCTTCTCTATTATTTTTTAAAAAATTAATAAAAACCTTATCCATTTTTCTTTCTAAAAAATTATGGATATTTACATGGTTGTTCTTTGAATTTTTTAACAACTGAATTTGCTTAATAAGAAATGAAAAGGCATATCCAGTAGAGGTCTTACATGCACCTCCTCTAATACCGATATTAAAGATATTAGAATTAACTGATCTTTTCTCCTCTGCAAAAAACATTGGTATTACTCCTTTTTCTGAACTCTCTTCTTTAAAATTAGTAATATTATTTTTTTTTAAGTAATCATTTATTTTTTCTCTATACCAGGAACTGGGAAAAACATCTTTTGAAAAGACTGTCGATTCAACAAGCGCTTTATTGTGACTAAATGGTAGGATATACATAAAATGTAAAACATTATTTTCTTCCGTAAAATGCATCAAGGTTAAATTATCTTCATTAAAAGTATTGTCTGCTACGGTAATATTAATTCCAAAAAAATGTTGTAATAATTCACCTTTTTTTTCTTTTGCTGATCGTGAATCATATATATTTTCAGCGTAATATATTTTGTCATCTATAGTGATTATTTTAAAATAATTTTGTTCAGGAAAATATCGAACAACTTGTTTGTTTATGATTTCTAATTTATTTTTTGTTTCTAAGCAAAATTTTTTCCAAGTTTTAAAACTAGTGACACAGTAGGGTTTATCTAAACTTGTATGCATTACCTCAATATCTTTGTTACCAATAGTCCATTTGTACCATTTTTTTTCAATAATTTTTTCAAATGGCTTCATCCAATCTGTTAACCAAAAACCAAAAATATTATTTCTTTTGTTTATATCTTCACTTTCAAATGCAATGATTTCTTTACTACTATCTCCGTAAAGAATTTTATTTACAGCTAAACCGCTAGGGCCTAAGCCAATTATTGCAGCTTTATAAATTTTCATTTGGGAGTTTATCTCTAATTTTTTGATACTGATATTTCATAAAAGGGATGAAAATAAAAAGTAAAATTGATTTAAGTGTAATTAAAGATTTTTCTAATAAGTTTAAATATACCCTTTCTCTTAAATATTTTTTTTTATTAGATTTAATTTTTATACCAATAGCTCTATAAATATTAGCCGCAATGAATATCCCTAATCTGGAAGATATTGGGATATATTTTAAACCAGCAAAACCATTTTCATAAAACTTATCTGAAAGTCCTATTACTTCATGAATTGCATTTGATATTCTTTCATCTTTTTCAAAACTTTTGTTATGAAGATCAGTTAAATTTTTTAATGATATACCAGGTATCCAATTAGCAGGTAAATATATTCTTTTCATTTTAGAGTCTTCATAAACATCTCTCGCTATATTTGTTAACTGCATTCCAATACCTAAATCGATTGCGGATCGTGCTGCCTTTTCATGTTTTACTCCTATAATTTTAGACATCATTAATCCAACAGTGCCAGCAACATGATAGGAGTATTTTATAAGTTCTTCCTTGTTTTGAATTCTTATTTTTTTCTGATCCAAGATTAATCCCTCAATTAAATCTATAAAAATTAAATTGTTAATTTCATTTTTTTGTAAAAAAGTATTTACTTTATTATTTTTATTGGTCCTTATTTCTTCAATTGAATTTTTGAGATAGATAGTTTGATCTTCGCTATATTTATCAGCAACATCATCAAAATATCTACAAATTGAATAAAGAATCCCAGCATTTTTTTTGTAACTTTTTGGTAAAAAAAAACTTGCCCAGTAAAAACTTTTGCCCTCTTTTTTAAGGTCAGCAGATGAATTGAGCTTTAAATCAATCATTATTATTTTAATTCAGCTTTAATTATGTTTTCAACAACTTTAGCTGATGAAAGAACTCCTGGTATTCCAGCGCCTGGATGAGAACCTGCCGCCGAAAAATATAGGTTTTTAATTTTTTTATCCTTGTTGTGGTATCTAAACCAAGCTGATTGTGTAAAGATTGGAGCTATGGAAAAACCGGCTCCGTGCATAGAATTATAATCATTTTTAAAATCTTTAGGATTCATCCAAAAAACATCTGTAATACTCTTTTCTAAATCTGGCATAATTGTTTGTGATAATTCTTTAACTATCTTATTTTTAAGGTTTTCTGATTCAACATCCCAATCAATTTTGCCTTGTAAATTAGGTACTGGGCATAAAACGTAAAAACTATCACAACCATCTGGAGCAAATGACTTGTCTGTTGCAGTAGGCCTGTGAATATATAAGGAGAAATCATCAGATAAAATTTTATTTTTAAATATATCATTAAGTAAAGATTTAAATCTTTCAGTCATCCAAATAGTATGGTGAGCAACTTTATGGTATTGTTTTTTTGTTCCAAAGAAAAGAACAAAAAGCCCCATTGAATACAATAAGTTTTTTTCTTTTAATACAGGTCTGCTTAAATTTTGTTTTTTTAAAAGATTGGAATAAACCATTGGTGGGTCAGCATTGCAAACAACTAAGTCTAGATCAGTAATTTCTTCATTATTTGTTAATATTTTTGTAATCTTATTTTTTTCAACAATAAACTCTTTAGCTTCTGTATTTGTTTTAATTTTAACACCAGAATCAACCATTAATTTTTTTAACTCAGATACAATTTTACCAGTACCACCCATACAAAAGAACACGCCCCATTTTCTTTCTAAATAATGAATTAAAGCATAAATTGATGTTGTTGTATGTGGATCACCTCCAACTAAAAGAGGGTGAATTGAAAATGCTTTTCTAAGATAAGGGTTTTTTAGATAGCTGTTTACAAGTTGAGATACTGTGAAATAACTTTTTAAAATAATTAAATTGGGAATGACGCCTAACATTTTGAAAAAAGAAATGAATGGTTTGTCAGCTAGTTTAGTAAAACCCACATCAAATATTTTTTTTGATTGATTTAAAAGGTTTGAATATCCTTTTATGTCCCTTTTATCAAATTTACTTATCTCACTGTTTGTTTTTTCAACTGTAGAACAATAATCAAAAGTCTTACCATCATGAAAATAATATCTATACCAGGGTTCAAGAGGAACAAAATTCAAATAATCTTCTCTTTTTTTTCCAAATAAACTAAATAATTCATCAAAAAGAAATGGTGCTGTTATGACTGTTGGTCCAGCATCATGTTTAAATCCATTCACTTCAAAAACTCTTGCTCTTCCTCCAAGGTCGTCTAGTTTTTCAATAATTGTTGTATCGTAGCCCAATTTTTTTAATCTTAAACTAATCGCAATACCCCCAAAACCACTTCCTATAACTACTGCTTTTTTTCCCATTGTTAATTTTGTAATTGTATTTAAATACCTTATTTCTTAATAAATATAATATTATTTATGCTTACAAAGACAGATTTATTTGAATTACTTAGTGTAAAAAATAAAGAATTTCAAATTCATGATCATGATCCTTTATTTACAGTTGAAGATTCTGAAAATCTAAGAGGTGAAATTAAAGGTGCACATACAAAAAATTTATTTTTAAAAAATAAAAAAAATAATTTTTTTCTTTTTAGTTGTGATGAAAATGCAAAGGTTGATTTAAAGCAATTTTCTAAATCTATCGATGCTAAGAATTTATCATTTGCTAATGCTGAATATTTAGAACAATTTCTGGGCATAAAGCCAGGATCAGTCTCACCATTTGCGCTTCTTAATGACAAAGATAATGTTGTTGAGTTTTACTTGGATGAAAAACTTTTTAACAGTGAAATAATTAATTTTCACCCCCTAATTAATACCACAACTATAAGTATAAAGACATCAGGGTTTATAAACTTCCTCCTTGAAAATAATAAAAAAATTCATATTTTTTCTCTAGATAGTTATAGTATAGTCAAATCTTTATGAGTGAAAATTCAAATATAATAGATGTTACTGAAACAGAGTTTAATGATCAGGTTATTGAAGCTAGTGAAAGTAAATTAATTGTTGTTGATTTTTGGGCTCCTTGGTGTGGTCCTTGTAAACAATTAACACCAATTTTAGAAAAAATAATATCAAAATCAGGAGATAAAATCACCTTAGTAAAAATTAATATTGATGAAAATCAACAAATTGCTGCGCAATTAAGAATTCAATCAATTCCTACAGTCTATGCATTCAAAAATAAACAGATTGTTAATGCATTTCAGGGTGTTATTCCTGAGGGCCAGATTATTGAATTTATTGAAAAATGCTTAGGATCTAAAATTAATGAAGACTTCACCGAATTTTATAATGAAATAGAAAAAGCCATGGCTGAAAATAAGTTTGAAGAAACTAAAGACACTCTTCTAGAATTTATTTCTAAAAACTCAGATGAAATCAAAGGTATTTGTTTTTATTTAGAGTGTTTGATCGAGCTTAAACAGTTTGAGGAGGTTGAGGCGTTCATTAATTCATTAGAAAAAGATGTGCTAGAAGAGGATGAGATTAAACAGGTTTTAAAGAAGATGGAAATTGTGAAAAATAATTCATCCGGACCAAATATAAATGAGTTACTTGATAAGCTTGAGAGTGAACCAGATAATATAGATTTAATTTTAGAAATATCAGATAAATATTTTTCAATGAAAGAATATGAAAATGGAATGGATATTCTTCTAAAAAATTATCCAAAAAACAAAGATAGTATAAAAAATAAGATGGTAGAATTTTTTAGTGTACTTGGAAATGCTGATCAAGTTACTATTCAATATAGGAAGAAACTTTCACAATTAATGTTTTCATAACATGGAAATCCCTATCTTTCCCTTAAACGGTGCTGTCCTTTTTCCTGGAACAAGCTTGCCTCTGAATATATTTGAAAAGAGATATCTTGAAATGGTGGACTACGCTCTCTCAAAGGAAAGGTGCATAGGCATGATACAATCTGATAAAAAAAATAAACTCTATAATATTGGTTGTATTGGAAAAATTCATAGTTTTAGTGAAACAACAGACGGACGATATTTAATTAGTCTACAGGGCACTAATTGTTTTAAAGTTAAAAAAGAATTAGAAAAAAAATATAAGTTTAGGTTGGTTAAAGCTGAAATGTTAGATTTTGATGAAGATAAAAACATTATAAATGAAAAACAAAAAAATAATCTTTTAGATAAGTATAGCCAATATATTAAAGTCAAAAAAATTAACTTAAATTTAGAAGAAATTCAAAATATTGATTTTAATCAAATTATTAAGTTTATAGCAATGATATCCCCTTTTAGCGACATTGAAAAACAGGCTCTTTTGGAAACAAAAAATTTAAGTGATTTTTATAAAAAACTTCATTCAATTTTAGAACTTGAGATAGTTGAAGATAATAATAGAAAAACTATTAATTAACACCCATCGCAAAATCACTTATCTGATTTTTTAATTTTTTACTTTTCTCAATTAAATTGATAGTTGCAAACCTTGCATGATTAAAAATTGTATTGTCTAATTTAAAGACACTATCAACTTTATCAGTGATTTGATACAGTCTATAGGCTTTAAAAAAATTATCTTTCTGAAATTCTTTACAAAATATTTCATCTCCTAATTCCAAACCTAGAGAGTTATATTTTTTAACAAGATTATATATACTTTCTACATCTTGCATGCCTAGATTCCATCCTTGTCCTGCAATTGGATGAAATGAGTGGGCTGAGTCTCCTAAATAAATAATTCTATTTTCATAAAACTTAGAGTTTAAATGAGCTCTTAAAGGAAAGGTTTGTTTGCTCATTATTTTTTTTATCTCACCTACACATCCCTGTATCTTTTCATTTAAAATGGAAATAATATTATTATCATCTAATGAAAGTAAAGAGTTTATAAATTCATTACTGTTTGTCCAAACTATGGAACTCTGAAAATTATTTATATTTTTTTGCATTGGTAGGATTGCAAGAGGTCCGTTTTTAAAGAAGAACTCGTAAGCGGTGTTATTGTGATTCTTTGAGTGATAAAAATTTATTACAATTGCTTTTTTTTTATAATCTTTTCTATAAATTGGTGTTTTAAAAATTTTTCTTATGTGGCTATTTTTCCCATCACACGCAAATAGAATATTTGCATTAACATAGAAATTATTTTGCTTGGTTGTGATACTATCGCCATTATAAAAAATGTCTTTAACAGAAACATTATTAAAAATTTCTACATTTTTTTGTTTTTGTAATTTTTTATACAAACAATTAAGTATAAATTCGTTTTTTACTATATATCCAAGATTGGATTTTCTTCTTTGGTTGTCAAAATAAATTTTGTTTGATTGATTTCTGTCTATTATCTGGATATTCTTTATTGGTTCTGCGTAATTACCAATTTCATTCCAAATATTTATTTCTTCAAGAAATTTTTTCGTACCCTCTGAAATTGCTGTTGTTCTTTTGTCTAAAATATTTTTATGATTAAATTTAGCATTTTGCTCTAAAACTACTACTTTATTGCCAAGTTTAGAAAGTGAATATGCTGTAACAGCCCCTATAAGACCTCCTCCTATTATATTGATGTTTGATTGAATTTCTTTCATAATTTTCTTCGAATTACCATAATCTAAATGTATTACAATCTAACTATATGTTCAAGTATGGTTCAATTAGAAATTTTATTATTAAATTTTTAGTAGGAATAGTTTTATTTGGATTTGGACTAATTTATTTTGCCAGTCTTTACTCATACTCTGCAAATGATCCAGGTTTTAATCAATTTAACTACAATATTAATGACAGCAATATTGAAAATCTTATAGGTTTTTTCGGTGCTTATTTATCAAGTTATTCATTAATTTTCATTGGAACACTAAGTTATTTATTGGTGTTTTTTTTAATACTAGAAGGTAGTAAATTACTTTTAGGTATTCTTAGCAGGTTTATAATTTTGAAATTTTTATCGAACCTAGCGGGAATAATTCTTATTAATTTTTCCATAAAATCAGTTGATATAACCTTTCTAAAAACAGGTTTAGTTTCACAGTTCCTGTTCGATTTATTTACAAATATAAATTTAAATCTTCTAGAAAATATTTTTATTTATTTTATTATAAATTTTTTACTTTTTACATTTGGTGTAGTTTTAATATTTTTATCTTTTAGAATAAATTTTTCTTGGATAAATAAATTTTTTTCATTCTTAAAATTTTTTAAATATTTTAAATTTATATTTTCTGTATTTAGTTTATTTAAATATATAAGTTTTACAAAAAAAATTACAAAAAAAGCATTGAGAAGTGAGCCAACAATAAAGAAAAAAAATTATGTTAATTTAAGCAAAAAAAATAATAATCCAAAACCTAATAAACAACTAGAGCTAGATAATTTTAGTTTTAGCCTTCCATCTAAAAATCTACTTTCGAAATCAAATTTAAAAAATAATAAAAATAGAGAATTGGAAAAAATAAACACTGATTCAGCTATTAAGTTAGAGAAAACTCTGTCTGAATATGGTGTTGAAGGAAAAATAGTTGGTTTTAGTAGTGGTCCAATTGTAACTTTATTTGAATTTATTCCAAATGCAGGAATAAAATCTAGTAAAGTAATAGGTTTGTCTGATGATATTGCTAGAGCAATGTCTTCTATTTCTGCTAGAATTTCAACTCAACCTGGTAAGACAAGCTTGGGTATCGAAATACCAAATACTAAAAGAGATAGTGTTTTATTTGGTGATTTAATTCAAGAAGACGAATTTGAAACTGAAAATGATTCCCTTACTCTTGCATTGGGAAAAGATATTTCTGGAAAAAGTATTTTCGCAAATTTAGAGCGAATGCCACATCTGCTAATAGCAGGAACAACTGGTTCGGGAAAATCCGTGGGTATTAATACAATGATATTAAGCATACTTTACAAATTTAAACCTAATGAATGCAAGCTGATATTAATTGATCCAAAAATGTTAGAATTGAGTATTTATGAAGATATTCCCCATCTTTTAACACCTGTAGTTACTGATCCAAAGAAAGCTGTATTTGCTCTTAAGTGGGTAGTTAGAGAAATGGAAAATAGATATAAGTTAATGAGCTCGTTAAATGTAAAAAATATAGATTCTTATAATGATAAAGTTTTAAGAACTATTTCGTCTGGAAGAAAACTTTTTAGAGAGGTTCAAACAGGTATAGATGATGATACAAGGATGCCAATTATTGAAAAACAAGAAATTATTCTTGAAAAAATGCCTTTTATTGTTGTGGTGATTGATGAAATGGCCGATTTGATGATGGTGGCTGGAAAAGAAGTTGAGTCATTGGTTCAAAGATTAGCACAAATGGCAAGAGCATCTGGAATTCACTTAATTACAGCCACACAAAGACCCAGTGTTGATGTAATTACAGGAACAATAAAAGCAAATTTTCCTAGTCGTATAAGTTATAAAGTATCAAGTAAATTTGATAGCAGGACAATACTTAACGAAATGGGTGCAGAACAATTATTGGGCAGTGGTGACATGTTGTTTTTAGAAAATGGCGGTATAATAAAAAGATTGCATGGCGGTTTTGTGTCGGAAAATGAGGTTGAAAAAGTTGTTAGTTATATAAAACAACAGGCTACATTTGATTATAAGAAAGAAATATCATTATCAGAAGATGATTTAAGTGTTTCAAATTCACAGGATTTAATTTCAAATAATAATGATGATCTTTATGGTAAAGCAGTTGATATTGTTGTTAAACAACAAAAAGTTTCAACAAGCTATATTCAGAGATATCTTCAGATTGGTTATAATAGAGCTGCAAGAATAGTAGAAAAGATGGAAGAGGATGGAATTATAAGCGAAGCAAATAACGCGGGCAAAAGACATGTTCTTAAAAAATGAAAAGTATTTATTATTTATATTAATAATAGTTTTTTATTTTTTTGCGTCTAAGGCATATTCAGCTTCTGAAGACAAAGCAAAGGCATTAAATTATTTAAGCTCGCTAAGTGATTTTTCTGCTTCATTCATACAGAGCGATGGAGAAAACTTGAGTGAAGGCAAGGTATACATAGGTAAAAAAAGGGTTAGGGCTGAGTATTTTTTACCAACGAAAATTCTAATTATTTTAGCTAAAGATAAGGCGATGTATTATGATTACGAGCTTGAAGAGGATGAGTTTTTTGATCCAAAAAATACTAATGCTTGGTTCTTTTATGACATATTTAGAAACCCTTATTTTTTTGAAGATGGAAAAGTAGAAGTAAAAAATAATGAGCTATTATTAGAAAAAAAGGGAATTGATAATGAAGAAAAAAATTTTGTCATAAGAGTATTATTTGAAAAACAACCATTGATATTAAGGGGAATAGAAGTGGTAATTAATGATGATATTCTTAAACTGTCAATTTATAACCATAGTTTCAATGAAGTTTTTGATAAAAAATTTTTTAGACTTATAAACCCTAATTTTTTAAATTAAATCGTGATTAAAAGCTTTTCATTTTTCGTTTGAATTTTTACTCTACTTTTTATCGTGTTTATTTTTTTTCTTATTCTTGAAAGATGGCTTTCAAGAGAATTAGTTTCCATATTTGATTTAATATTTAAAATATTTTCTTTAATAAAATTTTTACTCGTTTCTTTCTTCCTAATTAAATAAGTTAAGATCTCAAGCTCTATTTTAGTTAGGTAGCAAAAATTATCATTATTAAGATTTATAAGTTTTTCATTATAAATATAAAAATCATGAAACTTAACTTTTAAGTTTTGAACAAAATGCTCAATTCTATTTTTTAAGTGATTTATAGAGAGTGGGCTATTTAATATGTTTGATTTATTATTAAAATTTAAGTTTTTTAAATTTGAAATTATTAAACAATTGTCACTTAACTTGCCGCAGGCCCTAAGATCAATATCATTGTTAGTTATAATAATTATGTTTGCTTGAGATATTTGTATATTATCTTTTATTTGATCTAATTTCATAATAGTTAACTCATAATCCGAAAGAAACGAGGGTAAAAAATTTTTAATATTGTTGTTACAAAATATATTTAGTCCGTTTTTCACGATCTTTTTCCAAACAAAATTGTTCCAAGCCTTATGTATGTGGGGTTAAGCTGAAGTGCTTTCTCATAGTCATCACTCATTCCAATGCTTAATTCATTAATTTTATTTTCATTTGCAAGAAGTTTTAATTTCTTAAAATGATATCCTGGGTCATCATCTATCGGCGGTATACACATCAAGCCTATAATGGGCAATTTCATTTCTTGCCTTAGAAAAAACAAAAAATCTTTCGTATCTTCTGGAAAAATACCGCTTTTTGTTTTTTCTTTTCCTGTATTTACCTGAAGAAAAATTTTCTTGTTTACTAGTAATTCTCTATATTTTGAGAACTCTCTTGCTATTTTTTCCCTATCTAAAGTATGAAAAACATCAAAAAGCTGAATTGCTGTCTTTACTTTATTTGATTGTAGCGGCCCAGTTAAGTGAAGTTCTATTTTTGTATTATCCAGCTTAAGTTTGTGAAATTTTTCTTGTGCTTCTTGAACTCTATTTTCCCCAAAAATATATACTCCGGCATTAATCGCCTCCAACACACTTTTAAGTGGATGATTTTTAGATATAGCGACAATTTTGGCAGAATTACTGCTTTTTTTAAGAAAATCGTTAATTTCATTGTATTTTTTAATATTAAACATAAAGTATAATGTTGTAAAAAAACAACATTGTTTCAAAAAATATAATAAATCATTATGCTTTTTTTGTAATTTATTCAATTTTTAAATATTAACTTCCTCAATATAGGTAAGATGCCTGTATTTAATGAATATTCATTAACTCAAAAGGAGTAATTATGAAAAAAGAACTATTAATGGGAACTGCTCTAGTTTCTACGCTTGGTGCTGCTTCAGTTGCTGAAGCTGTAACAGCTACTATGAGTGGTAACCACCAAACTGGTATGGAGTTTGATTCGCCAACAAGCGGAACAAGCACTAACGCACAGATTAATGATAACAACTTTACTGTTTCATTATCTGAAACTACTGACGGTGGTATGACTATTTCATCTAGCTTTAAAGTAATGGATGAAAACGGTGGTGAAGATTTTGATGCTGGTTTTACTTTAGCATTTACTGACGGTTCAAAACTTGATGTACTAAATGCTGGTAACGCATCTGGTTCACATGCTGTATCTATTCCTGGATCAGCTGGTGCTGAGGGTGTAGCAATCACATCTTCAAACTCTGCTCCAACAGGATTGGACTTTATGAATGAATCAACTGCATTTGGTGTTGAGTATCATACTGCTTCAGATTTCTTAGCTGATGGTCTGAAAATGTCTTTCTCAGCTTCAACTGATAATGGTGCAGCTGCTACTGCTACTTACAGAGTGGACAGTCACTATGCGATTGGTGCTACTTATGTAACTGATCTTGGTGATACTGCTGTTACTATTGGTGCTGGTTTATCAGCTGCTGACGGATCTAAAACGGGTGCTACTGCGATCTCAAATGATCCAGGTGGTGTTCATGTAGGACTAAGTGCTGTAACTGGTGATTTAACAGTTGCTGTTGGTTTTGCTGATGGTGATTCAACTGCTGGTGATACAGTAGCTAACGAAGTTGCTGGTGACGTAGTTAAAGTTGGTGTTAAATATGTAACTGGAGACTTAACATTTAATGTTGGTCTAACTACAGGTGAATCACAAGACGGTGTTCTTGGAACTCCAGGAACAACTACTGACTCACAAGATGTAACTGATGCAAGTGTTTCTTACGCTGTTGCTTCTGGTGTTACTGCAATCCTTGGTTATACTGATGTTGATTCAAGTGACGAAGGTGCAAATGATACAACTGATGGATCTGCTTGGTACATCGGTGCAAACATGTCATTCTAATAAAAGATATTATATCTTTAGAAACGGCACTTTAATTAGTGCCGTTTTTTTTTGTGTTTTACATTTTGTTCGCAATACAATAATTAGTGATTAATGTTTATTCTTCGTTTGACTATTTTAATTTTGTTAACCTTTTTGTTTTCCTGTAACAGCAACAAAAGTGAAGAGGAAATGAAAGAGTTATGGTCAAAAGCACAAACAACACAAGCTATAATAGATAAATCGGGGACAAAGTTTAACTCTGCAACTGACAAGGAACTTGCAATGAGAGATGCTGAAACTCGATTACAGAGTGGGGGTGGTATGTTAGGTAAAGGTGGACTATCTTTTGATGGTATATTAGGAAATAATAGCAGTCAGGAAAGTTCAACAAGCAACATAAGCATGCCTGTTAATGTATATTTATGGAGAGGTGCTTTAGAAACTATTAATTTTATGCCATTAAGTTCCGCGGATCCAATTGGTGGCACCATAATAACTGACTGGTATTCAACTTCTGAAAATCAATCTGAAAGATGTAAACTTAATATTTTTATTTCTGGCAAATCTCTTAATACAGAAAATCTTAAAGTAACCTCTTTTTGTCAAGAGTTTAATAATCAAATTTGGGTTAACAAAAAAACTGAAAAAGAAAACAATAAAAAAATTGAAAATGCTATTTTAAATAAAGCTAAAAAATTAAGACTACAATCAAGTTAAAAGTGTCATCAAGATACAATCATAAATTAATAGAAAAAAAATGGCAGAAGGTCTGGTCAGATAAAAAAGTTTTTAGAACATCAAAAGATATCAACAAAGAAAAATATTATGTTTTAGAGATGTTTCCTTATCCTTCAGGTAAAATTCACATGGGGCATGTAAGAAATTACACTTTAGGCGATGTAGTGGCTAGGTATAAAAAAATGAAAGGATACAATGTTTTACACCCAATGGGCTGGGATGCATTTGGTTTACCTGCTGAAAATGCTGCTTTAACAGAAAAAAAACATCCTGAGAAATGGACATATCAAAATATTAAAACAATGAAAAGCCAGCTTTTACAAATGGGCCTATCTCTAGATTGGGAAAGAGAAATTGCAACTTGTCACCCAGATTATTATAAGCACGAACAAAAATTTTTTATTGATATGTTTAAGGCTGGGCTTGCATATAAAAAAGAGGCAGAGGTAAATTGGGATCCAGTAGACAAAACAGTTCTTGCAAACGAACAAGTTATTGATGGTAGGGGGTGGAGGTCAGGAGCAATAGTTGAAAAGAAAAAACTATCACAGTGGTTTTTGAAAATAAGTAAATATTCAGATGAATTGCTTAATGATTTGAATAAACTTGATAATTGGCCAAATAAGGTGAAGGTCATGCAATCAAATTGGATTGGAAAATCAACAGGGGCTGAGATTGATTTTAAGATTTCAGATAGCAAAAATTTTATTACAGTTTATACAACAAGGCCAGATACTATCTTTGGTGCCACATTTTTAGCTCTTTCACCAGAACATGAATTATCTAAAAAAATTTCTAAAGAAAATTTTGAACTACAAAATTTTGTAAAAGATTGCGAAGGATTAAACCCTGATAAGACAAAAAAGGGTTTTGATACAGGCATATCTGTCGACCATCCTTTTGTGCCTAAGAAAAAACTACCGGTTTATGTGGCTAATTTTGTTTTAAAAGAATATGGACTAGGCGCAATATTTGGTTGTCCTGCTCACGATCAAAGAGATTTAGATTTTGCCAATGAATATGGTTTGGATGTAGTGCCAGTTGTAAAGCCATTAAATATCAATGAAGAAAATTTTAAAATTAGTGATCAAGCGTTTGTAGATGAAGGAATAATTATTAATTCAGATTTTTTGAATGGACTTACAATAGAAAGGGCTAAAGAAAAAATAATAACAGATATTGAAAACAAAAAAATTGGGAAAAAGAAAATTAACTATAAATTAAGAGATTGGGGTATTTCTAGGCAAAGATTTTGGGGTTGTCCGATACCTATAATTTACAGAGAAGATGGGGAGGTTTTAGTGGTCGAAGATGATGATTTGCCTGTAAAGCTGCCTGATATAGAAAATTTTAGTGAGTCATCTTCTGCACTAAAAAATATAACCGACTGGAAAGAAACTGTTTGTGCTAAAACTGGGATGAAAGCCTATAGAGAAACAGATACTTTTGATACATTTTTTGAGTCTTCTTGGTATTACTTTAGATACTGTAACGCAAGATCAAAAAAACCATTTGATAGAAAAGATATTGATTATTGGCTTCCTGTTGATCAGTATATAGGCGGTATTGAGCATGCAATTTTACATTTGTTGTACTCAAGGTTTTTTACTAAAGCATTAAGAGATCTTGGTTATTTTGAACTTAATGAACCTTTTAAAGGATTGTTTACACAGGGAATGGTTACTCACATTACTTATAAAAATAAGAATGGTGAATGGATTGAGCCAAAAAACATTATTGATGAAGATGGAATGTTAACTGACATGAAAGGTGAAAGTGTAGAAACTGGAAAAGTTGAGAAAATGAGTAAATCAAAAAAAAATGTAATTGATCCAAATGATATAATTAATTTATATGGTGCTGATACAGCAAGGTGGTTTATGTTATCTGACAGCCCACCAGAAAGAGATTTGCAGTGGACAGATAAGGGGATTGTGGCATCATTTAAGTTTATAAACAGACTTTATGATTTTATTTTAAAGTACAAAGAATTTAAAAATGTCAAAGTAGATGATTTAGAAACAATTAGTAAATTAAAAGAAATTATAAATGAGGTCTCAAAAAATATTGATAATTTTCAATTTAATAAGTCTGTAGCAAAGATTTATGAGTTTGTTAATATTATAAATGAAGCATTGGCAAAAAAAAGACTGACTAAAGAAAATTTTGGATGGTCATTAAAAAAACTATCTATTATTTTACAGCCTTTTGTACCCCATATAAGTGAAGAAATTTGGTCGGGCCTTGGTGAAAATACTCTGTGTATTGAAGAGGTTTGGCCTGTTGAGAATTTTGAGAGAAAAGTAAACTTAAATTTAGCAATACAAATAAACGGAAAAACAAAAGGAATAATTGAGATTGACAAAAATCTTAAAAAGGAAGAGGTTATACAAATTGCAAAAAACAATAATAAGATTAAAAAAAACATTGTAGATAAAAACATTATTAGAGAAATATATGTTCCAGGTAAAATATTAAATTTTGTTATTAAATGAGAATAATTTTTATAATTATAATTTGTGTTGTTTGTTCGTCCTGTAATAACATTGAATTCGTTTATAAAAATGAAAAAAATCTTTTAAACCCCCTTTATGAGAAGACAAATATTTCAAATACAGGTTTTGATCTTCCTTTTATGAAATCTTACATACCGATGTTTTTTGGTGTTAATAAAGATGAAAAATTTAACCTTGCAATAAATATAGAAGAACAACAAACAAAAAGATCAGTTGAAACAAACCAAGTTACATCAAATTTGAGATATGAGTTAAGATTTTTTTATTTACTTACATCAATCGAAAAAAATTGTAAAATTTTTGAAAAAGAAATTTTATCAAGTTTTTTAATAACACCCAAGTCATCAGGATATAATTATGGGACAGACGCATCATTAGATAGAAAATATGAGTTGGCAGTAGCTGAAAATTTAAATCGATTTATTTCATTTCTGTCTGAAGATAATATTAAGAAATGTATATGAAAATAAACCCTATCGACATATTATTAAATAATGATTTTTTTCCAAATAAAAAATTTTATTTTATAAGTGGTAATGAGGTTACGTTAATAGAAAAAATTCGTTCACGAATTATTGAAAAACACAAGGAGTTGGAAAATTCATCATTACAAAATATTGATAAAATAAGTAATTTCAAAAATGAAACGAGTCTATTTGAAGAGAAAAAAATATTTATTTGTAATAATTGCAAAGATATTAAGAAAGATAACATAGAGAGTATAAGAGATGTTGAAGGTATATTTATTTTTATCAACGAAAATTCTCCTAAAACGAAATTGGTTAAGTCTCTTTTTGAAAAAGAAAAAGATGCTTATTTAATTGATTGTTACGAGCTAGACAGAAGCACGAAAACAAGGCTCTTAGATAATTTTTTTAGAGTTAATGAATTGTACGTTAATCAAGATATTTATTGGTGGCTAGTTGAAGAATTAGATGACAAATATATTTTTTTTGAAAATAGCATTAATAAAATTTTAGATTTAGACCAAAAAGAAATTAATTATGAAAACATTAGAAAAATTTTATCCTTTAATGACTATGGAAAAGAAAAGGTTTTTTTTAATTTATTAAAACAAAACAAAGAAATTATAAAAATTTATCGAAAAAAAATCTTGAATGCTACTGATGTAAGTGAGTTTTACTATTACTGTAAATATTTTTGTCAACTAATTATAGACTGTGAAAATGAAAACGATTATACGAAAAAAATACCAAGGTATTTATTTCGGGAGAAAAAATTTTTAATCGACCTTTTCAGGAAATTTAATCTTAAAAAGAAAAAACTTCTTTTAAATCTTCTTTCTAAAATGGAGAAAAGTCTTAGGGGGAAGGGTAGCTTGTCTTTAATTTCTGGTCTTCGTTTTTTTTTAAAAATTAAGAAAATTACTATTTCTTAAGCCTTTTCATTAAGTCATCTAATTGATTTAAGTCTGAGTAATAAAGAGTTAAAGATCCTGATGAGCCACTTTCACTAAATTGAATTGAGGTTTTTAAACCTATTTTATCAGACAGTTCTTTTTCCAGATCAATAATATTTGGGTCTTTTAAGGTTTTTTTAATTTTATTTTTTTTAAACTTAGATGTTATTTTTTCTATCTGTCTTACACTAAGTTTTTTTTCTATAATTTCATTCGCTTTATCAATAGCATTGGGTACACCAATAAGGGCTCTTGCGTGGCCCATTGATAGATCACCATCTATTACCATTTGTTGTATTTTTTTATCAAGTTCTAAAAGACGTAAAATGTTTGAGACATGGCTTGAACTTTTGCCAATTAATTTTGCCAGGTTTTCGTTATTAATATTTTTAATATCAATTAATCCTTTATAAGCATTAGCCTCCTCAATAACATTTAAGTCCTCTCTTTGTATGTTTTCTATTAAGGCAGCTTCTAAAACATTTGTATCATCTATCATTTTAACAACACAATCTACTTCATGCATTCCGTTTAGTTGGCATGCTCTCCACCTTCTTTCCCCTGCAATAATCTGATACTGATCATCTTTCAAAGGCTTTATTATTATAGGTTGAATTAATCCTTGATTTTTAATTGAATACGAAAGCTCTTTAAGATCTTCGTCTCTAAAGTTTTTTCTTGGTTGAGATGGGTTGGGAATAATTTGAGATATATTGATTTTTTGAATTCCAGTAAAATTTTCACTTTTATTGTTTGTTGTTGATAAAAGGGCGCCTAGACCCATTCCTAGTTTTTTTTCTTTATTCATAGTTTTTATTTTGATTTAAAATGACTTCTTTTGCAAGTTCAATATAAGCCAAAGACCCTGCGGCTTGTGTATCGTATACTAATGCTGGCTTACCATGGCTTGGCGCCTCAGATATTTTAACATTTCTTGGAATGGTTGTTTTATATACCTGGCTTCCAAAATGTTGTCTTACATCTTTTTCAACTAAAGTGCTTAGTGAGTTTCTTTTATCTAACATTGTTAATAATATTCCTTCTATTTGAAGGTCTTTATTAAAGTTTTGTTGTATTAGTTTAATTGATTGCATTAATGCTGAAAGGCCTTCAAGAGCAAAAAACTCAGACTGAAGGGGAATTAGTGTGGTGTTTGACGCTACTAGTGAATTAATTGTAAGTAAACCAAGTGCTGGTGGACAATCTACAAAAATAAAATCAAAATTATTAATTTCATCAAAAATTGATTTAAATACAAACTCTCTGTTTTCAAAATTTGTCAACTCTACCTCAGCTGCAGCCAAGTCTGTGTTTGCTCCAATTATTTTTAGACCAGGAATTAATGTTTCTTTTATACCCTCTCTTAAAAGTTTCTTTTCATGAATCATTTCATAAATAGATGGCTTTCTGTCATTGTGTGTCAGCCCAAGTCCTGTGCTTGCATTTCCTTGGGGGTCAGCATCAACAATTAAAACATTTTTTTTCACTGCAGCTAATGAAGTGGCTAAGTTTATTGTGGTTGTTGTTTTGCCAACACCGCCTTTTTGGTTAGATATAGAGATAATTTTTTTCACAGTTTTTTATAATTGTATATTTTTAACACATATCCATCACCCTCACTTTGACTTGGATAAAGATCGTATTCAAAGCTAAAGAATTTTTTTGCATCATGTATTTCTTTCTTAACACTTCTTCCTTTTAGAAAAAGCAGTGATGTATTTTTTTTATTAAAAAACCGTGAATAATCTAATAATTTAGCTAGTGGAGCAAAAGCTCGGCAGATAATAAAGTCAAATTTTTGATTTTTGATTTTCTCAACCCTTGTACAAATAGTTTTTATTTCTAAATTCTGCTCAAATGCAAACTCTTTAATAAAGTTTATTTTTTTCATCTTTGAGTCAATCAATAATATATTTGAATATCCAAAAATATTTAAAATCACCCCTGGTAGCCCCGCACCAGTACCGAGATCTATTATTGATGCATTTTTTTTTAAAATAAATTCAGACAACTGTAATGAATCATTAATATGTCTATCCCATGCAACATCAATTGTAGACGGTCCTACCAAATTGTGTATTTGGTTGCTTTTTGTTAACTTAATAATGTAGTTATCGATTAAATCAATTTGCTTTCTGCTAAGATTATATTTTTTTATTACAGTGTTTTTGTCCAAATTACGCAGCTTTTTTACTTTTATTTTTTTTAATATATCTAAGCAGGGCTATAGTGGCTGCTGGAGTTACACCTGATATTCTTGAGGCGGCACCAAGTGTAGGTGGTTTAATTTTAGATAATTTTTCAACTATCTCATTAGATAAGCTTCCAACCAATTTATAGTTGGTTGATTTAGGAATTTTTAAACTTTCTTCTTTTTCAAAATCTTTTATATCCATTCTTTGTCTATCAAGATAACCTGCATATTTAGCTTCAATTTCTATTTGTTCTATTACATCATCTTCTAAATCACTTAATTCAGGAATTATTTTTTTAAGTTTATGGGTTGTAATGTTAGAAAATGATAAAAGATCTATGATGTTTCTTTTCTTTCCATCTTTGTTTATTTTTATCCCCTTTTTAAGAAGTGCGTCTGGTGAGAATTTTTGACTTTTAACAAAACTAAATCCCTCTTTTATCCTACTGGATTTTTTTTCAAACTCTCTTTGCCTATATATATCAACACAACCTATATCAATTCCAAGAGGTGTAAGTCTTAAATCTGCATTATCGGCTCGAAGTAAAAGCCTGTATTCGGATCTTGAAGTGAACATTCTATATGGCTCTCTGGTTCCTTTTGTAACCAAATCATCTATCAAAACACCTATATATCCAGAGGACCTTGGTATTATAAATTCTTTATTAGATATTGTTTTAATTGATGCATTTATCCCTGCAATTATACCTTGTGCTGCCGCTTCTTCGTATCCGGTTGTTCCATTTATCTGTCCAGCAAAAAATAAATTTTTAATTTTTTTTGTTTCAAGTGTGTGTGTTAATTCTTGTGGATCAACAAAATCATATTCAATAGCATAAGCTGGTTGTGTAATTGTAACATTCTCTAAACCTTTAATTGTTTTAACAAATTGATCTTGAATTTCAGTTGGAAGAGAAGAAGATATTCCGTTTGGATATATTAGATCACTTTCCAATCCTTCTGGCTCCAAAAATATTTGGTGTGAAGATTTGTTTTTAAATTTATGAATCTTGTCTTCAATAGATGGGCAATACCTAGCACCCATTGATTGTATTTCTCCAGAATACATTGGTGATAGGCTGAGGTTCTCAGAAATTATTTTGTGGGTATTTTTGTTAGTATGGGTAATAAAGCATGATATTTGAGGAATGTGGACATCTCTGTTGATAAAAGAAAAGGGAATGGGCTTTTTATCTGGGTGTTGTTCGTTTAAGTCATTGAAATTTATAGTTTTTTTAAGTAATCTTGGGGGTGTTCCTGTCTTTAATCTGCCTATTGAAAACTTTAACTCTTTGAGCCTTTTTGCAAGCTTTATTGAGGGTTTATCACCAACTCTTCCGGCTTCTTGTTTTTCCGAACCAATTCTTATTAGCCCTTGTAAGAAAGTGCCTGTTGTTAAAACTACAGATTTGGAGGATATCTTTTTGTTATCGCCTAAAACAACACCCATTACCTTATTATTTGAAACAATTAAGTCTTCAACTGATCCTTCGATAATTTGAAGGTTTTTTTGGTCAGATACGAGCTCATTTATAGCATTTTTATATAAAATTCGGTCTGTTTGAGCTCTTGGACCTCTTACAGCAGCCCCTCTACTTGAGTTTAACATTCTAAATTGTATACAGGATCTATCTGTAGCTTTAGCCATTATTCCGTCTAAAGCGTCTATTTCTTTTACAAGATGCCCTTTTCCAAGACCTCCAATTGCAGGATTACAAGACATTTCTCCAATTTTTTCGATTTTATGTGTAATTAAGGCTGTTTTTGATCCAGTTCTTGCAGATGCGCAAGCTGCTTCTACGCCTGCGTGCCCTCCACCAATTACTATTACATCAAATTTATTTTCCATGTCTCTTTTCACGTGAAATTACTTACCTATACAAAAATCACTAAATATTATATCTAAAATTTTCTCAATATCAAATTTTTGATTTATTCCATCAATATACATAATTGATCTTCTAACATTTTCAGCAGCAATATCTATTTCTTTTAAATCTAAACTTTTAAGTATTACAAGGGATTTCTTTAGGCTTTCCATGTGTCTTTCACGTGAAAAGACTGGTCCAGAAATTGGTTTTTTCTTTAATTTAGAAGATATAGTTTTAATAAGAGGCTCTATTCCATAACCAGATACTGATGAAATGCTGTGTACTCCTCTAATTTTCTTTTTATTAGTATCATATTTTGATTTAACAAATATTTTTGATTTGATTTTACTGTAGTTTTTCTTTTCATTGTTTTTGAGAAAAACTATATTTAAATCGGACTTTTCAGCACTCTCTAAGGACCTTTCAATACCTATTTTTTCAATTAAACTCTTATATTTTCTTATTCCAGCTGTATCAATAAATGTATATTTATCTCCTTGTATATCTAAAGTGGAGCTTACTAAATCTGTTGTAGTTCCTGGTATATTGGTAACTATAGAAACCTCCTTGTTATTTATATAATTTATAAATGAAGATTTTCCCGTATTCGGTTTACCTATAATAGTTATTGTAAAACCGTGATGAATTTGTCTAGATAAAGCTGATCTTTCGATAATATTTTCAATTTGTTTATATATGTTCTTATTTTGTTCTCTTATGTTTTTATATATTTGTTTAGGAAGGTCTTCATCAGCAAAATCAATTATAGCCTCTATATCTGCTAGAAGTTTTTTTTGTTTATCTGATATTCCATTAACTAATTTATCTAAATTTCCACTTAAATTACCAATGGCTGTCTTTCTTTGATTTTCAGTTTCAGCATTAACTAAATCATTAATTGTTTCAGCTTCTAGAACACTAAGCTTATCATTCATTAGAGCTCTTTTGGTAAACTCTCCAGGCTCAGCAAGTCTAATCTGTTTTTTTAATAGAGTTTTGGTTATTTTGTTAATTACAGAAATACTTCCATGACAAGATATTTCCACCATATCCTCCCCTGTATAGCTTTTTGGTGATTTAAAAAAAGTTGTTATCGTCTGATCTACAACATCTTTTCCGTCTAATAAATTATTTAATGTAGCAAAGTTTGTTTTAAATTTTTTTTTAGAAGATATTGCTTTAATTATTGTATGAGAGCCTTTTCCCGAAACCCTAAAAACAGCTATACCTGATTTACCTCTTTGCGTAGCAAGAGCAAAAATTGTCTCTTTGGAAGCTTTCATTTTTTGGGAATTAAACCCAAGATGATATTAAGTAAATAAGTAAATAAGAAAGATTATAAAAAATTATATTTATTTAGTTCCCATGCTTTGGAAGAATTCGCTGTTAGTTTTTGTATTTTTCATTTTATCTAACAAGAACTCCATGGCTTCCGTACTTCCCATTGGGGCTAATATTTTTCTTAAAATAAAGATTTTACCAAGTTCGTCTTTATCAAGTAATAGTTCTTCTTTTCTTGTTCCTGACTTACCAATATCAAAAGCTGGATAGGTTCTTTTTTGGCTAAGTTTTCTATCTAGGACCATTTCACTGTTACCAGTACCTTTAAATTCTTCAAATATAACTTCGTCCATTCTGCTTCCTGTATCTATTAAAGCAGTAGCAATAATTGTGAGCGATCCGCCCTTTTCTACGTTCCTTGCAGCACCGAAAAATCTTTTTGGTCTTTGTAAGGCATTGGCATCAACACCACCTGTTAGGACCTTTCCACTAGACGGAACAACAGTATTATAAGCTCTTCCAAGTCTGGTGATTGAATCAAGAAGGATTACAACATCATGTTTATATTCAACAAGTCTTTTAGCTTTTTCAATTACCATTTCAGCGACCTGAACGTGGCGTGAAGCAGGTTCATCAAAGGTAGAACTAATTACCTCGCCCTTAACTGATCTTTGCATGTCTGTAACTTCTTCTGGTCTTTCATCAATTAGCAGAACAATCAGTTTAGCGTCTGGACTATTAGCAGTTATAGCATTAGCAATTTTTTGCATAATTATTGTTTTACCTGTGAAAGGTTGCGCAACAATTAATTGTCTTTGTCCTTTTCCAAGAGGAGCAATAATATCAATTATTCTTTCTGTGTTATCCTGCATAGGTTTTTCTTGCTCAAGTTTGAACCTTGCTTCAGGATATAATGGTGTTAAATCTTCAAAGTTAACCCTGTTTTTAACTAAATCAGTTTCTTGACCGTTTATTTTATTAATTTTAGTTATTGCAAAATATCTTTCTCCTTGCTTTGGAGATCTAATTTCACCTTCAACACTATCACCCGTTCTTAGACTAAATTTTTTAATTTGAGATGGAGAAATATAGATATCATCTGGTCCAGGAAGATAATTTGACTCTGAAGACCTTAAAAAACCGAAACCATCTTGCATAATTTCAATAACCCCTATACCAGTAATAATTTCACCCTCTTCAGCAATTGTTTTTAGTATTGCAAACATCAAATCCTGCTTTCTAAGGGATGAAGGGTTTTCAATACCAAGCTTGTCTGCTTGCTTTAAAAGCTCTTGGGGTTCTTTTCCTTTTAATTCTTGTAAATTCATAATGTTGTTGGGGTAGTTTAGAAATGAAATTTTTTAATAATCAAAATTGAAGTTAATGTCAAAATAATAATAAATATATAATTTATATATTTAATTGTAGTATTAGTTGTAAGGTTAAAAAGCTTAATTATACCTTTATTATTGCATCATTCTTTATTTACCAACATATGAATATCAACCCTAACAAAAATGTTAATTTAAAGAATATTGAAAAAAATTATTATTTTTAAATAATTTGCAATTCAGTAAATTTCTAATAACCTGTTATTAATTTTGTATAATAAATATATTAACACCCACCCTATAATATTCAGACAAGTTATTAAGTTGTTAACAACACATTTTTAAAACAAAAGAACTATTTCTTAAATTCAAATTATATTTAATAGTGTTTATAACTATAATTTTTATTAACACACTTATGCACCAACAATTTATATTAGCTAGCTCAAGTAAATCTAGATATAAAATTTTGAAAAATGCAGGATTAAATTTCATACAAAAAAAACCAAACTGCAACGAAGAAGATATTAAAAAAAACATTAACAGAAAAACAAGGCCCGAGATTTTTGCAAAAAAACTTTCTTATGAAAAAGC
The DNA here is from genome assembly GCA_902620285.1 of uncultured Alphaproteobacteria bacterium. GTDB lineage: Bacteria > Pseudomonadota > Alphaproteobacteria > HIMB59 > CACPNW01. Next base: position 34,917 of record CACNHT010000001.1, on the reverse strand, counting down.
AAGAAGTGTAAGTAAACAAAAACCGTATGCCAACAAAATTGTTTTAGGCTGTGATACTGTCATATATCACAATGGAAAAATTTTAGATAAAGTAAACTCTATTGAGAAAGCCCGAAAAAAAATCATATCTCTATCAGGAAAGACACACCTAATAGTATCGGGACTAACTATTTGTTTAAATGGCTCTAAAATTTGGGAAAATTACGAAAAAACTCATGTTAAAATAAGAAAGCTTAATAATAGTGAAATAAAAATATACTTAAAAAGAACAGGTAAACAAATACTAAGCTCTGTGGGATGTTATCAAATAGAAAGTTTGGGACCAAATATTATTGAGAGCATAAAAGGAGATTATTTTAATGTTATGGGATTGCCTTTATTTAATTTGCTAGATTATTTATATTCAAAAAAATGAAAAAACTTTACGTAGTTGGGAACAGGGCATCTAAAAGTCTTTCACCAACAATATTTAATTATTGGTTTAAAAAATATAACATTAAAGCAAGTTATGGATATTTAGAGCTTACAAAAAAAAACTTTCATAAAAAAATAAAGGAGGTTTTGAAAAAAAAAGACACGCTTGGCTTAAATGTGACCATTCCATTTAAAAGCAAAATTATCAAACACCTTGGTAAAATAGACACCCATGCAAAAAAAATTGGTGCCGTAAATTGTGTAACAAATAAAAAAACTATAAATGGGACCAATACTGATTGGACAGGATATTACAAAAGTTTGCCAAATATTAAAAAAACCAAAAACAAAAAAGTTGTTATTCTGGGTTATGGGGGTGCTTCACACGCCATTCACTATGTTTTAAAGAAGAGGGGGTTTAAGGATATTTTAATTTTCAATAGATCTAAGAAAAAAATTAAGTACTCAAATAAGACTGAGTACACAAAAACATATAACGATCTTGAAACACACCTTGAGGGAGTTTTTTTAATAATTAATACCACACCAATAAACCCCATATTGAAAAAACACCTAAAACTTATAACCAAATCCACAATAGTAAGCGACATTGTTTACAACCCCAAAAACACTTCATTTCTTAAACAGTTTCCAAAGAATAAAAAGATTTACGGAATATCAATGTTGATCGAACAGGCTAAGCCGTGTTTTAAAATGTGGTTTGGCAAAAACCCATCTGTAGATAAAAAAAATGCTTAACTCTATTTATAAAAAAATTTAATGACAAAAACCATAGCAATAACGGGTGGTATAGGGTCTGGTAAATCTACTTTTTGTAGTAAATTAAAAGAAAAAGGCTTTAAAATTCACAGTTCAGATGAGCAGGTGGCCAAAATATATAAAAACCCTGATAAAAAATTTGTTACTTATTTACGTACCATAGGTTTGTCTAAGTCCATTTCAAAAAAAAACATAGATAAAAGAATTATATCAAAGATTATTTTTGAAAATAAACAGATAAGAAAAAGGCTCGAGTTATACATATTTAAAATAGTAAGAAAAAAGAGGTCTGATTTTATAAAACAAGAAAAACAAAAAAAAACAAGATTAGTATTTATTGATATACCATTATTGTTTGAAAACAATTTAGAGAAACAGTTCAACAAAGTAATATCGATAATAGCCTCCAAACGAGTGAGGTTAATAAGATTAAAAAAAACGAGAAAAATGACTGAAAACCAATTTAAGAATATAACTCGATCTCAAACATCTGATGTTATAAGAAAAAAGAAATCTGATTATGTTATTTATAACAACTCGACATTGAAGGATTATAAAATTAAGATTAATAAGCTAATAAGTAAACTATAGTTAATACAATGAGAGAAATAGTAATTGATACAGAAACCACAGGCCTTGATTACAAGACTGGTGACAGAATAATAGAAGTTGGTTGTGTGGAGCTCAAAAACTATGTTCCTACAGGAAACACACTCCAGTTTTATTGCAAACCAGACAGAAGTATAAGCGAAGGAGCAAAAAACATTGTGGGTCTTTCAGATGATTTTCTTAATCAACAAAAACCATTTGAAGAAAACCACAAAGAACTCTTAAATTTTTTGAAAAATGACACATTAATAATTCACAATGCATCATTTGATTTAGGTTTTATAAATAATGAGTTGTCAATCTTAGGATTACCTCATTTAGATAATCCTGTAGTTGACACAGTTTCTCTTGCAAGAGAAGTTCTAAACACAAGAATAGCTAACCTCGACTATTTATGTAGAAGATTTAACATTGATTTATCAGATAGATCATTTCACGGAGCCTTGCTTGACTCCCAACTTCTAGCAGCAGTTTATTTAGAGTTAAGAGGGGGTAAGCAATTTTCTATGGAGCTGAACTCAAACATTGACGAAAAAAACACACAAATTAACAACAAAAACGAAACAAAAACCAAAATAATAGAAGTTAATAAAGAAGATTATCTTGCTCACAAAGAAATGTTAAAAAAACTAAAAAGCCCCCTTTGGAAAAAATTTAACTATTAATATTTAAAAAAGTTATTATATTAAAATCAAATGATTTACGGCGACCTTCAATTTTTTGATATTCTAATTTTCGCAGCTATTGCTGGATTTATTATTTATAGACTAAGGAGTGTTCTGGGGAAAAGAACAGGATTTCAAAAAAACATTTCAGAGCCAAAACCTCAAGAAACCAAAAAACAAGAAGATGTTCAAAAAATACCATCACTAATGGATAATGAGACAAAGCTTGAAGCAGTATATAAAAAAGTAAATAATTTTAATCACAGAGAGTTTCTTGATGGTGCCAAGAAAGCTTTTGAAATTATAATTTCATCTTTCAACAATGGAGATAAAAAAACACTGAAAAACCTTGTGTCTAAAGATGTTTATTCTGCTTTTGAAAAAGCGATTGATGAAAAAACAAACAATCCAGAATCTCAGTTTTATTCACTTATTGTAGAAGGCATTGCAGATGCAAAAGTAGAAAATGACACAATATCAATATCGGTCAATTTTATTAGTGAACAGATGTTAAATAATGATGAGGGTTCTATTGTTAAAAATAAAGATACCTGGACTTTTGAAAAACCAGTAAACTCTTCTAGTCCTATATGGATATTAACTCAAACTTAATAGTTGTCCTTTAAAGAACTCAAAGACCGAATTAAAAAAAATGAGGGCTATTCTGATAAGCCTTATCAAGATCAATTAGGGTTTTATACCGTTGGTTATGGTCATCTTATTACAGAAAAAGAAAGTAAATATTATATTAAAAAATTTAAAAAAAAATATTTTGAAGAATTGTTTGAGATAGACTTTAAAAAAGCACACGAACAATACAAAAAAATATTTTTTAAAAAAGACCACACAACTTCAGAGAAGGAATTATTAATAGAAATGATTTTTCAACTTGGAGCAAAGGGCGTCTCAAAATTTAAGAAAATGCTTTATTTTCTAAACAAAAAACAAAAATTCATGGCATCACTAGAGATGTTAGACAGCTTGTGGTATTTACAAACACCTGAAAGAGTAAAGAATTTAATTAAAAACTATACAAAAAAATAATGGAAGAAGATTTTTTTTTAAAAAACATGAAGGGTGTAAAACCTTTTAAAAAAGATACCTCAATAGTTAAAACGAAAACAACTAATAAAAAAAATGTAAAATTAGATAAAAAAACTAATAATACAAATACCAACAAACAAACAATAATTGAACACAGGGCTAGTAGCTCAGAATTTAAACTATCATTTGGTGAGGTTAACAGAGAACTTAAAAGGGGAAAAATTAATATAGATAGAAGAATTGATCTTCATGGGTATGGTTTAGTCGAAGCACATGAAAAATTTATAAGTGAGGTAAAAAAAAATTATAACAAGAATAAAAGATGCTTGCTTATAATTACTGGAAAAGGGGTTCATAAAAAAATTGTAAATGATCAAGATACAAACCCCAAGCTTTTCTATGGAAAGATTAAAAACTCAATAATAAACTGGATAAACGAAGACAATCTTAAGAAATATATCTTAACATATCAAGACGCAGGTTTTGAACATGGGGGCGACGGAGCTCTGTTTGTCTATTTAAGAAAAAAAAAGCTTTAAATTCTTTCTAACTTAAATACCCTTTCTTTAAAATGAATAAGAATTTCATATGGAAGAAATTCATCTTCAATAAAAAATTCAATTTTTTTCAAATCATTTCTTTTATGATCAGCCCAAATATTTGTGTAGTCTTCAATTTTTAAAACTATACTTTCCTCTTCGTCTTGATTTTTTTTAAGTCTATAAATTCTTCTTCCATCAATAGTTTTTACTTCATCTTCTCCATTTAAAATATTTATAAAAGAGGTGATTGGGTCAAAATATAAAAATAAGTTTTTTAGGTTTACTCTAGCTATTTCTTCTTCTATAGGCTCTTGTTTTAATTCAATTAAATAATCATCAAAAGACATTATAACTATTTTTGTTTTCTTTTTCGTTTTCCAAAACTGTTTATAATTCTTAGTTTTAAATATGTTGTTTTCAATAACCCCAGTTGAAAGATAGCTTCCTTCAAATTTATATAGGGGTGAAAAAATGCCAGAATTTTTTAAATTAATTTCTGTTTGATAGATATTATCATTAATACTTAATGACCAACTAAAATTTCCGATTTTTATCCCTGTTGTGCTGACCTTATATTCTGCACTAAAATTATTTGCATACGATGTATTAATTACAAATATAATAAAAAAAACTAGAAATTTATTCAAAGACAACCTCGTAAACATCAAGTTTTCTTTTTGTAAATTTCTGATCAGGCGAATTTATTTTTAGCAACTTATATTCATTCTCTAAATAATTTATATCTGAGGGGCTCCCAATTAAAGTAAAGTTTTCATTTATATGTTTATTAAGAGGAGACACTATTTTAAAATGGTTTGTTATTTCACTGCCTTCTTTATGTGGCATATAGAAATTAATATCCTTATCTTTTAATTCAAAATTAAGGCTTGAAAATAAAAGCCGATCTGAAACTACTATATTTTTTACGACACCATCTGAAGAACCACTGTAAATTTTTAGAGCATAATCATTTATACCATTTATTCGGTCAAAAATTTTAGACGGATAGCTCATTCCAATCATTACAAAAAGAATAAAGCAGACAATAAAATTAAACATGTAATTAGCTATCTTTAAAAAAGAATTATTAATTCTAATATATAAAAGAGCAAACAAAGAAATTAAAGCTGGAGCAGCCCAATTTGCATTAGCTCTAACAATAATAGCTTCTACCAAAACAATTAAAATTATAGGTATTGAAAATATTAAAAAAATTTTTTGAATATAGTTCCATTTGTTAAACCTAAATAACCCACCCAAAACCATAAACGGGCCTAACATTAAAACTTGAATTAACAAAAATTCTAAACCTCTAATGAGATCTATTTCAATATTTCCAAAATTTGCATTATCCGAAGTATGATGAAGTGTTATCCAGTCATTATTAAAGTTCCAAATAATATTTGGTACGATAATTACAAATGCACACAAAAAAGTAAGACAAAAACCAAATAAATTATCCAAAAAAATTTTTCTAAATCTTTTATCAAATAAAATTAAAACAAATAAACAAATCACAAAATATATAGCTGCGTATTTTGATAAAAAACCTAACCCCAGAAAAATACCTAATAATATATAATTTTTTAAGCTATGTTCACCATTGATCTTAATTAATTCATTAAGTGAAAGTGTCCAAAATAATAATAAAAAAAGATCAGTACTAATTATAAAAGATGAAAAAGAAACAGCGGGTATAAATAAAAAAATTAAACAACCTGCTAATGAATCTTTTTTATTTAATCCAGCGTTAATTAAAAGATGATAAATACTCCACGCAATCAATAAATAAACAAACGATGGGAGAAGTTTTAATGCAATAAAACTATTGCCTAATATTTCTGTATAAACTCTTATTACCCAGGATAAAAAAGGGGGTTTCGAAAAATAACCAAGGTCAATATCTTTTGACCATAGCCAATACTGTGCTTCATCACCAAATAAATTAAAAGTAGTAAAATTTAAGGCGCCAATTTTTAATAAAAGTAAAACAATAAATGATGGCAATAGAATTTTATTTAGCATAATATTTTTTATACAATTCAAATAAAATTATATTTAAAATTACAATAAAAAAGCCAGCAAAAAAAATGTCACTTAAAAAATGACCACCAGCCATTATTCTAATCAAGCCAAATACAAAACCAGCAACAAAGCTTGCATAGAGGAAAATTATATTTTTTGTGATTAAATATAGAATTATAATTGAAAAGCCAACAGAGGCATCGCCTGAAACAAAGGAGCAATTTGTTTCGCAAGCATTTCTTATTTCAAACCACGGAGAAAAAGACTCTTTTCCACCCAACTCCACTACATCGTTTGGTCTTGCCCTGCCCCAAAAATTTTTTAGTATAAGATTTACAAATATTAAAATGCTAATAATTTGAGAAATCCATAACAAAATTATTTCCTTAATAGAAAACTTATAATTAAAAAAAATTTTATCAATTTTTAAGAAACGCCCAATTATTGGTAAAATTAAAATATAAATTAGTATTAGTGGTAATAAAATATCTCTGAACAATATTGAAGCAAAATCAAAACTTTGTAATTCAAATTGTGATGCCCCCTTATAAAACAAAGATGATATATATAAATCTAAGGATGGGCCCGCAGTCACAAATACACAACTAAAAAACAAAATTAAAATGTAATAAAAAATCTCAGAATTTTTCTCAGGAATTAAATTCAAAAATTTGTATTTATTATATTTATTTTCTATTAATTTATTTAAAACCTTAAATAATATTAGCGCTAAAATTGCTCCAGCAACAATATCTGTAAAAAAGTGTGCGCTCACAATAACTCGACTAAAAGCAATAATTGAAGTTAAAAAATAAAAAAAATATTTTAATTTTGGAAGTACAGAAGCCAAAATAAAGCAAACGATAAATATTGTAGAAGAGTGTCCAGAGGGGAAAGAATGAAAATTTGACTCCATGGTAAAATATTCAAAACTAAAAACGTCTTCGAAATTAGTATGATTTGGTCTGGGTCTTCCCACTATATGTTTTATAATTTGAGTAACCATCCCAACTGTTAAAATATATACAAAAGAAGAAATAAAAAAATTAGAAAGATTTTTTGCTGATTTGGTTTTTATGATTTGAAGTCTGTTGTTTGTATAAAAAATAACAAAGCCTATTATTGTAATAGAAAAATACCAAGACGAACTACCAAGTTTTGTTATTTCTGAAAAAAATTCTTTTAGAAAAACTCCATTTGTCCAATCACTTAAGTTTATAAAATAACTATAAAAAAAAAGATCTAAATTAAAAGAAGCAAAAATACTTAATGTAATTAATACTAAAATAAGTAATTCAAATTTGATGCTTTTAAAAATACTCATTTTACAACTATTAAAAAATTTAATGAGCTTTACAATATAAACTTTGACAAGTCCTGACTTTTAATGAGTTCTCCTAAGCTATTTTCAACGTATTCTTTATTAATTATTATTTCTGCAGGGCCTATATCTGAGGCTGTATAACTAACCTCTTCAAGTAGTTTTTCCATTACAGTATGGAGCCTTCTGGCGCCTATATTTTCTACATTCTGGTTTATCTCTGTAGATAATGAGGCAATGGTATCAATTCCATCTTCTTCAAATTTCAAATCGACCTTCTCTGTTCCCAGAAGTCCTTGATACTGCTTAATCAAACTGTTTTGTGTTTCAGTTAGAATAAGTTTAAAATCTTTTTTACTAAGACTATCAAGCTCTACTCTAATTGGTAATCTACCTTGAAGTTCAGGAAGCATATCTGATGGTTTTGACAAATGAAATGCGCCTGATGCAATGAACAAAATATAATCTGTTTTTACAACACCATATTTAGTAGTTACTGCAGTTCCTTCAATAAGTGGTAACAAATCTCTTTGAACACCTTCTCTTGATACGTCCGCACCACTTCTATCAGCTCTAGAAGTAATTTTATCTATTTCATCTATAAAAACGATACCATTTTGCTCTACATCATCCAATGCTCTTGAGTTTATTTTATCTTTATCTAAAAGTTTATCGGTTTCTTCATTTAACAAATATGCATGAGAATCTTTGACACTCATTTTTTTCATCTTCTTTTGATTGCCAAAACCTTTTCCAAATACATCACCTAAATTAATCATACCCATTTGAGAACCAGGCATTCCAGGTATGTCCATAGTTGGTAAATTTAAATTTGCATTAGCTGAAACTGGAATTTCAACCTCATTGTCATTCAGTTCACCTGATCTAAGTTTTTTCCTAAAATTATCTCGAGTAGCTGGCGTTGAGCTTTTAGAAACCAAAACATCTAAAATTCTTTCTTCTGCATTTTTTTCTGCTTTAGCCTTAACTTCTTGACCCATTTGTATTTTTGTTTTTGTAATACTTATTTCAACTAGATCTCTTACTATTTGCTCAACATCTCTTCCAACATATCCAACCTCAGTAAACTTAGTTGCCTCAACTTTTACAAAAGGTGCGTTTGCTAACTTAGCAAGTCTTCTAGATATTTCTGTTTTACCACACCCTGTTGGACCAACCATTAAAATATTTTTTGGTACAATTTCTTCTTTTAAAGAATCATCAAGTTGTTTTCTTCTCCATCTATTTCTTAAAGCAACTGCAACAGCTTTTTTTGCATTGTTCTGACCAATGATAAACTTATCTAATTCAGAAACAATTTCTCTTGGGCTAAAACTAGATTCCATTCTACAGCTCAATAGTTTCTGAAATAATATTATGATTTGTATAAATACAAATATCTGCAGCTATATTAAGTGATTCCAAAGCAATTTCTTTTGCATCCATTTTTGTATTTTTCATTAATGCTTTGGCAGCACTATTTGCGTATGGACCCCCAGAACCTATTGCAAGTATTCCATCGTCAGACTCGATTACATCACCAGTACCAGATAACAATAAGCTTACATCCTTATCAGCTACGATCATCATTGCTTCTAATCTTCTCAGATACCTATCTGTTCTCCAATCTTTAGCTAATTCAACACATGCTCTTTTAAGTTGGTTTTTATATTGATCTAATTTTCCCTCTAATCTTTCAAATAAAGCGAATGCATCTGCAGTAGATCCTGCAAAACCAGATATAACAGTTTCATCGGCACCAAGTCTTCTAATTTTTTTTACATTTGATTTCATTACGGTATTACCAAGACTTGCCTGACCATCACCCGCAATAACGACAAGATTATCTTTTCTAATTCCTACAATAGTTGTTGATTTAATAATGTTTTTTTCCATTCCTTCATAAGATGGCTATTTAATTATTTTTATCAAGTAATTTACCTAGAATAAATCATATTTCACTGATATTAGGCAAAAATGCGAAAAGGGAGCGTTGAGAGAAACACTAAAGAAACCAAGATAAGTTGTGAGGTTAACTTAGATGGCGTTGGCCAATCTAAAATTTCAACACATATTGGTTTTTTTGATCATATGTTGGAATTATTATCTCATCATAGCTTAATAGACATAGATTTAAAATGTGAAGGAGATACCAATGTTGATCTTCACCATTCAGTTGAAGATACTGCTTACGCAATTGCTTTAGCTATAAACAAAGCACTAGATGATAAAAAAGGAATTAATAGATATGGCTTTTCATATGTTCCGATGGATGAATGTTTATCAAGATGTGTTATTGATTTAAGTGGAAGGCCTGAGCTTGTGTGGAATGTTAATCTTGGTTTAAAAAAAATTGGTGAAATGGACACAGAGTTATTCCATGAATTTTTTAAAGCCTTTTCAAATGAATCTAAATGTAATTTACATATTGAAAACCTATATGGAAAAAATAATCACCATATCATTGAATCATGTTTTAAAGCCTTTGCTAAAAGTTTAAGATTTGCTGTCGAAATAGATAACAGAAGAAAAGATAACATACCATCATCAAAAGGCACTCTTTAATTTTTAATGAAAAAGATCACTATTGTCGATTACGGCTCAGGCAATGTTTTGTCTGCACAAAAATCTTTTATTAAAATAGCAAAAGATAATAATATTGAGGTTGATGTTTTAATTTCAAAAAAACTAAATGATGTAAAAAATTCAACCCACATTGTATTACCTGGCCAAGGAGCTTTTTCTACATGCATGAATGGTTTAAAAAAAACAGATGGATTGATTGATGAGCTTTCTGAGTTTGCATTAATAAAAAAGAAACCATTTTTGGGGATATGTGTTGGTATGCAAATGCTAGCTAAGAAGAGTGAAGAAAATGGAGATCATGAAGGTCTAGGTTGGATAGACGGTCAAATTAAATTATTGCCAGGAGATAATTTAAAACTTCCTCATATGGGGTGGAATTTGGTAATACCAACAAATTCAAAATATAATAACTTAATCTCAACTAAAAATGACTATTACTTCGTTCATTCTTATTACTTCGAATGTGCTGATAAAGACAATATTTTGGCAGAAACTCAGTACGGAACAAATTTTGCTTCAATAGTTGGAAAAGAAAATATATACGGCGTGCAGTTTCATCCTGAAAAAAGCTCCTCCCAAGGATTAAACTTACTAAAAGAATTTATTAGAGTATGAACATGTCTACACAACTAAAAGAAAAAATTAATATTTCAGTCGACAGCATTGAAGCACTTACGGATGTAGATTTAGCAGATCTTTGTAATATTACTGAACAAGCAATAAAAGCTGGAGGTGGGTTTGGTTGGTTAAGAGTTCCCACAAGAGATATTTTAATAGATTACTGGACTAAAAGAACTAATGATAAATATATTAAACTTATTGTTGGTAGATTAAACGGTGTTATAGCTGGAACTCTTCAACTTGCATATGAGGCGCCCAATATTGAGTCTAGGAAAAATATCGCACGTATAAGAAGACAGTTTGTTGCTCCATGGGCAAGGGGTTATGGTTTGGCTAAAACAATGATTGATCACACTGAACAAATTGCAAAAGAAGATAATATTAAATCATTGCAATTAGCTGTAAGAGAAACACAAGATGCAGCAATAAAACTATTTACAGGTAAAAATTATATAAAGTGGGGTGAAAACCCATACTATGCTTACATTAACGGAAGTTTTATTAAGGGTTACTATTACTATAAAAATCTGTAGTGCAAATTATACCAGCCATTGATTTAAAAGATAATAAATGTGTTAGACTTTCTAAAGGTAAAGATAACACCAGTGTTGTTTACAATGAAGAACCAGAAAAACAAGCTATCTACTTTGAACAAATTGGTTGTGAAAAACTACACTTGGTTGACCTCGATGCTGCTTTTGGTAGGCCAAATGTTAATTTTGAAACAATAAAGAAAATTAGAAAATCAATTTCAATACCAATACAATTAGGGGGAGGTGTTAGAAATTTAGATTTAGCCAAAAGATATTTTGAAGTTGGAATAAATAATTTGATTATTGGGTCAATGTCTGTTGAAAAACCAAATGAAGTTATAATTTTATCAAATATTTATGCGGATAAAGTATATATATCTTTAGATATTCTTGAAGATAACATAATGATAAAAGGGTGGGATAAAAATTCAGGAAAAAAAATTGAAGATATTCTTGATATTTATACTAACTCAAAAATTAAAGGATATGTAATTACAGATATTCAAAATGATGGAATGCTAAAAGGTTTAAATTTAGATTTTGTTAGTAATTTTATAAAAAAAATAAACTTAATTAAAAAATTTAATAAAAAAATTATAATTGCAGGTGGTTTAACAGATTACTCTGATCTAATAAATTTAAAAAAACTAAACACAAAAAATATTGAAGGAATAATTTCAGGTAAATCTTTCTATGAAGGAAAGATTGATCTGGTAGAAGCGCAAAAAATTCTAAACTAAAATGGTAAAAATAAGAATCATCCCGTGCCTCGATGTTAAAGATGGAAGAGTAGTAAAAGGTATCAATTTTTTAAATTTAATTGATGCAGGAGATCCTGTTGAACAAGCAAAACACTATTCTGATAATGGGGCTGATGAAATATGTTTTTTAGATATTAGCGCATCATTAGAAAATAGAGATACTATGATCAATGTAGTTAAAAAAACAGCAAACGAAGTTTTTATCCCCCTTACAGTTGGCGGTGGAATTTCATCAATAGAAAATATACAAGCTTTACTTAAAGCCGGCGCCGACAAAGTTTCTATAAATTCTGCAGCAATTAAAAATCCTAATATCATTAAAGAGGCTTCTGAATATTTTGGAAACCAATGCATTGTTGTGGCAGTTGATGCAAAAAAAAACAATAATGATTGGTTTGTTTATTCTCATGGTGGGACCAAGAAAACTGATTTACTTGCTTTAAGCTGGATAGAAAAAGCTCAAGAACTAGGAGCTGGTGAAATTCTTTTAACATCAATGGATAAGGATGGTACAAAATCTGGCTTTGATAATGAACTGCTGCGTAAAGTATCAGAATTTATAAAGATACCAGTTATAGCTAGCGGAGGAGTTGGAACTCTAGATCATTTCTATGACGGTGTAGTTAAAGGCAAAGCAGATGCATTATTAGCTGCCTCAGTCTTTCATTTTAATGAAATTAGCATTAAAGAAGTAAAGGAATACTTAAAAGATAAAAACATAAGCATTAGAGATTAAATTTTATGAAAATTGAAGACTTAAATGAAATTATAAATAATAGAGTACAAACAAAAAAAAAGAACTCATATACGAATAAGTTATTAAAGTTAGGGCCAAGAAAAATAGCTCAAAAATTTGGAGAGGAATCCTCAGAATTAATTATAGATTTTTTAAAAGGATCAAAAAAAAGAACAATAGAAGAAGCTGTTGATGTAATCTATCACCTTCTCATTCTACTAAAGTCAAAAAAAATTACTATGAGTGAAATTTACAAAGAATTGGACAATAGAAAATAAAATATTATGTATGATGAAAATAATATATTTGCTAAAATACTAAGAAAAGAAATTCCTTGTGATAAAATTTACGAAGATGAGTTTAGCTTGTTTTTTAATGATATTAATCCTCAAGCTAAAATACATGTTTTAGGTATACCTAAATTTCCCTGCACAACCTTTTCCGATTTTTTAAAAAATGCAGATGATGAAAATATCACATCTTTTTTTAAAAGTGTTCAACTAGTAATAAATAATATTAATATTGAAAATAGCGGTTATAGATTGATAACAAATTCAGGAATAGATGGCGGACAAGAAGTGCCACATTTTCATATTCATATTTTAGCAGGAGAAAAAATCGGAAACTTAAGATAAATTACAGTTTTTCTTTTATAATTACATAATTAACAATTTCATTAACACCTTTTATGTTTTTAAGAGCAAGAGTCATTTCATCCAATAGATCTGGGCGCGCCGTAATACCAGCTATGTAAATTTTACCCTGAATAGTTTCAAAATTAAATGTAATTGCTTTAATACCAACAGTTTTTGCAGCTACAGCTCTTGCTTGTGTATTAATCCATAAATCACTAGCATAGTCTTTTAATGTTGTTCTATTTCCAATTTCTATTTCATTTATTATTTCTTTAACCCCCTCTACCTCCCAAACTAATCTTACTGCATCAATTCTAATTTCTTGATTTTCAACGAGGCCAGTTAATAAAATTCTACCTTCTAAAACACTTGTATTTATATTTACAAAAAGATTGTTATCTGCATTTAAGAATTTGGCTGCAATATTAACCTTGATCGTTGCGTCATCTATCACTGTGCCAAGAGATCTTTCTCCCTCAGCAACTACCATTGCACTACCCCCTCCTGTAGCAATAACACTTGCGGGTGTGCATCCGTAATTAATAAATACAAATATTAAAAATATTGGAAAAAATAGAATTTTTATTTTTTTAAATTTAACAACCATTTGTAAATTTTTTTTTTATTAATTTTTGTAAATTTATGTACTATTTCTACGATGTCGGTCAAAGAAAATTTTGTAGCCATCTTTTTTAATTCTTTGCTATACAAATCAATTTTGTCAAAATCTTGGTTTTTTGATGTTTGTCTATCAATAATAGCTACAAATTCTCCTTTAATATTTTCTTTATCCTCTAGTATTTTATTTTTCACATTACTTGGAGTTCCTCTAAAAACAAATTCATTTACTTTTGTAAGTTCTTTACATATTGAAATAGTCCTACCAGCTATAATATTTTCTAGGCAATCTAAAAAAACAATTAATTTATGACTTGAGACAAAAAACACACAAGTTCTTTTTTCTTCAGAAATAGTCTTAACAAGATCCTCAATCTTTTTTTTAGATTTTGGGACAAAACCAAAAAAAGTAAATTCTGATATTGGTAATCCAGATAACTGTAAACTCGATACAATTGACGAGGGACCAGGCACAGATGTAACTCTAATATTATTTGCAATACAATATTGTACTAAATTATATCCAGGATCTGAAATAAGTGGTGACCCTGCATCAGAAATTAGAACACAATTTTTATTTTTTAATAAAAATTTAATCTGATCTATAATTTTATGCTCATTATAATCGTGTAAAGCTATTAATTTCTTTTTAATGCCTAATTTATTTAGTAGTTTAAGTGAATGTTTAGGATTTTCACAAATAATGATATCACATTCTTCAAGTACTTTTACGGCTCTGTATGTTATGTCTTCTAAATTGCCAATAGGTGTTGCCACAATTGAGAGACCATTAATAATATTATCCATCATCTATATACTTATATTTATAATTTCTTGTACTCCAGTAAATTTATCTAATAAAGATACAAAAAATACTCAAGAAACAACTATTTCTGAAAAACCAATTGAAGATAAAACCAAAAAAAAGGTAATTGAAGAAAAAGAAAGCAAACAAGATAAGCAGAAAAAGATTTTAGGCGATATTGTCTTAGATAAAACAATTATTGCTTTATTTGCAAAAGATGACGATGAAAAAACTACAAAACAATTCTTGAATACTTATGAGTTGGGAATTTATAATCTTGGTATAAGTGATGTTGTTATACAAATAGAATTTTTTGAAAATGAAAATGACCTAAAAAAAATTATAGAAAAAAATCTAATACCTGGTAAGATTTTTTTAGGCCCAATACAATCTAAGTATGCAAAGTTTCTAGATAATTATTGTGCTGATGAAGTAGTATTTTTTTCATACTCTTCAAAATCTTCTTTAGCAAAAGATTGTATTTATTTAATAAATTTTTTTCCACAAAATGAACTTTCACAACTTATGTTATTTTTAAACAATGATGCAAGAGTAGCCCTTCTTTATCCTGAGAATGAATATGGGTATTTAATAAATAGTTTTATAGATGATATAATTTTTCAAAGTCCAGCAATTTTAGTCAACAGATCTTCATATAAAAAAGACCTATCAAATGTAAGAGAATCAATAAAAGAATTGGGAAAATATGAATTGAGAAAATATGAATTGAATAGACAAAAACAAATTCTATCTTCTAAAAAAGATGAAAAATCAAAAAAAAGACTAAAAAAACTAGAAAGATTTAAAACAACAAATGATTACAATTTCACACATATTTTAATCGCAGATTATGGTTTGAATTTATTACAGGTTGCACCTCTTCTACCATTCTACGATATAGACCCTAATATTGTACAGTTTATGGGAACTGGAGTAATAGATGATAAAACTTTTTTCTATGAACCCTCTTTACAGGGAGCAATATTTCCAGGAATTCCTGAAACTAGTCGAATAAATATAATAAATAATTATATGGAAATATATGATGATGAGTTTTTGAGAATCTCAACATTACCTTATGACTTAATAGCTTTAATTAATTTCATCTTTAGAAAGGAATATAAACTTGGTGATGTAATCAAATTATTAAACAATCCGAACAAAAGATTTGATGGCATTGATGGAAACTTTTATTTTAAAGATAATATGATTGAAAGAGATCTTAACATATTAAAAATAAATAATGGAAATTCTTTTGTAATTAATTAATTAAAAAGTTAATCAATTTTGTTACTGCTATGGACCTGTGGCTAATGTCATTTTTTTCTTTAGTGCTTAATTCAGCTAATGTTTTGTTATAATTTTTAGGAATGAAAACTGGATCATACCCAAAACCAAATCTACCCTTAGCTTTTTCAGAAATTTTTCCTTCAATTTTGCCATTAAATATTAGGTTTTGATTATCTTTAATTGTTAGGCTTATTGAAGTTTTAAAGTAAGCATTTTGTTTACTATTTTTTTTAGCACTTTTAATAATACTTTCAAAACAAGCCTCATTGCTTTTGAAATTGTTTAAAAATCTTTTTGAAAGAACGCCTGGTTTCCAATTTAAGCTTTCAATGCATATTCCTGAGTCATCGGCAAAACAAGGAATACCAGTTTTATTAAATCCATAGTTTGATTTAATTTTTGCATTTTCTTCAAAAGTTAGTCCGCTTTCTTCCGGCTCTTCATTTATGTTTAAGTCATTTAATGAAAGAAGTTCTAGATTAAATTTGTTAAATATTTTTTTAATTTCAATTATTTTATTTTTATTATTCGAAAAAAATAATAATTGCCTCAATTTATTTCAAAGCCTCTTTTTGTTTAGAAATTATCTCTTTAACTCCAATTTTTGCTAGCGAAAACATTTCAGTAAACTGAGCATCATTGAAAAAAAATTCTTCACCAGTTACTTGTATTTCAGATATTTCATCTGAATCACAAATTACAAAATTTGCATCTACTTGAGCTTCGGAATCTTCCTTATAATCTAGATCCAATAATGCTTTATTTTCAACTATTCCCGTTGATACTGCTCCTATAAAGTTTTTTATAATTGGTTTTTGAAGATTATAATTATTTTTCAATTTTTCTATTGCCAGATATAAAGATATAAAACCACCACTGATAGAAGCAGTTCGTGTTCCACCATCTGCTTGAATAACATCACAGTCTATTTTTATTTGACGCTCTCCAAGGTTTGAAAGATCCACAATAGATCTTAAACTACGCCCAATTAACCTTTGAATTTCTTGCGTTCTACCTGACTGCCTTCCTTTTGCTGCTTCTCTATCCATTCTTGTATTTGTAGATCTTGGCAGCATACCATATTCTGCTGTAATCCAACCTTTGCCAGTATTCTTTAACCAGTGAGGAACCTTTTCGTCAATTGTTGCAAGACAAAGTACATGTGTATTTCCAAATTTTACTAAGCATGAACCATCAGCATGAATATTCACGTTTTTCTCAAATGAAATTTCACGCATTTGATTGAAGGATCTATCTTTTCTCATATAAATTTAATAATAGTAGATAAATATTATTTTTAAATAAAATTCTTATGTCTGATAATGTATATGCACAAATTAATGATAGATCGAAATTAATTTTTAAAAAATTAGTTGAGTCATATCTTAAAACAGGGTCTCCAGCAGGATCAGAAACAATTATGAAGATGGGAGGCTTAAATCTTTCTTCAGCATCAATTAGATCTATTCTGTCAAATTTGCAAAAAGAAGGACTTCTATACGCTCCACACAGATCAGCAGGGAGAATGCCTACTGAAAAAGGAATGAGATTTTTTGTCGACGGACTGTTAGAGTTCGGAAGAATTTCAAAAATAGATAAAGAAAATATTAAACAACAATGTTTAACAAAAGGCAAATCTTATGAAGAGGTGCTCAATGTTGCTTCTAAAGCAATTTCAGGTTTGTCGAGTTATGCAGGAATAGTTATTGCACCAAAATTTCAAAAAAACCTAAAACACGTTGAATTCATAAGGCTTAATAGCACTCAATTAATGCTCATTCTTGCTTATGAGAATGGAGAAGTAGAAAATCGCATTATTGAAGATAATGGAAAATATAATAGTTCGTTATTGATACAGGCTTCCAATTATCTTACATCAAAGTTTACCAATAAAAATATTTCACAAATTAAAAGACTAATTCAATCTGAAATAAAAAATTCACAAAATGAATTAGAGTCAATTTCTTCAAAATTAATTCAACAGGGTATTATTGAAACTCAGCCGAATAGTAAAAATCCTTATATTTTTCTTCATGGTCAATCAAATTTATTAAAAGACGAAATAGTTTCAAAAGATTTAGATCAAATCCGAAATCTTTTTGATGAAATTGAGAAAAAATCTAGTTTTGTAGATATATTAGAAACTGCGGGAAAAGCAAAAGGGGTTCAGATTTTTATTGGATCTAAAAATTTTTTGTTTAAACACTCTGGTCTTTCTATGGTAATGGCCCCATATAAAAATAATGATCAAGAAATTATAGGAGCTATAGGTGTAGTTGGGCCAACAAGACTAAACTACTCCAAAATAGTTCCTCTTGTTGATTATACATCAAAAATTATTGGAAAGGTGATTGATTAATGGTTGAGAAAAAAGAAGAAGATAATCAACAAGAAGAAATTAAAGAACCTGATTCTGAGAATATTGAAAATGAAGAAGATAATAATGACACTCAAGAAAACACAGATACAGAACAGATAAAGGAAGACGAAAACACAGAAGAAGATAGTTTAGAAAAGGAAATTGAAACACTTAAAGAAGAAAAAATCCGATTACTCGCTGAAATGGAAAATCTTAGAAAAAGATTTGAACGAGAAAAAGTTGAAACAATAAAGTTTGGTAGTATCAATTTAGCAAGAGATATTCTATCGCCAGGAGATAATTTAGAAAGAGCGCTAGATGCTTTACCAGAAGATGAAAATCATCCAGAAAGTATAAAAAATCTTATCGATGGTTTAAAAATGGTGCTTAAAGAATACAAAAGTACTCTTGAAAAACACGGTGTCAAAAAAATTGAAACTTTAAATCAAAAATTTGACCATAATTTTCATCAAGCAATGATGGAAGTTGAAAATAATGAAGTTGAAGAAGGAACAGTAGTACAAGAAGTCCAATCTGGCTATACAATGCATGACCGATTACTAAGAGCAGCAATGGTTGGAGTCTCTAAAAAACCAGTTACTAAAACAGAAGAACATACAGAAGAAAAAGATGAAGATAATCCTGAAAACGAGAGTAAAGAAAAGTCATAAAAAGCCTTAAATTACTTGTTTTTTTTAATATAAATCCCAAACATCCTTGTATTTTAAAACTTTTTTCCCATATCTAAAGTAACCAATGATGATTGGTAAATAATTAAGTAAAGAGGATAAAAAATATGGCAAAAGTAATTGGTATTGATTTAGGTACTACAAACTCCTGCGTTGCAGTAATGGACGGTAAGGAAGCAAAAGTAATTGAAAACTCTGAAGGTGGAAGAACAACACCGTCAATGGTAGCATTCAGTGACACAAAAGAAAAACTTGTTGGTCAATCAGCTAAAAGACAAGCAGTAACTAATTCTGAAAATACTTTATTTGCCATAAAAAGATTAATCGGAAGAACATTTGAGGATGAGGCTGTTAAGTCTGACAGTGGATTAGTACCTTATAAAATCGTAAAAGGTGATAATGGTGATGCTTGGGTAGAAGCACGTGGAGATAAATATAGCCCAAGTCAAATTAGTGCATTTATTTTACAAAAAATGAAAGAGACCGCAGAGTCTTATCTAGGAGATACTGTTACACAAGCAGTTATAACAGTTCCCGCATATTTTAATGATGCTCAAAGACAAGCAACAAAAGATGCTGGAAAAATAGCTGGACTAGAAGTTTTAAGAATTATTAACGAGCCTACTGCTGCAGCGTTAGCATATGGTTTAGATAAAAAGAAAACTGGTACTGTTGCTGTTTATGATCTTGGTGGAGGTACATTTGATATTTCTATCTTAGAAATTGGTGACGGTGTTTTTGAAGTTAAATCAACCAATGGTGATACGCATCTTGGTGGTGAAGATTTTGATCTTAAAATTATTGACTATCTTGCTGATGAATTCAAAAAAGATAATGGTATTGATTTACGTTCAGATAAACTTGCTCTTCAACGTTTGAAAGAGGCTGCTGAGAAAGCAAAAATTGAATTATCAAGTTCAACTGAAACAGAAGTTAACTTACCATTCATAACCGCTGATCAATCTGGCCCTAAACATTTAACGATTAAATTATCGAGAGCAAAACTTGAAGCTATTGTAGGTGAGCTTTTAAACCAAAGTTTAAAACCTTGTGAAATGGCACTTAAAGATGCTGGATTACAAGCTGCTGAAATTGATGATGTTATTTTAGTTGGTGGTATGACAAGAATGCCTAAAGTAACAGAGATAGTAAAAAACTTTTTTGGTAAAGAACCTAATAAAGGTGTTAACCCAGATGAAGTTGTTGCATCTGGTGCTGCTATTCAAGCAGGAGTATTACAAGGCGATGTAAAAGATGTACTACTACTTGATGTTACACCTTTATCACTTGGTATTGAAACACTTGGTGGTGTATTTACAAAACTTATCGATAAAAACACAACTATCCCAACAAAGAAGAGCCAAGTATTTTCTACAGCTGAAGATAATCAGAGCGCAGTAACAATTAGAGTCTTTCAAGGTGAAAGAGAGATGGCAGCTGATAATAAATTATTGGGTCAGTTCGATTTGGTAGGTATCCCACCTGCTGCAAGAGGAATGCCACAAATTGAAGTAACTTTTGATATTGATGCAAACGGTATTGTAAATGTTTCAGCTAAAGACAAATCAACTGGAAAAGAACAACAAATTAAAATCCAAGCTTCTGGCGGTTTATCAGATGAAGAGATTGAAAAAATGGTAAAAGAGGCAGAAGAAAATGCTGAAGCTGATAAAAAGAAAAGAGAAGCTGTTGATACTAGAAACCATGCTGATAGTTTAATTAATGAAACTGAAAAGAACTTAAAAGAGCATGGAGATAAAATTCCTGAAGCTGATAAAAACAAAATTACAGAGGATATTGAAGAGCTCAAGAAAGTAAAAGACGGCGAGGATTTAGAAGCTATAAAATCTAAAACTGAAGCACTGGTTCAATCATCTTTGAAAATGGGTGAAGCAATTTATAAACAAAACCCACAAGGTGCTGGACCTCAACCTGATCCATCTGGTGCTGAACCTTCAGCAGATAATACTAAAGATGAAAAGGTTGTAGATGCTGAATTTGAAGAAGTAGACGAAGATAAAAAAGATTAACGCTCCATAATTTTTATAAGGAGGAGATGTGGCTGATAAAGATTTCTATGAGATACTAGGTGTTCAACGAAATGCCAGTGAAGATGAAATAAAAAAAGCTTATAGAAAGCAAGCCATGAAATATCATCCTGATCGTAACAAGGATGACAAAACTGCTGAAAGAAAATTCAAAGAAGCAGCTGCTGCTTACGAAGTTCTAAAAGATTCAGAAAAAAGATCAGCTTATGATCAATATGGACATGACGCTTTCAAACAAGGTGGAATGGGTGGAGCTCAAGGCTTTGGAGATTTTGCAGGCGGTTTTTCTGATATCTTTGAAGAGTTCTTTGGTGGAGGATTTGGAGGACAATCATCAAGAAGACGAGGACCTCAAAGAGGAAGTGATCTTCGTTATAATATGTCCGTTTCACTATTCGAAGCTTTCACTGGAAAGAAACCACAAATAAGAATACCTACATACGTTGGCTGTGATTCTTGTGCAGCAACTGGAAGTGCAGATAAATCTGGACCAAGTACTTGTTCTACTTGTGGTGGTGCAGGAAAAGTTCGATCTCAACAAGGCTTCTTTTCTATTGAAAGACCATGCCCTACATGTGGCGGAGAAGGTTCAAGTATAAAAAATCCGTGTCTTAAATGTTCTGGAACTGGAAATATAAAAAAACAAAAAACAATTTCTGTTACTATTCCTTCTGGTGTTGATACAGGTACAAGAATTCGAATAGCTGGTGAGGGAGAGCCCGGTGAAAGAGGTGCAGGAAATGGCGATCTGTATATTTTTGTTGAAGTTCAAAAGGACAAACTCTTTGAAAGAGAGGAAGAAAATTTATTTTGTGAAATACCAATTTCAATCACTACTGCTATTTTAGGTGGCGAAATAGAAGTACCAACAATAGAGGGAAAAAAGGCCAGACTTAATATTCCAGCGGGTACTCAATCTGAAACGCAATTTAGACTACGAGGTAAAGGAATGAGTATACTTCGACAAAGCAGACGCGGAGATATGTATGTGCAAGCAAATGTTGAAATACCAGTTAACCTAAATAGCAAACAAAAAAATATTTTGAGAGAGTTCGAAAATGAAGGGGGAACCTCAAAAAAACACAGTCCAAAATCACAAGGTTTTTTCTCAAAATTAAAAGAAGTCTGGGAAGATTTAACTTAATTTCTTTTCAACTTACAATCACCAAAGTATAAGAAGTTTTTATGGCAAAAATTAAAATAGCAGTTGCAGGTTGTCTTGGCCGAATGGGTCAGGAAATATCGAAACAAATTTTACAAAATAAAAAATTAGAATTTGTCGGGGGTTTCGAACACAAAAAACATAAAGATATAAACAAACCTTTAAACAAAGTTTCAAGTATACACTCTGCAAAATTAGTTACAGTTAATGCAGTTCAATTAATCAAAGAAGCAAATGTCATCATTGATTTTACAACACCTGAGTCAACTTTAGATAATCTTAAAATCGCCTCTGCAAATAAAACAGCAGTTGTTATTGGCACAACCGGAATGACGGATGCACAAAAAAAGAAAGTAAAAAGTTATTCTAAAAAAATACCTATACTCATGTCTTCTAACATGAGTTTGGGCGTTAACTTATTATTTAACTTAGTAAAACAAACAGCATCAGCTTTAAAAGACACTGATTATGATATTGAGATTGCTGAGACTCATCATAAACATAAAAAAGATGCTCCTTCCGGAACCGCATTATCTCTGGGTGAATATGCAGCTGATGGAAGAAAAACTAAATTAAATAAATCAAAAGTTTTAGATCGTACAAAAAAACTATCATCTAGAAAAAAAGGTGACATTGGTTTTTCTGTTACAAGAGGTGGTGAAATTGCAGGTGAACATACAGTAAGTTTTATTGGTACCAATGATAGAGTTGATCTAGTTCATAAAGCTAATAATCGATCAATTTTTGTGGATGGGGCCATCGAAGCAGCAATCTTTATTTCTAAAAAGAAAACAGGTCTTTTCAATATGAATGATTTGTTATTTTAATAATAGCTTAATTGTCTTTTAATTCTTAAGTACAAACTTTCCTTTAAATCAGCATGCAAGAAAGTTGCAACTTCAGTTTCTTTATCAGATTCTCTTATTGATAATTTGGAAGTATTTTTAAATTTTGTAAAAAAAACTTTGGACCAATAAGTACTGAATTTAGATGAATGTAAAAGTTTATCACCTTTATATTTTCTTATAGATATTTCTTTTTGATTGATGTTAATTTCATCCTTAATATTTTTTTCTTTGAAATATAAACGGATTAAATAAAAAATTATCAGATATTCAAGTCCAAGAAATATAGATACAGGCCAAGCACCTTGTATAATTAGAAAAATAGAGAACAATGAGATCCAGCTAATAAATATAATTCCTAAAATTAAGAAGACTGATTTAGAACAGCTTTGATAAGGTCTTATATTTTCATTTAATGAATTCATAATTTGACATTAATATAAAATAACCTTTCTGATAAAGGGACATATGTGCACAGATATTAAATTGATAATTTGCATTTTATTATCAATTTATAATTGCTTCCAAATCCTAAAAAATGGCTAAATTCCTTTGATCTCTTGCTAATTTAGTAAGGAACATATAGATGCATCCCCGAAAAAATATTAAGTAATAATCCTTATTTAATGGTGGCTTGATGAAAAAGATTGGTAAAATTTTAGCAGCAAACAGAAGTGAAATTGCTATTCGCATTTTTAGAGCTGCTGAAGAGTCTGGTATTAAAACAGCTGCTATTTATTCTAAAGAAGATCGTTTTGCTATTCACCGATTTAAAACGGATGAAAGTTATTTAGTTGGTGAAGGCAAAGGTCCAATTCAAGCATATTTAGACATAGACTCGATTATTAAAATTGCTAAAGATGCAAAGGTTGACGCTATCCATCCAGGTTATGGATTTTTATCTGAGAGTCCTGAACTGGCTGAGCAGTGTGAAAAAAATGACATAACATTTATTGGACCTAGTAAAGAAATACTAAAAAGATTTGGAAATAAAACTGAAGCTAAAAAAGTTGCGGAAGAAGCAAAGGTAGGCACCGTTCCATCTGTTCTTGTAACAAAAGAAAATTTAAAAAGTGTTGAAAAAGAAGTTGAGAAAATTGGTTACCCAGTAATTGTTAAAGCTAGTTGGGGTGGCGGCGGTCGAGGAATGCGTGTTGTTAGATCGAGCAATGAATTAATAGATCAAATTACAACTGCTCAAAGTGAGTCACTTAAAGCTTTTGGAAAAGATGAAGTATTTATAGAAAAATTTTTAGAAGATGCTGCGCACATTGAAGTTCAAATTTTAGGTGACAAACACGGAAATATCATACATCTTTTTGAAAGAGATTGTTCTCTTCAAAGAAGGCATCAAAAGATTATTGAAAGAGCTCCTGCACATTTTCTTGAAAATAAAACTCGAGAAGAAATTTGTAATGCTGCTATTAAAATTGCTAAACAAGTTAAATACTTTGGTGCAGGAACTGTTGAATTTTTGTTTGATAAAAAATCTGGCGAATTTTATTTCATTGAAGTTAACCCAAGAATTCAGGTTGAACATACAGTAACAGAAGAAGTAACTGGTATTGATATTGTAAAAGCTCAAATTAAAATTGCAGAAGGTGAAAAAATTGGCAATCATCCAGCCCTTCCTAAACAAGAAGACATTCATCTAAATGGATTTGCTATTCAATGTAGAGTTACTACCGAAGATCCGCTTAATAATTTTATGCCAGATTATGGGAAGATAATGACTTACCGATCAGCTGCTGGTTTTGGAGTGAGGCTAGATGCAGCAAATGCTTCTTCAGGTTCGATCATCACACCGTATTATGATTCTTTACTCGTAAAAGTAACAACTTGGGCAAAGCATCAAGACGACTGTATTAAAAGAATGGATAGGGCTTTACGAGAATTTAGAATTAGAGGAGTTAAAACAAATTTAGTATTTCTTGAGTCTCTTATAAACAACAAAGATTTCCTTGAAGGAAATTACAATACCAATTTTGTGGATACTAAAAAAGAACTCTATGCTTATAATCCGCAAAAAGATCGAGCATCAAAAATTGTATCTTATCTTGGAAACATAATTGTAAATGGACATAATGATGTATCTGGAAGAGTTAGTAGTAATTTGACTGTAGAAGTTCAAATTCCTATTTCAAAAACTAAAAGTGAAAAAAATAATTATGTAAAAGATTTACAAACTTTAGGTCCAGAAAAATTTGCAAAAAAAATAAAAGAAACACCCTATACCCTAATTACTGACACAACGATGCGTGATGCACACCAATCGCTTCTTGCTACAAGAATGAGAACAGATGATCTTATTAACATTGCTGAATATTATAGTGAAAATCTAAGCAACTTGTTCTCATTAGAATGTTGGGGCGGTGCAACCTTCGATACATCGATGCGTTTTTTAAAAGAGGATCCTTGGGATAGATTAGCAAGATTAAATAAAAGGGCACCTAACCTTCTTAAACAAATGCTCTTTAGAGGATCTAATGCTGTTGGATATAAAAATTATCCAGATAACGTTGTTAAACATTTCATTCAACAATCAGCAGAAGCTGGAATTGATGTATTCCGAGTTTTTGATTCATTAAACCTAATTGATAATATGCGTGTTGCAATTGATGAAGTCCGCAATCAAAATAAAATTTGTGAAGGAACTATCTGTTATACAAATGATGTAACTGATCCAAATGAGAAAAAATATACATTAAAATATTATATTGATCTTGTTAAAGATTTAGAAAAAGCAGGAGCACATATTATTGCCATTAAAGATATGGCGGGATTAGCTAAACCTAATGCTATAAAAAAATTAGTTAACGAAATTAAACAAACAACTGATCTTCCAATTCATTTTCATACTCACGATACATCTGGTACTTCCTCAGCATCAGTTCTCGCTGCAATAGAAGAAAAGGTCGATATCGTTGATCTTGCAATTGACTCGATGAGTGGATTAACATCACAACCTGCGCTTGGTTCTATCGTATCTATAATGAAACAAAATCATCAAGACCCAAAACTTGATGAAGAGGCTATAAGAACACTATCTTTATATTGGGAGCAGGTACGTCAAAATTATCATGCTTTTGAAACTGACTTCAAAGGCGGAAGCTCTGATGTGTATCTTCACCAAATGCCTGGTGGTCAGTTTACGAATTTAAAAGAACAAGCGAGATCATTGGGAATTACAACTGATAAGTGGGGAATGGTTGCTAATAAATATGCAGAAGTAAACCAACTTTTTGGTGATATTGTTAAAGTTACACCTTCTTCTAAAATTGTTGGTGATATGGCGCTCTATATGATCGCTAATGATTTATCCAAAGAAGATGTGTTAGACCCAAAAAAAGAAATCTCTTTTCCTGCCTCAGTCATCGAATTTTTTAAAGGGGAGATTGGTATACCCCAAGGAGGTTTTCCGAAAGAACTTCAAAAGAAAGTTCTTGGTGATACAAAACCTCTAACAAAAAGACCTGGAGAAGTTTTAGAATCAGTTGATTTAGATAAAGAAGCAAAAAATTTAGAAGATGAAATTGGGATGAAAGTTAATCAAACACATCTAGCGTCTTACTTAATGTATCCAAAAGTTTTTAAAGATTATGTTGATCACTTTAAGGAGTTTAGTGATACATCAATTCTTTCAACAGAATTGTTTTTTTATGGTCCTCAACAAGATAAAGAATACACGATAGAAATTGATAAAGGAAAAAACCTTATCTTAAGATATTTAGCAAAAAGTGAAGTTAATAGTAATGGAAAGTGCTCCGTGTTTTTTGAAATTAACGGACAACCAAGAACAATAGATATAGAAAATAAAGAATTTTCAAAAAATATAACACAAAGAGCTAAAGCAGATGATAATAATTTGGATCATGTCGGATCTCCTTTGCCAGGCCAAGTTGCTAAAATATTTATCCAATCAGGTAGTAAGGTGATTAAAGGTGATAAGTTACTAGTGATCGAGGCTATGAAAATGGAAACTACAATAAACGCTGATAAAAGTGGAACAATCAAATCAATTAATGTTGCATCTGGTGATAATGTGGAAACCAAAGATTTGCTTGTTGAAATTAGCTAGTAAAGTCGTATTCTTTATAACATTCTTCTATCGAGTTCTTTGTATTTATAAGCTCTCCTAAAGAGTCTCGAAATTCAAAATATTCTACTCTCTTAATATTTGAGTTTATATTAAAGAAGATAAACAACCTACATGAACTACTATCATATCGCATCATATGCACCGAGCCATCAGATCGTGCTAAATTAGGCTGCCCTAATTTTTGTTTTATCTCAGCAACTTGTTTTCCCATGAAATTTATTTCTGCAATTTTTTGCTGCTCCTTAACTATAGTTTTTTCCTCTTCTTTTTCTTCAGTGATAATTTGTTGTTCTTCAACAATAGTTTTATCTTCAATAATTTCTGGCTCTTTTTTTGTAATAGTTTCCTCAACTTTGTCTTTTACAACCGCCCCAACTTTAACAACCTCTCTTCCAACCTCAATAGTCGTACAGCTAGATAAAAACACTAATGTTAAAAAATAAATTGATAACCGCATTGCTCTTAGTGGCATTTCTATATATGTAATCGCATATGATTACAGTAATTAAATCACCATTCGTTCAATACAAACTAACAATTTTACGAAATAAAAAAACATCAAATACTGTTTTTAGACAAACTATGAATGAAATAAGCTACCTCATTGCTTCTGATGTTCTTAAATACGTTCCCTTTAAAAAACAAAAAATTGAAACACCTCTAAAAAAAATGAGTGGTACAGTCTTGGGTCAACCCATAATTTTGGTCCCTATTTTACGTGCTGGTTTAGGGTTACTTGAGGGGTTTGCAAAATTTTTACCGGAAGCTGAAAAAGGTCACATAGGTTTATATCGCGACGAACAAACTTATGAGCCTGTAGAATATCTCTTTAAACTTCCAAGAGTTAAAAATAAAAAAGTTTTAATTCTAGATCCAATGTTGGCCACAGGTAATTCTTCAATTGCTGCAATCAATTTAATAAAAAACAAAGGCGTTAGTATTAAAGATATATTTTTAGTGTCTTTGCTAGCTGCTCCTGAGGGCATTAAAAATATTCAAAAAAAGCAAAAAGGCATTCATATATTTACTTGCAACATTGATGCCAAATTGAATAAAAATAAGTTCATTGTACCGGGCTTAGGTGACGCAGGCGATAGGTATATGGGTACTTGAAGTTATCCATAAAAAATCCTATTATTTATCCATAATCTCATTTTTTAATGCATTTTTTTATCAAGAAAATGTTATCAATGGGATATCTATAATTCATATTTAAGGGGGATTTTTGGTATGAAGAAAATTTTAAGTATTTTTACAGTTTCTTTCGCTCTTGTCTTCTCTTCAAGTGCGTTTGCAAACACAATAGGAGTTGTTTATGACTCTGGTGGAAAATTTGACAAATCATTTAACGAGTTAGCATTCAATACAGCTGAAAGAGTTGTTAATGAACTTGGCTGGGGTATGATTGAGTTTGAATCTGCAAACGACAATCAGATCGAGCAGGGTATGCGCAAGATTGCTGATAGAGGAGCAACAATGATCGTAGGAATGGGATTTGCTCAAGCTGATGCAGTTGCAGCAGTTTCAGCTGATTACCCAGATATAAAATTTGTTGCAGTTGATGTTTGTTGGTTAGACGATCCAAACAATAATATTTATCAAGCTTGTTATAAAGAACATGAAGGTTCTTTCTTAGTTGGAATGATGGCTGCTATGGCTTCTAAAAGTGGAACAATAGGTTTCGTTGGTGGAATGGATATTCCTCTGATTAGAAAATTCCAAGGTGGTTATGAGCAAGGTGCACAATATGTAAATCCAGATATAACTGTTTTAGCTAATATGACTGGAACTACAAACGAGGCATGGAATAACCCAACAAAAGGTGCAGAATTAACAAAAGCTCAAATTGATGGTGGTGCTGATGTTGTATACCAAGCTGCTGGTGGAACAGGTATTGGTGTTCTTCAAGCTGCTGCTGACGCCGGCATTATGGGTATCGGAGTTGACTCTAATCAAAACTGGATGCATCCAGGTAACATGTTAACATCAATGTTGAAGAGATTAGATCTAACAATTTTTGAACAAGCTAAAAATGTTGAGTCAGGCAGATTTGAATCTGGCATAAACATTCTTGGTCTTTCAGAAGGAATGGTTGGTTATGCAACTGAAGATGGAATGGTAACATCTGAAATGGCTGCTGCCGCAGATGCTGCTGCCGCAGACATTGCGAGCGGTGCTCTAGTTGTTGCTGACTGGTCACAAGAGTAGATACTAAAATAAATATTTGGTGAGACCAAAGATTAATAAATAATTTATGGTCTCACCTATCTTAGAATTAACGGATATAAATAAATCATTTGGTCATGTTCAGGCCAACAAAAATATTAATCTCAAAATAAATAAAGGAACAATTCACGGCATAATTGGAGAAAACGGAGCAGGTAAATCTACTTTGATGAGTATAGTTTTTGGTCTTTACCAAGCTAATTCGGGTTCAATTAAGATTAATGGAAAAGAAATTAATTTAAGATCACCAAGAGATTCAATAATAAACGGCATTGGAATGGTTCACCAACATTTTATGTTGGTAGAAAACTTTACTGTGCTAGAAAATATAATTCTTGGTTTTGAAGGTGAAACAGTATTTGGAGAAAAATTACAAAAGGCAAAAGAAGATTTAGAAAAATTATGTCAAACATATAATTTTAATATTGATCTTGATGCCACTATTTCAGATTTATCTGTAGGTTTTCGTCAAAGAGTGGAAATATTAAAATCTTTATACAGAGGAGCAGAAATTTTAATTCTTGATGAGCCAACAGGAGTTCTTACACCTCAAGAAGTTGATGAGTTATTTAAAATTCTTCGTTCATTAAAAGATGAAGGTAAAACCATAGTATTAATTACACATAAATTAATTGAAATAATGGATTTAACAAGCGAAGTATCAGTGATGCGTCAAGGTGAAATGGTTGGGCATACAAAAACTGAAGATACAAGCAAAGAACAACTAGCTGAAATGATGGTTGGAAGAAGTGTCTTACTTAGAGTTGATAAAAAAGAAATAAAAAAAGGGGAAACCATATTCAAAGTTAATAATCTTTCAGTCAAAGACGATCTAGATGTAACGCGTGTAAAAGATGTAAACCTAGAAATATGTTCAGGAGAAATTCTGGGTATTGCTGGTGTAACTGGTAATGGACAAACTGAATTATTAGAAGCACTTTCAGGAATTAGAAAAGTAGAGTCTGGAAGTATTGAATTATTTGGTGAAAAAATTTCTGATCAGAATAATTTCCTAAACCCAAGAATGCTTAAAGAAAAAGGTTTAGCGCATGTACCTGAAGACAGGCAAAGAATGGGTTTAATAAGTGATTTCAAGGCTCATGAAAATTTAATTTTTGGTTATCATGATCAAGAGCCATATTCAAAATCTGCAATTTTGAACAATAAAGAAATTACTGAATATTCAAATAAGGTTATGCAAGAATATGATGTTCGACCTAATTCTCCAAACTTAATAACATCTAATTTTTCAGGAGGTAATCAACAAAAAATTATTTTGAGTAGAGAGCTTAATGAAAATCCAAAAATTCTTTTAGTGGGGCAGCCAACAAGAGGTGTAGATATTGGAGCAATCGAGTTTATTCATCAACGTCTTATTGATATGAGAGATAAAGGTGCAGCAATACTATTAGCATCAGTTGAGTTAGATGAAATCTTATCCTTATCTGACAGAATAATCGTTATGTTTGATGGAAAAATTGTTGGAGAAAAGGAAAATAAAAATGTTACTGATCGTGAGCTGGGATTGCTAATGGCTGGTGTTGCATAATGAGTAATATTGTAGTCGATAAGTCAAAAGTTCCATGGTGGGTATCTAATGTTATTGTTCCATTAGTAAACTTAACATTAGCGTTATTAGTTTCAGGACTTTTTGTTTTTATTGCAGGTGAAAATCCAATAGAAGCTGTTAAGTTAATTATTTATGGATCATTTGGTTATATCCAAGGATTTGCTTATACACTTTATTACACAACAAATTTTATTTTTACTGGGCTAGCTTTTGCTGTAGCTTTTCATTGCAGACTTTTTAATATCGGTGGGGAAGGACAAGCGTATATAGGTGGTCTTGGTGTTTTTTTAGTAGCAATAAATTTAAGTTTTCTTCCTGTTCCAATCGTTTGGCTTTTGGCAATCTTTGGTGCATTTTTATTTGGTGCAGCATGGGCTTACATACCTGCTTATCTTCAATCAAAAAGAGGAAGTCATGTTGTTATTACAACAATAATGTTTAATTTTATCGCTTCATCTTTAATGATTTTCTTACTTGTAGATGTGATTAGAGATACAAATCAAATGGCACCTCATACAGTAAAGCTTCCAGAAGAAATCTGGTTACCGAGCTTTGAAGCATTCTCTGGAATACTTGGAATAAAAATAAGATATTCACCACTTAATCTGACTTTTTTATTAGCAATTGCATCATTATTTTTTGTTTGGTTTTTAGTTTGGAAAACTAAATGGGGTTATGAAATGCGAGCAGTAGGACACAATACTCAAGCAGCAATATATGCAGGAATATCACCGCATAAAAATATTATCATCGCGATGTGTATTTCTGGAGGTTTAGCAGGTCTACTTGGCGTCAATGAAATTCTTGGTGTAAGTCATAAAATTCAAGCAGGCTTTCCAGCAGGATATGGATTCACAGGAATTGCAGTTGCATTAATGGGCAGAAATCATCCGATTGGTATTTTACCAGCAGCATTTTTATTTGGAATTTTATACCAAGGAGGATCAGAAGTTACCTTCGAAATGCCAAACATAACAAGATACATGTTTGTTGCTGTCCAGGGATTAATAATATTATTTAGTGGTGCATTAGAAAATCTTTTTAGACCACAAATAGAAAGTTTTTTTGTTAGAAGACTTAATAGAGAGGTAAATGTGTAATGGAATTTTTATCTGATATTGCTTCTTTAATTAATTCTACTTTAAGAATATCTACACCTTTAGTTTTTGCAGCAATGGCTGGTATATTTGCTGAAAGATCTGGGGTAATAGATTTTAGCTTAGAAGGTAAAATGCTTATGGCCGCATTTGTAGCAGCCGTTGGATCGTACTATTTAGGTAACCCGTGGTTAGGTTTATTATTAGCTATAATTGTATGTGTGTGTTTATCAATGTTACATGGATTTGCTTCGGTAACGCACAAAGGTGATCAAGTAGTATCATGTGTTGCTATAAATATTTTAATTATTGGTTTAACAACTGCTTTAGCAGCTGCGTGGTTTGGGCAAGCGGGTCTGACGCCAACATTAAATGAAGATCAGCGTTTTTTAGAAATTCATCTTCCTTTTGCTGATGCACTGAGAGATATTCCGGTTATTGGAACACTTTATAGTGATATATTAAGTGGTCATTATGTTTTTGTTTATCTAGCATATCTTTCTGTCCCACTAGTTTTTTGGATAGTATTTAAAACTAGTTTTGGTTTGCGTCTAAGAGCAGTCGGAGAAAATCCAAGTGCAGTAGATACTGCTGGTATCAATGTGTTTACTATGAGATATAAAGCACTAGCAATCAATGGAGTTTTAATTGCTTTTGCGGGAGCTCATTTATCAACTGCCGTTAATGCAAATTTCTTTAGAGAAATGTCAGCGGGAAGAGGATACTTAGCATTAGCAGCAATGATCTTTGGAAAATGGCATCCTAAAACAGCTTTAATTGCTTGCTTGCTCTTTGGATTTACAGACGCTCTTCAGATCAGACTTCAAGGTGTTGAGCTACCTGCAATTGGCGAAATACCAGTTCAATTAATACAAGCACTTCCATATATACTAACAGTAGTATTGCTTGCTGGTTTTGTAGGTAAAGCAATTGCACCTAATGCTATTGGACAACCTTACATTAAAGAAAGATAATTAAATACTTATTTAAAATAAATTCCTATATAAAATACTGATACTAGGAGAAAATATGTCAATACTAGAAAAATACATGAAGGTATTTAATGAAAAAGATGAAGCAGGAATGAATGAAATTATCCATGATGATTTCAAATTTACAATGCATTCTAGTGGTAATGTTTTATCAAAGTCTGACGTTATAGGCTGGGCTATGAGTGACGACATTAATGATGATAAGTCTAGAATTGTATATGAAAATGACGAGATTGGGATACATCACTCTTTCGTTACTTTCAAAGACGGTAACACCCAAGCTGTGATGGCAGTATACAAATATAAAGATGGTAAAATAATTTCATTAGAAACTGGTGCAACCAATATGCCAAAATAAAAAAAGTGGAACTTTAAGTTCCACTTTTAAATTAATTTAAATTATTTTTATTGTTCTAAATCAAAACGATCAGCATTCATCACTTTGTTCCAAGCTTTGATGAAGTCTTTTTTCATTTTTTCTTCACTATCATCACTCGCATAAAGCTCTGCTATCGCTCTTAATTGAGAATTGGATCCAAAAACAAGATCTACTCTAGATGCAGTTCTTACTTTTTCTCCTGTAATTTTATCTGTAGCTTCATATGAATTACTTCCAGTCGGTTTCCAACTAACACCCATATCTAAAAGCTTATCAAAAAAATCATTTGTTAACTTACCTTTTGTATCAACAAATAATCCTCTTTGATCTGAACTAATACCCATAGATCTCATACCACCGACAAGTACCGTCATTTCAGGAGCAGTTAGCCCTAACAGTTGTGCCTTATCCAACATTAATTCCTCAGCAGTAACATCATAATTCATTTTTAAATAATTACGAAAAGCATCTGCTTCTGGCTCTAAAACTCCAAATGAATCAATATCAGTTTTATCTTGAGTGGTATCACCTCTACCTGGAGTAAATGGCACTTCCATTCCAGTTGCTTGTTCCACACCTACATTACCAGCAAGGACAATTACATCAGCTACTGAAGCCCCTGTTTCTTTAGCAATAGGCTCAAGAATACTAAGAACTTTTTTTAATTGCTCTGGTTTATTAACTTCCCAATCTTTTTGAGGAGAAAGTCTAATCCTTGCTCCATTAGCTCCACCTCTCATATCTGATCCTCTAAATGTAGAAGCACTTGCCCAAGCAGTTTCAACCATTTCTTGAGTGGTTAAACCACTACTTAAAATTTTAGCTTTTACTGTTTCAACATCATAGTTTGAATGACCTTGAGGCACAGGGTCTTGCCAAATCAATTCCTCTTTTGGAACTTCTGGTCCCATATATCTAGTTTTTGGACCCATATCTCTATGTAGAAGTTTAAACCAAGCTCTAGCAAATTGATCAGCAAAATATTCTGGGTCTTTGTGAAATTTTTCTGATACTTTTCTGTACTCAGGGTCTTCACGCATTGCCATATCTGCTGTTGTCATCATTGTAGGAACTTTTACTGATGGATCATCAACTTGAGGAGCCATGTGTTCCTCTTTTTGGTCAATCGCATGCCAGATTTGAGCACCTGCCGGACTTTTTACTAACTTCCATTCGTAACCAAGAAGCATATCAAAGTATCCATTATCCCACTGAGTTGGATTAGGTGTCCATGGACCTTCTATACCACTTGTTGTAGTATCACGACCAACACCTGATCCGTGCAAGTTATTCCAACCTAAACCCATTTGTTCTAAAGGAGCACCTTCTGGTTCTGCTCCAACTAGAGCTGGATCACCAGCACCATGTGCTTTACCAAAAGTATGTCCACCTGCAGTTAGTGCTACAGTTTCAGTGTCGTTCATTGCCATTCTTGCAAAAGTTTCTCTTATATCTTTTGCACTAGC